>CAXTIC010000013.1:0-5364 GCA_964244255.1 uncultured Lichenihabitans sp. | reverse complement strand
ACCTGGCCACACGGAAGGACGACGCATGCGTGGACCGACCCCCCCGGCCCGTTTGCCGCGATGGCGGCGGCGCCCTCGACGCCGGCGGACGCCGACGTCGAACCCGACCCGATCACCTCCGGCCTGCAGCAGGACATCCAGCACGGGATCGAAGAATGCACTGCCCTGGCCGGCCACGCCGGCGGGGGCTCGCTCAAGCCGGCGGACCCATCGCGTCGGCACCAGCCGATCCATCGCACGGCTTTCAAGGCTGCCGCTCGTCATCGGCGGCGGAGCCGCGAACCCATCCGCGCCCGGTAGACGGAGAGATCGCATGACGACGCGCGCCTTCACTTCCATCCTCATCCAATCGTTGAGGCCCGTTCCGAAACGCTCGATCCTCATTTCGACGGTTCTCGCGGCCCTGATCCTGCCGGCGACGGCCGCGTCCTTGAAGGGCGTGATGGGCGAGATGTCGGACTCGACCAAGGCCGCGAGGGCGTTGTTGACGTCCTTCGATCCGGCCGAGGCGGACGCGCTTTTCGCGCGCTTGGCCGAGAGCGCACGCTCGGCCGACGCGCTCTATGCGCGGCGCGAAGACGCCGAGTCGAAGGATTTGCGCTCGCGCTTCCTGCGCCTCGCGTCGATGGCCGCAAGCTCGGTCGGCCAGTCGAGGGATGCCGTGAACTTCAGGGGCAGGATATCGGCGATCGTCGGCGAATGCCGCTCCTGCCACTCGGCCTATAAGTAGCAACGCCCCCCGCGGACAGGCCGAACGGTGCTCGCGCGATCGCCGCCCCGCGGCCTTTCGAGCCTGCCGGCGCCCTCATTCGCGGCAAAGTCTGGCGTGCTAGGCGGCGCGATGGACCTTCTTGGGGAAAACGCGATGCCGTTTCGTCTGGCTGCTTGGCTCGTGCTGCTCGCGCTCATTCCACCACAAGCGTCCGCCCAAGAACAGGGGTCGCCCAAGGATCAGGACGCGTGTCGCCCCGATGTGTTCCGCCTGTGCACGGACGTCATTCCCGACGAGAGCCGGATCGTGGCCTGCCTGAACGCAAAGGCCAACGATCTCAGCCCCGCCTGCCGCGCCGTCATCGACCCCCCCGCTCGCGCGCCTCGCAAGCGGAAGAAGGTCAAGCTGACGGGGCTGCAAAACCGTCGGCCCCTCGGCGCCTCGTGGGGGACGACCCGGCGGCCGGACGGTTCGCCGGAGGCGGCCGCGGCTCGAGCGTGAGCGGGTTTCGGGATTGTCCGCCCTCGGGCGTATGTTGAGCGGCCGTCATCGCGTCGTCGAGCATAGCGGTTCGAGCGTCAATGCGCATTCTGTTGGTGGAGGACGACCCGATGATCGGCGAAAGCCTGACCGGGGCACTCCGAAATCTCGGCATGTCGGTCGATTGGGCCCGCGACGGGCTCGACGGCGCGGAGGCGCTTGCGCATGGCGAGCACGCGCTGGTGCTCCTCGATCTGAACCTTCCGGGCCGGCAGGGTCTCGACCTGTTGCGGGCGGCGCGCGCGGGCGGAAACAAGACGCCGGTCATCATCGTCACCGCCCGCGGCGCCCTGGACGACCGCGTCGACGGCCTCGATCTCGGCGCCGACGACTATCTCGCCAAGCCGTTTTCGGTTCGCGAACTGGTCGCCCGCATCCGGGCGGTCCTGCGCCGTCACGGCGGCCTGGCGCAATCCGTGATGGAGGCGGGGGAACTGACGCTCGATCTCGCCAGTCACGCCGTCGCCTTCCGCGGCTCGACCATCGCGCTTCCGGCGCGCGAATTCGCACTCATGCGCGCGCTGATGGAACGGCCCGGCGCCATCCTGTCGCGCGACCAGATCGAGCAACGCATTTACGGCTGGGGCGAGGAGGTCGAAAGCAACGCCATCGACGTGCTGATCCACTCGATCCGCAAGAAGCTCGACAAGGACGTGATCCGCAACGTGCGGGGCGCGGGTTGGATGGTGCTCAAGGGCGCGCCGTGAGCTCCCTGCGGCGCACCGCGCTGGCGCAGATGACCTTGCTCCTGGCGGTCGTCGGGGCCACCGCCGTCATCATCGCCTACGGACTCGCGCGAAGCGAGGCGGCCGGCTTCCTCGACGGCCAGCTGCGCCAGATCGCGCTAAACGCCGGGGACGGCCTTCCCGACACGGCCGGCCCTCCGGTCCAGCACGATCCGGAGGACGATTTCGTGATCGAGATCCGCAACGCCGCGGGCGCGCGCCTCCGCGTGTCCCCCCCGGGCGCCGACACGCCGCGGAGCGCCAAAGTGGGATTCACCACCGTGAGTTTCGGCGGCGAGGATTGGCGCGTCTACACATCGAGCGACGGCGGCCGCACCGTGCAGGTGGCGCAGCGGATGAGTGTGCGCGAGGAGCTGGCCGCGCGCGCGGCCATCGAGGCCGCGGCGCCGATCCTTGCCGTGATCCCGCTCGCGTGGCTGATCCTCGGGTGGTCGCTCGCGCGATTGCTCGATCCCTTGACGGATCTCGCCCGAACGATCGCGGGACGGGGGCCGGGCAGCAAGGATCCGATACCGATCCGGGACGTGCCGAGCGAAGTCGCCCCCATGGTGGAGGCGATGAACAGTTTGATCGTCCGTTTGCAGCATGCGCTCGATCAACAAAGCCGCTTCGTTTCAGATGCCGCGCACGCGCTGCGCACGCCACTGACCGCGCTCCAGTTCCAAGTCGAGAACCTCGGAACCGTGGGCCGATCCGACGATCAGGCCGCGCTGGTCGCCGCACTCGGCCGCGGGATCCGGCGCGCGTCGATGCTCGTCGAGCAATTGCTTCGCATGGCCCGGTTCGGGGAGGGGGCGGAGCCGACCCATCGCCGGATCGTGGACCTCGCGGCGCTCGTCACCGAATGCGTGGCCGACCATGTCTCGATCGCGTCGCGCAAGGGTGTCGATCTCGGCATCGCGGCCCGCGAGCCTGCCGATGTCGCCGGCGCGCCGGCGGAAATAGCCATCCTCGTCGACAACCTGATCGACAACGCGGTGCGCTACACGCCGGCGGGCGGCAGCGTCGACGTTTCGGTCCGCGGCAAGCCCGGCCGGGCGATCGTCGAGGTCGTCGATACCGGGCCGGGGGTGCCCGGGGACGCCCTGCCGCGCCTGTTCGATCCGTTCTTTCGGGCCGCGCCGCACGAGGCCGAGGGAAGCGGCCTCGGGCTCGCGATCGTCGACGCGATCGCGAAACGGCACGGGGCGGTGGTCGATGTCGGGAACCGGCGCGACGCCCAGGGTTTCCGGGTACGCGTGGCGTTCCCGCGCGCCGGCGACGCCGGGTGACGTCGTCTGCCGCGCGAGGGGCCGATGGACGATGCGGTCGAGCCGCCCGCCGCCTCCGGCCCGCGCGGCGTCGCGGCGCCGACAGGCTCATTCGGGGCTAAGTCTCACGGGCTAAGGTTTGCACGTCGGTCAGGCTCAGCCGGCCGCTTGATGACGCGACCCTTCGCGACCCTCGTCTGGAGAGACCGCATGCTTCAACCAGGTGGCCAACTTTCGCCGATGCTTAACAAGGTTCCGGAAGTAACGATCTACTTCTGGATCATCAAAATCCTCGCGACGACCGTTGGGGAGACTGGCGCAGACCTGCTTTCGACCCGGATGAACCTGGGACTCACCATCACGTCATACGCCATGAGCGCGGTATTCATCGTAGCGCTGATCGTACAACTGAGGGCAAGACGTTACGTCCCACCGATTTACTGGGTAACAGTCGTTCTTATCAGCGTCGTCGGCACGTTGATCTCGGACAATCTGGTGGACGGGATGGGCATCAGCCTGGTCACGACGTCGATCGCCTTCGGCATCATCCTCGCGGCGGTGTTCGCGGCATGGTACGCCAACGAGAAGACGCTTTCGATCCATTCGATCTTCACGACGCGGCGAGAGCTTTTCTACTGGGCCGCGATCCTGTTCACGTTCGCCATGGGAACCTCGGTCGGCGACCTGCTCGCCGAGAAGATGGACCTCGGCTACGGCCAGGCCACCCTGGTGTTCGCGGCGATGATCGGGCTCGTGGCCTTGCTGCGCTTCGTCCTCAAGATGAACGCCATCCTGGCGTTCTGGATCGCCTACATCCTGACGCGCCCGCTCGGCGCCTCGATGGGCGACCTCTTGGCCAAGCCCGTCATCGCCGGCGGGTTGGGGTGGGGAACGATCACGACGAGCCTGATCTTCCTTGCGGCCATCCTGGCCCTCGTCGCCTACCTCACGATCAGCCGATCCGACCGAATCGGGCACGCCTCGGCGCAAGCCTGATGCGGGGGCCGGGGCCGACGCCGGCGGGCACTCCAGCCTCGTCGCGCGATCGCCCCGGCCTCCCCTCGACCCTCGACATCGATCCCAGCAAAAAGGAAGCCAACCATGACACGCGGCATTGTGAACGTCGTCCTGCTTTCCGCCACGATCGGCCTCGCGAGCGCCGGCGTTGCCCGGGCGGATTGCGAAAGCGACCTCATCCAGCTCGAGAGCGCCTACAAGGCCCCGAACCTCAGCCCCGCCGCCAAGGCCGCGCTCGACGACGCGAAAACCAAGTCGGTGTCGGCCTTGAAGAAGGACGACGACGCCGGTTGTCACAAGGTCATCGCCGAGGCCCTGCCCAAGGCCGGCATGACGCTGAAGTAGCCGCGGCCCGCCGCACCGCCGCCGCCGCGGCGAAACCCGTTTCGGACACGGCGGCGCGGGACCGGGCGTGGCGCGCTCGCGGGCCACGCGGGCCTCTCGGAGGCCCACGGTCGCAGGGCTCCGAATCCGGGTCAAATTTAATTTGACGGCGAGGATTTGGTTGAGGATCGCGGCGTGTCGAGCGGCCATTTTGCGGCGCAGCTTCAGCCACGGCTTCCTGGGCGAGCACCAGGCGGCTCGTCGTGGCGAAGGCCGAGACGAGGTGGAGCGGCGCTTGCCCGCAGGTCCTGTCGTGGCCGCCGCGGGAGGTCCTGCCGTCGATGGCGACGAGGTCTGGCCGGTCTGGCCAGCGGGAACGGATCCAACGGGTGAAACAGGCCGAAAACAGCGCCGGATTGATCCGGTCCATCAGGATCGTGAGCCAACGCCCGCCCGGCACGCCATGATGGAAGCGCAGAAAGCGCCGCAGAAAGCCGAGATGCCCCTCTCCCCACGCCGAGATGGCGTCGTCGTCCACGATCGTGCCGCATACCGCCAAGAGCAGCAGCTCCGCCAGCGGATATGCGCGCCTCTCGCGCTGCTGGCGTTCATCGCGGCCGTGCGGGAACTGGTCTCAGGACGTGTCTTGGCCGAGGTCCCGACCCGCTCGCACACGACGCTGGCAATTCCCGCCGTCCTTCCCTACATTCGCCAGGCGGAGCTGCGGGGTGCGTGAGGACAGTATTCCCGGGGCCTTATCGATTCTGAAGGGAGC
>CAXTIC010000012.1:0-84755 GCA_964244255.1 uncultured Lichenihabitans sp. | reverse complement strand
CGGGCTCCGGACGGAGCGTCGCCAGGAGGTCGATGCCGGCATGGCGCGCGAACGCGTCGGCGACGCTGATCCGCTCGGGCTCGGCGAACGGGTCCGTTTCGCGGCCGCGGAACCGCCAGAGCGGCGCGCCCACCGCCTCGGCCGCCGCACGCAGCAGCGTCGCGCCGTCGGCCATGACCCGCGCATAGGGCTCGTTTGCCCGGTACCATTCGAGCATCGTGAATTCGGGGTGATGGGTGGCGGTCCGCTCGCGGTTGCGGAACACCCGCGCCAGCGTGAACAGGCGCGGCTCGCCCGCCGCCAGCAGCTTCTTGCAGGCGAATTCGGGCGACGTGTGCAGGTAGAGGGGCGTCGAAGCCCCGTCCGGCCCGACGAGCGCGGTCGAAAAGGCTTCGAGGTGGGCCTCGTTGCCCGGCGAACGCTGCAGGATAGGCGTTTCGACTTCCAGGAAGTCCCGCTCGGCGAAATGCGCCCGCACCGCCGCGGCGATCCTTCCCCGGGCGACGAGGAAGGGCCGCCGGTCGGCGTAGACGTGCGGCGACCAGGCGGGCGACGAGGGGATCATGGGTGCCGGCGATCCGCGGTGGAATGGAGCCCGACGCCGTGACGGGGCACGAACTTCACCTCATCCACCGCGCCGCGCCTCCAGCGCGTCGCACGCGGTCCCCTTCCCCTCCGCCGGTCGCCCCATCCCGCTTCGCGGGGGGGTCCCCTGCCCGGCTCCGCCCCGGTTCGGCGGAGGCGGCCCGAGAAGGCCGCCTCTGGCCAAATACGCGGAAAAAGGTATGGTGCGCGCCGCATCGAACGGGCCGCCGCCGCCCGGCTGTTTCGATTCGCGCGTCTTCCATCCAAAGGCATCTTCCGTGAAGGTCATCGCCAGTTCGATCCGCAAGGGCAACGTCGTCGAAAGGGACGGCCAGTTGTACTCCGTCCTCAGCGCCGAAAGCTTCCACCCCGGCAAGGGCACGCCGACGACGCAGATCGACATGCGCCGCATCAGCGACGGCGTCAAAGTGTCCGACCGCTACAAGACCACAGAGCAGGTCGAGCGCGCCCACGTCGAGGACATGGAATTCTCCTACCTCTACCAGGATGCCGACGGCCACACCTTCATGAACTCGGAGAACTACGATCAGGTCGTGGTGCCGAAAGACCTGCTGGGCGACCAGGCGCAATACCTTCAGGAAGGCATGAAGGTGCTGCTGTCGATCTTCAACGAAACGCCGGTCGCGGCGCAACTGCCGCAGCGCGTCACCTTCGAAGTGGTCGAGACCGAGCCGGCCATGAAGGGGCAGACGGCATCCTCGTCCTACAAGCCCGCCAAGCTGTCGAACGGCGCCCGCGCCATGGTGCCGCCCCACATCCAGCCCGGCACCCGTATCGTCATCCAGACCGAGGACGGTTCCTACGTCGAACGCGCCAAGGACTGACATGCCCGACGCCCTGGAGATCATCGCCGGCGACCAGCGCTTCACGGCTCGTTTCGAGGACGCCCTGGCGCCGAAGACCTGCGCCAGGGTCCGCGCCATGCTGCCCTATCGCGAGCGGATCATCCACGTGCGCTGGAGCGGGGAAGCCTGCTGGATCCCGATGGGGGACCTCGACCTCGGCCTGCCTTACGAGAACGCCACGAGCTACCCGGCGCCGGGGCAGATCATCCTCCACCCGGGCGGCGTCAGCGAGACCGAGATCCTGGTGGGCTACGGCGCCGTGCGCTTCGCAAGCAAGGTCGGCCAGCTCGCCGGCAACCATTTCCTGACGATAGCGGACGGGGTCGACCGCCTGCACGCCCTCGGCCGGCACATCCTCTACCACGGCGCCCGGGACATCGAGTTCCGGCTCGTCTGAGCCGCTGCGGGCACGGCCCGCGGGAATCTCGTCCCCGGCCGGGAACCCGAACAGCGCACTGACGTTGCCCGACTCTCCGGAGGGGACTCGCAACGGTCGCGACGCCCGCTTCGGCAACTGGATCGGCGCCCTTCCGGTGCGAAGCCCGGGGGTGCGTTCCGGGGAGGGTATCGCGTGGCACCTCGCGCCGTCTGGAAGGGGCAAATCAAGGTCGGCGAACTGGCGTGCCCGGTGTCGCTCTACACCGCGGTGTCGACCTCCGAGCGGATCGCCTTCCACACCATCAACCGCGGGACCGGCCACCGGGTCCGTCGCCAGTTCGTCGACGCCGAGACGGGCGCGCCGGTGTCGCCGGAGGATCAGGTCAAGGGTTACGAGCTTCCCGGAGGGGGAACCGTGATCCTGGAACCCACGGAGATCGCCGCCGCCCTGCCCGAAGCCGACCACACGCTCGCGGTCGAGTCCTTCATCCCCTGCGGCGCGATCGACGACCTTTACCTCGATCGGCCGTACTACCTCGTCCCGGGCGGCGACGCCGCCGCGCAGGCCTTCGCGGTGCTGCGCGAGGGCATGCGGGGCCGCAAGGTCGCGGCGCTGGCGCGCGCCGTGATGTTCCGGCGCGTGCGCACGGTCCTGGTTCGCGCTCACGACACGGGGCTGATCGCGACGCTGCTCAACTTCGATTACGAGGTCCGGGCGGCCGCGCAAGCCTTCGCCGGCGTGTCGGAGCTGAGCATCAGGGGCGAGATGCTCGACCTCGCCAAGCACATCATCCAGACCAAGCTCGGGCGGTTCGACCCGAAGACCTTCGACGACCGTTACGAGGGCGCGGTGGCCGAGGTCGTCCGTGCCAAGGCGGAGGGCCGGGCGGTGGCGCTGCCCGCCGCCGCGGGGCCCCAGAGGACCGTCGTGAGCCTCCTCGACGCCTTGCGGGAGAGCGCCAAGGCGTCGGCGGCCGGCCAGACGACACCCGCCGCCGCGAAGCCGCGGAAACCGGCGAAGACCGCCGCGAAACGGGAGCCGGCCGCCGCGAAGCCCGCCGCGACCGCCGCGACGCGCCGCAAGGCGGGGTGATCGCATGGCGCTCGACACCTACCGGCGCAAGCGCGATTTCGACACGACGCCCGAGCCGAGCGGCCGCGACACCGGCGCCGGCGGCGGCCATAGCTACGCGATCCAGAAACACGACGCGACGCGGCTTCACTATGATCTGCGGCTCGAGCTCGACGGGGTGCTGAAGAGCTGGGCGGTGACGCGGGGACCGAGTCTCGTCGCCGGGGAAAAGCGGCTCGCCGTCGAGGTCGAGGACCATCCGCTCGAATACGGCGGCTTCGAGGGCACGATCCCCAAGGGCCAGTACGGGGGCGGCACCGTCGTGCTGTGGGATCGCGGCGCGTGGTCGCCCGCGGGCGACGCGCATCACGGGCTCGCTAAAGGCCACCTCGAATTCGAGCTCGCCGGGGAAAAGCTGCGCGGCCGATGGCACCTCGTCCGCATCGCCGGCAGGCCGCGGGACAAGCACCGCAACTGGCTGCTGATCAAGGCGGATGACGCCGAGGCACGCCCGGAAGGCGGCGCGGACATCCTCGAGGAGCGGCCCGAGTCGGTCAAGACGGGCCACACCGTCGCGCAGGTGGCGGAAGCGGGCGGCGCCACGTGGGAGACCAAGAAACGCTCCCGCAAGCCCTCGGCGAAAGCCGCGTTCGCCGAGCCGGGTCCGGACGCCGGCCCCTCCCCCGCGCTCGATCCGGCCCGGCTCGAGAACGCGGTCGCGGCGCCGCTGCCCCGGTTCGTCGAGCCGTGCCTCGCGACGCTCGCCACCAAGGCGCCGGGGGGACGCCGCTGGATCCACGAGATCAAGTTCGACGGCTACCGGTTGCAGGCCCGCATCGAGGTCGGGCGGGTCAAGCTCCTGACCCGAACCGGCCTCGACTGGACGGACCGGTTCGGCCCGGCACTCGCCGGCGCCTTCGCGGCGCTGCCGCTCGACCGGGCGCTGATCGACGGGGAGGTGGTGGTCGAAACCGCCAACGGCGCTTCGGATTTCTCGGCGCTGCAAGCCGACCTCGGCGAGAGCCGCACCGACCGGTTCCGCTATTACGCCTTCGATCTGCTGCACCTCGACGGCCACGACCTTCGCGAGACGCCGTTGATCGACCGCAAGGAGGCGCTGCGGCGCCTGCTGCCCGACGATCCTGCGGTGCTGCGCTTCAGCGGCCAGTTCGACGAGGACGGCGACATCATCCTGCGCCACGCCTGCCGTCTGAGCCTCGAAGGGCTGGTGTCCAAGCTGCGCGACGCGCCCTACCGGTCGGGCCGGGGCAAGGGCTGGGTCAAGTCCAAGTGCTCGCACCGCCAGGAATTCGTCGTGGCCGGCTACGTGCCTTCCACCACCTCGCGGCAGGCGATCGGCTCGCTCGTGCTCGGAACCTACGAGGACGGCAAGCTCGTCCACGCCGGGCGGGTGGGGACGGGCTTCACGGCGGCTGTGGCTCTCGACCTGTTCAAAACGCTCGACCGGACGCGCCTGCCCGCGAGCCCGTTCGCGGAGCGCCTGTCGGCCGAGGCCGCCCGGGGCGTCCGCTACGTCAAGCCGCAGCTCGTCGCCGAGGTCGAGTTCCGGGGCTGGACGGCCGAACACAATCTGCGCCACGCGGCCTTCCGAGGGCTGCGGGAGGACAAGAGCGCCGCCGAGGTCGTGCGGGAAGACACGCCCCCGGCTGGCGACCGGGCGCCCGGCGGGAAGGCGGCGCACCCTCGGCCCGCGGTGCGGCTGACGCATCCCGACCGGCTGTATTGGCCGGACGCCGGCGTCACCAAGGAGGGCCTCGCCGCCTATTACACCGAGGTGTGGCGGCGGATCGCGCCCTTCGTCGTCGGCCGGCCCTTGTCGCTGCTGCGCTGCCCGGGCGGCATCGCGCAAGAATGCTTCTTCCAGAAACACGCTTGGGCCGGCGCCAGCGCCGCGATCCGGCGCGTGCCCGACCCGGGCGACCCCGGCGCCGAGCCCACGATCGTCATCGACGGGCTCGACGGCCTCATCGGCCTCGTGCAGGCGGGCGTCCTCGAAATCCACCCCTGGGGCTCGAGTCTGGCCGACATCGAGCGGCCCGACACGATCATCATGGACCTCGACCCCGGCGAGGACGTGCCCTGGCGCGCCGTGGTGTCGGCCGCCGAGGAGGTGCGGGCGCGGCTGCGCGACGCCGGGCTCGCGGGCTTCGTCAAGACCTCCGGCGGCAAGGGCCTGCACGTCGTGGCCCCCGTGTCGCCCAGGGCCGATTGGGCGGAAACCAAGGCCTTCACCAAGCGGATGGCGGACGCCATGGCGGCGGACAGCCCCGAGCGCTACGTCGCCGTCGTGACCAAGAGCAAGCGGGCGGGCAAAATCCTCGTCGACTACCTGCGCAACGGCCGCGGCGCCACCGCCGTCGCCCCCTATTCCACCCGCGCCCGCGCCGGCGCCCCCGTGTCGATGCCCCTCGACTGGCCCGAACTCGCCGGCATCGCGCCGAACTATTTCACCGTGGCGAACACCCCGACGCGGCTCGCGAACCTGGCGAACGACCCGTGGGAAGCGTTCCGGGGCGCGGCGGCGCCGATACCGGGGTAGGCAGGCGAGTGTCAGGCCGGTCGGAGAGCCGTTCGGCGCGGGTGCTCGGTGCCTTTGGTTTTGACCCGGCTTGACCGGATCGCGCCAACTATCGCCCCCTTTTGCCCGATCGCTTTTTGACAATCGGCGTCCGTGTGTCGTGCCCTCGGAATGTTTTTCCGTGACCGGCCGGAAGCGAGCCAGCTCACGTGCTGATTCGAGGACGTGACGGCCCGTGATATGGGGCGAAGCTGGTTTTAACTCGCAAAGATGCTGCGCCATCGTCCCGCTCTACTGGAGACAGACAGACCCATCGCAACTCACCATCCGGGATCGCTCTTCCTACATCGGGGTCGATCACCTGTCGACGTCGTCGAAGATGGAGCGGGCGGTGGCCTTGGCTCCAATAGGCGCCGCATCCCTGTTCTGTGTAACAATATGGGTCCAATCCGAACCGTCTTCGGATCGCTCGTCGCGCTCGCGCTTGCGCAGGATGCGGCCGACGGTGGAGGTCGAGACCATCGTCCCTTCCCGCCGCAGCAGAACCGCGAGCTTGCGCTTGCCGTACATGGGATTGTCGGCACGAAGCTCCTCCACCGCCCTGACCAGCGCTGGTGTCCAGGCCGGCTTGCGAGGCCTGTGCGGCTTGCGGCTGCGCGGCTCCGGCGCCGCTTCCCAGCGATAAAGCGTGGAGCGTGGCACGCCCACGGCCTTTGCGGCCTGCTCGACGGTGAGGCCGTCCGCCATCGCGCGGCGCCTCCGCCTGCCATCCCACGATGCTTCGCATCGCGTGACCCTTGGCAGGCTCCGCCATCGCGCGACGGCGTCGCGCCTCCTCTCCGCTTCGCGATTTGGGGGCTTCGCTCCGAGAAGGCGCGACGCCGACCGAGCCGCTCGTGTAAGGTGGCGAGGCAGGCCAAAAACCTGCATGGGGGTCTCCTGACGTTGGTTGTCGCAACATCAGCTTCGGAGACCCCCGCCTCCCACGCAACCGTCTCACATGTGTCTGAGCCCGGACACTTCCGGATGTTCGCGTACGCATGTGACGAGCCTGCCACCTACCTGAGCCGACGGCGGCCTTCGGGTTTGCCGGAATTCTGTCGGAGTCCCTGAAGAAGCGCGAGCGGAACGTCCGCAAAAAGGGAAATGGGTCAGCATCTGCCGTTGGCGCACTTCGGTTATCCCGGACCGCGGCTATGTCCGCCTCTCGCCAAATCCGGCCCAAAACTTAACCGTAGGTCGGTCCCCACCCCCCATCACCCGCCCTTCGGCCTTTTCCCCTCGCTGGCGATGCTCTTGCGCAGGGCGTCCATGATGTTGATGACGTTGCCGGCGGGCGGGGGCGCGGGGGCTTCCTTCGGCTTGGCGGGTTTGCGTCCCTTCTTCTTGGCGGCGATGAGGTCGAGGAGCTTCTGCTGCACCGGGTCGGCCAGCATGGCGGGCGCCCAGGCTTTGGTGCGCTCGTCGATCATCTTGCGCACGAGGGTCAGCGCGCTCGCTTCCGGCTTCACGGGCTTGATGGCGTCGAAATAGTCCTTAGGGTCGCGCACCTCGTCGCCGTAGCGCAGGGTCCACAGCACGATGCCGCGGTCGCGCGGCTCGAGCATCACGGCGCGCTCGCGCCGGTAGAGCACGAGCTTGGCGAGGCCCACCGTGCCGGTCGCCGCCATGGCGTCGCGGATCACCGAATAGGCCTCCTCGCCCACCGGGTCGTCGGGGACGAGGAAGTGCGGCTTGTCGTACCAGAGCCAGCCGATGGTGGCCTTGTCGACGAACATGTCGATGTCGATCGTGCGCGTGCTCTCCAGCGCCACCGCGGCGATCTCGTCGTCCTCGACGAGGACGTAGTCGCCCTCCCCGCGCTCGAAGCCCTTGACCTCGTCGTCGGGGTCGACCGGAGCCCCGCTGTCGGCGTCCACGTAGCGGCTCTCGATCCGGTTCCCGGTCGCGCGGTTGAGCGTATGGAAGCGGACCTTGTCGCCGTCCGTGGTGGCGGGCGCCAGCGTGACCGGGCAGGTCACCAGCGACAGCTTGAGGTAGCCCTTCCAGAACACGTGGGCCGCCACGAAACGCCTCCGCTTTGGTGGAGGCCGGGAATCGGGCTTCGGAGCCGACTCCCGGCGGGGGTCCGCGAGGATCGCTAGCGGACGATGATGCGCTTCACGACGGCAGGCCTTCTCAGGACGATCGGCCTGCGGACCTTCTTCACCACCACCACGGCGGCCTTTTCCACGACGACCGGGGCCGCGAGCGTGGTGGCGGGGAACGCGAGGGCCGCGCCGGCGCCGGCCGTGACGCCGGCCGCGAGGACGGCGGCGGCGGCGATCATTCGAATGTTCATGACAGTCTCCTGGGTCGAGGTGCCCGCGCGGCTAACGCTGGAGCGCGACTCCAGGTTCACGCGGCGTGCGCGGCTGCGGCGCGAGAGGCCGCTTGCGGGCCTCTCGACGCACATTCCCGCGCTCAATGCTGCGGCGGCGGTCCGTAACCGTCGAACGTCGGCGCCACGGAAGGCGCGCTGCCCGGGATGATCGCGGCGCCCGGCGGCCGGGCCTCGACCGGCGCCGGGAGCCCCACCGAGGCCGGGAGCCCCACCGTGGCGGGGAGCACGACCGCCGCCGGCGTCACGAAGGACGGACCCCATTTCGGCTTCCGTGCCCCGATGGTCGAGGCGACCCGCTGCCCGTGATCCGGCGTGCCTCGCGGCGTCGCCGACTTCTTCTGGAGCGTCGGCACCGCGGCCGCGCGTTGCGCCGGGGGGGAAGGCGGCTTCGGCTTCGGCGCGTCGGGATCGAGGGCCGCCGACAACGCGCAGACCCAGTCGCAGGCAGGGCCGGGCGCGAGACTACGGCCCACGTCGTCGGCGCACGCCGCCGTCGCGAGGACGGCCCCGAGAGCGAGGATTCGCCGGATGGGTCGAGAGGGCCTCATGGTCCGAGCCTCCACGCGCACGCACAACATCACGCATGCACGCAGAAAACGCGGAATTCATTGAAACCTCGCTAAGGCCCCGCGGGCACGTGCTGTCGCGCGGCGACACCCGCGACCGCGTGCGGGTCTCGGGCCGCGCCCGGGGCAGACCGAGCCGGTGCCAGACAAGGTGCCCGCGGGGGCGACCGAAACGACACCCCTGAGGAATGAGCCTGGCAATCCGGCGCGCCGCCGTTACGGCCGCCCGAGTGATCGGCACGATGGTGGGCGCTACAGGGATCGAACCTGTGACCCCTTCCAT
The DNA here is from genome assembly GCA_964244255.1 of uncultured Lichenihabitans sp. Taxonomy (GTDB): domain Bacteria; phylum Pseudomonadota; class Alphaproteobacteria; order Rhizobiales; family Beijerinckiaceae; genus Lichenihabitans. Next base: position 76,083 of record CAXTIC010000012.1, on the reverse strand, counting down.
GTCAAGGAAGTGCTCTCCCGCTGAGCTAAGCGCCCGTGATGGAAGCCGTATAATGGCTGCCACCTGAGCGCGCAAGGCTCTTGCCCGCGCCTGCGAGGCGGGGCTTGCGCACGCCCGTCACGGGCGGGCGCGCGAACACCGGCCCGTGCCTGCTTCCGCCGGCCGTCCGTGTTCGCGCGGGATGGTCGGGAAGCCCGGACAGGGCGGTGACGGCCCGCGGTCGGGCCGGCCCTCACCCCGCCTGGACGAAACTGTCGAGCACCATCTTGCGTCCGGCCTTGTCGAAATCGACCGTGAGCTTGTTGCCGTCCACCAGCGCGACCGTGCCGGGGCCGAACTTGACGTGGTGCACGCGCGCGCCCGCGGCGAAGGACGAGCGCTCGGTCGATTTCGCCACGAGCTCGCCCTCGATCGTTCCGGGGCGCCGCGCCGGCCCGCTCGTGGCGCTGGCGGCGCCCGCTCGCTGCGCCCGCTGCCAGCCCGGCGTCGCGTAGGAAGAGGCGAAGCTTTCGATCTTGTCGAACCGCGACGGCCCGTAAGCGCCGTAGCGCTTGGCCTGCGCGGCTTCGGTCACCTCGACGTGGGCTTCCGGCAGTTCGTCGAGGAAGCGCGACGGGATCGTCGTCTGCCACAGCCCGTGGATGCGGCGGTTCGTGGCGAAATAGATGCGCGCCCGGCGCTTGGCCCGGGTGAGGCCGACGTAAGCGAGGCGCCGCTCCTCCTCGAGCCCCGCCTTGCCGTTGTCGTCGAGCGAACGCTGGTGCGGGAACAGCCCCTCCTCCCAGCCCGGCAGGAACACGGTCTCGAATTCGAGCCCCTTGGCGCCGTGCAGCGTCATGATCGACACGCGTTCGACGTTGTCGGCGGTGTCGGCCTCCATCACCAGCGACACGTGTTCGAGGAAGGACACGAGGTCGGGGAATTCCTCGATCGAGCGGACGAGTTCCTTCAGGTTTTCGAGCCGCCCCGCGGCTTCCGCCGAACGATCCTTCTGCCACAGGTCGGTGTAGCCCGATTCTTCCAGTATCGTTTCGGCGAGTTCGGCGTGCGGAACGGTGCCGATCCGCGCGCGCCAACGATCGAAGTCGGCCAGCAGGGCGCGGATCGTCTGGCGCTGCTTGGGCTTCAGGTCCTCGGTCTCGACGAGCATCGCGGCGCCGGCCATGAGCGGCAGGTTGCGGGCGCGCCCGAACATGCGCAGCACCTGGACCGTCGAATCGCCCAGGCCCCGTTTCGGCGTGTTGACGATGCGCTCGAAGGCGAGGTCGTCGTCGGGCTGCGCGACGCAGCGCAGGTAGGCCAGCGCGTCGCGGATTTCGAGCCGCTCGTAGAAGCGCGGGCCGCCGATGACGCGGTAGGGCAGGCCGAGCGTGATGAAGCGCTCCTCGAACTCCCGCATCTGGAACGAAGCGCGCACCAGGATCGCCACCTCGTCGAGCGACTGGCCGCGCCGCTGCAGCTGCTCGATCTCCTCGCCGATGGCGCGCGCCTCCTCCTCCGAATCCCACACGCCCGCGACCGCGGGCCTTTCGCCCAACGCGTCCTCCGTGAACAGCGTCTTGCCGAGCCGGTCGGTGTTGTGGGCGATGAGCCCCGACGCGGCGCCGAGGATATGGCCGGTCGAGCGGTAGTTGTTCTCGAGCCTGACCACGACGGCGCCGGGGAAATCGTGCTCGAAACGCAGGATGTTGTCGACCTCGGCGCCGCGCCAGCCGTAGATCGACTGGTCGTCGTCGCCGACGCAGCACAGGTTGTGGCGCCCTTGCGCGAGCAGGCGCAGCCACAGGTACTGCACCACGTTGGTGTCCTGGTATTCGTCGACCAGCATGAAGCGGAAGCGGTTCTGGTATTGGGCGAGGATGTCGGGCTGTTCCCGGAACAGCCGCAAGCCTTCGAGCAGCAGATCCCCGAAATCGGCGGCGTTGAGGGTCTTGAGGCGTTCCTGATAGGCGCGGTAGAGCGCCTGCCCCTTGCCGTTGCCGAAGCCGCCCGCCTCCCCCGGCGGCACGCGGGCGGGGTCGAGCCCGCGGTTCTTCCAGTTGTCGATCAAGTGGGCGAGGCCCCGCGCCGGCCAGCGCTTGTCGTCGACGTTCTCGGCCTGCAGCACCTGTTTCAGGAGCCGGATCTGGTCGTCGGTGTCGAGGATGGTGAAGCCCGACTTCAGCCCGACGAGTTCCGCGTGCCGACGCAGGATCTTCGTGCCGATGGCGTGAAACGTCCCGAGCCAAGGCATGCCTTCGGCCACCGGGCCGATCAGCGCCGCGACGCGCTCCTTCATCTCGCGGGCCGCCTTGTTGGTGAACGTGACGGCGAGGATGTCGTGCGGCCGCGCGCGATGCGTCGCGACGAGATGCGCGATGCGCGAGGTGAGCACCCGCGTCTTGCCGGTGCCGGCGCCGGCGAGCACCAGGACCGGGCCGTCGAGCGTCTCGACCGCCCGGCGCTGTTCGGGGTTCAGCCCGTCGAGATAGGGATGCGCGATGCCGGCGCGGGCGCGCTCGGCGATGCCGCCGGGACGCGGGACGAGAAGGGCGGCGGGTTCGGCCAAGCGTCGGCTCCGGTGGCTCCGCAGGGAACGGAACGGGAATCCTTAGGCCGAAGTAGGGCCCGGCGGAAGGGATGTCGAGGCGGGGACGGACGTCCGGCGCGCCTCGGAGCGCCCTCCCGGCGGCAGCCGGCCACCGCGCTTACACGCCGCGATACAGCATTCGCGGATCGCCGCCTCGTCGGCGGACGCACTTCGAGCGTTCGGGGAGGTGATGAGTGTCGCGCCCGAGGGCGGCGTGGCGCTGTCATCGCCACAAGCTCCCTTCGCGGCCGCACAGGCGATCCCGATCGGCCGGGACCGGTCGATCCGCATCGCGCTCGAAGGCCGGCGGAAAGCCGAGGTCGCGGCAGGGTTCGTGAAAGGCCGCGACCACGCGCCCGCTCGTCGCCCGGCCTCCGGGCCAGCCTCGATGCCGAAGCCCGCGGCGACCCGCGCCGGTTTCGGCGGGGCCGGCTCCCCCTTGAAGCGGACGGCGTGCGGCATCGACACCGCGACGCTTTCGCAATGTCGCAAGCCGAAACGCCGCCTCGATCGCCACCGACGAGGCATGAGCCAGTCGCAAGCGGGTGTTGCCGCGATCAACGTCCGCCATCGCGGGCACTAAAGCATGATGTTGATGGTCTTGGCTTCGGTGTAGCTGAACAGTTCCTCGATGCCTTCTTCCCGCCCGACGCCGCTGTTCTTCATGCCGCCGAACGGCACGCCGAGGAAATGCGCGCTGTAGCCGTTGATCCAGAGGTGACCCGAGCGCACGCGGCGGGCCGTGTTGAGCGCCGCCTTGATGTCGCGGGTCCAGATCGCGGCGGTGAGCCCGTATTCGGTGCTGTTGGCCATCGCGACCGCCTCGTCGACCGTCCGCCAGCGGCCGACCGACAGGATCGGCCCGAACACCTCCTCCTGCCAAAGCCGCATCCCGGGGACGACGTCGGCGAAGACCGTCGGCTCGATCCAGAACCCCCGCTCGAAAGCGGCGCCCTTGGGGCGATTGCCGCCCGTCATCAGCCGGGCCTTCTCGGCCTTGCCCGACTCGATGAAGCCGATGACCTTGCCGAGCTGCAGCTTGGAGTTGACCGGTCCCATGTCGGTCTCGGCGCTGGTCGGATCGCCGACCCGCAGGGCCGCGACCCGCGCCGTGACCCGCTCGAGGACGGGGTCGTGGATATCCTCGTGCAACAGCAGGCGGCTCGTGGACCCGCAGGACTGGCCCTGCCAGGTGAAGTTCATCCCGCCCACGGCGGCGCGCGCGATCTCGTCGGGATCGTTGTCCGGAAACACGATCATCGGGTTCTTGCCGCCGAGCTCCAGCGACACGTGCTTGACGGCCGCCTCCGCGGCGGCGCGCTGGATGGCACGACCCGTGGCGGGTGATCCGATGAAGGCGATGCGCTTGACGGCGGGATGCCGGACGATGGCGTCGCCGACCGTTCGCCCGGACCCGGTGACGATGTTGAAGACGCCCGCCGGCAGCGCGTCGCGGGCGATCTCGGCCAACACCATGGCCGACAAGGGGCTGGTTTCCGGCGGCTTGACGATCACGGCGTTGCCCGACGCCAGCGCCGCCGCGGTGCGGGCGACGGCGAACATCACCGGATGGTTGAACGGCACGATGCGGGCCACCACGCCATAGGGCTCGCGCAGCGTGAGATGCAGGTTCGCGGAGGACGCCGGCAGCGTCTCGCCCTTGAGTTCATGGCCGAGGCCCGCATAGTAGTTCAGGCTTTCGACCGCCATGCGGACGTCGCCCCGCATCGGCGTGATGGTGTTGCCGGTGTCGGCGACCTCGACGTCGAGGATCTCGGCGGCCCGCGCCACGATGCGCTGCCCGAACTCCCGCATGATCTCGGCGCGCTCGCCGGGCGTCCGGGCGGCCCACGCCGGCCAGGCCGCCTCCGCCGCCACGACGGCGCGGTCGACATCGGCGGCCGTTCCGGCAGGCACGCGCCCGATGACTTCCTCGTTGGCCGGGTTGATGCTTTCGTCCCAGGCCTCGGCGCCGCTCGCCACGAGTTCGCCGCCGATCAGCATGCGATCGAGCTGAGTGATGTATCCCATGAGGCGTTCCCTTGGTTCGACCGGTCGGCGCACCCCGTGTGGACGGGCGTCGCGCGGGTCCGATCCCATTTCGGCCGGTCCGGTCGGCGAGCCCGGCTAATCGATCTCGCGATAGAGCCGCTCGTCATACAACGCGCCAAGGATCGGCACGGTAGTGTCACGGAACGCGCGCGCACTTAGGCTGTCACGATCCGCCTCGAACGCCGCCCGGGTGCTCCACGCTTCCACGAGCGTGAGGTGGTTCTGGCGTGGCGGCACATGCTGCAGGACTTCGAACGACAGTGCGCCCGGCTGTTTCGATGTCGTCGCCACAAAGGCTTTGAGGGGTGGCTGCAGCGCGGCGAAGAAGGGGGGTGGGACGTCGAGGTGCGTCATGACGAAGACGGCCTCGGCGGCCGGTGGCGCCGCGCGAGGGGCGGGACGCTGGCTCGACGGATCGGCCGGCAGCACGCGATGCACGCGGAGATCGGTCACGCCGAGTTCGACCGGCCGCAGCGACGCTTTCAGGGCGTCCGACCCCTGGCCGGCGAGGTGGGCGTCGTAGTCCGCCTGATCGTGCCAGGTCTCGATCAACATCAGGCGGCTGGGCCGGCCGATCTCCTGGAACACGCGAACCTCGAGGGCGCCCGGCTCGTCGATGGCGGCCTGCCGGTACCGTCGCAACGCGTCGATGCCCGCGGGCGTTTGCGGCGGGTTCACATCGACGAATCCCACCACGCGAACCTCGCCCGTGGTCGGAGGTGCGGGAACGTCCTGGGCTGGAGCGCGCCCGCCCGGGGCGGCGAAGAACAGCGGCAGCGCGACGAGGCAAGCCGGGCCAAGAATACGCATCCTCATGTCTCCCAATCCCGTTCAGTGAAGACTGTCGGCCACGGCCGCGGCACCTGCCGCCGCGCACTTCTCGTCCTGCTCCTGGCTCGACGATCCGCTGACCCCGACGCCGCCGATGGCTTCGGCGCCGATGAGGACCGGGACGCCGCCGCCCAACGCGATGACCTCGGCGAGATTGCGCTGCGCCTCGAGCGGGGCGCCCGCGACCGTTCGCTTCGCGAACTCCAGCGACGTGATGTGGAAGGTGCGGGCCGTGTAGGCCTTTCGTCGCGCCAAATCGGCGTTGTGCGGATTGGCGCTGTCGGCGCGAAGCAGGACGCGAAGGGCGCCCGTGCGATCCACCACGGCGACCGACACGTCGAACCCCGCGGCCTTGCACTCGGCGACCGCCGCATCGGCGATGGTTCTCGCCATCTGCAGAGAAGCGGAGTGCTCGGTGAGCACCTGGGCGGCGGCCACGCGCGCCGCCAATGGCGACACGACGAGGATTAGTCCAGCGATGAAGGCGTCTCGGCACGAAGTCATAAGCCATCCTCCCTACTGTTATAAATATAGCGGTCTGCACATTACTTCGTGAAGAAGGCTATATTACATATTTTATATCACCCGCCGCGAGTTCATCGCCCTCAACGCCTGCGTCTCGATGGCTCTGGTTCATGGCGGCGAAAAGATCGTGCTGGTTGAACCCGGCGTGACCGAGCTCCTTGCTGATCCGGCCGGTCACGAACACGAAGATGCGGCCGGCTACGTCGATCAACTCGCCCGGATCGCTCGAAGACATCAACACGACGCTGCCCCGCGCCGCGAGCCCATGGATGATCCGATGCATCTCGCGCTTTGCGCCGATGTCGACGCCGCGCGTCGGGTCGTCCAGGGGGACGAGCGACGGGCCGGCTTCCAGCCATTTGGCGAGGACGACCTTCCACTGGTTGCCGCCCGAAAGCCGGCCGACCGGCTGGGCCACCGAGGCCACCGAGGCCATCGTGACGCCGAGCGACCGGCACCGCTCCCGGACGAATGGGCGCCATCCTGGCGAGCCGGACCGCGTAAGCCTGGCCGATCCCGGATGCCGCGCCGGAAATCACCGCCACCTTGTCCTGGTGACCCTTGCCCATCGCTCCCCCCGCGGAAAGCTCGCGTGATTTTCCGGTCACGCCATTATTGACAGTATTGTTATCGTAGGTATGCTTTTGACGTCAAGCGTGATTTCGCGCGGGACCCGGACGGCGCCAAGGCCCTTCGCGGCCCCGGCAAGCGCGGGTTCGATCCAGGGAGGGACGCGGTGGAGACCGGGCTGGCGGGTAAGGTCGTCGTGATCACCGGCGCGAATTCGGGGATCGGCTTGGCGTGTGCCAGGGCCTTCGCGGCGGAAGGAGCGCGGGTCGTCGGGGGCGACCGGGCGACCGGTGCGCTCGCCGGCATCGCGGAGGCCGGCCCCGTCTTGCCGGTCGAGATCGACCTGCTCGCGGCAACGGGCCCGCGGACGCTCGTCGATCGCGCGGTGCGCGAGCACGGCACGGTCGACGTGCTGGTCAACAACCTCGGAGGCCCGCGGCACCGCGACTCGTTCCTCGACGTGGACGACGCCGCTTGGCAGGCCACGTTCGACCTTAATTTCACCTGTGGGGTCCGCGCGTGCCGGGCCGCCCTCCCGGTCATGGTCGCGCGCGGCCGCGGCGCCATCGTGAGCATCGCCTCGGACGCCGGGCGCCAGCCGGACCCCGTTTTCGTCGACTACTGCGTCGCCAAGGCGGCCGTGCTGAGCCTGGTCAAGAGCCTGTCGATCGAGTTCGGCCCCAAGGGCGTGCGCGCCAACGCGGTCGCGCCCGGCCCGACGCTGACACCGGGCCTGATCGCATTCTTCGAGACGTCCGCCGCCCCGAAATGGGGCATGACGACGGAAGCGGCGATCGACCATTTCGCCCGGAACATCCGCAAGCTCCCCCTCGGCAAACTCGGCACTCCGGAGGACGTCGCGGCGGTCGTGATATTCCTGGCCTCGGATCTCGCGAAGCAGATCACCGGATCGACCTTCGGCGTCGACGGCGGCGTGATGCACGCGATGTGAGCGGCCGGCCGATGCGGTCCGGCACCGACCAGCAAGGAGAGTCACCGATGGAAGCCGATGGATCGACGCCGTACGTGGTGCTGGTCATGTTCAAGGTCGAGGTCGCGCAGACAGGCGCCTTCGCGCAAGCTATGTTGGGGTCGGCGGCGTCCGTGCGTGGCCTGCCGGACAACCGTCGGTACGACATCAACCAGGATCCGGCCGACCCGACGTCGTTCATGCTATACGAAGTGTTCGAGAGCGAAGCGGCCTGGGAGCGGCACCATGCCCGGCCCGAACTGCAGGACTTGCTTCGGCGCATCAAGCCTATGCTGACCGAGAAACCGAACCGCAGCGTTTGGACTCACGCGATACCGGCCTGACGCCGGTCGCCGAACCGAAGGGCGAGCCCGCGTTCCCGGTCTGCTTTTCGAAAGCCGGGAGGGAGAAGCGCGATGACGTTGGACGAAAGGCCGTCGCTCGGCCCGAATCGCTTGCCCGGGCCGATGCCGCGCGGGCCGCGAGCGACCAACCGAGCCCCGACGAGCCGGTGCGCCGCGCCAAGGCCATGGCGCCGAAGCTCTTGGACCGCGCGGTCGACGCCGAACGGAACCGCGAGATCCCGCTGCAAACGGTCGAGGAATTCATCGATGCCGGCGTGATGCGCACGCTCGTTCCGAAGCGCTGGGGCGGCTACGAATACGGTTTCGAGACGGCGTTCGAGATCGGCCGGTCGACGTGCGGCTCCTCGGCCTGGTGCTTGTCCTACCTCGCCGATCACGCGTACCTGCTGGCGTTGTTCCCCGACGAGGCACAGCACCACCTGTGGTCGCGCAATCTCGACGTCGGCATCGCGACCTCGTTCGCGCCGACCGGCAAGACCACGATCGTGGACGGGGGCCCGTGCTCGGCGGGAGCGTGGCGCAACTCGCGGGAAGGATCGTGGCCCGCCATTCCGCCGGCGATCACACGCTCGTTCTCCTGGTTCGCGAAGGCCTCGCGGTGAACGACCGGCCGACGCAGCCCCTGGCCTACTACTCAAGCGCGTTTCACGTGCTGGCGAGCAGGCCCGCGGCCGCGGGCCTGCTGTTTCTCGATGAGTGGCACGGCGCCTTCAACGAGACCTGGGGCTAGCGTGGCCGATGGGATCGCCTCGACCGGGGTGCCGGAGCCCGCCGAGGATCTCCCGCGGCCCTTCGTGCCGCGTCCCGGCGCGGGCGCATCGCGTCGTGAAACGGGCCGCAACGGCGCCCGGCTATGCTCGTTGTTCTCTCTCGTGAGCTTCTGGAGCAGTCGCATGAAACTCTGGCGTTCGTCTTCGCTCAGGGGGGCGAGAAGCGCGACCTGCACGTCTTGGACGTAGGTCTGCAGATGGCCAATCAGTCGTTCGCCCGCCGCTTCGAGCACAAGTTGTCTGACCCGCCGATCGCTCGGCGAGAGTTCCCGTCGAACCAAGCCCTTGGACTCGAGCCGATCGATCACCCCGCCGATGGTCGTGCGATCATACGCGATCGCGCCCGCGAGCGTCGCCTGGTCGATCATCGGATGGCTCTGAATCGCCTTGAGGGCGGCGTATTGGACCGACGTCAAGTCGACCCCCGCGGCCTCCATCCTTTGAGCGAACAACGATACGGAGACCTGCTGCAGCCGTCGTACAAGGTGTCCCGGCGAGGCGTAAAGGCCATGATCGAGCATCGCGTCGTCCCAGCGGCTTTCTGAAACCCTTCGTGGCTTCCCCCGAGCGAACGCCTTGCGCCTCCATTGTGCCCGGCACAGGACACGGGAAATGAAACGCACATTGACAGCATAGATACGATAAGCCTACTTACTGTCAACAGTTGGCCTGCGCTCGACAGGCTCGGCAGGCCGCGCGGGACGAAGAACTCGGCAGAGCTTCGCCCCCTGAGCGGAGACCTTGGGCGACCGACAAAGGCTCAAGGGCTGGCGCACGCGACCGCGCTTGGGGAGTGAAGCATGCTCGACGCCGATCCGCGGGGCTCGACCGGCCCGCAAACGCCCGCGCGCGACAGCGCCGCCGAGGCCATCGAACGTCCGATCGGACTGAGACAAGGACCCCCGGGCTTCGGCAGCGACGTGCTGGCCTCGGTCTTGCGCGACCTGGCGATCCCGTTCGTGGCGCTCAACCCGGGTGCCAGCTACCGCGGGTTGCACGACAGTCTCGTCAATTTCCTCGGCAACGCGCAGCCGCGAATGCTGCTCTGCCTGCACGAGGAACACGCGGTCGCGATCGCGCACGGCTGGGCAAAGGTGACGGGCCGCCCGATGGCGGCCATCGTTCACAGCAATGTCGGCCTGATGCACGCCACCATGGCGATCTACAACGCCTGGTGCGACCGCGTACCCATGCTGGTCCTGGGCGCCACGGGCCCGGTCGACGCCGCCAAGCGCCGGCCTTGGATCGACTGGATCCACACCTCGCGCGACCAGGGCGGGCTGGTTCGCGCCTACGTGAAGTGGGACGACCAGCCGGCGTCGCTCGCGGCCGCCGTCGAGTCCATGTTGCGGGCGCATCTCCTGGCGACCACCGCTCCCCAAGGGCCGACCTACGTTTGCCTCGACGCCGAGATCCAGGAAGCCGCGCTGTCCGACGTGCCTCGGGCGCCGCTCACCGCTCGGTTCCGCGCGCCCGCGCCCGCCGTCCCGGCGCCCGACATGGTCGCCGCGGCCACGCGCCTGCTGCGCGACGCGAAGCGGCCCTTGATCCTGGCCGGCCGCGTGTCGCGCGGCGAGGATGACTGGGCGGCCCGCATCCGCCTCGCCGAGGCGCTCGGCGCCGTGGTGCTGACCGATCTGAAGATCCCGGTGGGTTTCCCGACGACGCATCCGCTGCACGGGGCTCCCTCGGGCTTCTTTCCCCACCCGGAAGCCTGCGCCCTGCTGCGCCAGGCCGACGCGGTGCTGAGCCTCGACTGGCTCGACCTCGCGGGCACGCTGAAGGCGGCGTGGGGGAAGGAGGAGCCCGGTTCGTCCATCATTCAGGCCTCGGTCGACCAGCAGGCGCACAACGGCTGGAGCATGGACCACCAGGGCCTGCCGCCGGTCGACATCAATCTCCTCGTCGAGCCCGACATCGCCGTGGCCGCCCTGCTCGCGCATCTGGACACGCTCGCCCCGCGGGCCGCCGCCGCTTGGGCCGGGCGGCAGCCGCCGCCGCCGTCCATCGCGCCATCGGCTGCGGCAGGGGGAACCATCTCGGTGCCGTTGCTGGCCGCGACCCTTCGCGCCGCCCTCGGGGGGGCCGACGCGTGCCTCATCCGCACGCCCTTGTCGTGGGCCGGACATCTTTGGCCCCTCGAACACCCGCTCGACCTGCTCGGCTATGACGGCGGGGGCGGCATCGGCTCCGGGCTCGGCATGGCGATCGGGGGGGCGCTCGCGCTGCGCGACACGGACCGCCTGCCGATCGCGGTGATCGGGGATGGCGATTTCATGATGGGCGCGAGCGCGCTGTGGACCGCCGTGCACTACCGCATCCCGGTCCTGGTGGTGGTCGCCAACAATCGCTCGTTCTTCAACGACGAGGTCCACCAGGATCGCGTCGCGCGCCATCGCGACCGGCCGACCGAGAACCGCTGGATCGGCCAGCGCATGGCCGATCCGGAGATCGACCTCGCGGCCCTCGCGCGGGCGCAGGGCGCGCTCGGCTTCACGGTGCACGATCCGGCCGCCCTGGAGCCCGTGTTTCGCGAGGCGGTCGCGGCCTTGCGGTCCGGCCAGGTCGTCGTGGTCGATGTGCGGGTCGACCCCGGCTACGATCCCGCCATGGCGGGTGCCATGACGCGGACCGAGAAGTAGGCGGGTTGCGGTCGCGGCCGCACTGTGAAGGGTCATCCACATGGCACGCATCGTCGCCGGGTTCGGCGTCCCCCACGTTCCCTTTCTTGCCGGCCAGGTGGTCCGCGATGGACCGGGTTCGGAGACGGGAGGGCTGTTCGCACGCGTGCGCGAGGCCCTGGCGGCGGCGGCGGTCGATGCCTTGGTGGTGTTTTCGACCGACCACCTCAACACGTTCTTCTTCGACAACCTTCCCGTGTTCGCGCTGGGCGTCGCCGACCACTTTGTCGGCCCCAACGACGAGGTCGAAGCGCTGCCGGTCTCGACCGTGAGGTCGGACAGGGCCCTTGCCACGCATCTGCGCCGCGCGGCGGTCGACGACGGCTTCGATGTCGCGCTCGTGCAGGCGTTCGCGGTCGACCATTCCATAGCGGTGCCGCTGCACTTCCTGACGCCGGAGGTCCGGATTCCCGTCGTCCCGGTGTTCATCAACGGGCACATCGACCCCCTGCCCTCCGCCCGGCGCTGCTTCGCGCTCGGGCGGTCCCTCGGCCGCGCGATCGCGGCTTACGACGCGGATCTCGACGTGGCCGTCCTGGGGAGCGGCAGCTTCTCGCTCGAAGTGCTGGGTCCCCGCATGGCCGAGGGACTGCCCTTCGGCGTGCCGGACCCGTCCTGGGACGCGCGGATCCAGGCGCTCATGAGCGCCGGCGACATCGAAACCCTCCTCGCCGAGGCCACCCCGGCCCGGTTGCGCAAGGCCGGCAACGTCGCGGGCGAGCTGTTCAACTGGCTCGCCATGCTGGGCGCCTTGGGAGGCGGGCGCCCGGAGTGGCTGCTGCCGCAACCGAAGTATGGTCACGCCTACGGATATTGGCGGGGGGACGCCCGATGAGCATCTACGCGGTCAATCACGCCTGCCGGCAGCTCCTTCGCGACAAGGTGTTCCGGCAGGCGATGCGGGACGATCCCCGCCAGGCCCTGGCGCCGCTCGACCTCACCGACGACGAGCGCCGCGCCATGGTCGAGGGCGATGTCGGCCACCTCTACCGGTCCGGCGCGCACGACTTCCTGCTGGGCTACCTCATGCGCTTCGGCATCGGCGGCCTGACGCTCCCGCTCTACAACGCCCGCATGCGGGCCGTGGCCGGGGCGGCGGAGGGTTGACGGGCGGGGCACGGCGGCGCTCCCCGGTGCCACATTCGTTGCGCGGCCGGTGAGATCGATCGACCCGGGGGTCCGTTTGCGCCTGGGTAGACGACGAGGAAGGGCGGCACGATCGCGGGCATTACCAGCCGCGCCGCGCTGACTGGCACGTTGAGGCGCAGCGTGCCCGTCGCTCGCTCGTGATAGCCGTTGACCACGTCGAGCGCCGCTTCCACCTCGGCGAGCGCCGGGCCGAGCCTTTCCAGCAGGCGCGCCCGCCTCTGTCGCGACCGTACTGCGCGTCGTGCGATGGAGGAGCCTCACGCCGAACTGGCCCTCCAGCCGGCGCACCGCCTTGGTGAGCCCCGACGCGCTGCCGCCACCGGCCCGCGCGCCGCCGCTGAAGCTCCTGCCGCGCGCCACCGCCGCGACGGCGTTCAGGTCGCCACGTTCGTCGTCATTGTTCGCCACCCCGCACAGCCTGTGCGGACTCTGTCTGGTTATCGTGCGGGCGCGCAACACCTAGCTGTGTGTCAGCCAACGGAGACCGATCATGCCCACCATCGACCAGTCCGGCGCGTTCGCGCTCGGCGACCGCACCGTGAAGCGGCTCGGCTACGGGGCCATGCAGCTCGCGGGACCGGGCGTGTTCGGCCCCGCCAAGGATCATGACGCGGCATTGGCGGTGCTGCGCGAAGCCGCCGAGAGCGGCGTGAACCACATCGACACCAGCGACTTCTACGGCCCGCACGTCACCAACCAACTCATCCGCGAAGCGCTCGCGCCCTATCCCGACGATCTCGTCATCGTCACCAAGATCGGTGCCCGCCGCGGTGGGGACAAATCATGGATCCCGGCCTTCTCGCCCCAGGAACTCACTCGGGCGGTCCACGATAACCTCCGCAACCTGGGCCTGCAGATGATCGACGTGGTCAATCTACGCAGCATGTTCGACGCGCATGGCCCCGCGGAGGGCTCGCTCGAGGCGCCGCTCACGGCCTTGGCCGAGCTCAAGCGGCAGGGCTTGGTGCGTCATATCGGGCTGAGCAACGTCACCCCCGCGCAGATCGCGGAGGGACGCCGGATCTGCGAGATCGTGTGCGTGCAGAATCACTACAATCTGGCGCATCGGGCCGACGATGCCCTGATCGACGATCTTGCCCGCGATGGCGTCGCTTACGTCCCGTTCTTTCCGCTCGGCGGGTTCAGTCCGCTGCAATCGGACACCCTTTCCGACGTCGCGGCGCGCCTGGGTGCCACGCCCATGCGGGTCGCGCTGGCCTGGCTGCTTCGCCGCGCGCCCAACATCCTGCTAATCCCCGGCACCTCGTCGGTCGCGCACTTGCGAGAGAACCTCGCCGCGGGCGAACTCGACCTGCCGGAGGATGCGGTCGTCGCGCTCGACGGCATCGCGGCGAGCAGCGCCCTGGCCTGACGATCGCGCACGAGCGGGAGCCTGACAGGTTTGGAAGGTCGCTGTTCCAAGCGGCGGCCCGCCTCGGCCTCGATGACACCGCGCTGAAGTCCGCTCTGACGCGTCCCGAACCCGACAGCACACGTTCCGCCGTTGGGCAACTCCGGTAAGGAGGCGATCCGCCGTCGAGCGCCTCGGACGATCGAGAGCGGCCGCCGCGGATGCGGGCACACTTCGAATACGTCCCGCGCGAGGGTCGGCAGTGTGCTGACCTTCCCAGAGAGTCGATCGGCGAACGGCCGGGCCTTCAGGCACCGGGGCCGGGGCTGTCGACGAAGCGCCGTCATCTCTAAGCCTGGCGCGTGCAACGCCAGGAATCCAGGATCTCCTGACGCAAAGAGTCTTGAGCGCACCGCCCTTGACAGCCGAACACCCGAGAACGCTATGGCACGTCGCCCACCGCCGGCCGCGCCGGGTAGGCGGCCTCCACCCACTTGCCCCGGGCGCCGCGCCGGCACAGGAACACCTCCGAATCGGGATTCCCCAGGATGGCGAAACCGGCCGAGCGCAGCATGGCGGCGGAGCACGCGCGGTTCGGCGCCCACCAATTGGTGGGATCGCCCGCGTAGCTCTCCTCGATGAAGTGCATCTTGGGATAACCGGGCCGCTCGAACTGCTCCACTTGCCAGAAGTCGCAATCGGGCGCGACCGGCTCGATCGCGTCCGAGCCACGCTGCAGCGACTGGAACAGCAGCAGGTCCTTGGCGACCGTCTCGTAGATCACGTCCAGCGCCAGCAGCGGGTGGCGCAGGTGATAGAGCACGCCCATGAAGATGACGAGGTCGAACCGCTCGCCTAACGCGCCGACATCGTAGACCGACAGGCGTCGGAGCTCGACCTCCTGCCCCAGCGCCTCCGCGGCGAAACGCGCCTGGGCGAGGTAATCGTCGTCGTGGTCGATGCCGAGCACGCGCGCGGCGCCGCGCTTTTTCATCTCGATGGCGTAGAAGCCGCCGTTGCAGCCGATGTCGAGCACGCTCATGCCCGAAAGGTCGCGGGGCAGCACGTGGGCGAAACCGCGGAATTTTTCGCCCGGATAGTCGCCGAGGAAGTGGTCGGGCGCGGTCCAGACCCCGCCGCCGAGGTCGATGTTGTGGAACCACGGCCCCAATCTTTCCGCGCGATCGCGCAGCGTGGCGCTCATGGGAAGGCTCCCGCGTTCGGGACGTCCGGCTCGGCCCGGCTCAACAAGCTGATCGCGGCGCGGTAGCCGTTGAAGGTGCCGACATCGACGTAGGCTTCGCCGATCTTGACGCCGCGCGCCTCGCCGCCCGCCGCGAGGTAGGCGTTGACCAGCGTGCCGAAAAACTCGTCGCCGCGCCCGCGCGCGAGCCACAGGGCGTGGAGCGCGTGCAGCACGGCGCCCGGCATCTTGAACGCGCCCCAGATCCAGTGCGATCGGGCGCCGACCCGCTTGACCTCGATCTCGCGCACCGCGCCCCCTTCGTCGAGCACCACCGCGTCGAACAGGTCGGGCCGCTCCACGGGGAACAGCAGGAACGACAGCGTGTCGTCGGGCAGCGACGCGAAGCCGGTCTTCGGGAACCAGATCGTGTCGGGAAGACCGACGATCACCGCCTCGTCCGGGGCCACGAGCGGGCAGGCGCGGAAGATCGCGTCGCAAAGCCCGCTCGGCCGAGGCTGGACCACATAGGCGATGGACGCCCCCGCGAAGTCGCCCCCGTAATAGGCGAGGATGTCGGATTTGCCGGGCGAGATCACCATGCAGATCTTGCCGGCGCCGCCGAGCACCATGCGGTCCAGCAAATATTCGCTGACCGCGCAGGGCCGCTCGATGTCGCCGTCACGCCGGCTCCCGACGGGCAGGAGCTCCTTCGAAAAGGCGAGCGGCTGGATGCGGCTGCCGCGGCCCGCGGCCGGAACGATTCCCCACACGGGGTCAGCCTCCCGCCGCCGCGCCGGCGACGCCTTGCGGCGACGCCATGCGGGCCTGTTCCACCGCGCGCTCGAAATCGCGCGCGCGGCGATCGGACGTGTGTTCGGCGAGCGCCCGGGCGCGGGCCGCGTCCCCGATGCGGCGGAGCTCGCCGTCGGTCAAGTCGAGGGCGGCCGCAACATCGTCCGGGGTGCGCGCCGCGATCAGCTCCGAGCCGGGGTCGAAGAACGCTTCGAGCCCGGCCCACCGGTCCGTCAGGATGGCCGAGCCGCACGCGGCGGCTTCGAACAGACGCCCCGACGGGCACCACCCCATGGCGGCCATGGCGGCGCGGGTCACGTTCAGCGTCAGCCGCCCCGAGGAGAAGAAGGCCGGATGCTCGGCCGGCGGCAGGTGACGGACGAAGAATATGTTGCTGGTCCAAGGGAAGTCGTCGGGGTATTGCGCGCCGCCGATCAGGAACTTGCGCCGCGGAAGACGGCGGGCGGGTTCGACGAACAGCCGTTCGAGGGCGTCCTGCCGGTCGGGCGCGTAGGTTCCGAGGTAGGACAGGTCGGCCGAAAACCGGGATGTCGGGTCCGCCGGGCGATGCGCGGAGGGGTCGACGTGCCCGTAGAGCGGCGCCACGCGACGGGCGCCGAGCCGGTCGCGCAGGTCCGTCAGCGCGCGTCCCCCGGTGTAGGACAGGACGAGATCGTAGCCCGAGAAGCCGTCGGGGCCGACATAGTCCGGCCTGCTTCCCTCGCCGAGGCGCGACAGGGTGACCGGCGTGTCGAGGTCGTAGAACACCCGGGTCGCGCCCCCGTCGAGGACGAGGCGTTCCGCCTCGCGGGCGTGCGGACAATACGAGGTGACGATCGCCACGTCGGCCTGGGCCACCGAGCGCCGGGCCTCGGCCGCGATGGCGGGCCAATCGGCATAGAACAGCAACGTGCCGCCCGGCAGGGCGTGCAGGTCGCGGTTCTGCCGGTAATAGGGCGTGTCGTGTTCGAAGAACGTGAAGGCGTGGCCGCGCCGGATCAGCGCCTTGGCCAGGCCCCGCCAGAGCGTGGCGTGGCCGTTGCCCCACGACGAGGATAGGGTGAGTCCGAACACGACGATGTTCAAGGCGCCGCCTCGTTCAGCCCCGTCACCTCGCCGACCGCGCCCCAGAACCGCAAGGTGGTGATCGAGGCGGGGTCGACCGCGAAGGCGTGGACGCGGTCGAGCGACAGGCCGAGAACGGCGCAGACAGCGGCCTTGATGACGTCCCCGTGCGTCACGAGGGCGACCGCGCCGTCGCTCTCCCCGGCGGTGGTGGCGAGCGCCTCGATATAGGCCGCCGCGCGGTCCTGCACGGCCGCCATGGCTTCGCCGCCCGGGGGTGCCGCGTGGGCGCGTTCCTCGTTCCAAACGCGCCAGCGCGGGTCCTCCCCCAGCGCAGAGAAATCCATCCCCGTCCAGGCGCCGCAGTCGATCTCGTTCAGCGCGTCGGACACGTCCACCGCGAGGCCGACGCGGCGAGCGAGCGGCGCCGCGGTTTCGAGCGCCCTGTCGAGCGGGCTCGACACGATCCGCCCGATGCCGGCCCCGGCGAGGCGCTCCGCCAGGCGCTCCGCCTCGGCCCTGCCGGCGGCGCTCAAACCAACCCCCGGCATGCGCCCGGCGAGCTTGGCCCCGAGCAGGCCGTGGCTGGCGTGCCGTAGGAGGAACACCGTCAGCATGGCGGGGCCGGCGCGTTCACGCGACCCCCGCGATGAAGTCCTGGGTGCGCCGGCGTGCTTCCTCGTCGGTGAATTGTTTCGGCGGCGACTTCATGAAATAGCTCGACGGGCCGACGAGGGCGCCGCCCAGGCCGCGATCGAGCGCGAGCTTCGCGCACCGGACGGCGTCGATCACGACCCCCGCCGAGTTCGGCGAATCCCAGACCTCGAGCTTGAGCTCGACGTTCAAGGGCACGCCGCCGAACGCCGTCCCTTCGAGCCGGATGTGCGCCCATTTGCGGTCCTTGAGCCAGGGCACGTGATCGCTCGGTCCGACATGCAGGTCGCCCGGCTCGAGGGGCACGTCGAACTGGCTCGACACGGCCTGCGTCTTGGACGTCTTCTTCGATTCGAGCCGGTCGCGCTCCAGCATGTTCTGGAAATCGGCATTGCCCCCGAAGTTCAGCTGGTAGGTGCGCTCGAGCTTGACGCCGCGGTCGCGGAACAGGTTGACCAGCGTGCGGTGGATGATGGTGGCGCCGACTTGGCTCTTGATGTCGTCGCCGATGACCGGTAGCCGGCGTTCGGCGAAGCGCCGCTCCCAGGCGGGGTTCGAGGCGATGAACACCGGCATGCAGTTGACGAAGGCGCAACCCGCCTCGAGCGCGCAGGTGGCGTAGAACTCGGCCGCCGCCTGCGAGCCGACCGGCAGGTAGGACACGAGCACGTCGGCGCGCGCGTCCCGCAGCGCGGCCGCGACGTCGACCGCTTCGGCCTCCGATTCGGTCACGACGTCCCGGAGGTAGCGCCCGATCCCGTCGAGCGTCGGCCCGCGCGCCACGACGACGCCCGAGCGCGGCACCTCGGCGAAGCCGATCGTGTTGTTGGGGGCGGCCGCGATGGCCTCGCTCACGTCGCGTCCGACCTTGGCCTCGTGGACGTCGAAGGCCGCCACGACCGACACGTCGCCGACGTGATAGCCCCCCACGGCCACGTTCATGAGGCCGGGCGCCGGCTCGTTCGCGTTCACGGCCTTGTAGAATTCGAGTCCCTGCACGAACGACGAGGCGCAATTGCCCACGCCCACGATGCCGACCCTTACCCGTCCCTGTTCCGCCAACGTCCCATCCCCAGTTCCGCCGGTGATTAGGGCAACAAAGGATACTTTGCAAAGATCGGGCGACGGTCGAACGGGGCCATCAAGTGAAGCCTGCCGAGGGCACCTCGTCCCGAGCGGAGCAACGACGACGGGGGCGGCGCCGCTGCCGCCGGGGGGAGCGGCGGGCGAGACGGCCCCCGCGCGTGAAATGACGGCGTTTCAAGGCCGCCCTGCAACGATTCCCCGCGTTGCGGGGTTCAACGCCCGCCGGAACCTTTTGCCGCGGAGTTTCGGACGCCTGATGGTGCCGCGGCCATCACCTCGGAGTTTCGGACATGGGTATCCTCTGGACGATCATCATCGGCTTCGTCGCGGGCGTCATCGCCAAGTTCCTCATGCCGGGTCCCAACGAGCCGAGCGGCTTCATCATGACGGCGATCCTCGGCATCGTGGGCGCCTTCGTGGCGACCTTCCTCGGCCAGGCGATCGGATGGTACGGACCCAATCAGGGCGCGGGATTGATCGCGTCCGTGGTCGGAGCCGTGATCGTGCTGTTCATCTACAGCTTCTTCGTCCGTCGTTCGACGACGACCATCTGACGGAGGGCAAGTCGGTGCGGGCGTGCGGAAGCGCGCCCCCCGATCAGCCGAGCAAGGCGGCGCGCGCGGGGCAGTATCCCGTGGCACCACGGTAGGCCAGGAAGGCCCCGAGCCCGAGGGCCACGATGCTGATGACGGCGTTGGGCCTGGTCCTGGCCGCGATCGCGGCCAGGACCAGGCCGCCGACGACGGAGAGGCCACGCTCCTCGATCGATAGCTGGCCGGCGGGGTTCTGGGTGGTGGTTAGGGACACGTTCACGCTCCTCGGTTCGAACCGTCGGCACGGCGCCGCGATACCCACGGCCTCGCCCCTATATAGGCCGCGGCCCCGCGACGTCATCGTAGCGTCGTCAGATCGCGTCGTGGTCTGAGCGCGTGATCTTCTATGGCGACGCGTCGAGGCGCGTCGAGGTGCGGGACCTTGTCGCCGACATCCTCGCGTGCTCGTCGCGCGCCCACTCGCCGGGACGAAGGTCGGTGGAGCGGCACGCCGATCTCGTCGAGGCGCTGATCGCGGCGGGCCAGCTCGCCCAGGGCCTCGCCGATGCCGCGGCGGAGCGATCCGGCGACGCGTCCCTTTACGCCGAAGATGCCGCGATGGCGCTGGTTTGCGCGCTCGCGCAGGCCGTCGGCGACGGTTGGGAGCGCGGCTTCGCGACCGCGCCCCACCCCGTCTGGCCGGGCATCCTCGCCGACGCGGCGGCCCTCGGCGAGGTCTCGCCGCCGGGCATGCTGACCGTGAAGCTCCCGGAAGGCTACGCACATTACGCCCTCTACCCGGAGGGCCATTGGCGCGCCGCCCAGGCTTTCGTCGCCCTCGGCACGACGCGGGTGATCGGCATCCGCTCGATCGGCACGTCGCTCGCGGGAATGGCGGCGGCGGCCCTCGGCGCGCCCATGCCGCTGACGCTTCGCCCGACGGGGCCGCCCTTCGCGCGCGAGGCGCGGACCGGCACCGCATTCGATGCGATGGTCGCGGACGCGCCGGGAGCGACCTTCGTGGTGGCCGACGAAGGCCCCGGTCTGTCCGGCTCCTCGTTCGGCGCCGTGGCGGACGCGCTCGAAAGGCGGGGCGTTCCCGCCGACAACATCGTCTTCCTGCCGGGCCACGCGGGGGAGCCGGGCGGCATGGCGGACGTCCGCCAG
This sequence comes from uncultured Lichenihabitans sp., assembly GCA_964244255.1. GTDB lineage: Bacteria > Pseudomonadota > Alphaproteobacteria > Rhizobiales > Beijerinckiaceae > Lichenihabitans. The sequence goes on along the minus strand of CAXTIC010000012.1, from coordinate 55,767 downwards.
CGCGCCCGTTGGGCCAGGACCCGCCGCGTCGTGGTGGCGTTCGACGATCTCGTGATGCGCGCCGCCGATCCGGCGCACCGGCTACCGGCCTGGGTCGCGGACATCACCGGGCCGCTCGTGGCGCCGGTCGAGGATTTCTCGGGCGCACGATGGCGCGAGGCCGCTCCCGACCCCGGCCCGTCGCCGCCCGCCGACCCGCGGAACGAGCGGCGCAAGTTCCTCCTGCGGGGTGAAAACGGCGCGTTCCTCCTCAGGTTCGCCGGCCTCGGGGCGTCCGGACGGCAGAAATTCGAGCGCGCCCGCGCGCTCGACGGCGCGGGCTTCGTGCCGGAGGCGATCGCCATCCGGCATGGGTTCCTCGTCGAACGATGGCGCGGCGACCTCGTCCGGCTCGATCCGTCCGGGCCGGCGCCGGCCGAGCGCGATGGCTTCCTGCGTCACCTCGGGCGCTACCTCGGGTTCCGCGCGCGGGCCTTCGGCGCCGACCCCGGGGCGGGAGCCTCGCCCGACGCGCTGCTCGACATGGCGCGAACCAACGCGGCGGAGCGGTTGGGCGCCGGCGCCGCCGCCGCGATCGAGCGCTGGCGCCCCCGCCTCGAAGCCTTCCGGGACCGGGTCGCCCGCGTCGCGACCGATGGCCGGCTGCAGGCGTGGGAATGGCTGGCCCTGCCGCGGCGCGGCTGGCTCAAGACGGACGCGCTCGACCATTGCGCCGGTCACGACCTCGTCGGGTGTCAGAACATCGCCTGGGACGTGGCCGGGGCGGCGATCGAGTTCGGGCTCGACGACGGCGAGTGCGCGGCCCTTGCGGCGGCTGTCGCGGCCGAAGCGCGCCGCCCCTGGCTGCCCGACCTCGTCCGCTTCCACGCGATCGCTTACGCCGCCTTCCAGCTCGGCGCCTGGAGTTTGGCGGAAGGCCGCGACGGCGCCGCGCATGGCGCCGCGCGGGAAGCCCGCCGCTACACGGTAGCGCTGCGACAAACGCTCTCGTGACCCGTCGGCGTCGTCGCGCTTCGCCCGCTTCTTGCATAAACCCGCTTCTCGCATAAAGTCGCGGGAGCTTGGACATTGGCGGCGATTGCCGAGCGCCGTCGCGTCAGGCCGGGGATGGTCCCATGAAAATTCGCTGCGGGTACGACATATCCTACCATTGCACGATGCCGACACCGGTCCACCTGCTGCTCAACGTGCACCCGTCGCGGGAGCGCGACCTCCTATCCGCACAAACGATGCGCACCGACCCGCCGGTGCCGAGCCGCACGGTGCTCGACCATTTCGGCAACCGCATGACCCGTCTCGTGGCGCCGCCGGGCGAACTGCGCTTGAGCGCGGACTTCATCATCGCCGACAGCGGCGAGCCCGACCCGGCGGCGTGGGACGCGCAGGAAGTGCCGGTGGAGGACCTGCCCGACGATGTCGTGATCTTCCTGATGGGAAGCCGGTACGCGGAAACCGACGTCCTCAGCGACCTCGCCTGGGCGCTGTTCGGCACCACCCCCCGCGGCTGGGCCCGCGTGCAGGCCATCGTGACCTATGTCCACGGCCACATCCGCTTCGACTACCAGCTTGCCCGCTCGACCCGCACCGCCGCCGAGGGGCACCGCGAACAGGTCGGCGTGTGCCGGGATTTCGCTCACCTTGCCGTCGCGCTGTGCCGCTGCATGAACATCCCCGCGCGCTATTGCACCGGCTACCTCGGCGACATCGGCGTGCCGCTTTCGCCCTCGCCGATGGATTTCAGCGCCTGGTTCGAGGCCTATCTCGGCGGCCGCTGGCACACGTTCGATGCGCGCCACAACGCGCCGCGCATCGGCCGCGTCGTGATGGCGCGGGGACGCGACGCGACCGATGTCGCGATTTCCACCGCCTTCGGCTCAGCCCATCTCGGACGTTTCGACGTGATCACCGACGAGGTGCCCGAGGAACCCGCCGAAGCTGCCCTCCATTCGGCGCGTTTCTCGTCGCGCGACGGCGGCGAACAGCCACAGATGCCGGCCAGCGCGCATGCCCGCTGACCGACGGACCCCGGCGCGCGCCCGGCGCACGCCGGTTGACCGCGCGCCGCGCGCGAAGCACCTTGGGGTGATGCTTTCCCGTTCGCCCCGGTCCTGAACGCGCATGACGGTGTTGTCGGTTCGCCACGTCACGCGCTACGAATACAAGGCGCCGGTGCGCTTCGGCGACCACCGGCTCATGTTCCGGCCGCGCGACAGTTACGATCAGCGCCTCCTGTCTTCCGACATGGCGATCGTACCCGAACCCAAGCGGGTGCGCTGGTTCCACGACGTCTTCGGGAACTGCGTGGCCGTCGCGAGCTTCGGCACGGAAGCGAAGCTCCTCGAGTTCGACACCACCATCGTGCTCGACCATACGCCGTCGAACGCTCCGGACTTCGTCATCGAGGACTACGCGAAGACCTATCCGTTCCATTACAACGCCGACGAGCAGCCGGACATCTCCCGCCTGATCGAGCGGCAATACCTCGATCCCCAGCATCAGCTCGACAAGTGGGTGCGCCGCTTCACCCGCTACGGCCACGAGACCGATACGGGCGACCTCCTGATGACCCTGACCTACGCCATCAAGGAAGGCTTCACCTACACGCACCGGCACGAACGGGGGGCCCAGGATCCCCTGTTGACGCTCGATTCGGGTCGGGGCAGCTGCCGCGACTTCGCGGTCCTGATGATGGAGGCCGTGCGGGCGCTGGGGTTCGCGGCACGTTTCGTGTCGGGCTACCTGCACGTGCCGCGCGACACGAACTCGCAGCATGTGGGCGGCGGCAACACCCATGCCTGGTGCCAGGTCTACCTTCCCGGCGCGGGGTGGGTGGAGTTCGACCCGACCAACGGGATCGTCGGCAACCGCGACCTCATCCGGGTGGCGGTGGCGCGGGATCCGCGGCAGGCGATCCCGCTGGCCGGCACGTATTTCGGTGCCGCGACCGACTACGTCGGCATGACGGTGGCGGTGGACGTGAGGGAGATCGCCGCAGCCCATGCGGCCGACGTCGCCGCCACGGAGCGGTACCGGGAAGACGCCTGCGCGTGAGGGCCCGGCCGGCATCGGCCGCCCGCTTCGATATTTTCGATGACAGCGCGCCTGCCTTCCTGCATCAGGATCGGACGCACGACGGCACCACGGGCCGGTACGCGCCGTTTGCCCAGAGGCGCGGCAGGGAGGATCGAGGGTCGGGCATGGCGGAACGGGTGCTCATCACCGGCGGCGCCGGGTTCATCGGACGGCACCTCGCCCGGGCGCTCCTCGACCGCGGCGACGACGTCAGGGTGCTAGACTGCCTGATCGACCAGGTTCACGGCGGCCGGGGCACGACCCGCGCCCTCGCTCGCGATGTGGCGTTCCTCGACGGGGACGTGCGCGACGGCGATGCCGTCGCGCGGGCGCTGCGCGGGGTCGACAAGGTGGTCCATCTCGCGGCGGAAGTTGGCGTCGGGCAGAGCATGTACGCCATCGACCGCTACGTGTCGGTCAACGACCTCGGCACCGCCGTGCTGTTCCAGCAATTGATCGCGGCGCCCGTGGCCCGCGTCGTCGTCGCGTCCTCGATGAGCGTCTACGGCGAGGGGCTCTACCGGGACCGCGACGGCCGCCTGTATGAGGACGTGGTCCGCAAGCCGCGCACGGACGGCGGCGGTTGGGACCCCCTCGACCCCGGCGGCCGCCCGCTGATCCCCGTACCCACGCCCGAAAGCAAGCGCCCGGCGCTCGCCTCCGTTTACGCCATCACGAAATACGCCCAGGAACGGCTGACGCTGACGCTCGCGCCCGCCTACGGGATGGAAGGGGTGGCGCTTCGGCTGTGGAACGCCTACGGCCCGGGCCAGGCGCTTTCGAACCCCTATACAGGGGTTCTCGCCATCTTCGCGTCCCGCATCCACAACAACAAGGCGCCCGTCATCTTCGAGGATGGGCAGCAGCGGCGCGATTTCGTCCATGTCGGGGACGTGGCGCGGGCCTTCCTGCTGGCGCTCGACCATCCCGACGCCGCTGGCGGCGTCTACAACATCGGCTCCGGCGAGGGGCGCACGGTGGCCGAGGTGGCGTGCCTGCTGGCCGGCGCCATGGGCCGCGACGCGCTCGCTCCCGAAATCGCCGGTGTGGCGCGGGCGGGCGACATCCGCCATTGCGTCCCCGACATCGCCAAAGCCCGCACCGAACTCGGCTACGCACCGGAAACGGATTTCGCCTCGGGCCTCGCCGAACTCGCCGAATGGGTCGCGGAGCAGGAGGCCACCGACCGGGTCGGCGAAGCCCGCCGCGAGCTCGAAGCGCGGGGCCTCGTCGCTTGACGGGCGGGGCCGAGGCCGGCGACGGGCGCCGCGTGCTCGTCACCGGCGGCGCCGGCTTCATCGGTTCGAACCTCGCGGACCGGCTGCTTCGCGCCGGGCACGCGGTGACGATCTTCGATTCGCGCGCCCGCCCGGGGGTCGAGCGCAACCTCGCCTGGCTGCGGAGCCGGCATGGCGACGCCCTGAGCGACGTGAGAGCCGACGTTCGCGACGCCTCGGCGCTGCGGGAGGCCGCGGCCGACACCGACGCCGTGTTCCATTTCGCCGCCCAGGTCGCGGTCACGACCAGCATGGTCGATCCCGTCGAGGACTTCGAGGTCAACCTGCGCGGGACGCTGAACCTCCTCGAGGCGGTCCGCCGCCGGCCCGACCCCCCGCCGGTCATCTTCGCCTCCACCAACAAGGTTTATGGCGACCTCGGCGACCTCGAACTGTCCCTGACCAATGACGCCTACGTGCCGTCGGACCCGGTGCTCCGCCGCCACGGCATCGGCGAACGCCGCCCGCTCGATTTCCACACGCCCTACGGCTGTTCGAAGGGCGCCGCGGACCAGTACGTGCTCGACTGGGGCCGCTCCTTCGGCGTGCCGACGGCCGTGCTTCGGATGAGCTGCATCTACGGTCCGCGCCAGTTGGGGACGGAGGACCAGGGCTGGGTCGCGCATTTCGCCATCCGGGCGCTCGAAGGCGCGACCGTGAGCCTGTTCGGCGACGGCTGCCAGGTCCGCGACATCCTCGATGTCGACGACGCCGTCGACGCCTACCTCGCCGTTTGGCGGAACATGAGTGCCGTCAAGGGCCTGGCCTTCAACCTCGGCGGCGGCGCGGCGAACGCGGTGAGCTTGCGGCAGGTGCTTCGGCACCTCGAAGCGCTCGTCGGGCATCCGGTTCGCACGGAATCGTTCGACTGGCGCGCGGGCGATCAGAAGTATTATGTGTCGGACACGCGCGCGCTTCGTCAGGCGCTGGGCCTCGCGCCCGCGCGTCCGTGGCAGGACGGGGTCGCCCGCCTCGTCGGATGGCTCGCCGACGAGCGCGGACTTTCCCTGCCGCAGGGTGCCGCCGCGCCGGGCGGCGGGCGACGGATAGGGGTGGCATCGTGAAGGTCGCGCTCGTCAATCCGGCCTGGGATTTCGCCGGCTCGATCTACTTCGGCTGCCGCCATCCCCACCTGCCGCTGGAACTCGGTTACTCGAAGGCGCTGCTCGCCGCGGCCGGTCATGACGTGATCATGCTCGACGGACACCTGTTCGGCCGCACGGACGCGGCGCTGGCCGACGAGGTCGCGGGTTTCGCGCCGGACCTGACGGTCGTCGCGACGGCGCCGAGCTACCTGTTCTGGCGCTGCGCACCGCCCGAGCTGCGCGTGCCGCGCGCCTTCCTGGCCGCCCTCGCGGGACGGGGCGGACGCACGGCCGCGGTCGGCCCGCACGGTTCGGCGACGCCCGAAACCACGCTGCGCAAGCTCGGCGTCGACATCGTGGTCCGGGGGGAATGCGAGGAGATCGTCCTCGCCCTCACGGCCTCGCGCGATCTCGCGGCGATCGCCTCGATCGCGTTCCGGGACGGCGGACGTTTCGTCACGACGGGGGCTCCGCATGCGGGCCGCTTCGTCGACCTGCCGGCACTGCGCTGGGACCAGGCCTGGATCGACCGGCATCACCACCATCACCACCGGTTCGACCGCGAGCCGCAGGGGCCGGGCGCCGAGGTGGAAGCGTCGCGCGGCTGTCCCTACCATTGTTCGTTCTGCGCCAAGATCGACTTCCGCGACGGCTACCGCCGGCGCGACCTCGCGCCGCTGCTCGAGGAAATCGACGGTCTCGTGGCGCAAGGCGTGACGTATATCTACTTCATCGACGAGATCTTCCTGCCGAACCGGGTCTTGCTCGAGGCGCTCGTGTCCCGTCCGGTCGCGTTCGGCATCCAGACCCGCATCGACCTGTGGAAGCCCGACATGCTGGACCTGCTCGGGGCGGCCGGCTGCGTGTCGATCGAGGCGGGCGTGGAAAGCCTCACCGCCGAAGGCCGCGCGGCTCTCGACAAGGGCTGCCGCATGTCGACCGACGATTTGGCCGAACGCCTGATCCACGCGCGCCGCAGCGTGCCCTTCGTGCAGGCGAACCTCCTCGAAGTCGCGGGCGACGACGCGGGCCTCGTGGCCGGATGGCGCGACCGCCTGCGGGCGCGGGGCGTGTGGGCGAACGACCCCGTGCCGCTTTACCCCTACCCGAGTTCGCCGGATTACCGGAAACTCTGGGGCCTGCCCGACGACCACGCCTGGGAGCGTGCGCACACCCATTACCTCGGTCAGTTCGAGGCCTTCAGCGACATCCAGGACGGACGGCCGCTGCCGCTGCCCGATCTCGAAGCGGCGTGCTGTTCGCGGTGACGGGCGCGCCGCGCCGCATCCTGATGACCGCCGATGCCGTCGGCGGCATCTGGAGCTACGCGTCCGATCTCAGCGCCGCGCTGCGGGGGCGCGGCCATGCCGTCACGCTGGCGGTGCTGGGGCCCGGCCTCGACGCGCCGCGACGGGCGGAGGCGCGGGACGCCGACCTGGCCGTCGTCGAAACGGGCGTCCGCCCGGAATGGCTCGCCGCCGACGAGGCCGAGGTCGCGGCGGCGGGCAGGAAGATCGCGGCGCTCGCCAGGCGCGCCAAGGCCGATCTCGTCCATCTCAACCATCCGGCGCTGCTGGCCGCCACGGCGTTCCCGGCGCCGGTTCTGGCCGTGTGCCACTCCTGCGTCGCGACATGGTGGGCCGCCGTCCATGGCGGCCCGTTGCCCGGGGATTTGCGGTGGCGCGCCGCCCTGACGGAACGCGGCCTCGCCAAGGCGCAGGCGATGATCGCGCCGACGCGGGCCTTCGCCGAAGCGACCCGGCGGGCCTACGGCTTCGGCGTCGCCCCGACCGTCGTACCGAACGGGATCGCGGCGGCCGTGCCGGACGATGACGCGGGACCCCTCGCGCCCTACGCGTTCACGGCGGGGCGGCTCTGGGACGAGGGCAAGAACATCGCCGCGCTCGACCGCGCGGCGGCCCGCATCCCCGTGCGGACCATCGCGGCCGGACCCTTGTCGGGCCCGAACGGGGCCGCGAGCGCGCTCCACAACATCCGTCCCGTGGGCAGCCTCGGCCGCGCCGCGCTGCTGGCCCGCTTGCGCGAGCGGCCGATCTACGTGTCCCCCGCGCTCTACGAGCCGTTCGGGCTCGCGGTCCTCGAAGCCGCGCGGGCCGGCTGCGCGCTCGTCCTTTCCGGCATCGCGAGCTTTCGCGAACTTTGGGAGGGGGCGGCGGTGTTCGTGCCGCCCCATGACGATCGCGCCATCGCGGCGGCGGTCGTGGGCTTGCTCGGCGACAAGGCGCTTCGCTTGCGGCTCGGCGCCGGCGCGCGGGACCGGGCCGGCGCCTTCACGGTCGCCGCGATGGCGGACGGGACCGAGCGCGCCTACGCGGGCGTCCTCGCGGCCGCGGACGGAACGATCGCCGCCGCATGAGGGTCGCCTATTTCACCCATTCCCTGCGCTCCTGCTGGAACCACGGCAACGCGCATTTCCTGCGCGGGGTCCTGGGCGAACTCGTCCGGCGCGGTCACGAGGTTCGCGCCCATGAGCCCGAAGGCGCGTGGAGCCTCGTCAACCTCATAGGGGACGCCGGCGAGGCGGGCCTCGACGCCTACCGCCGAACCTACCCCCACCTGCGGTCGCACGCCTACGCGCCCGGGTTCGACGTGGACGCCGCCTGCGACGGCGCCGACCTTGTCATCGTCCACGAATGGAACGAGCCCGCGCTGGTGGCTGCGGTCGGGGCCCTGCGACGGCGCGGCGGGCGCTTCACGCTGCTGTTCCATGACACCCATCACCGCGCGGTCAGCGACCCGCAAGCGATCCGGGCCTTCGACCTCGACGGCTACGACGGCGTATTGGCCTTCGGCGAGGCGCTCGCCGTCGTGTACCGGGACTGGGGCTGGGGCGCGCGCGTGTTCGTCTGGCACGAGGCGGCCGACACGCACGTGTTCCATCCGCCGGCGGTCGAAGGCGAGCGACGCGGCCTGGTTTGGATCGGCAATTGGGGCGACGACGAGCGCTCCGCCGAACTCGACGCCTTCCTGTTCCAGCCGGCGCGCACGGTCGGCCTGCCGCTCGACGTCTACGGCGTCCGCTACCCCGAAGCGGCGCGCGACACCCTCGCGGGAGCGGGTGCGCGCTATCGCGGCTGGCTGCCGAACGCTTCGGCCCCGGACGTGTTCGCGCGCCACCTCGCCACCGTACACGTGCCGCGCCGCTTCTACGTGCGCCTGCTGCCGGGCATCCCGACGATCCGCGTGTTCGAGGCGCTGGCCTGCGGCATCCCGCTCGTTTCGGCCCCCTGGGACGACAGCGAAGGCCTGTTCACGCCCGGCGCGGACTTCCTCGCCGCGGCGGACGGGCCGGCCATGTCACGACACCTCGCGGCGCTGCGCCACGACCCCGCGACGCGGCGTGCCCTCGCGGCGCACGGTCTCGCCACGATCCGCGCGCGCCACACCTGCGCGCACCGGGTGGATGAACTGCTGGGGGTGGTGGAACGACTGGGTCACGGCCGGCGATCCATGGCGTCGGCCATGCCGAACCTGGCGTGATCCTCTAGCGCTGTCGATAGCGTGATCCTCTAGCGCTTGTCACGGTGACCGCCCTGTGATCGAAAGCTCCCCAAGCGAGCCCTGGAACGGTTATGGACCCGCGACGATGCGTCCGAGATCGAACCGACCGGGTCCGCGAGGTGCTAAGCCTGCCGAACCGGCTCGACCTCGCCCCGACCCTGGAGCACCGCGACGCTCCCGGTTCCGGGTTGCATGCGCTGGCGGACGACATGCGTGGACGCTATGGCATGACCGTATCGCACAATCGGCGGCGGACGTTCCGCTGGAACGACGGGGACGCGGCCGACCTCGACCTGGAAGGTTATCATGGCTGAGGTGCAATCCGCCCGGCATCCCGGGCTGGAACCGACACATCCGGGTCAACCCTTGCGCGAGGAGGTTCTCCCCGCATTGCAGAGCGCCGCCGCCCAAGCGGCACGTCGTCCCGGCGTGACCCGGCGATCGCTTCACCGCATCCTCGCCGAAGAAGCGGCGCTCCCGCCCGGTTTGCCCTTGGGGATCGGCGAGTCCTGCGGCAACGGACCGGGCCTTCGGCTGCGGATGCGGCACGCTCACCATCTCTGGCACGCTCGAAGGATGGTCGGCGTAGCCGCGATCCCGACGTTCGAAGCCGCTCGAATCCATCGCAGCCGATAGCCCGCCCGTGAACGTCGCCTTCTACGGATCGAGTTTGTTGTCGTCCTATTGGAACGGGGCGGCCACCTACTATCGCGGGCTGATCCGCGACCTCGCGGGGCGCGGCTACCGGACCACGTTCTACGAACCGGACGCGTTCGACCGTCAGCGGCACCGCGACATGGACGCCCCCGCCTGGGCCGCGAGCGTCGTCTACGCGGCGACCGACGCCGGCGTCCGCGCGGTGATCGCCGAGGCCGCGAGGGCCGACGTGGTCGTCAAGGCGAGCGGCGTCGGCGTGTTCGACGACCTGCTGCTCGACGCCCTCATGACGGCGGCGCGGCCCGACGCGATCCGCGTTTTCTGGGACGTCGACGCGCCGGCGACGCTCGCCGATCTGCGGGCGCACGGCGACCATCCGCTCCGCCGGGCGCTGCCGCGGCTCGACGTCGTGTTCACCTACGGCGGGGGTCCGCCGGTGGTGGCGGCCTACGAGGCGTTCGGCGCGCGACGCTGCGTGCCGATCTACAACGCGCTCGACCCCGACACCCACCACCCGGTGCCCGCCGAGCCGCGCTTCGCCGCCGACCTGTCGTTCCTCGGCAACCGGCTGCCGGACCGCGAGGCGCGCGTGGAACGCTTCTTCCTCGACGCTGCGGCGCGGCTCCCCGAGAGGGGCTTCCTCATCGGCGGCAACGGCTGGGGCGACAAGGCGATGCCGCCGAACGTGCGCGACGTGGGCCACGTCTACACGCGCGAGCATAACGCCTTCAACACGTCGCCGCTCGCGGTTCTCAACATCGCGCGGGACTCGATGGCGGCCGTGGGGTTCTCGCCGGCGACGCGGGTGTTCGAGGCGGCGGGGGCCGGCGCCTGCCTCATCACCGACGCCTGGGTCGGGCTCGACCTGTTTCTTGAGGACGGTGCCGAGGTGCTCGTCGCGCGCGACGGCGCCGAGGTCGCGGCGCTCGTCGCGGGGCTCACGCGCGAACGCGCGCGAACCATCGGGGCGGCGGCGCGCGCCCGTATCCTGCGCGATCACACCTACGCGCGGCGAGGCGCCACCGTCGACGCGATCCTGAGGGACCTCCGGTCGACCGGGGGGCGGGGCACCGGGCCGTGACGCGGCCCCTGTCGCTGGTCGTCCTGGGTCTGAGCCTGTCCTCCTCATGGGGCAACGGCCACGCCACCACCTACCGGGCACTGCTGAAGGCTTTCGCCGCGCGGGGGCATCGCGTGCTGTTCCTCGAACGCGACGCGCCTTGGTACGCGCGGGCGCGCGACCTCGTCGACCCCGCGTTCTGCGACCTGAGGTTCTACGATGACCTGCGGGGGCTCGAAGCCTACGCCGACGCGGTCGGCGCGGCCGACGCCGTCATCGTCGGATCCTACGTGCCCGAAGGGCGTGCCGTCGGGGCCTGGGTCCAGAAGCGCGCGCGCGGGGTGAGGGCCTTCTACGACATCGACACGCCCGTCACATTGGCCGCGCTCGAACGCCGCGAGTGCGACTATCTCGAAGCCGATCTCGTGCCGGGCTACGACGTGTACCTGTCGTTCACCGGCGGCCCGATGCTCGACCGCTTGCGCGAGGCGTTCGGCTCGCCCTCCCCCCGGGCCCTCTATTGCTGCGTGGACGCCGACGCCTACCTCCCCCGCGACGATCCGAAGCGCTGGGACCTGAGCTACCTCGGCACCTACGGCGCCGACCGCCAGCCCGTGCTCGAACGGCTGCTGATCGAGCCCGCCCGCCGCGCGCCGCACCTGCGCTTCGCGGTGGCCGGCCCGCAATATCCGGCGGCGATCGTCTGGCCCCCCAACGTCGAGCGTTTCGAACACGTCGGCCCCGCCGACCACGCGGAGTTCTACGGTGCGAGCCGCTTCACCTTGAACGTGACGCGGGCCGACATGGTGCGCGCCGGCTGGAGCCCGAGCGTCCGCTTGTTCGAGGCGGCCGCCTGCGGCGTGCCGATCCTTTCGGATCCATGGCCGGGCCTCGACACGCTGTTCGAGCCCGGCCGCGACATCCTCATCGCGGACGGGGGCGACGCCGTGCTGGCGGCGCTCCTCGGCCTCGGCGAGGAGGATCGCCGGCGCTTGGGCGCGTCGGGCCGCGCGCGGGTGCTCGCCGCCCACACGGCCGCGCATCGCGCGCGGGAACTCGAAGACGTGCTCGCCGAGGTCGCGCGGCGCTCCCCCGCGGAACCCGGCCCTCCCGGACACCGGCGCGGCGCGGGTTCGTGCGGGATCGAAGGGCGGTCCGTCGACCCGTGACGCCGCGGGCAGCCGCTCCGCACCCGCGGCAGCCGGCCGGGCCATGCCGGTGACTTCCGCGCGTCGCGGTCTATATCATCCGGCAAGATTGGTGGCGCGGCCGAGACGAATGGCTCCGAAGATGGCGACGCACGCGCCCGCGATCCGGGGAAGAAACGGGCGCCGGATCGCTCTTTCGTCACAAGCCGGCCGACTTTGTCGGGGCATCGTTGCAGGCCATGCCTTCGAAACCCCGGTGGGACGCCCGCATCGTGGACCCGGGCGGGAATGGGTTCGAACCCTCTGGAGCCGAACATGATTCTTCGCACCGTCGTCGTGATCGAGGACGAGCCCTTGTTGCGGTCGGACGCCGTCGCGCTCCTGGAAGCCGCCGGGCTCCGCGTCGTCGATTTCGAGAACGGCGACGAGGCGATCGACTTCCTTCGCGCCAACCAAGCCGATGTCGCGGGCATTTTCACGGACGTGAAGCTCAAGGGCGAAATGGACGGGCTGGAATTGGCCAGCATCGTTTCGGAAGCGTGCCCGCACATCGCCGTCGTGGTCACGTCCGGCAAGTTCCCGCAGCGACCCGCCGCCCTCGGCCCGCGGGTGCGCTATTTTTCAAAGCCCTGGCGCCCGCTCGACATCCTGACCGCCATGCAAGACGCCTCACCGGCGTAGCGACGCCATGAGGATATCGCCGGCCGAAATCCCCGGGCGGCCGGAGGGCTCGCGGAAACCGAGGTCTTCCAGAAGCCCGGGCCGCGCCGGCGGCGGGAGGCCGCTCTCCCCGCTGTCCCGGGCGCGTCCAAGTTCGGATCGCAAGGGGCGAGGGCGCCGGAGGGTCGTTTTTCAAGCGGATAACGCCCCTTCCGTCCCGACCAGGATTGCCACACGGCCCCAAACCCGCCGAAGATCGGCGTCGGGCGGGGGACCTCGGCATGAAATCCAGTCGCATGACGACCTACATCCTGATCGCGATGCTGCTCGGCATCGCGGTCGGCGGGATCATCCATTCGCAGTTCGCCGATCCGGCGACGCAGAAGCTGTTCGCCTCCTACGTTTCCATCGGCAGCATGATCTTCTTGCGGCTGATCAAGATGATCATCGCGCCGCTGGTCTTCTCGACCCTGGTGGTCGGCATCGGCCACATGTCGGACGCCGGGGCGGTGGGGCGCGTCGGCGGCAAGGCGATGCTGTGGTTCGTCAGCGCCTCCCTCGTGTCCCTGACGCTGGGGCTCGTGCTCGTCAATGTTTTCGAGCCGGGCGCGGGCGTGCACAAGCTCGCCACGGGGGTCAGTTCCGGCATCGACGCCCACGCCATGACGCTCGACGGCTTCGTCAAGCACGTGTTCCCCGATTCCGCGATCCGCCCGATGGTGGACAACGAGATCCTGCAGATCGTCGTCTTTTCCATCTTCTTCGGCGTCGCCTGCGCCGCCATGGGGGCCCGCGCCAAGGTGGTCCTCGAAGGCATCGAGGGGCTGTCGCACATCATCCTGCGGGTTACGGGCTACGTCATGACCCTGGCGCCGCTCGCGGTGTTCTGCGCCATGGCGGCCACCATCGCGATCAACGGGCTCGGCATCCTCGTCAATTACGCCAAGTTCATGGGCGAGTTCTACTTCGGCCTCGTGTGCCTGTGGGCTCTGCTGATCGTGGTCGGCTTCGTCATCCTGGGTCCGAGCGTCAAACGGCTGATCGCGCTCGTGCAGGAACCGTTCCTGCTGGCCTTTTCCACCGCGAGTTCCGAGGCCGCGTACCCTAAGATGCTGGAGCAACTTGCGAAATTCCCCATCTCCGGCAAGATCTCCTCGTTCGTGCTGCCGCTCGGCTATTCCTTCAACCTCGACGGCACGATGATGTACTGCACCTTCGCGACCGTATTCATCGCGCAGGCCTACGACGTCCCGCTGTCGTTCGGCACACAGGTCGCCATGCTGCTGACCTTGATGCTCACGAGCAAGGGCGTGGCCGGCGTCCCGCGCGCGTCGCTCGTGGTCATCGCCGCGACGCTGAACCAGTTCGGGTTGCCCGAGGAAGGGCTGCTGCTGATCCTCGGCATCGACACCTTCCTCGACATGGGGCGCTCCGCCACGAACGTCATCGGCAATTCGCTCGCGGCCGCGGTCGTGGCCAAATGGGAGGGCCAGCTCATCCCCGACGCCGAATCGGATCTCATGGTGGACGATATGGAAGGGGCGACCGCGTGAGGGCTGCCGTCGGTATCCTCGCGCTCGCGGCGGTCTGCGCGGCGTCGCTTCCGGCCCGCTCCCAGGACGGCGTGGTGCTCACCGGCACGCTGAAGACGATCAACGACCGCGGCAGCATCCTGATCGGCGTGCGCCGGGGCGCGGTGCCGTTCGCGTTCCTGAACCGGGCCGGACAACCCGTGGGCTTTTCCGTCGACCTGTGCCACGGCATCGCCGCCGACACGGCGGCGCTGCTCGGCCGCGACCTCGTCGAATCCGACGCACCGGCGTGGCAGCAAGGGATCCGCGTCGTCTACGTACCGGTCGCCGCGGACGCGCGGCTGCCGAAGCTCGTCGCCGGCGACATCGACCTCGAATGCGGCTCGACCACGGCCAACGCCGAACGCGCCAAGACGGTCGCGTTCTCGCCGGTGTTCTTCCTGGCCGGGACCAAGCTCATGGCGCCGGCGGCATCGGCGATCGCCTCCTACCGCGACGTGAGGTCCGTCGCGGTCAGCACCGGCACGACCAACGCCGAGGTCCTGAAACGTCTCGCCGGGGCCGCAACCCCGCCGATCATCGTGGTCGAGGCGCCCGACATCCCGGCGGCCTACGACAAGCTCGCCGCCGGCACCGTCGACGCGCTCGCCTCGGACGACATCCTGCTGACCGCCTTGATCGCCACCAAGCCCGACGGGCACCGGTTCCGGGTGGTCGGCGATTTCCTGTCCTTCGAACCCTACGCCATCATGTTCCGGCGCGACGACCCGGACTTCGGGCAACTCGTCGGGCAAAGCTTCGCCCGCATGGCCCGGGACGGGGTGCTGAACGACCGCTACCGCCGCTGGTTCGCCAATGCCCTGCCCGACGGCGAGACCCTCAACCTGCCGATGAGCGCGCAACTGAACGAAATGTACCGCGCGCTCGGGCAGCCGGACTAGCGGGCCGCCATCGCGTCCTGGATCGCGCCGTGGCTCGGCGTCCGTCGTCCTCCACGCGGCGTGGTGGGCTCAATCGTGCTGCAGGCTCGCCGAGAAGGCTTCCACCCGGGCGCGGATGGTCTTGGCCTCCTCGTCGAGCTTGTGGGCGAGGTCGAGCACGGCTTCGACGCCCGTGCCCGTGTCGCCGACCGCGTGCGACACCTTGCCGACGTGATCCGAGATCGCGGCCGCGCCCGAGGCGGCCGAGCGGACGTTGCGCGCGATCTGGTGGGTCGAGGCGCCCTGTTCGTGCACCGCCGAGGCGATGATGGCGGTGATCCGCTCGACTTCCGCGATCTTGCCCTGGATGGCGTCGATGGCGCCGACCGACATGCGGGTCGCGGTCTGCATCTCGGTGATCTGGCTGCCGATGTCCTGGGTGGCCTGCGCGGTCTGCGCCGCCAGCGTCTTCACCTCCTGGGCCACCACGGCGAAGCCGCGGCCGGCGTCCCCGGCCCGCGCCGCCTCGATGGTGGCGTTCAGGGCGAGGAGGTTGGTTTGCGCGGCGATGCGGGCGATCAGGCTCACGACATCGCCGATCCGCTGGGCCGCCGCCGACAGGCGGGCCATGCCGGTGCTCGTGTCGCGCGTTTCGGCCACGGCCGCCTGGACCACGGTCGTCGAATGGCCGACCTGCCGGTCGATCTCGTCGACCGCGTGCAGCAATTGTTCGGACGCGGTCGCGACCGAGGCCACGTCGGAGGCGGCGTCGTCGGACGCGAGCTTGGCCAGGCCCGAGCCGTCCGTGGCACGGCGTGCCGCGTGCGTCATGCTCTGCGAGGCGTCGGCGAGGCGGCTCGTCATGGCGGCGAGGCGGTTGATGGTGTCCGACAGTTCGGTGCCGAAGCGCTTCGCCTGGCTGTGGACCGCCGCTTCCTGCCGTAAGCGCGCCTCCCGATCGTCGCGCGCCTTGATGTCGACGAGCATGCGGTTGTTGGCGCGCACCGCCTCGCGCAGCGCCGCGACCGCGCGGGCGGCATCGCCGATCTCGTCCGTCCGCCCCGTGTCGGCGACGGGGGCTTCCGTGTCGCCGTTGGCGAGGTCCGTCACCCGGCGGGTGATGCGCTCGATGGGCCGGGCGAGCGTGAAATGCATCACCGGCATCGATACCAGCGCGATCATCAGGCAGCCCAGCACCGTGGCGACCGCGACGCGGCTCGTCATCTGGTCGCTCAGCGAGGCGATCTCGGCCGCGAGGCGCGGTATGTCGGCCGGCGCGGCGCGCAGGAGGTCGCCCGCGCGCTCGCCGACGGCGCGCGCCGAGAAGATCGCGAGCACGCCGATCGCGACCGTGAGGCCGAGATACAGGATTTGGCGGGCCACCAAGCCGCCGCCGAACGAAAATCTGCGCATGACGCCTCGTGCCGACCGGCGGGGCTCCGGGCACGCGCGTGATGACGCGCCCGACCGCCGATGCACGCGACGCTATCGCGCCCGCGTTGGTTTATCGTTAAGAGCGCGCCGGCGACGGCTTCGCGCCGGCGCGCTCGCCGTGCCCCCCGGTTCAGCCACGACCTGGCCGATGACGTGAAGGGAAGCGCGTCGGCGACGATCCGACCCGCGGGCTGGATCGCGCATGAACGACGCCGGGAATCAGCGTCGCAGAGATGATACGCTCGACACTGACGATCGTCGTCGGACGCATGCGGGCCGCTCCCGGACCCAGCGGGCTGCCGAGAGAGCGCTTTGGGGCCGGGTCTGGCGGATCGGTGCGGGGGAAACGAATGATCGCCATGGGACGGGTGCGCCGCGAATGACACGGCAAGGCGCGGGTGGCGTATCGCGGGGGCGCGGTTCTAAGACGGCGAGGCAACCCGGGAGCCGCCCATGCCAGACACGATGACCGAACTCGATCCCGACCTGTGCTGGGCGGCGGTCGCGGCCCGCGACCCGGCCTGCGACGGGCGCTTCCTGTTCGGCGTCACCACCACCGGCGTGTTCTGCCGGCCGTCGTGCCCGTCCCGCGCCCCGCGACGCGAGAACGTCCGCTTCTTCCGCGACGCCGCCGAAGCGCGCGCCGCGTCGCTGCGGCCCTGCAAGCGGTGCCGGCCCGACCAGGCGTCCCCGGACGAACGTCAGCGCGGCGCGATCGCGCGGGCCTGCGCCCGCCTCGGCGAGGACGAGCCCGTGACGCTCGACGCGCTCGCGCGCGGAGCCAACATGAGCCGGCATCATTTCCACCGCGTGTTCACCCGCACGGTCGGCACGACGCCCGGCGCCTACGCCCGCACGGCGAAGGTAAGGCGGCTGTCGCGGGCACTCGACGACGGCTCGACGGTGACGGACGCGATCTACGCGGCGGGCTTCGGCGCGCCGTCCCGCGCCTATGCGGCCGCGAAGACCGGGCTCGGCATGACGCCCGGCGCGCGCCGGCGCGGGGCCGCCGGCGAAACCATCCGCTACGCGCTGGCCGAAACGCCCGCCGGCTGGGCGATCCTCGCGGCGAGCGAGCGCGGCATCTGCGCGGCGGCGCTCGGCGAGGACCCGCGAGCGCTCGCGGCGGAGCTCCGCCGCATCTTCCCGGCGGCGACACTCATCGCGGACGAGGGCGGGCTCCGCGACTGGATGGCGGCGTTCGTCGACCGGATGGCGGCGCCCGCTGGGGCGACCGACCTGCCGCTCGACATCCGCGGGACGGCGTTCCAGGCACGGGTGTGGGAGGCGTTGCGACGCATTCCGCCCGGGGAAACGGCCAGCTACGCGGCGGTCGCGGACGCCATCGGGGCGCCGGCGGCGGTGCGCGCGGTCGCGGGAGCCTGCGCCAGCAACGCCATCGCGGTATTGATCCCGTGCCACCGCGTCGTCCGCTCGGACGGTTCGCTGTCGGGCTACCGGTGGGGCACGGAGCGCAAGCGCGCGCTGCTCGACGCCGAGCGGCGGGAGGCGGCGGCGCGCGGTCCGGATGGCTGACGGACGCCGGCCTCCCGATCCGCCCAGCTTACCAAAGTTTCACCCGGCCGAAATGGCGGCGTAAGGTGGCAGGTCCCATGTTCTTCGCATCGGGTCGGCGCGTTCGCCGGCCGGAATCGAGGAGAATTCCATGTCCAAGCGTTCGACCCTGCGCGCCGCCCTGCTCGGCGCAGTGGCCGTCGCCGCGCTCGGCGGCACGGTCGCCGCCCCGAGTTTCCTGCCGGCGTATCGCGCGCAGGCGGCCCAGATCGCCCCCACGTCGGCACCCACGGAAATCGCGCCGGGTTCCTTCGCCGATGTCGTCGACCGGGTCAGCCCCGCCGTCGTCGCCGTCAAGGTGAAGCTCGTCGACACGTCCGCCAGCGACGAGGGCGACGAGGCGCGCCCGTCCATGCCGCCGATCCCCAAGGGCGATCCGCTCGAGCGTTTCTTCAAGCACTTCCAGAATCGCGGCGACGGCGGCGGCATGGGTCCGCGCACGCACCCCCGCCTCGGGCAGGCGCAGGGCTCGGGCTTCATCGTCTCCGCCGACGGCTACCTCGTGACCAACAATCACGTGGTCGAGAACGCGAGCGAGGTTCAGGTCGTTCTGCAGGACGGTCACACGGTCGACGCCTCGGTGGTGGGCACCGACAAGAAGACCGATCTCGCGCTTCTCAAGCTGAAGACCGGTTCGAACTACCCCTTCGTGCAATGGGGCGAAAAGGCGCCGCGCGTCGGCGACTGGGTGATCGCGGTCGGCAATCCGTTCGGCCTCGGCGGCACCGTTACGGCGGGCATCGTTTCGGCCCGCGGCCGTGACATCAACGCCGGTCCCTACGACGACTTCCTCCAGATCGACGCTCCGGTGAACCGCGGCAATTCGGGCGGCCCGACGTTCAATACCCAGGGCGAGGTCGTGGGCGTGAACACGGCCATCTTCTCGCCGTCGGGCGGCAGCGTCGGCATCGGCTTCGCCATCCCGAGCGAAGTCGCCAAGGACGTGATCGCCGAGCTCAAGGACAAGGGGTCCGTGACGCGCGGCTGGATCGGCGTGCAGATCCAGTCGGTGACGACCGAGATCGCCGACAGCCTCGGGCTGAAGGACGCCAAGGGCGCGCTCGTGGTCGAACCCCAGAAGGGCTCGCCCGCGGTCGACGCCGGGATCAAGTCCGGTGACGTGATCACGGCGGTCAACAACGAGCCGGTCGAAGGGCCGCGCGACCTGTCCCGCAGGATCGCCGCGCTTGGTCCCGACAAAAAGGTGGACCTCGCGATCATGCGGGACGGCGCGGGCAGCACCGTGTCGGTGACGCTCGGCCGTCTGCCGAGCGACCAGGAAGCCCGGGTGGACACTGCCGCGCCGGCACAGCCGGAACGATCGCAGCTGTCCGCTCTCGGCCTGTCCCTGGTGCCGGCCTCGGCCGTCGCCGGCGCCGGCAAGGACGGGGTGCTGGTCGCCGACGTCGACCCCGAGGGCATCGCCGCCCAGAAGGGATTCACGGCGGGCGACGTGATCCTGGAAGCCGGCGGCAAGGGCGTGTCGCGCCCCGCCGACATCGCGGCGGCGCTGGAAACCGCCAGGAAGGACGGTCACAAGGCCCTTTTGATGCGGGTGAAGTCCGGCGACAGCACCCGCTTCGTCGCGATCGCGACGCAGAGCGCCGGCTGAAGACCCCACGAGCGGATCGGCGCTCGCCGTTCCGCTCGCGGTCCGGTGGCGGACCTTCGTCGGCTTGGGACCGCCCCGCGATCGCGCCCACGCCGACCGTGATTGTCTGCTAACAACGGCAGGCCGGCTATTCCCGGCCTGCCGCCGCCACGGTCCCATCCCATGCGCATCCTGGTCATCGAGGACGATGCCGAAGCGGCGGGTTACCTCGCCAAGGCGTTCGAGGAGGCCGGGCATTCGGTCGACATCGCGGCGGACGGCCTTTCGGGATACGCCATGGCCGAAGGGAGCCCGTACGACGTTCTCGTCGTCGACCGCATGCTGCCCAAGCTCGACGGTTTGTCGCTGATCGGCGGCTTGCGGGCACAGAAGGTCGAAACGCCCGTGCTGATCCTGTCCGCCCTGGGCCAGGTCGACGACCGTGTGAAGGGGCTCCGCGCGGGCGGCGACGACTACCTGCCCAAGCCCTACGCTTTTTCGGAGCTCCTGGCCCGCGTCGAGATCCTCGGGCGCCGCAAGGCGGCCGGCACCGGCGAAGCGACCGTGTATCGCGTCGGCCCGCTCGAACTCGACCGGCTCGCCCACAAGCTCACGCGCGCGGGCCGGGAGATCACCTTGCAACCGAGGGAATTCCGCCTGCTCGAGGTGCTGATGCGCCATGCCGGCCAGGTCGTGACGCGGACGATGCTGCTCGAACAGGTGTGGGACTACCACTTCGACCCGCAAACCAACGTCATCGACGTGCACATGTCGCGACTGCGTTCCAAGATCGACAAGGGCTCGGACGCGCCGCTGCTCCACACCGTGCGCGGCGCCGGATACATGATCCGTGACGGCGCTCGCTAAGCTGTTCCGGACGACGGCGTTCAAGCTTTCGCTGGCCTATCTCGTGGCCTTCGCGATCGGGGCGGGGCTCGTTCTCGGCGGCGTTTCGTTGAGCGTCGACGCCCTGCTCGACGCGCAGATCGGGCAGACCGTCGACGCCGCCATCACGGGGCTCGCGGAACAATACGAAGGCGGTGGCATCCGCCACCTCGTCAACGTCATCGAGCGGCGCACCCAGCAGCCCGGTTCATCGCTCTACCTGCTCACCACCTTCGCCGGACAGTCGGTCGCGGGCAATGTCGTCACCCTGCCTTCAGGCGTGATCGACCGCCCCGGCTTGGTCGAAACACCCTACCAGCGCGTGGGCGAAGCCGGCGCGACCCACCTCGCCCTGGCCCGCGTGTTCCTCCTCCCCGGCGGTTTCCGTCTGCTCGTCGGGCGCGATCTCGAAGAGCGGGAAACCCTGCGCGGCGTGATGACGCACGCGCTCCTCGTGTCGCTGATCTGGCTCGTGATCATCGGAACCCTCGGGGGCCTGTTCGTGGCCCGGCGCGTGCTCCGGCGGGTGGACGCCATGACGGCGACGGCGGGACTCATCATGAAAGGCGACCTGAGCGGCCGCCTGCCGGTCGCCGGGACGGGCGACGAACTCGACCGCTTGGCGCAGAACCTCAACAGCATGATCGCCCGCATCGGCGAGCTCGTGGCCGGCCTGCGGGAGGTGTCCGACAACGTCGCCCACGACCTGCGCACGCCGTTGACGCGCTTGCGCAACGGCGCCGAGAACGCCCTGCGTTCGGCCTCGGGGGCCGATGAGCACAGGGCCGCGCTCGAAAAAATCATCGCGGAAGCCGACGGGCTCATCGCCGTTTTCAACGCCCTGCTCATGATCGCCAAGGCCGAGGCCGGATCCGGCAAGGAGGGCATGGTCGCGTGCGACGCGGGGGCGATCCTGCGCGATGTCGCCGAGCTGTACGAGCCGGTCGCCGAGGAGAACCGTCTGGCGCTGGCCGTCGCGGTCGAGCCCGGAACGGCCGTGCTCGCCAACCGGGAACTGCTCGGCCAGGCGCTGGCGAACCTCCTCGACAACGCCTTGAAACACGGGGGGACGCCGCCCTCGGACGGCGATGGTCCATGTCGCGTCGACGTGGCGGCGCGGCGTGTCGGTGACGACGTGGAACTGAGCGTCGCCGACCGCGGACCGGGGATCGTCACGGCCGACCGGGCCCGTGTCGTCGAGCGTTTCGTCCGCCTTGAGGGCGCGCGTTCGCGGCCCGGATCCGGGCTCGGCCTGTCGCTCGCGGCCGCGATCGCCCGGTTGCACGGCGGCCGGCTTCGCCTCGAGGACAACGCGCCGGGGTTGCGCGTCGTCCTGAGCCTGCCCGCGAGCCTCCCGGGCGCGCTCGGGGCGCCTGTGCCGAGCACCCGTCTGCCGGCGGCACCGCCACGACCAGCGCGCGCATCGTGATCGGGACCGGCGCCGTTTCCGCCGGGGACCCGGCGAGCCTCGCCGCGCGGCTGCGGGCGGCACCGGTGCCCGCGCGCCCCGCTTTCGCGCGCGCGCGGGTCTCGGAATGGAAGACCGGGCTCGGCGCGGGGCACGCCGGCTTGGCCGTGCTCGACACGCCCGAAGCCGCCGATCTCCTCGCCGCCCTGGCGGACCATTCCCCCTACCTATGGCGTCTCGTCGCGGCCGATCCGGCGCGCGTCTCGCGCCTGCTCGGCGAAGCCCCCGAACTGTCCCTGTCCCGCGTCATCGACGCGATCGCGGCGGGGTGCCGCGCGAGCGCCGCCGTCGGGGACGCCATGCCGGTGCTCCGGCGCGGCAAGGCCGAGATCGCCCTGCTGGTGGCGTTGGCGGACCTCGGGGGCGTGTGGGACCTCGGCGCGGTCGTCGACGCGTTGACCCGCTTCGCCGACGCGGCCGTTGCCGGGGCCCTCGACGTTCTGCTGCGCGACGCGGCGCGGGCCGGGAAGCTGCGCCTCGCCCCCGGCGATCCCGCCGTAGGCTGCGGCTTCGTCGTGCTGGCCCTCGGCAAGGGCGGGAGCCGCGAACTCAATTATTCGAGCGACATCGACCTCGTCGTGCTCTACGACCCCGCGACCCCCGCGCTTGCTCCCGATGCCGCGCCCGCTCCGGTCTTCGTCCGGCTGACGCAAGGGCTCGTGCGGCTGCTGGGCGAGCGGACCGCCGACGGCTACGTTCTGCGCGTCGACCTGAGGCTCAGGCCCGACCCCGGCTCGACCGCCGTCGCGGTCTCGATCCCGGCCGCCATGGCGTATTACGAGGCGTTGGGCCAGAACTGGGAGCGCGCCGCCTTCATCAAGGCGCGTCCGGTGGCCGGCGACGTGGCACTCGGGGCGAACGTCCTGCACCAGCTCGCACCCTTCATCTGGCGGAAGTATTTCGACTACGCGGCGATCGCCGACATCCATGCGATGAAGCGGCAGATCCATGCCGTGCGCGGGCACGCCAGCGTGGCGGTGGCGGGCCACGACGTGAAGCTCGGGCGGGGCGGCATCCGCGAGATCGAGTTCTTCGTCCAGACCCAGCAGCTGATTTTCGGGGGTCGCCGGCCGCGGCTGCGCGGGTCGCGCACGCTCGACATGCTGGAGGCGTTGCGGATCGAGGGTTGGATCACGGCCGACGCCGCGGCCGACCTCGCCGCGGCCTATACGTTCCTGCGCGAGGTCGAGCATCGGCTGCAGATGGTCGCGGACGAGCAAACCCAGCGGTTGCCGGCGGAGCCGGACGCCTTGGCGGGTTTCGCCCGCTTCGCGGGCTTCGCCGACACCCACGCCTTTGCGGACGCGCTGCTGGGCCACCTGCGCGCCGTCGAAACGCATTACGCGCGCCTCTTCGAGCACGCGCCGGGGCTCGACGTGCGGGCGGGCAGCCTCGTCTTCGCGGGCGATACGATCGACCCGGAAACGGTCGAAACGTTGGCCCGCCTCGGCTTCCTTCGACCGGCCGCGGCGGTCGAAATTGTGCGCGGCTGGCATTTCGGGCGCCGTGCCGCGGTGCGGAGCGCACGGGCGCGCGAGGTGCTGACGGAACTCGTCCCCGCGCTGCTTCTGGCGTTCGCCGGATCGGGCGATCCCGACGCGGCGGTCGCGAACTTCGACGCGGCGCTCGGGCGCATGCCGGCCGCGATCGAGCTGTTCGCCATCCTGAAATCGAATGCCGCCGTGCGTGAGCTCTTCGCCGACATCCTGGGGCTGGCCCCGAGGCTCGCGGCGGCGGTCGCGGCGCGCCCCCACCTGCTCGACGCCGCGATCGACCCCGGTCACCTCCTCGTCGGCCGCGACGACCTCGGCACCCGCGTCGCCGCCCTGCTTCCGGCCGATCTCGGCGCCGAGGACTTCCTCGATCGCGCCCGGGATGTGGCGCGGGAGGAAGGCTTCCTCATCGGGGTCCGCCTGCTGTCCGGTGCCGACGCGCCCGCCGATGCGGGCCGCCGCTATTCGGATCTCGCCGACGCGATCGTGGCCGCCACCCTCGCGCACGTGGCGGGCCGCTTCGCCCTCGAGCACGGACACGTCCCCGGGGCGCGCCGCGTGGTGGTGGCCATGGGGCGACTCGGCTCTCGGGACATGACGGCGACCTCCGACCTCGACCTCTTGCTGATCTACGACGCCGATCCCGCCGCGCCCGACAGCGACGGCCCGCGCCCGCTCGACGCGGCGCGCTATTTCGCGCGGCTCACGCAGCGCCTCATCGCCGCCCTGACGGTGACGACGCGGCGGGGGCGCCTCTACGCGGTCGACATGCGCCTGCGTCCATCGGGCAACCAGGGGCCGCTCGCGGCGCGGTTCTCGAGCTTCACGCGCTATCAGGCCGAGGATGCCGACCTTTGGGAGCATATGGCCCTGACGCGCGCCCGCGTCGTCGCGGGGGCGGCCGACCTGGCCGCTAGCGTCGACACGGCGGTCGCGACCTGCCTGAGCGCGCCCAGGACGGACGCGATCCGGGCACCCATCGCCGGGCTACGCGCCCTGGTGGCGCGAGAAAAGGGTGAAACCGACCCGTGGGACCTCAAGCTCGCTTCGGGCGGCATGCTCGATATCGATTTCGTCGCGCAATACTTGGCTTTGCGCCATGCGGCCGCCCATCCCGGGCTCCTGGTGAGGTCGCCGCCGGCCATCATCGAGGCGGCCTTGCGCCTCGCGCTCGTTCCCGCCACCGACGGCGCGACCTTGATCGGGGCTCATCACCTGTATACGGCGGTGATGCAGATCATCCGTCTGACGACGGAAGGGCGCTTCGACCCGGCGACCGCGGGGGCGGGACTGAAGCGGCGGCTCGTCGCAGCGGCCGACCTCCCCGACTTCGCGACACTCGAACGCGACATTTCCGGCAAGCGTGCCGCCGTTCGCGCGATTTTCCAGGCCACCGTCGCCGGGGGGTGAGCGGCGCGCCGGTTCAGCCCAGCATGGCCCGCATGGATTCGGGTATTCGGATCGGCATGGCCGGGGCGGAACGGTCGTCGCGGGGCGCGCCCCGCCCGTTCCGCCCGGCAGGGGTCCTCCGCACGGCCCCGCCTGGCAGTCTCACGAGCACCACCGTGCCCTCGCCGAGCCGCGACCGGAACCGCAGGGTGCCGCCATGCATCGCCACGAGCGCCTGTGCGATCGCCAAGCCGAGCCCCGACCCTTTCATGCCGTTGCTCATGGTCGTTCCCGCCTGCGAGAAGGGGCGGCCGATCGACGACAGCAGGGCGGACGGGATGCCGATGCCGGTGTCCGACACGAGGACGTGGAGCGAGGCGCCGGCGCAGCGGGTGCGGACCTGGACGCGTCCGCCCTCGGGCGTGAACTTCACCGCGTTGTCGACGAGGTTGCCGATGATCTTGTCGACGGCATCGCTGTCGGCTTCGACCATCGCGCCGGGCTCGGTGTCCGCCACCAGCGCGATCTCCTTCCGCGCCGCGGCGGAGGCCGCCCCGTCGAGCGCGCGCACGACGGCCGCCCCGGCATCCACGGGTCGGCGCTCGATGGCGACACGGCCGGAGTCGAGCCGCGCCATTTCCAGCACATCGGAAATCACCCCGAGGAGATAGCGGCCGCTCGACTCGATGTCGGCCGCGTAGCCCAGATAGCGGTTCGACCCGAGGGGGCCGAACGTTTGCGCGCCCATGATCTCGGAAAAGCCGATGATGGCGTTGAGCGGCGTGCGCAATTCGTGGCTCATGTTGGCCAGGAACTCGGATTTGGCGCGGTTGGCGGTTTCGGCTTCGGCCTGCTTGTCGGCGTGCCGCTGCGCGAGTTCGACGAGCTGCTGGGCCTGCGTCTCGAGCTTCTGCCGGTGCCGGCGGAGATCGGCGATGGTCGCCATCAGGCGACGCTCGGAATCGAGGAGCTGTTCCTCGTGCCGCTTCAAGGCCGTGATGTCGGTGCCGACCGACACGTAGCCGCCGTCGCGGGTGCGGCGCTCGTTGATCTGCAGCCAGCGGCTGTCGCCGAGCTGCGCCTCGTAGGAGCGTGCGCCGCCCTTCGGCCCCTCGCCGAGCGAAATCTGCGTCTGGATGAGCGGCGGCGTCGCGCAAGCGATCAGGTCGGCGTAGGATCGGCCGAGGTGGGCCTCGTCGGGTGTCAGGTCGTGGAGCCCGAGGAACTTGGAATTGCACGTGACCAGCCGGTTGTCGGCGTCCCACAACACGAAGGCTTCCGAAATCGCCTCGATCGCGTCGCGCAGCCTGACGTCGGCGGTGGCGTTGCGCGCGGCCTGCCTCTTTTCGTCCGAAATGTCGACCGCGATGCCGACGAGGTGGAGGCCCGTCCCGCCCCCTTCCCGGACGAGTTCGGCGCGCGCGCGCACCCACACCCAGTCGCCCTTGACGTTGCGGAGCCGGAACACGTGATCGATGCTGCTCGCGGAGGCGCCCGCCAAGGCCTCGGCCAGCGTCGTCAGGTCGGGGTCCTGCGGATGCACCATCGCGTTCACATCCCCGCAGGAGAGGAAGTCCGACCGGGGGTCCAAGCCCAGCATGGCGTACATGGACGCCGACCAATAGATCCGGCCTCGCGCGACATCCCAGTCCCACAGGCCGCATCGGCCCCGGTTCAGCGCCGTGTCGATCCGGGAATGGACGCGTGCGTGGATACTGTCACTCTCGACGGCGCGGCTCGACTGCCAGAAATAGGCGGTCGCGATGGCGATAAGCACGACGGCGGCCGACAGCAGCAAGAAACCCGAGCGCAACGAGGTCGCCCGCCATTCGCCCAGGACATCGGTCATGGGATGGATGACAGCCAGTTGGCCGAAGGGGGGGCGCAGGCTGCGGACCGCGGCGAGGACGTCGCGCCCATCGCTGAGGCTGATTCGAAGGACGCCGGCCTTGTCGGCGAAGATCGTGAGCGGCTGGGCGGGGCCGAGGTACTCCGGAAGGGACGCCAACGCCTTGCCGTCGTCCGGGGCGGCGGCCACGATATTGCCCGCGAGGTCCGACACGAGCACCTGCCGTCCCGCGAGGAGCGCGCGACCGGGAAGATGGGCCGCGAGCGTTTCCGCCAGGGCGAGACTCGGCGTGCGGGCGATCGCGGCGTCGAAGTCGTTCGCCGCCAGGGCGGCGACGATCTCGACGTCCTCCTCGGCTCTCTCCAGCGCGCGCGCGCGCGTCTCGCGGCTTTGCATCACGGCGCCGGTGGCCAGCACGGCCATGAACAGCGCCACCATGATCGGGACCAGGCGCCGCAGCCAGGGTTCGTAGCGCACCATCCGAAGATGGCCTGGACCCGTCAGCGCCCGGGCAAGTTCCTGCACCGTCCCTGCGGTCGCAGGTCCGCCGGCCGCGTTCTCACGCGCCATTATCGCCCCCTCGACCAGGCGCGCACGTAATCAGGAACGTCGAAGACGAACCCTGATCCGCTGCGCCTGTTTGCTCATTCGAAATCGAAAACGCTTGGTACGCTCACGACGCCAAGCCGGGGAATGTGCCGCATCGCCCCGACTCACCGTCATGAGAATCCCGCTCCCGGGGAATGTCCAGTCGGATTCTCGTCACAATTTCGCCTTGAAAAGCCTGCCCCGCGCGGTCTGCGGCCACGTCGTGCGGCAGGGGCCGGAGAACCCAATGGTTTCAACCCAGGCAGCGCACGGCTATGTCGCGCACGTCCGCCGACAGGCCTTGGTGTGCGACAATAGATCGCAGCGCCGCCTCCGCCCGGGCGGCACGGGCGGGTTCCATCATCCGCCACGACCGGAAGGCGTTGAGCACGCGCGCCGCCACCTGCGGGTTCGTGGCGTCGAGCGCCAGCACCACACGCGCGATCAGGCCATAGCCCGCCCCGTCCGCCCGGTTGAACTGGGTCGGGTTGGCGGAGAACGACCCGAGCAGGGCGAAGACCCGGTTCGGCGTCGCCAGCGAGAAGGCCGGATGGCGCATCAGCGCGTCGACCCGGTCGACGGTACCGGCTTCGGGGATGAGCGCCTGGATGGCGAACCACTTGTCGACGACGAGCGCCTCGGTCTCGAACATCGCGTAGAAGGCTTCGAGCATGGCGTCCCTGCCCTGCCCGGGGACCAGGGTGGCGACGCCCAGCGCCGCGAGCCGGTCCGTCATGTTGTCGGCGGCCGCGAATTGCGCCCGCGCCAAGCCTGTGCCGCGCGACGGGTGCCCGGCGGCGAGCAGCCCGAGCGCCGTGTTGCGCAGCGCGCGCCGCCCCGCGCCGACGGCGTCGGGCGCATACGCCGATGCGCCGGCGCCGTGGCCGTAGATCCGCTCGAGGAGGGGTGCGAGGAGCCGGCCCAGCGTCGCCCGCACCTCGTCGCGCGCGCGGTGGATCGCGTCGGGATCGACGTGCGTCGCGATGTCCCGGGCGACATCGCTTTCGCCCGGCAAGGTCAGCACCTGGGCCGCGAAGGCGGCGTCGCCGGACGACGCCTCGACCGCGGCCGCGATGGCGGCGGCGAGCGCCTCCGCGTCGGCCGTCGTTTCGCCCGCGAGGCGGGCGCGGATCGCCCGGGTGAAGGCGGTCTGCGACGCCTCCCAGCGATTGAACGGGTCCGGGTCGTGGGCCAGCAACGTCAGCAGGCTCGCGTCGGGCAGGTCCGCGACGAGCCGGACGGGGGCCGAGAAGCCGCGTAGCAGAGATGGCAGCGTTCCCGGTCGGACGCCGTGGAAGGCGATATGGCGGGCCGCGGTCGAAAGCTCGACGACGCCCCGCCTGAGCTCCGCTTCGGTCAGCCCCTCGGCCGACGTGAAGGCGGACTCGGCGGCGCCACCCGGTGCGACCAGCCCGAACGCGACCGGGATGACGAACGGGTCCTTGGCGGGCTGCCCGGGCGTCGGCGGCGTCGCCTGCGCGAGATCGAGGTGGAGCGTGCCCGTTCCGGCGTCATGACGCGACGAGGCCCTCACCTCCGGCGTGCCCGCCTGGACGTACCAGCGGAAGAACTGGCCGAGATCCCGGCCGGACGTTTCGGCGAAACAGTCGAGGAAATCCTCGACGGTGGCGGCGGTGCCGTCGAAGCGCGCGAAGTAAAGGTCCATGCCGCGCGCGAACGCGTCGGCGCCGATCAGCGTGCGCAGCATGCGGATGACCTCCGCCCCCTTCTCGTAAACCGTCGCGGTGTAGAAGTTGTTGATCTCGCGATAGGTGTCGGGCCGGACGCTGTGGGCGAGCGGGCCGCCGTCCTCCGCGAACTGCCGCGCCCGCAAACTGCGCACGTCGGCGATGCGCTTGACCGCGTGCGAGCGCTGGTCCGCCGAGAACAGCTGGTCGCGGAACACCGTCAGACCTTCCTTCAGGCTCAACTGGAACCAGTCGCGGCAGGTGATCCGGTTGCCGGTCCAATTGTGGAAGTATTCGTGGGCGATGACGGTTTCGATGCCGGCGTAATCGGCATCGGTGGCGGTTTGGGGGGACGCGAGCACGTATTTGTCGTTGAAGACGTTGAGGCCCTTGTTCTCCATGGCGCCCATGTTGAAGTCCGACACGGCCACGATATTGAACACGTCGAGGTCGTAGGCGCGCCCGAAAGCGGTTTCGTCCCAACGCATCGAGCGCTTCAGCGCGTCCATCGCGTAGGCCGCGAGCCGGGCCTTGCCGGGCTCGACGAAGATCGCCAGGGCGACGCGGCGCCCTTCGCTCGTGGTGAAGGTGTCGCGCAAGGCGTCGAGGGTGCCGCCCACGAGCGCGAACAGGTAGGCGGGTTTGGGGTGCGGGTCGTGCCACGAAGCGAAGTGGCGGTCGGTTCCCGCGACGGGTCCGGCCGCGACCGGGTTGCCGTTGCCGAGGAGCACGGGGGCCTCGGCCAACGGCGCCTCGATGCGCGTGGTGAATATGGACAGCACGTCGGGCCGATCGAGGAAATAGGTGATGCGCCGAAAACCTTCCGCCTCGCACTGCGTGCAATAGGCCGAGCCCGAGCGGTAGAGCCCCATGAGGCGGGTGTTGGCGGAGGGGTCGAGCCGCGTTTCGACCTCGAGCGTGAACGGGCGCCGCGGCGGCGCTTCGATGAGGAGGACATCGGCCGTCGCGAACCCCGACGGGAGGTCGAGCGCGACGCCGTCGAGCGTCACGGACTCCGGCACGAGGGCGTCGCCGTCGAGGCGCAGCGGTGCCGCGGGGCGGCCCAAGGGGTTCGGGCGAAGCGCCAGCCTCGACCTGACCCGCGTCGCCGTCGGATGCAGGGCCACGTCGAGATGGACGGTGTCGATGAGGTAGTCCGAAGGCCGGTAATCGGCCAAGCGGATCGGCTGGCCCTGGTCGCTGCGCATGAGGTCATGTCCATCGAGAAGGCGGCGTCCCCTGGCGGGAGCCGCCGGAGGCGCGGTGGAACCGGCTACTCGCCGGGCGAGAAGGCCGCGGCGGGCGCCGACACGTCCGCGGCGCTCGGCAGGTTGGCGCGGAAATACAGCGCCGCCACGAGGTTGCCGAACCCGAGCGCGCCGAGGATCACGGGATCGGGCACGCCGACGAAGCCCGATTGCAGGATCGCCGTGACGGCGGACCCGACGACGATGTAGAGGGCGTTCATCACGCCGACACCGGCGACGATGCGCGCGCGATGGTCCTTCGGCGCCCACGCCTGCACGGCGGCGAACAGCGGCACCGAAAACAGGCCGCCCGCGCAGGCGAGTCCCGTCAGGTCGAAGGCTAAGCGCAGGCCCACGCCGCTGCGCAGGAACTCGGAGAGCGACAGCTGGCCCGTGGCGTGCCCGAGCGTCGCCGTCGCGACGGCCGCATCCACGAGAAAGGCGCCCATGAGGGCGGTGCAGAGCGGCACGTGCTTGAGGAAGATGCGTCCGTGCGCCAGGACGCCCGCCGCCAGCGCCCCCATGCCGACCCCGATGGCGAAGAAGACGCTGATCGCGGTTTCGACCTCGACCCCGCCGCCGATCCGGTGCTTCACGATGATGGGCACGAGGGAGAGCGTCACGGCGCCGCTGAGCCAGAACCAGCTGCTGCCGACGCTGCCGACCCAGATGCGGCGGTCGTGGACGAGGTCGCGCAGCAGCGCCCGCGTCGAGCGGAGCACGTTGCGGGAGGGACGCAGACCCGGGGAGGCGACCCCCGAGGGAGGTATGGCCCACGTGCACGCGAGCGATGCGACCGCGACGGCGAGGAGCTCCGCCACGACGCTCAACCGCGACGTGCCCCGCAATCCCGTCATGCCACCCGCCGCGAGCCCGAGCAGGATGGCGATGAAGGTCGCGCCCTCGATCAGCGCGTTGCCGACCGTCAGTTCGTCCCGGCGCAGATGGTCGGGCAGGATTCCGTACTTCACGGGGGTGTAGAGCGTCGCGATGACGCCGAGCCCGAACAAGGCCGCGTAGAGCGTCGGCACCGAAGCGAACCAGAACCCCGCGACGGCGACGAACTGGATGCCGACCTCGACGACCTTGAGCCGGCGCGCGACCTGCGCCTTGTCGTGCCCGTCGGCGATTTCCCCGCCGAGGCCCGACAGGAAAAGCGACGGCACGATGAACACCGCGACCGCGAGGGTGATGAGCGGCCCGGCCCCGTCCTCGCCGATGCGGAACAGGATCATCATCGCGAGCATGTTGCGGACGAGGTTGTCGTTGAAGGCCGAAAAGAACTGCGACCAAAACAAGGGCGCGAACCGGCGCGACAGCATCAAATCCAGGATCACGGCACCCTCGTCCCCGCCAAGATCGTGCGTTCGGCGTCCATCAAACTGCTCCCTCGGCTTTGGCCGCCCGGACAAGCGGCGCCGCAACGCGGGCGGTGGCCAGCATCGCCCCGCCGATCAACCCTCGCACGGACCCGGGCAATCTCGGCATCGGTCGCGATCCCCGGCGCGTTCGCGCGGCTGCGCCCCCGCGGACGACCCTGTTAATCAGCCCGGAACCGCCTTAACAAGCGCGCTGACGTTTCCGCCCTCGCACGCCCCGTCGGTTCCCATGCCCCCCGCCGCGAACCCGAGCCTCGATCCCGCCCGCTCGTTCCAGGGGCTCATCCTCACCCTGCAGCGGTTCTGGGCCGACCAGGGCTGCGTGATCCTGCAGCCCTACGACATGGAGGTGGGCGCGGGCACGTTCCATCCCGCGACGACCTTGCGCTCGCTCGGACCCAGGCCGTGGCGCGCCGCCTACGTGCAGCCGTCGCGCCGGCCGAAGGATGGCCGCTATGGGGAGAACCCGAACCGCCTGCAGCATTATTACCAGTTCCAGGCGATCCTGAAGCCGTCCCCGCCCGACCTCCAGGATCTCTACCTCCGCTCGCTCGCGGCGATCGGCGTCGACCTCGCGCTCCACGACGTGCGCTTCGTCGAGGACGATTGGGAGAGCCCGACGCTCGGTGCCTGGGGCCTCGGCTGGGAATGCTGGTGCGACGGCATGGAGGTGTCGCAGTTCACGTACTTCCAGCAGGTCGCGGGCGTCGAATGTTCGCCCGTCTCGGGCGAACTCACGTACGGGCTCGAGCGGCTCGCCATGTACGTCCAGGGGGTCGAGAACGTGTACGATCTCGACTTCAACGGGCGCGAGGGCGCCGCGCGGATCACTTACGGCGACGTGTTCCTGCAGGCGGAGCAGGAATATTCGCGCTACAATTTCGAACACGCCGATACCGCCATGCTGTTCCGGCACTTCAAGGACGCCGAAGCGGAAGCCGGGGCGCTGCTGCGCGCCGGCGACGCCGAGGGTGGCCGCCACTTGATGGCGCTGCCGGCCTACGACCAGACCATCAAGGCCTCCCACCTGTTCAACCTGCTCGACGCGCGGGGCGTGATCTCGGTCACCGAGCGGCAAAGCTACATTATAAGGGTGCGCGACCTCGCCAAGGCCTGCGGCGCCGCCTGGCTGCGGACGGAGGGGGGCGGGGCGGCGGCTTGACGATGCCGGCAGGGCAGTCTCGGCTTCCCTCATAGCCAAAGGTGGACTAAGTTCTCCGGACTAAGTCTGCCGGGGGCGGCACATGGACACCTACAACATCCACCAAGCGAAGACGCACCTTTCGAAACTCATCGCCAAGGCCGCCAAGGGCGAGCCCTTCATCATCGCCAAGGCCGGCAAGCCGCTCGTCAAGGTCGTCCCGGTCGACGAACCCACGGCGAAGCCGGTCCGCCGGATCGGCTTCATGGAGGGAATGTTCGAGGTGCCCGACGATTTCGACGAGATGGGTCGCGAACAGATCGAGAGCATGTTCAACGGCGACGACGACGCGTGAGAATCCTGCTCGACACGCACATAATCCTTTGGACAAGCCTCAAGACCCGAAGGCTTTCCGAGCAGGCCCGCGCCGTATTGAGCGAGGCCGGCAACAGTCTCGTTTTCAGCGTCGCGAGCCTCTGGGAAATCGCGATCAAACGGGCGCTCGACCGGCCGGGGTTCCAGGTCGATCCGCACCTGCTGCGACGCGGCCTGCTGGACAACGGCTACACGGATCTGCCGGTCACCTCGGTGCACGCGCTGGCCGTGACGGCCTTGCCGGCGATCCACAAGGACCCGTTCGATCGCATCCTCGTGGCCCAGGCCACCGCGGAGGGCATGGTGCTGCTGACCTCGGACGCGACCGTCGCACGCTATCCCGGCCCGATCCGGCTCGTGTGAAGCCCGCGTCCGCACCGTGACAGGGCGGCGCGCTGCGACTAGGAAGGCGCGGCCTCCAGCGCCGTGATGCGATGCCCGACCTCCTGCTCGAATTGTTCTCCGAAGAAATCCCCGCCCGCATGCAGGCGGGCGCGGCCGCCGACCTGAAGCGCCTCGTCACCGACGCCCTCGTGGCGCGCGGGCTCGCCTACGAGGGCGCGCAAGGCCTGGTCACGCCGCGCCGGCTGGCGCTGCACATAGCCGGCCTGCCGGCGCGCCAGCCCGATACGCGCGAGGAACGCAAGGGGCCGCGCGTCGGCGCCCCCGAGGCGGCCATCGAAGGTTTCCTCAAGGGCACGGGCCTGTCGTCGATCGTGGAAGCGACGGTCGTGCAGGACCCGAAGAAGGGCGCGTTCTACGTCGCCACGATCGCGCGTGCCGGGCAGCCGACAACCGAGGTCGTGGCCGCCGCGCTCCCCGATATCATCAGGAGCTTTCCGTGGCCTAAATCGATGCACTGGGGCGATTTCCGCCCTGCGGTCGCCGGAGCTGTGGGGGGCTATGGGACAGCCAGCAATTACGGTTCGGTGGGTAAGAACACTCTGCGCTGGGTGCGGCCGCTGCATTCCATCCTGTGCACGTTCGGGGGCGACACGGAGGAACCGGAGATCGTCGCCTTCGCGGTCGACGGCATCGCGGCGGGCGATGTCACGCGCGGCCACCGCTTCATGGCGCCGGAACCCTTCCGCGTGAAGCGGTTCGACGATTACGTCGCGTCGCTCGAGCGCGCGCACGTGGTGCTCGACCCCGCGCGGCGCCGCGACATCGTCCGGCACGACGCGCGCGACCTCGCCTTCGCGCAGGGGCTGGAGGTCGTCGAGGACGAGGCGCTGCTGGCCGAGGTGGCGGGCCTCGTCGAATGGCCGGTGGTGCTGATGGGCCGCTTCGACCCGGCGTTCCTGGCGCTTCCCGCCGAAGCGATCCGCGCCACCATCCGCGCCAACCAGAAATGTTTCGTCACGCGCCGGCCCGACGGCGCGCTGGCCGACCGTTTCGTGCTCGTGTCGAACATCGTGGCGCCCGACGACGGCGCGGCGATCGTCGCCGGCAACGAGCGCGTGGTGCGGGCGCGGCTGGCGGACGCGAAATTCTTCTGGGAACAGGACCTGGCGGCGCCGCTCGCCTCGCGGGTCGAAAAGCTCCACGGCATCGTGTTCCACGAAAAGCTCGGCACCCAGGGCGAGCGGGTGAAACGCATCGCCGCGCTGGCGCGCGAACTGGCGCCGCTCGTCGGCGCCGACGCCGACGAGGCGGCGCGCGCCGCGACGCTCGCCAAGGCCGACCTCGTCACCGCCATGGTGGGCGAGTTTCCCGAACTGCAGGGCCTGATGGGGCGCACCTACGCATCGGCGCAGGGCGAGAGCCCGGCGGTCGCCGCGGCCATCGAGGACCATTACCGGCCGCAGGGGCCGACCGACCGCGTGCCGCGCGAGCCCGTGGCGATCGCCGTGGCGCTGGCCGACAAGCTCGACACGCTGGTGGGCTTCTGGGCCATCGACGAGAAGCCGACGGGCTCCAAGGATCCCTATGCGCTGCGCCGCGCCGCGCTGGGGCTGGTTAGAGTGTTGCTCCACAACAAGATACGGTGTGCATTGATGCCGCTGATCTTGATAGCGGCCCAGCGACTCGTCGGAGTGCTTCAAGAGTCGCCCGTTGTCGAAGACCTAGAAGCTCATTCAGAGCGATTTCCTGAAGGAGAAACGCGTTTAATAAAGCGAGTCCAACAGCCCGCATTCGCTTGGAACGATGTTCCCGCCGACCTCCTCGCCTTCTTCGCCGACCGCCTGAAAGTGTACCTCCGCGAGCAGGGGGCGCGGCACGACCTCATCGACGCGGTCTTCGCCCTGCCGGGCCAGGACGACCTCCTCATGATCGTGCGGCGCGTCGAGGCGCT
This sequence comes from uncultured Lichenihabitans sp., assembly GCA_964244255.1. Taxonomy (GTDB): domain Bacteria; phylum Pseudomonadota; class Alphaproteobacteria; order Rhizobiales; family Beijerinckiaceae; genus Lichenihabitans. The sequence continues at coordinate 20,436 of CAXTIC010000012.1, read as the reverse complement.
CGGCCGCTTCCTCGATACCGAGGACGGCAAGAACCTGCTCGCCGGCCACCGCCGCGCTGCCAACATCCTGCGCGCGGAGGAGAAGAGGGACGGGTCGGGCGCCTTCGAGGGCGCCTACGAGCCGGCGCTGCTCACCTTGCCCGAGGAACGCGCGCTGGCCGAGGCCCTCGCCCGAGCCGAGACCGAGGCCGCCTCCGCCCTCGCGCGGGAAGACTTCGAGGGCGCCATGCGGGCGCTGGCCGGGCTGCGCGCGCCCGTCGACGCCTTCTTCGATCGCGTCACCGTCAACGCCGACGACCCCGCCTTGCGGCTGAACCGCCTGCGCCTGCTCGGCGCGCTGCGGCGCACCACGCTCAAGGTCGCGGATTTTTCGCAGGTGGGCGGGCACGGTGCCGGATCGGCCAGCGAGGCGGCGCCGGAGCGGACGAAGACGCGCTGACGGGCGCCGGACGACCCGCGCTCATCCGGCGAGCCGGTCGACGAGCGCCGGCAGGTCGGCGAGGCTGTCGAGCACGTGGTCGGCCAGCGGCGCCAAGTCCGCACGCGGCGAGGGGCCGGTCAGCACCGCGACCGCGACCGCGCCGGCGGCGCGCGCGGCACGCAGATCGACGACCGAATCGCCCACCATGGCGATCCGTGCCGGCGCCACGCCGAGGTGGCGCGCGAAGGCCAGAACCATGCCGGGATCGGGCTTGCCGCCATGCCCCGAATCATAGCCGACGACGAAATCGAGGTGCGCGTCGAGGCCGAGTTCGGCCAGTTGGGCGCGGGCGCTGGCCTCCCCGTCGTTGGTGGCGAGGCCGAGCTTCAGCCCGCGCCCGTGCAGGGCGTCGACCACGTCCCGAGGGGCGCCGAGCGGCGCCAGGGCGCGCAGCGTTTCCTTGGTGAAATGGCTGTTCAGGTCCTTGAGCAACAGGGCGTCGTTCGGGCGTTTCAGCGCTTCCGCCCACAGGTGGACGTAGGTGTCGGGCGCGCCCGCGATCAGGGGCGACGTCGGCCGGAAGCGCCGCTCCTCGACGCCGTAGTGCATGGCCTCGCCCAGCAGGGCCATGGTTTCCGCGTCGCCTCCGCTGAGCCGCTTCATCACCTCATAGGTGGCGGCGCCCCAGGTGCGGTCGAAATCGACCAAGGTTCCGTCCTTGTCGAACAGGATGCCGGCGAGTGCCATGGTACGAGCCCCGTGCGCCGTTGCGGCGACGCCCCTTTGATCTAACCTGCCGGGGGCGCGAGTCTCGGATGGGGCGACGGCCCCGCCCGGAACCGAACGGGCCACGGAGGGAACCATGACGGACGCGGGGCATGCGGCGGGCGTCGCGATCCGGGCCATCGACGCCGGCGAGGCGGCCGCCAAGGTCGCCGACCTCGCCGACCTCATCGTCGACGCGGTGGCGCACGGGGCCTCGGTGAACTTCATGGCGGGCTTCGACCGGACGCAGGCCGTGGCGTGGTGGCGCGGGATATTCCCCGACCTCGCGACGGGCGCCCGCTTGCTCCTCGTGGCGCAGGACGCGGACCGGGTCCTCGGCACCGTGCAGGTGGTGCCCGCCCCCCAGCCGAACCAGGCGCACCGCGCCGACATCGCCAAGATGCTGGTCCATTCGCGGTCGCGCCGACGGGGCATCGGCGCGCTTCTCCTCGCCGCCGCCGAGGCCGCCGCCCGTGCCCGCGGCCGCACCCTCCTGACGCTCGACACCGAAACCGACGGCGACGGCGACCGCCTCTACCGCCGCTGCGGCTTCACCCCCATCGGCGCCATCCCGGGCTACGCGCTGATGCCCGACGGCAGCCCCTGCGCGGCGACGTTTTTTTACAAGGTGGTGGGGTGAGGGGCGAGATGTCGGGCGGCCGGGCCGACGATCGCCACGCCCACGACCGGGCGAGCGTTCCCTCGGCATCAACCGACAGTCACTCAAGTTCGGTTCAGCCGGCGACAATTCAGCCATGTCCGGTCCGGAATCCTGAGAAGGATCGGCATCGGCCACTCCTTCCCCCCCCTCACCCCCTTCTGCCGAAATCCGGTGCCGCGGTCTCCTGCCCCTCGGCGATGATCCCCCGGCGGATCGCGCGGGTGCGCGCGAACAGGTCGTGCAAGCCGTCGCCGTCGCCCCAGCGGATCATGCGTTGCAGGGCGGACAGGTCCTCGGTGAAGCGGCCGAGCATTTCCAGCACGGCATCGCGGTTGTTCAGGAACACGTCGCGCCACATGGTGGGGTCGGAGGCGGCGATGCGGGTGAAATCGCGAAAGCCGCCGGCGGAGAATTTGATCACCTCGGAGCGCGTCACCTCTTCGAGGTCGGCCGCGGTGCCGACGATGTTGTAGGCGATCAGGTGCGGCACGTGGCTGGTGATGGCCAGCACGAGGTCGTGGTGGGCCGGCGTCATGGTCTCCACGGTCGAGCCCAGCGCTTCCCAGAAGGCCCGCACGCGCGCGATCGCGTCCGCGCCCGAGCGCCCGCACGGCGTCACGATGCACCAGCGGCCCCTGAACAGGTCCGCGAAGCCCGCGTCCGGCCCCGAATATTCGGTGCCGGCCACCGGATGGGCGGGCACGAGGTCGACTCCCTCCGGCAGGTGCGGCGCCACCGCCGCCACCACGGCGGCCTTCACCGAGCCCACGTCGGACACGATCGCGCCGGGCGCCAGCGCGGGTGCGACGGCCGCCGCCGCCGCCGCCATGGCGCCGACGGGCACGCACAGGACCACGAGGTCGGCACCCTCCGCCGCCTCGGCGGCGGTATCGGCGACCGCGTCGGCCAGCCCCAAGGCGCGCACACGGTCGCGCACGGCGGCGGACCGGTCGAACGCCACGACGGTGCCGACGCGGCCCGAGCGCCGCGCCGCCAGCGCGATCGAGGCGCCGATCAGGCCGTTGCCGACGATGGCGACGCGCTCGAACAGCCGCCCGCCGTCCGCCGCCTCAACCACGGGGGGCGCCGCCGGTGAAGGCCGTCAGCGCCGCGACGACGCGGCGGTTGGCGTCTTCCGTGCCGACCGTCAGCCGCAGGCAGTCCGGCAGGCCATAGGCGGCGACGCCACGCAGCACGAGCCCCCGCGCGCTGAGGTAAGCGTCGGCGTCGGCGGCCGTCCGGCCGGTTTCGCCCGGGAAGCGGATCAGCACGAAATTGCCGGCGCTCGGCACCACGGCGAGGCCGAGTTTCGCGATCTCCGTCGTCAGCCACGGCAGCCAGCGGGCGTTGTGGTCGGCGGCGGCGGCGACGTGGGCCGTGTCCTCGAGCGCGGCGACGCCCGCCGCGATCGCCGGCGCGCTGACGTTGAAGGGTCCGCGGATGCGGTTCAGCGCGTCGCACACGGGGGCGGGCGCGAAGCACCAGCCGAGGCGCAGTCCGGCGAGGCCGTGGATCTTCGAGAAGGTGCGCGTCATCGCCACGTTGTCGGCTTCGGCCGCGAGTTCGAGACCGGACGCGTAATCGCTGGCGCGCACATATTCGGCGTAGGCCGCGTCGAGCACCAGGAGCACGTGTTGCGGCAGCGCGCCGTGGAGCCGCTTCACCTCGGCGAACGGCAGGTAGGTGCCGGTCGGGTTGTTGGGGTTGGCGAGGAACACGATTTTGGTCCGTGCGCTCACCTTGGCCAGGATGGCGTCGACGTCGGTGGTGAGGTTCGTTTCCGGCGCCGCGACGGGCGTGCCGCCCGCGGCCGCCACCACGATCGGGTAGACGAGGAAGCCGTGGGCGGTGTGGATGGCCTCGTCGCCCGGGCCGACGAAGGCCTGCGCCAGCAGGTGGAGGATCTCGTCCGAGCCGCAGCCGCAGACGACCCGGGCGGCGTCGATGCCGTGGCGCCGCGCGATGGCCTGGCGCAGCCGCGTCGCGGCGCCGTCGGGGTAAAGTTCGAGGTGCCCGGCTTCGGCGCGGAACGCCGCGATGGCCCGCGGCGAGGCGCCGAGCGGGGTCTCGTTCGACGATAGCTTGATCGTGGCGACGCCCGGCGCCGCCGCGCTCCTGCCGGGCACATAGGCGTCGATGCGTCCCACGCCGGGGCGGGGTGTCGGGCGGCGGGACTCGTTCGGCGACATCGGCGGTCGAACTCGGGGTGCGTGTGGAAGGATGGCGGTCAGGCGTCCGGCGCCGCGGGCCTGAACCCGTAGCGCGCGGCGTGGCTGCCGACCATGTGGATGCGGACGTCGGCCGCAAGGGCGGCATCGGCGGCATCGGCGGCGTCGGCCACGAGCGCCCCCCGCAGCGCGTCGGCGTCGACTGTGCCGGGCAGCGCGGCGAGCAGCGCCAAACCGAAGCCGTCGGCGGCGTCGGCCAGCACCGAGCCGCCGAGGTCGCGGATCGCGTCGGGTACGCCGGGGCGCCAGCGCTCGACGGACAGCCCGTAAAGGATCTCGTCGCGCGCCGGCGCCGCGGCGGACGGGTTGGCGATCACCAGCACGGGCATGCCGGCGGGATGGTCGGGCCGTTCGACGAAGGGCAACCGGGCGATGATCTTGGGCGCGCCCGCGCCCATCAAGGGGCGCCACCAGGGTCCCGCGGCGGCCCCCGCGTCGAGCCGCAAGAGGCCGAGGTCGCCGCTGGCCGAAGACCCGCCGGAGCGCGCCACGGCGGCGATGACCTCGGCCGCCCCCGCGTGCGGCGCGAGCGGCACCGTGAAGCCGAAATGGAAGCGCGCCGAGTCGCGCATGGCGGCATCGCCGCCCGAAGCGTCGGCGTGCACCGTGTAGGCCGCCTGCAGGTAGGTGAAGGTGGAAATGATGATGCGCCAGATGCCCTCGACGGTATCGAGCGGCAGTTCGCCGCGATGGCGTTCGGCGATGGCGCGCATCATGGCCGCCTCGCGGTCCGGCCGGAACGCCGAGCCGCCGCCGGCGCGCGCCTTCGCGGCGCTGATGCGGTCGATGATGGCGCCGCGCGCGATCAGCAGCGCGTGCATGTCGGCGTCGATGCGATCGATCTCGACGCGGAGGTCGGCCAGGCTTTCGGCGGTGGCGGGAGCGGTCATGGAGCGGCGCGGGGGAAGCCCGCGCGACGGCGCGGTGGATCGATCGGGCCGTTCTAACGGGCCGCCCGGCGCGACGCAAAAGGGACGTGCGCGGGGCCGCGCGCGCGGCCCCCGCCGAACGCCGCTTTGCCGGCCGATGCGAGCGCGGGGCCTCCGCCGCTGTTGCCGGGCCGCACCAAGCGCGCAGGAAGCGGGGAAAGCCCCACGGCCGCCCTTGATTTGTCTCAAACGACCGTATGGTATTCGCACACCCGTAGGGGTTCGGAGGTTGCCATGCCGCGTTCGAACATCGTTGCCCCCGTCGTGCGCCGATGGGCGGGACAGGTTGCCGCCTCGGCGACGGCGACGCTCGTCGCGGCCGCGCTCTACGCCACCCTGCCGCGCGTGTTCGTGCCCGAGGCGGCACCGCTCGCGGCGCTGACCAGCGGCGGCAAGTTCGCGGCACGGATCGCGGGCCCCGGTCAGGCGCCCGTCGGGGACCTGCCGGCGACCGACCGCGCGGTGCCGCCGGGCCTCGCCGGTCCCTCGGGGCCGCTTCAGCCCTTCCCGGTCGCGATCCCGATCGCTGCCGACGGGTTCGGGCCGGCGGCCGGCCCGCTGGCGCCGCCGCGCGCCTTGCGGCTGCCGCGTCGCCCCGCGGCGAGGCGCGACATGGGGCCGGCGGAGGACGCGAGCCGGCCGGCCCCGGCCCTCGTGGCCGCCCTGCCCACGAAGACCGCGGTTTCCTCCGAGGCGGCGGACCTCAAGGAGGACTACGGCGTGCCGTCCCGGATCATCGCGACATCGCGCGCGGCGTGGAACGCGACGGCGGCCCTCGGTTCCGCCGCCCTGTCGCGCGTCGTGCCGTGACGCGACCCGCGGCGTCCGCCGGCGATGTCCCCGCCGGCCCGGCGATGAGCCGTTCGGCCGGGGCGACGTGGCGGGCACTGGTCACGGCCGGGCTCGCGGTGTTCGCGGAACACGGCTACGAGGCCGCCTCCGTGCGCGTGATCACGGCCCGGGCCAAGGTCAACCAGGGCGCCATCACGTATCATTTCGGCGGCAAGGAAGGCTTGTACCGGGAAGTGCTGCGTTCGGCGCGGAACGCGCTCGGCGCCCAGCCGCTGCTCGACCTCGCGGGCGCCGACAGCCACGTGCCGGCGGAGGCCTTGCGGCTGTTCATCCTTCAGACGCTCGCGCCGCTCGGGCAGGGCTCGAAATTCAAGCGGCACCTCCGGGTGTTCGCGTGGGAACAATTGAAGCCGACGACGATCCGGGCGCGATTGTCGCGGGAGGAGCCCTTTCCGACCGTCGTGCTCGCCGAACGCGTCGTGCGCCGCTTCATGCCGGCCGCCGACGCGCGCACGCTCGGGATCGCGACGGCGTGGCTGCTGGGGCAGACCATCACGTTCGTTCGCGATGCCGGGTGGCTGGCGCGGCCGCCGTTCGGCCTCGCGTTCGACCGGGCCGGGACGGATCGGCTGGCCGGGGTGCTGACCGGCCTGTGCCTCGGCGGGCTCGCGAGCGCGGTTAAGGCCGATGCGGGAAACGGCCAGAACGCCCTTGTAGCGCCCGACGCCTGAGGCCATATTCGGCTCCGTGCCCGCCATCGCTCCGTCGAGCGCGGACCCGGGCCGCCACCGGTAGCCCGCCATCTGAGAGGTTCTTCGATGTCCGACTTCGATCGCAACGCAGCGGTTCGCTACGGCGGACGTGCGGCTCGAGCCGGCGCTGCCATCGACCAAGGCCTGCGCTCCTACATGCTCGGGGTCTACAACAACATGGTGCTGGGCCTGGCCGTCACCGGCCTCGTCGCGCTCGGCACCAAGATGCTGGCCGTGAGCGCGGTGCCCACCGCCTACCGGCTGTCGCGCGGCGTTTACCTCACGGATTTCGGCGCGGCCCTTTACGGCAGCCCGCTTCGCTGGGTCGTGATGCTGGCTCCGCTGGCCTTCATCATGTTCTTCACCTTCCGGATCGACCGCATGGCGGCCGCGACGGCGCGGAACATGTTCCTGGCCTTCTCGGCCGTGATGGGCTTGTCGCTGTCCTCGATCCTGCTCATCTACACGGGCGGCTCGGTGGCGGCGGCGTTCTTCGAAACCGCGACCGCTTTCGGCGCCATGAGCCTGTACGGCTATACGACGAAGCGCGACCTGACGCCGATGGGCTCCTTCTTCATGATGGGGTTGTTCGGCATCATCATCGCGAGCCTCATGAACGTGGTCTTTCTCCACAGCTCCGCGTTCCAGTTCGGCATCTCGATCCTGGTGGTCGGCGTGTTCGCCGGCCTCACCGCCTGGGATACGCAGAAGATCAAGGAGATCTACTTCGAAGGCGATTCTCAGGAAGTCGCCACCAAGAAGTCGGTCAATGGCGCGCTGATGCTCTACCTCGATTTCATCAACATCTTCACCGCCTTGATCCAGCTCACGGGCAGCCGCAACGGCTGATCGGTCTTAGCCCTTACGGTTGCCAAATCGAAGCCCCGGAGCGTTGCTCCGGGGCTTTTGCGTACCGGCACGCCGACGGCGCCGTCATGGGAGGCGGCGCGCGGCGCCGGACCGGACCTTGCCGAGACGATAGGTCGACGAGGCTTGCGCCGGGTTTCAGGCTCGGTCCCGCGCCCCCAGAAGGACAAGGGATCCGGGCCGGGCGACCTTCAAACCAGGACGAGCCTCGGCTTCTTCTCCAGCACCTGGAGCACGCGGCCGAGTTCCGGGCCGCGCTTCAGGACGAGGCCCGTTGACGCCACGACCGCGTAGGCGCCCTGCCGTCGGGCGAGGCCCGGGTCCTTCTCGACACGGTAGAGCGGCACCTCGGATGCCCGTCGGTAGATGCTGAACACCGCCTTCGTCGGCATGAACCCGATGGCGTAGTCGCGCCATTCCCCTTCGGCCACCCGGCGGCCATACAAGTCGAAGATTTCGCGCAGTTCGTGGCGGTCGAACGACACGACGCCTTCGTCCCGGCTCCCCCCCGCCCGGGACGTACGCACCGGTAAGTCTCGTATCGAAGCCGCGGCGGGGTGGGGATTGGCGGGGCTCCGCTGCTGCTCATAGGGCGTTTCGCCGTCCATCATTGCGACCGTCTCCAAGCGACCGCGGGAGGATGCCGCGAAGCCGGCGAGCGTTCAAGCCGCCCGCGATGACGGAACGGCGGTCGCCGCGAGCCGGTGATCGCATCCTGGGTCCCAAGTCACGCGCTCGCCCGCCAAGTGACGGGCTCGCCCGCGCGCCAGGCTGAGGTGAAACGGCAGCATGACAAGGTCCGATCGCCTCGAGGCCGGGGACGCTCCCGCCAAAACCTCAGTTTCGCCCCCGTGCGGCCTAGCGGGGGCCGCAGTGCGGGGCGATACACGATCGTCGTTCGAGCGTGACGCGCGTCCCGGTTAGCAGCCCCCAGCGCCCGGGACGCGATCCACCTCACCTGTCGTGGGTGTGAACGGCACATGGACCGGCATGAGGCTCAACGCCTCTGCCGGTCTTTTTTTGCGGCGCGCGCTCCCTTGCAAGGCACGCGCGAGCCCGCGATATCAGTCCCCACCGGCCTTCCCGGCGGCCCGGTCAGGTTCGCGATGGACCGCCGGCCGATCTTTCCAGCACATCGAGGTGAACCGCCCATGAGCGATGCCGCCGCAGCGAGCGCCCCGCCGGCCGAACACACGCCAGCCCCGGAATCCCGCCCCTTCCAGGCCGACGTGGCGCGCCTCCTCGAATTGATGGTCCATTCGATCTATTCCGAGCGCGACATCTTCCTGCGCGAACTCGTGTCGAACGCGGCCGACGCTTGCGAGAAGCTGCGCTACGAGGCGATCGCCCGCCCCGAACTCGTCGCCGACGGCGCGCCGTTCGCCATCACGGTGACGCTCGACAAGGAGGGCAAGCGGCTCGTGGTCGCCGACAACGGCGTCGGGATGGGTCGGGACGACCTCGATGCGGCGCTCGGCACGATCGCGAGTTCCGGCACGAAGGCCTTCCTCGACAAGGTGGGATCGGACGGCGAAGCGACCGGCGCGACGCTGATCGGCCAGTTCGGTATCGGCTTCTATTCCGCCTTCATGGTGGCGGAGGAGATCGAGGTGGACACGCGCCGGGCGGGCTCGGACGAGGCGTGGCGCTGGACCAGCGACGGCAAGGGCGCGTACCGGATCTCGCCGCTGCCGCTCGATGGCGCGCCGGCGCGGGGCACGCGCGTGATCCTGCACGTCAAGGACGACGCGGCCGAGTTCCTCGAACCCTACCGCGTCGAATCCCTGCTCAAGGAGCATTCGGGCGCGGTCGCGGTGCCGATCGATCTTCAGGACAAGCCCGACGGCGACGTGCGCCGCATCACCGACGGCGCCGCGCTCTGGGCCAAGCCCAAGGCGGACGTCACGCCCGAGGACTATACCGAGTTCTATCGCACGCTGGCGAGCCAGTACGACGAGCCCGCGTTGACCATCCACTACCGCGCCGAGGGGCGCCACGAATATTCGGTGCTGGCCTTCGTGCCGGGCTCGAAGCCCTTCGACCTGTTCGATCCCCAGCGGAAGGGCCGCGCCAAGCTCTACGTCCGCCGCGTGCTCATCAGCGACGAGGCCGACCTGCTGCCGGGCTGGCTGCGTTTCGTCCGTGCGGTGGTCGACACCGCCGACCTGCCGCTCAACGTGTCGCGCGAGATGGTGCAGAAGAGCCCCGTCTTCGCCGCCATCCGCAAGGGTGTCACGGGCCGCATCGTCAGCGAGATCACCAAATTCGCCGAGACCGACAAGGACAAGTTCGCGGCGCTCTGGGACAATTTCGGCGCCGTGCTCAAGGAGGGCCTCTACGAGGACCCCGAACGGCGCGACGCCCTGTTCAAGGTGGCGCGCTTCGCGTCTTCCACGCACCCGGACGGCGGCCGCACGCTCGCCAACTATGTGGCGGCGCTGCGTCCCAACCAGACCGCGATCTATTACCTGCTCGGCGAGGACACCAAGCGTCTCGCCGCCAGTCCGCAGCTCGAAGGGTTCCGGGCGCGCGGTATCGAGGTGCTGCTGCTGCCGGACGCCGTCGACGCCTTCTGGGTATCGACCGCGGCGGGCTTCGACGGCAAGCCGTTCAAGTCGGTGACGCAGGGCTCGGCCGACATCAAGGCGATCCCGCTGGCGGAAGGGGCGGAGACCCCGACGCCCGACGCCGTCGGGCCAAAGGTCGCGACGCTGCTGGCCTTCATGAAGCAGACCCTCGGCGACGCGGTCGAGGACGTGCGGGCTTCCGACCGGCTGTCCGAAAGCCCGGCCTGCCTGATCGCGCCCGAGTTCGGGCCGGATCGCCGTCTCGAGCGCATCCTCGCGCAGCACGGCAAGCTCGGCGCCGCCACCAAACCGGTGCTGGAAGTGAACCCGAACCACGCGCTGGTGACGGCGCTCGCCGAGCGGTTCGCCTCGGCCGGCGACAAGGGCGTCGTCGAGGATTCCGCCTGGCTGCTGCACGACGAGGCGCGCATCATGGACGGCGAGATGCCGGCGGACCCTTCGGCTTTCGCGGCCCGCCTCCGCCGCGTGCTGGAGCGGGCCGCCGGTTGAGGCGCCTTCCTCCCTTCTTCCGCCTGTGGGAGAATGTGGCCCGTCGAAGCCGCCACCTTCCTCGCTGCACCCATCCCATCGCGGCCGGGCGCGCCGAGGCCTCCCACGCTTGATCCCGCCGCGGACCCCTGCCGGCGCGTTGCGCGACGCGACCCGTCTCCTCGGCGCCGCGGGCGTCCCCGATGGCGCGACCGACGCTCGCGTCCTGCTTTGCGCGGCCGCGGGCCTCGATCGCGCGTCCCTGCTGCGCGACCCCGACACCCCTTTGGGCACCGGCGCGGTCGCCCGGTTCGAAACGCTCCTCCGCCGCCGTCTGGCGCGCGAGCCGGTGTCGCGCATCCTCGGCCGGCGTGCCTTCTGGAGCCTCGACCTCGCGGTGACGGCCGCCGTGCTCGACCCGCGCCCGGACACCGAAACGCTCGTCTCGGCCGTGCTGGATCACGTCGGCGCGCGTCGTGGAGCGCCATGGCGCATCCTCGATCTCGGAACGGGCTCCGGCGCGATCCTGTGCGCCCTCCTGAGCGAGTTGCCCGAAGCGCGCGGCCACGCGCTCGACAGCTCGTTCCCCGCCTGCGCCGTCGCCCGCGCGAATCTGCGGGCCTGCGGCCTCGCCGGCCGCAGCCTGGTGGTCCAGGGCTCATGGGGGGACGCTGTCGCTCCGGGCCTGTCCGACATCGTGGTGGCGAACCCGCCCTACGTCGCGACCGCGACCATCGCCGCGCTCGACCCGGAGGTGCGCGACCACGACCCGCGCGAGGCGCTCGACGGCGGTCGCGACGGCCTCGACGCCTACCGGGCCATCGCGGCGCAGGCGCCGGGCCTGCTGGCACCGGGAGGCCTCCTGGGGCTCGAGGTCGGGATCGGGCAGGCCAGCGCGGTCTCGGGCCTCCTCGCGGCGGCCGGCATGTCATGCCGGGGCGCGAGGCGCGACCTCGCCGGCATCGAGCGCGTGGTCACCGCCGTTCGCTGACGCGCTTCATTGTTCGCGGAGGTAGGACGCCGCGCCGCGCCCGAGGATCCGCCACGTACCCGACAGGCCGAGGCCGACCGTCACGGCGAGCGAAACGCCCGCGGCCGCCGTCGCCGCGCCAAGGTCGAAGGCGAACGGGAACCGCATCACGTAGCTCACGACCGCGAAGGCCGCGGCCGTGCCGGCCCCGATGCCGAAGGCCGCGGTGGCCAGGCCGAGCATCCCGTATTCCAGCAGGAACGCCTGGAGCAGCTTGCCCCGCGTGGCGCCGAGCACCTTGAGCACCACCGCATCGTGCACGCGGGCGCGCCGGCCCGCCGCCAAGGCCCCGGCCAGCACCAGCATGGACGTGACGATCGTCACCGCGGACGCGGCGCGGGTCGCCGTCGACAGCTTTCCCACCAGTGCCGCCACGGCATCGAGCACGTCCTTCACCTGGACGGCCGTGATCATCGGGAAGCGGTCGGCCACTGCCTTGGCGAGCCGGGTTTCCCGCGCCGCGTCCCCATGCGGGAACGCGACGCTGGCGAGCGCCATGTGCGGCGCGCCCGCGAAGGTGTCGGGCGAGAACACCATCACGAAGTTGATGCCGAACGATTGCCAGTCGATCTTGCGCAGACTGCCGATGGTGGCGGTCACCGTCCGCCCCAGCACGTTGACCGTGACGGTGTCGCCGATCTTCAGCCCGAGGCCCGTCGCGAGTTCGTCGTCGAACGAGACGAGCGGGGGACCCCGGTAGTCGGCCGCCCACCAGGTGCCCGCCACCAGCCGCGAGCCGCTCGGCGGCGCGGCGGCGTAAGTGATGCCGCGGTCGCCCTCCAGGACCCAGGCGGCACCCTCCTTGGGTCTGGCCTTCTCGGCGGGGACGCCGTTCAGCGCCAGGATGCGGCCGCGCAGCATCGGCACGCTGTCCACCACCGCGTCCGAGGCCTCGGACGTGATGAACGCGTCGAACGCTTGCGCCTGCGCGTTCGGGATATCGATGAAGAAGAAGCTCGGCGTGACGCCGGGCCGGCCCCGCGTCGCCTGATCGCGGATGTTCGTGTCGATCAGGGCCAGCGCGACCAGCAGGGTCAGGCCGAGGCCGAGCGACAGGACGACGGCCGGGGTGATCGCCCCGGGGCGATGGAGGTTGGCGAGCGCCAGCCGCAGCGCCGTGCCGCGCGGACGCGGCAAGGCGCGCGCGAGGGTCGTGAAGCCCAGGGCTACGAGCCGCAGCACGAGGAACACGATCGCGGCGCCCGCCACGTACCAGGCCGCGAGGCGATGGTCGTCCGACAGGCCCACCGCGGCGGCGACGAGGGCCGCGACGGCCACCGCCAGGGCGATGCGGTACGGCCGGCGCAGGGGCGCGCCGCCGGGCTCGACGCCGCCCCGGAACAGGGCCGAAACCGGGATGTCGTGGGCGCGGCCGAGCGGCACCATCGAGAACACGAGCGCGGTGAGAAGGCCGTAGAGCGCGCCGAGCGCCAGCGCGCGGGGCACGATCGCCGGCACGAGCGGAAAGGGGATGGCGTCGCCGAAGACCGCGGCGGCCGCGAACGGGAGCGCGGCGCCCACGACATCGCCCGCGACGATGCCGAGCGCCGCCAGCAGCAGCACCTGCACGAGCCCCAAGGCGAACACCGTGCCGCCGCTCGCGCCGAGCGCCTTCAGGGTCGCGAGGCTCGCGCGCTTACGCTCGGTCGCGGCCTGGACCGCGTTGGCCACGCCGACCCCGCCGACCGCCAGCGCCGTCAGGCCCACGAGGGTGAGGAACTGCGTGAAGTGGCCGAGGTTGCGCTCGAACTCCGGCGACACGTTGCTGCGCGTCTTGATCTCCCAGCCGGCCTTCGGGAAGGCCGCCTTGCTGTCCGCGACGAAGCGGTCGAGCGCCGCGTCGTCCGCCGTGCCGGCGAGCGCGAGGCGGGTCGTGAAGCGCGCGAGCGAGCCCGGCGCGACGAGTCCCGACGCGTCGAGCGCTTCGCGGCTGACGAGCACGCGCGGGCCGAACGCGATGCCGCCCGCGAGCCGATCGGGCTCGGACGTGAGGATCGCCGTCAGTACGAAGGGTTTTCCCCCGAGGCTCACCGCCTGGCCGGGCGCGATCCCCAGTCGGGACGCCAAAGTGGCGTCCGCGACGAGCCCGTAGCCGCCGTCCCGCGGCGCCAGCGCGGCAACGAGCGGGCGGGGCGGGTCGATGACCGTCGCACCCGCCGCGGGGTAGGCCGCGTCGACGGCCTTGACGTCCGCCAGCGCCGGGGCGCCGTCGCCGGCCCGCGCCATGGCGCGCGTGGTCACCACCTCGCTCAAGCGGCCGTGCGCCGCGAGATAGGCGTGTTCCGCCGCCCCGAGCGGCGCGCCGACGGCGGAAAAGCTCGCATCCCCGCCGAGGATGACGCGCCCCTCGCGCGCGAGGCCGCGCGTCAGGCTGCCCGACACCGAACCCACGCCCGCGATGGCGGCGACGCCCAAGGCGATGCACAGGAGGAAAATCCAGTATCCGCCCAAGCCCCCGCGCAGGTCGCGCAGCGCCAGGCGGGCGGCGACGCGAAGGGGTGCCGGGCGGCCGCCCGCGGCCACGAAGCCGTCGGGCCGCGGCGGCGCGTTCACGACGCGACCGCCGCGACCGCCGGTGCGCGAGGCTCGGCGCCGTCCCCGGCTTCGAGCCGTCCCGAGCGCAGGCGGATCGCGCGGTCGCAGCGGAGCGCGAGGTTCGGGTCGTGCGTGACGAGGATCAAGGTCGCGCCGCGCTCCTTGCGGGTGGCGAAGATCAGGTCCATCACGGCCCTGCCGGTCCCCTCGTCGAGGTTGCCGGTGGGTTCGTCGGCCACCAGGATCGACGGGTCGACCGCGAGCGCGCGGGCCAGCGCCACGCGCTGCTGTTCGCCGCCCGACAATTGCGCCGGGTAATGGCCCAGGCGCTCGCCGAGGCCGACGGCGCGCAATTCCCGACCGGCACGGTCGAAGCTGTCGCGAACGCCCGCGAGGTCGAGCGGCACGGCCACGTTCTCGAGCGCCGTCATGGTGGGGATCAGGTGGAAGGACTGGAACACGATGCCGATCCTGGCGCCCCGGAAACGCGCCAGCGCGTCCTCGCCCAACGCGTCGAGGCGTGTCCCCGCCACCGTGACGCCGCCGCGCTCGGGCCGCTCCAGTCCGGCGATCACGGCGAGCAGCGTCGATTTGCCCGAGCCAGACGGCCCGGTGAGGCCCACCGCTTCGCCGCCATCGATCGCCAGCGAGATGCCTTTCAGGATGTGGACGCGCGCCGCGCGGCGCCCCAGGCTCACGTGAACGTCCTCGAGGAGAACCGCTTGTTGCGCCATGCCCGCCCTGTCCACGCCGACGTTGCCGTTCCGGGCGGCCCGCCGCCCCGCACCCCATATGGGATCGCGGCGCACGCGCGCCATTTCCGGCTGGCCGTTCTTTTCGCCGCACTGGTGTCCATGATGAACACGCCCGCCCTGGCCCGCACGCTCCAGGTGGTGGCTTTCGGCGACAGCTTGTCGGCCGGCTACGACCTCCCCGCCGACGCGGCCTTTCCCGCGGTCCTCGAGCGGGCGCTGAAGACGGACGGCTTCGACGCGGCCGTCGCCAACGCGGGGGTGTCGGGCGACACGGCCTCGGGCGGGCTCGAACGCGTCGACTGGTCGGTGCCGGACGGGACCGACCTCGTCATCGTCGAACTCGGCGCCAACGACATGCTGCGCGGCACCGACCCCGCCATCACCCGCGCGGCGCTCGACGCCATCGTCACGCGGTTGCAGGGGCGCGGCATCAAGGTGCTGCTGGCCGGCATGTACGCGGCCCCGAACCTCGGCGCCGACTACGGCGGCCGGTTCGCGGCCATCTATTCGGGCCTCGCGCGGGACCGCAAGGTGCCGCTCTACCCGTTCTTCCTCGCCGGCATCGTCGGCCGCGCCGACCTGCACCTCCCGGACGGGCTCCACCCCAACCGCGAGGGCGTGGAGATGATCGTCAAGGGCATCCTGCCGGACGTCGAGGCGGCGTTGCGGGAGTTGCGATGAGGGTGTTCGCCAACGCGCCTCAAACCACGCTCCACGGCGCGAGCGCGCATGCGGTGGCGGGGTCGGTCTCGATCTGCACGGTGGCGTGGCCGATGGGATGACGCCGCTCCAGCGTTTCGCACACGTCCAGGAGGAACGCGTCGCCGGGGTGTCCGGCCGGCACGACGAGGTGCGCGGTCAGCGCCGTTCGCGTGGTGCTGATCGGCCAGATGTGAAGGTCGTGGATCCCCGCCGCGCCGGGCAGCGCCGCCAGGAAGGTCCGGACCTGTCGCGCGTCGACGCCGGGCGGCACCGCGCCGAGCGCCAGGCGCAGGCTCTCCTTCAGCAAGATCCAGGTGCCCCACACGATGGCGGCGTTGACCGCGAGGCTGACCAGCGGATCGACGATCGCCCAGGCGGTCAGCGCGATGACGAGGCCGGACACCACGACGCCGGCGGACACCGCCGCGTCGGCGGCCATGTGCAGGCAGGCGCCGCGCAGGTTCACGTCGCCGCGCCTGCCGGAGGCGAACAGCAGGGCGCAGACGCCGTTCACCCCGATGCCCGCCGCGGCGACGAGCGTGACCGTCAGGCCCGCCACCGGTCGCGGGTGGAACAGCCGGACGATCGCTTCCCGGCTCAAGCCGCCGACGATCGGCAGCAGCGCCACGGCGTTGAACAGCGCGGCCAGGATCGACGATGACCCGAGGCCGTAGGTGGAACGCGCGGTCGGCGGCCGCCGCGACACCGCGAAGGCGCCGGCCGCGACGACGAGGCCCAGCACGTCCCCGAGGTTGTGCCCGGCGTCGGCCAGGAGCGCCATGGAGTGTCCGGCGAGCCCATAGACCACTTCGGCCACGACGAAAGCGGCGTTGAGCGCGATGCCGGCCGCGTAGGCCCGGACCATGTCGGGGGGGCGTGGCCGTGACCGCAATGGTCGTGGTCCGTTTCGGGCCGAGGGTTCGGATGGGCATGCGGCATGGGCCGGTTCCGGTCGAGGTTCCCCCGCGTATAGCAGCGCCGGTCCGCTGCGACCTCCCCCGGCGCAGGTGGACAAGCCGAAAGCCTTCGGCCACAAGGCGGCGGGAAGGGGATCGGACATGAACCGGCCGGAACGTGTCGAAAGCCCCGCGGGGGAGCCGGACGTCGCGGCCCTGATGCGCGACATGGGACAGGCCGCGCGGCGGGCGCACCGCGTGCTCGCGGCCGCGTCGGCCGCAGCCAAGAACCTCGCGCTGACCGAGGCGGCGCACGCCATGCGGGGCCGCGTCTCGGCCATTCTCGACGCCAACGGACGCGACCTGGCGGAGGCCGGGTGCGGCGCCTTGACGCCCGCTTCCCTCGACCGGCTCAGGCTCGACGAGGGCCGCGTGCGCGCCATCGCGGGCTCGCTCGACGCGATCGCCGGCCTGCCCGATCCCGCGAACCGCGTGCTCGCCAGGTTCGAGCGCCCGAACGGTCTCCTCATCGAGCGCGTGTCGACGCCGTTGGGTGTCGTCGGCGTGATCTACGAGAGCCGGCCCAACGTCACCGCGGACGCGGGCGCGCTCTGCCTCAAGGCCGGCAACGCGTCGATTTTGCGCGGCGGATCGGAAAGCTTCCATTCCTCGGAAGCGCTGCACGCCTGCCTCCTCGAGGGGCTGCGCGCCGCGGACCTGCCCGCGGCCGCCATCGCGCGCGTGCCGACGCGCGACCGCGACGCGGTTGGCGCCATGCTGGCGGGGCTCGACGGTAACCTCGACGTGCTGGTGCCGCGCGGCGGCAAGGCGCTCGTCGCGCGCGTCCAGGCGGAGGCGCGCGTGCCGGTGTTCGCCCATCTCGAAGGGCTCGTGCACGTGTTCGTCGACCGCGCGGCCGACATCGAACAGGCGGAGGCGATCGTGCTCAACGCCAAGCTGCGCCGCACGGGCGTGTGCGGAGCCGCCGAAACCCTGCTCGTGCACGAGGCGGTGGCGGCGACCCATCTGCCCCGCCTCGTGCGGGCGCTGCTCGACGCCGGCTGCGCCGTGCGCGGGGACGCGACCACGCGGGCCGTCGACGGGCGCGTCGAGACGGCCGACGAGAACGATTGGCGCACCGAGTACCTCGCGCCGATCATCGCCTGTCGCGTGGTGCGCGACCTCGCGGCGGCCGTGGACCATATCGAACGTTACGGATCCCACCACACCGACTGCATCGTCACCGACGACCTGGGGGCGGCCGACGCCTTCATGAGCGAGGTCGATTCGGCCATCGTGATGCACAACGCCTCCACCCAGTTCGCGGATGGCGGCGAGTTCGGCTTCGGGGGCGAGATCGGCATCGCGACGGGCCGCATGCACGCGCGCGGCCCCGTCGGGCTCGAGCAATTGTGCTCGTTCAAGTACCGCGTCCGGGGGAACGGGCAGATCCGCCCGTGATCACCTCGGAGGCACCGACCGTTCCGCGGGCGAACGCGGCGGCGCGGCCCAACGCGACGGCGCTGCCGCCCTGGTCGCCCGGCCTGCGGATCGGCCTCTTCGGCGGCTCGTTCGACCCGCCGCACGAGGGGCACCGCCTGGCGAGCCTGACGGCGCTGAAGCGTCTCGGGCTCGACCGGGTGTGGTGGCTCGTGACGCCCGGGAACCCCCTCAAGGAGACGCGCGGACTGCCCGCGATCGCGGCGCGGGTCAGCGCGGCGCGTATCGTCGCCCACGATCCCCGCATCGCGGTCACGGGCATCGAGGCGGCGATCCGCACGCGCTATTCCGTCGATGCCGTGGCCTATCTCAAGCGGCGCTGCCCGGGGGTCGGCTTCGTGTGGATCGTGGGCGCCGACCTGCTGCCGCAATTGCCGCGCTGGCGGCGCTGGCGGGCGCTGGTCGACCTCGTGCCGATCGCCGCCGTCGACCGTCCCGGCGCCTCGTCCCGCGCCACGTTGGGCCATGCCGCCGCCGCGCTGGCGCGCTGGCGCGTGCCGGAACATGAAGCGCGGACGCTGCCGCGCCGGCCCGCGCCGGCCTTCGTGTTCCTGCACGGGCCGCGCTCGGCGGCATCGTCGACGGCGCTGCGCGCGGCGCGAGTCGCTCCGCCCGGCACCGGCGATCTCGCGGGCCCGGCGCAGCAGGAGGGCCGAACGGCAACGATCGGGCTCGCGGGCCGAGGGGGGGCGATGACATCGACCGTCTCGGCCCCGTGACACAGCCGTTCGCGATGCGTCGCGAGGCCCTCCCGTGACGGCGCGGAAGCCGCTGCTCGACATCCTCGCCGCGCACCTCGGCGCGGCGCATGTGCTGACCGGCGCGGCCGACCTCGCGCCGTTCCTCGCCGAGGCGCGCGGCGTGCTCACGGGCGCGGCCGCGGCGGTCGTCCGCCCGCGCACCACGGAGGAGGTGGGTTTCGTCGTGACGGAAGCCGCCCGCGCCGGCGTCGCCGTCATCCCGCAGGGCGGCAATTCGGGGCTCGTGGCCGGCACCGCCGCCGCTGGAGGCGAGGCCGCCGGTGGCGGGGCGATCGTCGTGTCGCTCAACCGCATGGACCGCGTGCGCAGCCTCGACGCGCTCGACCGTGCCGTGACGGTCGAGGCCGGCGTGACCCTGAAGGCGCTGCGCGACGCAGCGGCCGCGGCCGACTGCCTGTTTCCGATGAGCCTCGCGTCCGAAGGCTCGGCGCGCGTCGGCGGCCTCGTGTCGACGAACGCGGGGGGCACCGCCGTGCTGCGCTACGGCAACATGCGCGAACTCGTGCTGGGCCTCGAAATCGTGCTGCCGGACGGGCGCGTGTGGCACGGGCTGAGGCGCCTGCGCAAGGACAACACGGGCTACGACCTGAAGCAGCTCTTCATCGGTGCCGAGGGCACGCTCGGCATCGTCACCGCGGCGACACTGAAACTGTTCCCCCGGCCGCGCGGAACCGCGACGGCCTTCGCCGGATTCGGGACGCCGGATGCGGCCCTGGCGTTGCTGCGCCGCGTGCAGGCGGACGCGTCCGACGTGCTGACGGCCTTCGAACTCATCCCCGCCTTCGCCCAGAGCCTCGTGCTCGAGCACCTTCCGGGCGCCCGGGCGCCGCTCGCCGGGGCGCACCCGTGGATGGTGCTGATCGAGTTCTCGAGCGCCCGCGCGGACGGCGACATGGCGCTGCTCGAAGACCTGCTCGGCGCGGCGCTCGCGGCCGGCGAGGTCGACGACGTCGCCATGGCGCAGAACGACGCCCATCGGGCCCGATTCTGGGCGCTGCGCGAGAACATCACGGAAGCGCTCCGGCACGAGGGCGCCAGCATCAAGCACGACGTGTCCGTCCCGGTGAGCCGGGTGGCGGAATTCCTCGACCGCGCCATCGCGCTCGTGGGCGACGCCCTGCCGGGCGCGCGTCCGTGCCCGTTCGGGCACCTCGGCGACGGCAACATCCACTTCAACCTGAGCCAGCCGCCGGGGATGTCGCGGGCGGCGTTCCTGGCGCAGGGCGATCGGGTCAACCGGCTGGTCCACGACCTCGCGGTCGCCATGGACGGCAGTTTCGCGGCCGAGCACGGGATCGGGCGCGCGCGTCGCGACGAACTCCACCGGCTGAAGGACGCGGTGTCGCTCGACCTCATGGCGCGGCTCAAGGCGGCGCTCGACCCCGACGGCCTGCTCAACCCCGGAGCGGTCCTCTGAGGCGCGGCGTCGCGCGCCTCAGGTATTCATCGATTCGAAGAAGGCGGCGTTGCCCTTGGGCGTCTCGCGGAACTTGCCCAGCAGGAACTCGATGCCGTCGATCGTTCCCATCGGGTTCAGGATGCGGCGCAGCACGTACATCTTCTTGAGGATGTCGGCCGGGACCAGCAGTTCCTCCTTGCGGGTGCCGGATCTCGTGATGTCGATCGCCGGGAACACGCGCTTGTCCGACACCTTGCGGTCGAGGATGATTTCCGAATTGCCGGTGCCCTTGAACTCCTCGAAGATCACTTCGTCCATGCGCGAGCCGGTATCGATCAGCGCGGTGGCGATGATGGTCAGCGAGCCGCCCTCCTCGATGTTGCGGGC
>CAXTIC010000011.1:0-87249 GCA_964244255.1 uncultured Lichenihabitans sp. | reverse complement strand
CGGATGGTCCGACGCCTTCGCACGATCCGTCATCGGCCAAATGCGATAGCCCTGCGTGCCGAGCCGTGAACCCTTGCGGGCACTGACGGCCGGAAGCAGAATGGACGAACAGCGGACGGCCGGTCGGGATCACGGGATGGAAACGATCCTGGACATGCGGGGGATCACGAAGACGTTCCCGGGCGTCAAGGCGCTCGACAACGTCAACCTCGCGGTGCGGCCCGGGGAAATCCACGCGCTCGTCGGCGAGAACGGTGCCGGCAAGTCGACGCTCATGAAGGTGCTGAGCGGCGTCTACCCGCACGGTTCCTACACGGGCGAGATCACTTACGAGGGCCGCCCCGTCAGCTTCCGCGACATCGCGGACAGCGAACACCTCGGCATCATCATCATCCACCAGGAACTGGCCTTGGTGCCGCTGCTCTCGATCGCGGAGAACATCTTCCTCGGCAACGAGACGGCGCGGTACGGCATCATCGACTGGGATCTCGCCTTCGCGCGCACCCGCGACCTTCTGCGCACCGTGGGGCTCGACGAGAACCCCGAGACCCTGATCACCAACATCGGGGTCGGCAAGCAGCAGCTGGTCGAGATCGCCAAGGCGCTGTCCAAGAAGGTCAAGCTCCTCATCCTCGACGAGCCGACCGCCAGCCTCAACGAGAGGGACAGCGACGCGCTGCTGCGGTTGCTCCTCGGCCTCAAGAAACAGGGCATCGCCTCGATCCTGATCAGTCACAAGCTGAACGAGATCTCGAAGGTTGCCGACCAGATCACCATCCTGCGCGACGGCACGACGGTGGAAACGCTGGACTGCCACGCGTCCTCGATCGACGAGGACCGGATCATCAAGGGCATGGTCGGGCGCGACATGGCGCACCGGTTCCCGCCGCGGACGCCGGAGATCGGCGTCAAGCTGCTCGAGGTCGAGAACTGGAACGCGCATCACCACCTCCACGGCGACCGTCTCGTCGTCAGGAACGTCAGTTTCCACGTAGCCAAGGGCGAGATCGTCGGCATCGCCGGCCTGATGGGTGCCGGGCGCACCGAGCTCGCGATGAGCATCTTCGGTCGGTCCTACGGGCAGGGCATCAGCGGAACGGTGCGCCTCAACGGCAAGGAGGTCGACGTCGGCACCATCAACAGGGCCATCGACGCCGGCATCGCCTATGTCACGGAAGACCGCAAGCAACTCGGCCTCATCCTCGATGAGAACATAACGAAGAACACCACCCTCGCGAACCTTCCATCCGTATCCAGACATCTGGTCATCGATCAGGATCGCGAGTACCTGATCGCGAACGACTATCGCTCGAGACTCAACATAAGGTCGTTCAGCGTGGCACAGCGGACCGTCAACCTCAGCGGCGGCAACCAGCAGAAGGTCGTGCTCAGCAAGTGGCTCTTCACCGGGCCGCAGATCCTCATCCTCGATGAGCCGACGCGCGGCATCGACGTCGGGGCCAAGTACGAGATCTATGCGATCATCAACGAGCTCGCCGGCGAGGGGAAGGGCGTGCTGATGATCTCGTCGGAAATGCCCGAGTTGCTCGGCATGTGCGACCGCATCTACGTCATGAACGAGGGGCGGTTCGTCGGCGAGTTCACGGCCGCCGAGGCGAGCCAGGAAAAGATCATGCGCGCGATCATGCGCTCGAGGGAGCTCCACTGATGAGCCAGATTGCCGAGGGCCATGCGGCGGCCCCGGCCGGGGTGCCGGCGGCCAAGACCGAAGTCGATGCGCCGGGCTGGCGCGGCCTGCTCAAGAGAGGCAATTTCCGCGATTACGGCCTGATGATCGCGCTCGCCCTGATCATGCTGTTCTTCGAATACGCGACCAACGGCGTGCTGTTTCAGCCGCTCAATCTAACGAACCTCATCCTGCAGAACAGCTACGTCGTCGTGATGGCCCTCGGCATGCTGCTGGTGATCGTCGCGGGGCATATCGACCTCTCGATCGGGTCGGTGGTCGGTTTCGTCGGCGCTCTCGCGGCCGTGCTGATGGTGCAGGGCCTCCACGTCGGGATCGACCTGTTCGGGCTCGATCTCAGCATCAACACCAACCCGGTCGACTACGTGACGGCGACGCTGATCTGTTTGATCGTCGGGGGGGCGATCGGGGCGGCGCAAGGCTACTGGGTAGCCTACTTCAAGATCCCGAGCTTCATCGTGACGCTCGCGGGCATGCTGGTGTTCCGCGGCCTGACGTTGGCCGTCCTGAACGGCGCCTCCGTCGGCCCGTTCCCCGATTTCTTCCAGTTGCTCTCCAAGGGGTTCATCCCGAATTTCGCGGGGCCTTGGACGGCGCTGCTGATCGCTGCCGTACTCTGGCTCATCCTGCTCGCGGTGAGCTGGCGGCGGCTCGCCAACCAGCGGCGGCACGGGGTGATGACGGAAGCGCTCGGTTCCTTCGCGTTCCGCAACGGGGTGATCGGCCTCGTCCTGCTCGGCTTCGCCTATCAGATGAGTTCGTACCGGGGCCTTCCGAACGTGCTCATCATCATGTTCGTCCTGATCATGCTGTACCGGTTCGTCACCAATCAGACCACCATCGGTCGGCGCATCTACGCGCTCGGCGGCAATGCCAAGGCGGCCAAACTGTCCGGCATCAAGACGGAGCGCCTGACCTTTCTGACCTTCGTGAACATGGGTGTGCTGGCCGGACTCGCCGGCATGATCTTCGCGGCACGACTGAACACCGCGACCCCGAAGGGCGGCCTCGGCTTCGAACTCGACGTCATCGCGGCCTGCTTCATCGGCGGCGCCTCGGCGGCGGGCGGCGTCGGCAAGGTGACGGGCGCCGTCATCGGCGCGTTCATCATCGGCGTGATGAACAACGGCATGTCGATCAAGGGCATCGGCATCGACTACCAACAGGTGATCAAGGGCCTGGTGCTGCTCGGGGCGGTATGCCTCGATGTCTACAACAAGAACAAGGCCGCGTGAGCGCCGGTCCGCCGGCGAGCCGCGTCGCCGGCCAGGGCTTTTCCTCGCCGGAGCGTGAACCTGATGGCGGGACGCCGCGACCATGAGCATGGAGGCTCATGTCGAGCCTCCATGCGAAAGGATCGGGATCATGACTATCCCGATACGCCGGCCAGCGCCGAGTCCGGCCGGACGATGGTGCGCGGCGAGAAGGATGTCAGTATCGAAATCGATGGCAAGAAATTCCCGTACAAGCGGCCCGGCTGGTGGTGCTCCCTGGCCGATCCTGACGACATGGAAGGTCGGCTTACCGACGAGGACGACCAAATCGCCGACACCATGCGCCGCAACGCCAGGGCTTTAGAGCGCGGTGAGACCGTGTTCCTGCCCATCGTGATCCGCGCCGTCAGGCAGGCTTGCGGCCTTGCCCAGCGCGAGGCGGGCACGCTGTTTGGCACCGGCGACAAATCTTTCGAGAAGTATGAGGGCGGCGAAATCAAGCCCGTTCCAACCGGCCAAACGGCTCCTGTCCCTTGCGATGAAGCGGCCGGACCTGTTCCAGAAGCCGGCCAAGTTGGAGATATTGTCCGCAGCGGATGCCGGGCTGGTACGCACGACCGTCCGCAAGGCCGCCCTCGACGGCATCTATGCGCGGCTGCTCGCATCCCAGCGGCAGCGTGAACCGGAACCGACCTAGCCTAACCTCGAGGTTCGTCCTTCGTTTTGGCCTGGAACAGGGCGCCGCAGAGGAGCGCGTATCGGCCCCGCGTCACCATCATGGTCTGGAACCAGGTGGTGAGGTCGTCCCAAGGGTCCTTGACCGTCGACAGGCCGGAAATGAACGCGACCACGGTTCCGACCTGCGTCTTGCCGCCGACGACGAAATATCCCCCGATGCCCAGGATGGCGGCGACGCCGAGCTGATGGCAAAGATTGGTCAGGAAGTTCATCGAAAACTTGAACTTGTAGATTCCCATGTTCAGCGTGAAGACGCGTGCGAACCGGGCATCCTGTTCCCGCCTCCGCCCCTCGCCGTCGTGTTCGCCGACGAGCGCCGCGCTGGCGGACCGGAGCGTGGCGATCCGGGCCTGCGCCCGCACCGTTACGGCGTGCTGCATCAGCGGAACGAACACGAGTTGCGGCAGGAAGACGGCGGCGAGGATAAGCGCCATCGCGGGCTGCAGGAAGACGAGATAGCTCGCGACGCTGATCATGATCCCGGC
The DNA here is from genome assembly GCA_964244255.1 of uncultured Lichenihabitans sp. Lineage (GTDB taxonomy): Bacteria > Pseudomonadota > Alphaproteobacteria > Rhizobiales > Beijerinckiaceae > Lichenihabitans. Next base: position 83,104 of record CAXTIC010000011.1, on the reverse strand, counting down.
CTGCAGCAGAGGCTCCGAAATGGCCTCGCCCATGAAGGCGCCGATCGGCTCGCTTTCGGCGACGATCATGGAGATCTCGGTGCCTTGACTCGACGCCGTCGAGGCGCCGCCCTTTGCCTCGCCCGCGTCCGCCCTGTTGATGAAGGATCGCAGCCCACGCACGGCATGTTCCGACACCCAGCCCCGATAGATGTTGGACAACAGTTTGAGGGAACCCTGCAGGAGGACGACGGCCGCGTAGGCGCCCACGAACCAGGGGACCGAACGAAAGCTGCCTCCTTTGAGCGACCGGTCGATGATGCGGCGCTGGATTTCGATGGGAACCGTGTTCAGGACGGCGATCAAGGCGGAGAGCACGCACAACCAGACCTGATCGCCGCCGCTGATCCGCCAAACGAGGGCGTAAAAGCCCTTCGGCAGCGTTTCGCCGAGGAATGATCGGCTGCCGTCGTCCGACCTCCACGGCGAGGGCCAGAGGCTGAAGCGCGTCGTGTTCGTTGGCACGTCGGTTCGATCCTTGTGTTGCCGGTCGCGACACCGAGCTGGCGCCCCTTTCACGGCGCGGGGCCGGGCTCGATCGTCCGGCCCGAGGCCGCGCGCCCCGAGGTGCCCGGGCGCCTCCTGCCTGACGAGCCGCGCGGTGCGACATAGAGACGATTGCAAGCTTTCCGAGAACGCTTGTGTTGGCACGGCTGTGTATATCGAGCCAGTCGCCTTGCGAAAGGTCCGTTGACGCAACGACGGCGCGGTCGCAGCCGCCAGGTGTGCCGAGGCCCCCTATCCGTCGCGCGCGCTCGACGCCTCGACAGCGGCGGGTTCGTCATCACCCACGAGGGCAGTCATGTCGGCGAATTTCCCCGCGAGTTCAGTCGTCGCGATCACCGATAGCCTTGGTCAGGGCTCGGGCGTCCTCATTTCCCCGGACGAGGTGTTGACCGCCGCGCACGTCGTCTACGATCCCTTCTCGGGTCTCGCGACCGATGTCGAGGTGTCTCCCGGAGCCGCCGCGAACGGGTCGGCACCGTTCGGCACGGTCGCGGGGGTCGGCATCCACGCCGAACCTGTGGCGACCTTTTCCGGCACGATCGCGCTTTCGCAATCCGCGAAGGATTTCGCCGTGATCCACCTCGCTCAGCCGGTGGTCGAAGCCGGCACGATGGCGCTCGGCTCCGACTACGCGGGCGGAACCGCCTCGCTGTCCGGCTACCCCTATCTGGCCGGGGGCGATCAGGTCACGGTCTCGGAGCCTTTTTCCCGGGACCCCACGTATTCCTTGCTGAACGCGACGCCGATCCTCGGTCCCGACACCGACGCGGCGGGTTCGAGCGGTGGTCCGGTTTGGCTCGCCGCCAACGGCGAGGCCACGGTCGTCGGACTCGTGTCGAGTTCCGAGACGTCGTCGTCGGGGGACATCGGCCATTTCCTCCAACTCACTGCACCCGACGTATCGGCCATAAATTCCTGGGTCGCGGCGGATGACGCGGGCCAGAGCTTCGGTCATCCTTCAGGGTATCTGCTGAACGAACTCGATCCGATCACGGCGGCGTTGCGCGGCAACGCGTCGGCTTTCCAGGCCATCCAGCCGCAAGTGGCGGCGCGCGACACCGAAAGCGCGAACGCCCTCGACGACGCGCTGTTTTCGAGCCATCCCGGTACGACCCTCGATGGCGTGTTCAGACTTGCGGCAATCGACGCGAAGCTCGACGCGCCCCACCCGGTGCTCGACACGGCTTTCCTGGCCGGCTTCATCTTCGGGCATGACGGGGGTGACCCGGGATCGGTGATCGGCACCCTCGACGCACGGTTCCCGAAGCTTCTCGCGCTCAACCCTCACGCGGCCGACGCGGCTCTACGGGGCTATGACGAAAGCCACGCGCTCCCATCGGCGCCCATCGCCTCGATCGCCCCATTCGACAGCGGGAACGATCCCCTGAACGGCGCGCATCACGCCGCCGCCCCGCAAGCCTTCGCCTGACGTGGATCATCCGGACGGAGCCGCCCTGTTCATACTCGGGCCCGGTAAGGCCGACCCGGACGCATAACTGTGCGGGGAGGGCCCGGAACCCTGCCGCAAGGCGAACGGACATCCGCTCTTCGGACCGCGGCCGGAGCCGCGAGGCGTGCCGCCACCGAGGCCGCCGGGGTCGATTCGCGCCGCGCGGGACGCGGTCGCCTTGGGTTGGCGCCGGCGGTGCGGCGCCGGCGTCGTGTCAGCAAAGCGTCGTTCGGGCGCGCGACAAGGAGGCCGACCGGTCGCGCGCCCTCGCGTCCTTACTTCTTCTTCGCCGGCTTCTTCTTGGTGTCGGGCGCGGGGGTCGACTTGGCGGGCGCGGCTTTGGCCGTATCCTTTTTCGAGGAGGCGTCTTTTTTGGTCGCGGGCATCGAAGGGACTCCCTGGGCTGAGGAAGCGAAGTCAATCACGTCGTTCTTGACCCCACAATACTTCCTGACCTTGCGGGAGGGGTGAAGCCGAAAATATTTCAGGGCGTTGGTCGCGCCGGTGTCCGCACCGGCGCGCGTTGCGGGAAATCTTACCCGCGTTTGCCCGCTTCCCGCGACCGCGCTACACCCTGGGCGGGACGGCCCCCGCCGCCGGGCGATCCGCGAATCGCGGCGGGGTTTCCGGCCCCCGGCCTTCCGTGCCTGAGGAGGAACCGAGGTTCATGGCGACGACCCCGGGCGAGCGTCGGGTGCTGCTCATCGTCGGCGGCGGTATCGCCGCCTTCAAGGCGCTGGACCTCGTCCGTCGCTTGCGCGAGCGCGGTCGCGCCGTGCGCGCCGTCATGACGTCCGCCGCGAGGCAGTTCGCGACGCCGTTGTCGGTGGCGAGCCTGACGGGAGACCAGGTCTACGACGACCTGTTCTCACTGACCGACGAGGCCGCGATGGGCCATATCGCCCTGTCGCGGGACGCCGACCTCCTCGTCGTGGCGCCCGCCACCGCGAACATCCTCGGCAAGATGGCCGGTGGTCTCGCCGACGATCTGGCGTCGACGGTGCTGCTCGCGACCGACAAGAAAATTCTCGTCGCGCCGGCTATGAACGTCAGGATGTGGCTGCACCCGGCGACACGGCGCAACGTCGAGCGTCTCGCGGCCGACGGCGTCCTGTTCGTCGGCCCGACCGAGGGCGCGATGGCCTGTGGGGAATATGGCCCGGGGCGGATGGCGGAGCCCACGCACATCGCCGACGCGGTCGACGCGGCGCTCGCCGGCCCGACCGCTATCCCGCTTCCGGCCCATGGCGCGTGCGCGCCGGTGTCGTCGGGAGCGCTCGCCGGCCGACGCGTCGTCGTGACGTCCGGCCCGACGCACGAACCCGTCGACCCCGTGCGTTTCATCGCCAATCGCTCGTCCGGCCGGCAGGGCCACGCCATCGCCGAAGCCGCCGCCGCGGCGGGCGCGGATGTCGTGCTGGTCAGCGGACCCGTGGCACTGCCCGACCCGCGCGGGCTCGTGACGGTGCACGTCGAAACGGCCCGCGACATGCTGGCCGCCGTCGAGGCGGCGCTTCCGGCCGACGTGTTCGTCGCGGCCGCCGCGGTGGCCGACTGGCGCCCGGCGGCGGTGGAACTCCGAAAGATCAAGAAGAACGACGGGCGCGTGCGGACTTTGGCGCTCGAGGAGAACCCGGACATCCTCCGGATGGTGGCCCGCGAACGGTCCCCCCGGCCTGCGCTGGTGGTGGGCTTCGCGGCGGAAACCGATCACGTGCTCGACCACGCCGCCGCGAAGTTCGACCGGAAGGGATGCGACCTGATCGTCGCCAACGACGTCAGCACGGCGGCCGGCACGATGGGCGGGGCCACGAACCAGGTGCACCTCGTGACGCGTTCCGGCCGGGAGTCCTGGCCGCGCCTCGACAAGACCGAGGTGGCGCGCCGCCTCGTGGCGCGCTTCGCCGCCATGCTCGCGGCCGGGGGGGTGCCATGAAGGTCCGCATCAAGCGCCTGCCGCACGCCGCGGGCCTCGACCTGCCCGCTTATCAAACCATCGGGTCGGCCGGGATGGACCTCCTGGCCGCGCTCCCGCCGAACAGCAAGCTCGTCATCGAGCCAGGCGCGCGCGAACGCGTCCCCACCGGGCTCGCTTTCGCGCTGCCGGACGGTGTCGAAGGGCAGGTGCGGCCACGCTCGGGGCTGGCGCTCCGCGCGGGCGTCACGGTGCTGAACGCGCCGGGGACCATCGACGGCGACTATCGGGGCGAGGTCATGGTGATCCTCGTCAATCACGGCCGCGAACCGTTCGAGATCGTTCGCGGCGCCCGCATCGCCCAGTTCGTGTTCGCCCGGTTCGAGCGCGCGGTTCTCGTCGAAGGCGACCTCGACGAGACGGCGCGGGGCGCGGGCGGCTTCGGCTCGACCGACGCGGGCCCGGGCCGCGAGGGATCGTGACTCCCTTGTCGCCCCGCGGCCTCCTCGCGGTCGCGGCGGTGATCGACATCGCGGTTCACGCCCGCGCGGCACCCGTCTCGGCCCGGACCCTGGCCGAACGGCACGGCTCGATGCCGCGCCATTTCGAGTCGCTCCTTCAGGACCTTGTCCGGGCCGGCCTCCTCAAGGGCCATCGCGGCCCCCGCGGCGGCTACGAACTCGCGCGGGAACGCCGGCGCATCAGCGCGGGCGAGATCGTCCGGGCGGTGGAGGGAACCGGCGGGGACGGGCGCAAGCCGCGGCCGAGACCCCGCCTCGTGACGGACGTGGTCGAGCCCGCCCTCGACCACGCGACGGCCGCGTTCCTCGCGGCGCTCGACGCCATAACGATCGATCATCTGTGCCGCCGTGCCGAAGCGCGGGAGGGCGGGGCCGGCGAGGGCGGTGATTTCGCCATTTGACGGCGTGACCGGGACGCTCCAAGCCCCGCGAGGGACGGCCCCGGTGCGTGTTGCCAGACCGCGCCGGCTGTGCCAAACCCGCATCGGTGGATCAGCCGCCGATCCACCGGCGGGCGCGCCGCTCCGGGTTTACCGAGGGATGTAGCGCCGCGGCCGAGATACGGGCCGGCGTACGCTTGGCACACGGTTCGTCAGCATCCTGGAAAAGCGTTCCGACGATCAAATCGCGATGAGGCAGGATTTTCCGGGAAGCGCGGCCGCGCGGTCGCCGCGCGGCGGTGAGGAAGCGGCCGCGGAGGTCGACCGCCTCCGTCGTCGCGAGGCCGCGCTGGAAGCCGAGGTGATCCGCTTGCGCGGGGAGATTCCGGCCGCCGGGACCGGTGACCGCCGCTATCACGCCATCCTCGAGAGCGCGGTCGACTTCGCCATCGTCGCGACGGACCGCGACGGCGTGGTGAACGAGTGGAACACGGGCGCGGAGCGCATTTTCGGCTGGTCGGCGGGCGAGATGCTGGGCGAGCCCGCCGACCGTTTTTTCACTCCCGAGGACCGGGCCGAAGGTCGCCCCTACCTTGAAATGCGGCTGGCCCTCGACAGCGGCCGCGCCGCCGACGATCGCTGGCATCTCCGGAAGGACGGTACGCGTTTCTGGGCCAGCGGCGAGATGATGCCCCTCATGGCTGCGGATGGCAGTCATCTCGGGTTCTTGAAAATCCTCCGGGACCGCACCGAGGAGCGACGCGTCGTGATCGCCCAGCGCGAGGACGCGGAGTTCCTGCGCAGCGTCCTCGCTTCGTCCGGCGACTGCATCAAGGTGCTCGACCTCGATGCCAACCTGGTTTTCATGAGCGAAGGCGGACAGCGCGTCATGGAAGTGGACGACTTCGAAAGCATTCGGGGCTGTCCCTGGTTCGAGTTCTGGCATGGCGAAGGGCGGAACGATGCCCTGAGGGCGGTGGCCGCCGCCAAGGCGGGCGGGGTGGGCCAGTTCCAAGGCGCCGCCCCGACGCTGGCGGGGACGCCGCGATGGTGGGACGTCCGGGTCACGCCTATCCTGGGAGCGGACGGCCGACCGGAGAAATTGCTGTCGGTGTCACGCGACATCACGGCCGACCGGCGCGCCGAGGATGCCTTGCGCGAGGCCCAGGGGCTGAACACCCCCATCCTGAACTCGAGCCGCGACTGCATCGTGGTGCTGGACCTCGATGGTCACAACCTTTTCGTCAGCCCCGGCGGCATCGCCAGCATGGAGATCGAGGACGTCGACGCGATCCTGGGCCTGTCCTGGCTGCGTGTCTGGAAGGGCGACGATCACGCGGCGGCCCGCGCCGCCGTGGCCGAGGCGCGCGCCGGCGGGACCGGGCGGTTCCAGGGGTTCTGCCCGACCCACAAGGGCACGCCCAAATGGTGGGATGTGCAGATCTCGCCCCTGCCCGGCCCCGATGGCCAGCCCGAGCGGCTGGTTTCCGTCGGGCGCGACATCACGGCCGACAAGCGCGCCGAGGATCAGTTGCGGCGGTTGAACGACACCCTCGAACAACGTGTGGCAGAACGCACGCGCGAGCGCGACCGGACCTGGAGCAAGTCCCAGGACCTGCTGGCCGTGCTGGATACGGCCGGGCGTTTCCGCGCCGTCAACCCGGCGTGGGCCACGGTCCTGGGCTGGCGGGCGGACGAGGTGGTCGGCCGCGACTACCTCGATTTCATCCACCCTGAGGATCACCCCGCGAGCGGCGACGCGCTCGTCACGGCGTCGGCCGGGGACCTGCCCGCTTTCGAGAACCGCTATCGCCACAAGGACGGCGGCTACCGGTGGCTCTCCTGGGTCGCGGCGCCGGAAGAGGACTTGATCTACGCCAGCGGGCGCCACGTCACGGTCGAAAAAGAAGCCGCGATCGAACTTGCGGCGGTTCAGGAGCAGTTGCGCCAGTCACAGAAGATGGAGGCGGTGGGTCAACTGACGGGGGGCCTCGCGCACGATTTCAACAACCTGCTGACCGGCATCGCGGGCAGCCTCGAAATGCTGCAGACGCGGGTGGCGCAGGGCCGCCTGACGGATGTCGATCGCTACGTGGCGGCGGCGCAGGGCGCGGCCAAGAGGGCGGCGGCGCTCACCCATCGCCTGCTGGCCTTTTCGCGGCGGCAAGCGCTCGACCCCCGCCCGACCGACATGAACCGGCTGATCGCCGGCATGGAGGAACTGATCCGCCGCACGGTCGGCCCCTCGGTCGCCGTCGAGGCGGTGGGCGCCGCCGGACTATGGCTCGCGCTGGTCGATCCGAACCAGCTCGAGAACGCGCTCCTGAACCTGTGCATCAACGCGCGCGACGCCATGCCGGAGGGCGGGCGACTGACGATCGAGACGGCCAACAAGTGGCTCGACGGGAGGGCGGCGCGCGAACGCGATCTGCCGCCCGGCCAGTATCTGTCCCTTTCCGTGACCGACACGGGAACCGGCATGACGCCGGATGTCGTCAAGCGCGCCTTCGACCCGTTCTTCACCACCAAGCCCATCGGCCAGGGCACCGGGCTCGGCCTGTCCATGATCTACGGGTTCGCGAGGCAGTCGGGCGGGCAGGTGCGGGCCTATTCGGAGGTCGGGCATGGCACGACGATGTGCCTTTACCTGCCTCGCCACCAAGGCGTCGGCGGCGAACCGGAGGATACGCTCGCGCCAGCCGAGGCGGCGCGCGCCGAAGCGGGCGAGACGGTGCTGGTGGTGGACGACGAGCCGACCGTGCGCATGCTCGTCATCGAGGTGCTCGAGGCCCTGGGCTACGTCGCCATCGAAGCGGCCGACGGCGCGGCGGGCCTGAAGATCTTGCAATCGAAGGCCCGCGTCGACCTCCTGGTCACCGACGTGGGCTTGCCGGGCGGCCTCAATGGACGGCAGCTCGCCGACGGCGCGCGGGCCGTGCGGCCGAACCTCAAGGTGCTGTTCATCACCGGTTACGCGGAGAACGCCGTGCTCGGCAGCGGCAGCCTCGCTCCCGGAATGGAAGTCTTGACGAAGCCCTTCGGCCTCGATGCCTTGGCGAGCCGCATCAAGGTCCTGCTCGCCCGGGCGTAGCGCGGGGTTCGACGAGGCGGCTTCACAAATGTCGACTAAACCGATCGACGGTGATAGCGTCCGGCCAAAATCATCCCAGTTCGAGGACCGCTCATGTCGCTCGCCTCCTTATCGCCCGCAGCACCGGCCAACGACGCGGGTGCCCTGAGCCGCGCCGTGGGACGCGGACGCATTTACGATTCCATCACGGAAACGATCGGCGACACACCGGTCGTGCGGCTCAAGCGGATCGCGGCGGAGAAGAAATGCCGCGCCGAGATCATGGCCAAGCTCGAGTTCTTCAATCCGATGGCGAGCGTCAAGGACCGGATCGGGGTCGCCATGGTCGACGCCATGGAACGGGACGGGCGGATCGCGCCCGGGCGCACGACGCTCGTCGAGCCCACATCGGGCAACACGGGGATCGCGCTCGCCTTCGTGGCCGCCGCGCGCGGCTACAAGCTCATCCTTGTCATGCCCGAGTCGATGTCGGTCGAGCGGCGCAAGATGCTCCAGCTCCTGGGCGCGCAGCTCGTCCTCACGCCCGCCCCGCAGGGCATGCGTGGCGCCATCGCCAAGGCGCAGGAGATCGTCGACGCGACGCCGGGGGCGGTCATGCCCCAGCAGTTCGACAATCCCGCCAACCCCGACATCCACCGGCGGACGACGGCGGAAGAGATCTGGGCCGATACCGACGGCAAGCTCGACGTGTTCGTCGCCGGCGTCGGCACGGGCGGCACCATCACCGGCGTTGCCCAGGTGCTGAAGCCGCGGCTGCCGGAGCTGCGCATCGTCGCGGTCGAGCCCGAGGATTCGCCCGTCCTGTCGGGCGGCCAGCCCGGCCCACACAAGATTCAGGGCATCGGCGCCGGTTTCGTACCCTCGATCCTCGATCGCGCGGCGATCGACGAGGTGGTCACCGTCTCCAACCAGGTTTCCTTCGAAACCGCCCGGCTCGCGGCCCGGCTCGAAGGCGTGCCGGTCGGCATCTCTTCGGGCGCGGCGATCGCCGCCGCCCTCGAGATCGGCTGTCGCCCGGGGATGGAAGGCAAGCGCATCCTCGTGATCATCCCCTCCTTCGCCGAACGCTACCTGTCGACGCCGCTGTTCGACGGGCTCGGCGCCTGAAGGTCCGATACCGCGATCCCTTCCTCCCGCCCACCGCCGGGGGGGACGAGGGGACGATCCCGCGCGTCAGAGGTCGCCTCGAACCTGCGCCGGTGTCGTCAGCCCCGCGCCCACGGGAGCGGGCGAAGCATCGACCGGGGATCGCGCCGGCAGATCCGGCCTTCGTTCCCGCGTGATGCGCTCCGCTTCCGCCCGGCGCCAGGCCGCGATGCGGCCATGGTCGCCGGACAGCAGCTGCGGCGGGATGGCGCGGCCTTCGAACACGCGCGGGCGCGTGTAATGCGGGTACTCGAGCAGCCCGCCCTCGAAGGATTCCTCCGCCCCCGAGACGGCCTTGCCCATCACGCCCGGCAGGAGCCGGACGCAGGCGTCGAGGACCGCGAGGGCCGCGGTCTCGCCACCCGACAGCACGACATCGCCCAAGCACACTTCCTCGAGGCCGCGGGCTTCGATCACCCGCTCGTCGATCCCCTCGAAGCGGCCGCACAGGATGCCGACGCCGGGGCCGGCCGCGAGGGCGCGCACCCGCGCCTGCGTGAGCGGCCGACCCCTCGGCGTCATCACCAGTCTCGGCCGGGCGTCGGTCGGCGGCAACGCGGCGTCGATGCAACTGGCGAGGACGTCCGCGCGCATCACCATGCCGGCACCCCCGCCGGCGGGCGTGTCGTCGACAGCGCGGTGGCGGCCGATGCCATAGGGTCGGATGTCGACCGGCTCGCAGCCCCAGACGCCCCGCGCGAGCGCCTCCCCGGCGAGCGAAAAGCCGAGCGGCCCGGGGAACATGCCCGGAAACAGGGTCAGGATCGTCGCCAGCCACACCGTCAGGCACCCGTCGGTTCGTCCGGCCCGGAGGGCGGATCGAGCGCCTCCGGTTCCACGACGAGGCGCCCGCCGCCTATATCGACGACCGGCACGAACGCCTTCCTGAACGGCACCAGCACGCGTTCGCCGTGCGGCAACGCTATTTCGAGGAGGTCGCCGCCGCCATAGTTTTCGACCCCCGTGACACGGCCGAGCCGTCCCCCGTCGGGCAGTTCCGCCGCGAGTCCGATGAGGTCCGTGTGGTAGAACTCGTCGGTGTCGGGCGCCGGCAGCCGGGCGCGTTCGACGAACAACCCCGTGTCGGTCAGGGCCTCCGCCGCATTCCGGTCCGCGACCTCCTCGAAGCGCACCACGACCATGTCGTCCTTCAACGGGCGCAGGGCCGCGACCGTCAACAAACGGCCGTCGGCGGTCGCGAGCGGACCGTAATCGCCGATCGCGGCGGGCGTGCCGGTGAACGTCTTGACCCGCACCTCGCCCCGGAGTCCGTGCGCGGCGCCGACCACCCCGACCATGATGGGTTCCTTGCCCGTCATCGTCGGCTCGAACGGGAACCGAGGCGACGGCTCGGGGAATCGACCTTCCGCTTCATCGGGTTGGGACCTGTGCCTTGAAACGCGCCCGCGATCCGCGTAGCGCTAGCACGCGATGGTTCCGCGAGGGGCCTGTACCGATCGCCGAACGCATCGGCGTGCGCGAACCCTCCCGAGTCCGGGGTGGCTCCGCTTTCGCTGCCCGCCCGAAGCCACGTTTTTCCATCGTCCCATCCATAGCCGAGGCATCCAGCGACCGAATGTTGACCACGATCGTAACGCGGATCGTCGCCGCATGCTGCCGCCACGCCGTCGCCGTCGTGCTGGCCGCCGCTTTGGTGACCGGTGTGTCAGCCTATTACGCGGTGACGCATTTCGCGATCAACACCGACTCGAGCAAGCTGATCTCCACCGACCTGCCTTGGCGCAAGCGCGAGGCGGCCTTCAACGCCGCCTTCCCGCACGGCAACGGGCTGATCTTGATGGTGATCGACGGCAGCACGCCCGAGGTGGCGCAGGCGGCGGCGGCGGCCCTGGTCGACAAGCTCGGCCCCGACCACGATCACTTCGATTCGGTCAAACTGCCCGACGAGGAAGCGTTCTTCGGCAAGAACGGCCTGTTGTTCCAGCCCACCGACAAGGTCGACGCGACGGTCGATCAGCTCAGCAAGGCGCAGCCGATCCTGTCGACGCTCGCCTACGACCCGAGCCTGCGCGGCTTCATGACGGTCCTGTCCCTCATCTCGGCGGGCGTCGACAAGGAGCGAACGACGCTCGATCAAGTGTCGGCGCTGCTCGGCAAGGTCGCCGACACCGCCGAGGGCGCGCGCGACAAGCGCTTCGTGCCGTTCTCTTTCCAGCAGCTCGTCGCGGCGCCGGGAGGCGGGAGCGACCCGGCACCCGGATCGCGCCGCTTCGTTCAGATCAAGCCCAAGCTCGATTTCACCAACCTCGAGCCCGGACAGGCCGCGACGGACGCCGTCGCGGCGGCCGTGAGCGAGCTGCGCCTGACCCCCGAGCGCGGCGTCCGCGTGCGGCTGACCGGGCAGGTGCCGCTCGACGACCAGGAGTTCAGCACGCTCAAGGACGGCTTCGTCCTGAACGCGGTCGTCACGGTCCTGGCCGTTCTCATCATCCTGTGGCTGGCGCTGAAGTCGGGCCGCTTGATCTTCGCTGTGTTCCTCAGCACCTTCGTGGGCCTGATCGTGACGCTCGCGGTGGGCCTCGCGGCGGTTTCGGCCTTGAACCTGATCTCGATCGCCTTCGCGGTTCTGTTCATCGGCATCGGGGTCGATTTCGGCATCCAGTTCAGCGTGCGGTACCGGGACGAGCGGTTTTCCCAGCCGAAGCTCGTGACCGCGATCACGGCCGCCGGCGTCAAGGCCGGGCGGGGACTGTCGCTCGCGGCGGCGGCCACGGCCGCGGGCTTCTACTCGTTCCTGCCGACGACGTTCCGCGGCGTGTCGGAGCTCGGCATCATCGCCGGAAACGGCATGATCATCGCCTTCCTGATCAGCATCACGCTCCTTCCGGCCCTGCTGACGCTGCTCAATCCACCGTCCGAAGGCCGCGAGGTCGGCTTCCGGTTCCTGGCGCCGCTCGACGAATTCCTGTCGACGCACCGGTGGTGGGTGATCGCCCTCACGTTCGGCGTCGCGCTCGTCGGCTCACCCCTGCTGCTGAAGGTGCGGTTCGATTTCAACCCGCTCAACCTCAACAGCACGAAGGTTCCCTCGGTCGCCACCCTCATCGACCTGATGAAGGATGCCGACACGACGCCCAACAAGATCGACGTGCTCGAACCTTCGCTCGACGCCGCTCGCGCCAGGGCCGAAGAGCTCGGCAAGGTGCCCGAGGTGGGGAGCGCGAAGACGGTCGAAAGCTTCGTGCCTCCGGATCAGGACGCCAAGCTGCCCCTGATCCAGGACCTCAAGGATCTCCTCGGAGCCTCTCTCAATCCGGCGACGACGCGGGCCCCGCCGACCGATGGCGACGACATCACCGCGCTCAGGAACAACGCCGAGCGGTTCGACAAGGTGGCCGAGAAAGGGTCCGGCGCCGCGGCCGCCAACGCGCACCGCCTCGGCACGGTGTTCCGGCAGCTCGCCGACGGGCCGGCCGACGCTCGTCAGGCCGCGCGCGAGGCCTTCATGCCCCCGGCCCGGATCCTCGTCGAACAATTGCGGACGCTGATCACCGCGGGTCCCGTGACGCTCGCCAATCTGCCGCCGGAACTCGTGCGGGCCTGGCAGACGCCCGACGGGTTGTCCCGTATCGAGGTCACACCCAGGAACCTCAGCAACACCAACGAGAACCTGCGCGAGTTCTCGCAGGCCGTGCTGAAGGTCGCGCCGGAGGCGACGGGCCAGCCGGTGGTGATCCAGGAGTCCGGCCGCTCGGTGATCGAAGCCTTCGTCGAAGCCGGGCTGCTGGCTTTCGCGGCGATATCGGTCCTGTTGTTCGTCGTGTTGCGGCGCGTGTCGGACGTGCTGCTGACCCTGGTACCGCTTCTCATGGCCGGCATGCTCACGCTCGAGATCACCGTGCTGATCGGCCTGCAGCTCAATTTCGCCAACATCATCGCCCTGCCGCTGCTGCTTGGGCTCGGGGTGGCGTTCAAGATCTACTTCGTCATGGCGTGGCGCGCGGGTCAGGTTCATCTGCTCCAGTCGAGCCTCACGCGGGCCGTGTTCTTCAGCGCCATGACGACCGCGGTCGCGTTCGGTTCGCTATGGTCGTCGAATCATCCCGGCACGTCGAGCATGGGCAAGCTGCTCACGCTGTCGCTGTTCTGCACGCTCGTCGCGGCCGTGTTCTTCCAGCCCGCCCTCATGGGTCCGCCGCGCAAACAGGCCGAAGGCGCTGGCGAGGGGGAGCCGCGGGCGCCCTCACCCGCCGAGCTGGTCGCCGAACCCGCCCAGTGATGCGCCGCTACGGTGCAGCGCCGCGACGACCGCGGGCGCCGTGAGCGCGGCGAGTTCCTCCGCGTAGCGGTAGCCCGGGGCCGCGCCCTGGAATCCGCCGGCCGTCGCCGGGTGGGTGTAGATTTCCGTGAGCCCGTCCGGCAAACGCTCGAGGAGAGCGAGCAGACGGTCCCGCGTCATCGCACCCGACCAAGCGAGCCCGAACACCCGATCGGGCACCGCGAACCCCGCCCGCCGCAGCCGCGAATCGAGCAGGCGCGTCCACGGCGCCGTGATCGCCGGCACCAGCCAGGGCGCCGCGGCGTCGATCTCCCGGACCAGCCACGTCGGCTCCCGCGGCACGCGGACGGCGCGAAGCGCGTGGCGGCGGCCGCTGGCGATCAATGCGCCCGCGACCGCCGGGTGGAGGTGGAAATGCTGGTGGGCGTCGACGTGGTCGAGGGCAAGGCCGGTACGCGCGAAGGCATCGAACTGGGCCGCGACTTCGGCCGCCATCTCCCGGCGCATGACGGGATGCAAGAAGATCGCGGCCCCATAGGCCGCCGTATCGCGCCGGAACCAGCCGTCGGCGCCGACGAGATGCGGGATCTCCGCCCGCGGCAGGACGGGCTTGGCGTCGACGAGCGCGAGATGCAGGCCGACCCTGAGGCCCGGCAGACGGCGCGCACGTTCGACCGCGTCGGCGGCGGCCGGCGCGCCCACCATCAGGCTCGCGGCGGAAAGGATCCCTTCGCGGTGCGCGCGCTCGACGGCTTCGTTGATCTCGGGCGCGAGCCCGAAATCGTCGGCGGTCACGACGAGACGCTTGCCTTGCGGGGCCTCCCTTCTACCGCCTGCGGGAGAAGGGTCCGCGAAGCGCCGAATGAGGGCACCCGCAACATCCGGGCGTCGCCTCGCCGGGCCTCCGGCCACCTTCTTCCGCCAGGGGGAGAAGGGGTGCTTCCGCTCACGCCGCGAGACTGCGGCGCTCCTTCAGGAAATGAAAGAACTCCACGCCTTCGCGCAGGCGGCGCTTCATCATGTCGGGACTGCGCACCATCTCGTTGACGATCGAGGCGATCTTGCCGGTTCGGAAGTAGAACGACCGGTAGAACGTTTCGACCGACTCGAAGATTTCCGTGTGGCTCAGGTTCGGGTAGTGCAGGGGCGCGATCTGCACGCCGCTGTCGTCCACGAGCTCCGCGTTCTTCTCGTCGAGCCAGCCGTTCTCGACGGCTTGCTTGAACAGGAACGTGCCGGGGTAGGGGGCCGCCAGAGACACCTGGATCGTGTGCGGGTTGATCTCTCGGGCGAAGCGCATCGTTTCCTGGATGGTTTCCTTCGATTCGCCGGGCAGGCCCAGGATGAAGGTGCCGTGTATGGCGACGCCGAGTTCGTGACAATCCTTGGTGAAGCGCTTGGCCACGTCGACCAGCATGCCTTTCTTGATGTTGTGAAGGATTTGCTGGTTGCCCGATTCGTAGCCGACGAGCAGCAGACGCAGGCCGCCGTCCTTGAGCTTCTTCAGCGTGTCGCGCGGCACGTTGGCCTTGGCGTTGCACGACCACGCGATGCCGAGCTTGCCGAGGCGCCGGGCGATTTCCTCGGCGCGCGGCAGGTTGTCGGTGAAGGTGTCGTCGTCGAAGAAGAATTCCTTGGTTTGCGGGAAGTTCTTCTTCGCCCAGACGATCTCTTCGATCACGTGGTCGACCGAGCGTGTACGGTAACGATGGCCGCCGACGGTTTGCGGCCACAGGCAGAAGGTGCAACGCGATTTGCAGCCGCGCCCGGTGTAGATGGAGATATAGGGGTGCTTCAGGTAGCCGATGAAGTAGTTCTCCATCACGAGGTCGCGTTTGTAGACCGGCGTGACGAAGGGCAGGGCGTCCATGTTTTCGAGGACGGGACGGTCGGGATTGTGGACGACGACGCCCGCGTCGTTCCGAAATGACAGGCCCGGGATCGAGGCCCAGGCCTGCCCGTCGGCGACGTCCTTGATGGTGAAATCGAACTCGTTGCGGGCCACGAAATCGACCGCCGGGGCCGCGGCGAGGCTCTTGTCCGACTCGACCGCCACCTTGGCGCCGATCAGGCCGGCCTTCAGGTTCGGGTTGGCGGCCTTGAGGGCCTCGATGGTCTTCACGTCGGAGGCGAAGGAGGGCGTCGACGTGTGCAGCACCGCGAGGTCGAAATCCTTGGCCTGCGCGGTGATCTCGGCGAGCTTGGTCTTGTGCGGCGGAGCGTCGATGAGCTTGGAGTTCTCGACGAGCGCGGCCGGCTGCGCCAGCCAGGTCGGGTACCAGAACGACTTGATCTCGCGGCGGGCCTGGTAACGCGAGCCCGCCCCGCCGTCGAAACCGTCGAAGGAAGGTGCCTGAAGGAAGAGAGTGCGCATCGCGATCCCGTTGTTCCGAATGACGCTTGCCGATGGCCGAACCTGTTGGTCCCGATCTTGGCGCCACCGTGGCCGACGACCCGATAAGTGCCCGCCGCCTGGTCCTTAGCGGCTTGTGGAGGGCGAGGCCAGTGTACCGTCGCCACGCAGGGCGAAACGATCCCCCCGCCACGCGATCGTCCCCGGCCAGAAGCTGAGGACGAACACGACAAACGCGAGGGCGTCCCGAAGGGGAAGGAGCAGCGCGGCTGCCGGCCGGTGGCCGGCGAAGCGCGCGACCCGTGCGAACACGGCGAGGCGGCAAGCGAGCGCGGCGCAGAACACCGCCAGCGAAGCGGTCGAAAAGCCCGCGGCAAACGCCGCGATCGCGGCGATCGGCAGGGCGTGGGTCACGATCGATCCCGCGAAACCGGCGGGGTCGACCGAACGGATGGTCCTGGCCCAGCGCAGTTCCTGGGCGAGAACGTCGCCGAAGCGCGTCGCGGCGCACAGGTGCCCGAGCACGAGGGTCTTGGGCACCGCGACCGCGAGTCCGAGCCCGCGCACCGCTTCCCCCAGGGCGTAATCGTCGGCGAGCTTGTCCTTGAACGACGCGAAACCGCCGATTCGCTCCAGCGTGTCGCGACGGAGCGCGATCGTGGACCCGAAACACGGCTTCGCGAGTCCGAGCGCCATCCCGACCACGACGTTCGGAAGGAAGTGGGCGTCGATCCATTGGGCGGCCAAGCGCGACCACAGGTTCGGCAGGGCGAGGCCGCGATAAAGGCAGGTGACGGCCCCGACGTCCTCGGCGGCCAGGGCGCCGACCACGGCGCGCAGGTAACCGGGTCCGACCCGGATGTCGCTGTCGGCGAGAACGAGCACGGGATGGCGCGCGTGCGCATCCATGTTCATCAGGTTCGACACTTTCCCGTTCGTGCCCCTGCGCCGGCCGTCGACCACGAGGGTCGCCTCGACGCCGGGGAACGCCGCCCGGAGCGCGGTCACGACCGCCACGGCGGGGTCGTTCGCGTCGCCGACGCCGAGTACCAGTTCGAAGTGGCCGGGATAATCCTGTGCGCAAAAGCTCGCGAGATTGCGGAAAAGCTCGGGTTCATCCCCATGCAAGGGTTTCAGCATGCTCACGGCGGGCCACGCGTCGGCATGGCCGACAGCCGCGGCGGGGTCGCGTCGCCCCAGCAGAACGGCGGCGAACAGCGCGTAGCCGCAACCCGCGGCCGCGAGGAGAAGCAGAAGCGTGCTCAGAACGACCCCATGAATTTCTCGGTCTGTTCCCTCACGGCGCTCATCATGCCCGTGTAGCCGACCTGGGAGATCAGCGATCCATAGGTGGACCGCCATGTCGCGAGCTGGCTGATGCTGCCGTTCAGGTAGATGTCGATGACCTTCCAGGCGCCGCCCTTGGTGCGCAGCAGGAAGTTTATCTCGACCGGCGTGCCGACCGCGTGAAACCTGGTCTTGACGAGCTTGTCCGACCCTTGCGGCAGGACCTCGTCGTCGACCGTGAAGCGCTCGCCCTTGAAGTCGTCGAAAGTGCTGGCGAAGGTCGCGACGAGGAGCGTCCCGAAGGCATCGCGCAGGGCGTCCTGTTCCGCCGGCCCCAATTTGGCGAATTCGGGACCCACCGCGAGACGCGTCATCGCGGCAGCGTCGAACGTTTGCGCGACGGCGGGCCGCAGCTTGTCGACCCGGCCCCGCATCTTCAGTTCGCCGGCGTGGCGCATGGCGTCGAGAAGAACGTCGTAGAAGTCCTGAATCAACAGGGCGGCCGGATCGGCGTCCTGCGCCCACGCGGCCCCGATCGTGCGCAACCCGATCGCAGCCGCGCAGCCCGCGCCGGCCAACAACACGTCACGTCTTTTCAAGATCATCATGGCCCCTCGTCTCCCGGCTACCCTCGGATCACGCTCGGGAAACTGCGTTAAGACGCGTTGAATCGACGAGCCTTGCCGCATCGATTCCACCGTGTCCAGCCGCGAACGCCCGTCAATCCCCCGTTTCGGGGCGTTTCCCGCGGGGTTGCGGCGGGGCGGTCACACTCGGGCTCGCGAGCAGCCGTCGCCCTTCGAGCCCCTGCCAGATCAGCAGGCCCGGGATCCCGAGCACGATTTCGGGGAAGCGCTTGACCAGCGACAAGGCGACCGCGGTCGGGGCTGGGATCGCGAACACGGCGCAGAGCGCCACGAAGCCGCCCTCCTGCACGCCGATGGCGCCCGGCACGATGAAGGCGGCCCCCCGCACGGCCTGGCCCAGGCTTTCGATGACGAGCGCCGTTTGATACGGGACCGGATGGCCCATGAAGCGCAGGGCGACGAGGACCTCGAACACGCCCACGAACCAGATGGCGAAGTGGAGCGCGAAGGCCGCGGCGAGCCGTCCGCGCCGCGCGTAGATCTCGCCCAAACGGGTGTTCAGCGACGACAAGCCGCCGAGCGCCGCCCAGTGCGGGTCACGCGCGAAGCGCGCCACCACCCGCTCGATGAGCCCTAGGCCGCCGAACCGCTGCACGGCGAAGAAGCCGCCGAGCGCGGGGGCCATGACGGCCAGGCCCAGCACCACCCAGCGGACGATGGAATCGGCGCCGCCGACCCACACGAGGACGCCGAGCCCCGCCATCGTGAACAAGAGCTGCGTCGCGGTCTGGACGAGGAGGTCGACGAGAACGCTCGCGCCCGCCGTCCCCGCATCCACGCCGAAAAACGTGAGGCAGCGCGCGCCCGCGATCTCGCCCCCGACCTGCGCGACCGGAAGCAACGCATTGATGGACTCCCTGATCCATCGCAGCAGGGCGCAGGCGCGCAGCAGCGGGCGGCCTTCCGGCAGCAGCCATCGCCAGGCGATGCCGGCGCCCGTCGTCTCGATCGCGCGCACCAGCGCGACGAGGCCGGCGCCCCAGCCGACCGCTTCGAGCGCGCGCACGATCGGGTCGAAGCCGTAGGCGAGGACCAGCAAGACGGCGAGGACGACACCGGCACCGAGCGCCAGGACAAGCGTCAGGCGCATGAGGTCAAGCCGGAGGCAAGCGAAGCATCGTCACTTGGGCGGGGAGCGTCAATGCAGGCGGGGCGTGCGCAGGAACTTGCGGCGATCGGCGGATTTCACCTGGATTTCGAACACGTCGCCTTCCCGGTCGAGCGTCAGCGGTATCGCCACGCCCGGTTCGCCCAACGCCCACATGGATCGGTAGAAGTCGGCGAGGTTGGTGATGTCCATGCCGCCCGCGGTCCGCACCACGTCGCCCTTGCGCAGGCCGGCCCGGTCGGCTGGTCCCTTCCCGGCCACGCCGACGATCACCACGTTCCTGCCGACCTCGTGCGCGTAGACGCCGAGCCAGGGCCGCCCCGACCGGTCGTGCCCGCCGCGCAGCAGCGCGTCGAAGATCGGCGACAACAACTCGACCGGCACCATCATGTTCAATGGCCGGACGTCGCCGCCCCGCGATTGATGCTGAAGCTGCAGGGAGCCGACGCCGAGGAGGCCGCCATCGGAGCCGATCAGGGCCGTTCCGCCCCAGTTGGGGTGGCCCGGAGCGGTGAAGATCGCTTCCTCGATCAAGTATTCCCAGTAGCCCGCGAATTCCTGACGGGCCACGATCCGGGCCGCCACCGAGTGCCGCCGCCCGCCCGCGCCCGCGACGACGACCGCCTCGCCGACCCCCGCGTGACGGGAATCGCCCAGCGCCACGGCCGGAATCCCGAGCGGCTCCAGCGCCTGCACCAGCCCGAACCCCGTCGCCTGGTCGTAGGACAGGACATGTCCAGGCACGACGCGGCCGCGGATCGTTTCGAGGAACACTTCCTCGGCTTCGGTGACGAGATAGCCGATGGTGAGGACCACGCCGTCGTCGCGAACGAGGACGCCGTTGCCGGCGCGCTCGACCCCCAGCGTGTCCGCCGTGAACGCGTTCTCGGGAACGCGCGCGCTCAACCCGACCACCGCCGACAGCGCCCGGTCGAGATCGAAGGCGTAATCGCCCGGGCGCGGCTGGGCGCCCGCGGGGATCTCCCAGTCGTCCGTCCCGTCGCTCACCGCGCACCTCGCATGAATGCAGACAGCTTCGAATGTCGGCCTGCCCGCCCGCGACCGCAAGACCCGGCGGGCATCGCGCCAGCCTGGCGGCGTCCGACGCGGCGGCGCGATCGTTCCTGCGACGGCGCACCGGCTCCGCCGGCTCCGGCGGAGGAACTCGCGCTTCGGGCGGGCGTTCTTGTCGCAAGTCTCTCCCGCAGCGAGCGAGTCGGCCATGACCCAGGACACCTTGATCGGTGCGAGGTCGAATCGAGGCTTCGCTTCGATGGATGTCGAGAAGCGTCGCGCGATCGCCCGCAAGGGTGGTGAAAGCGTCCCGAACGAAAAGAGGAGCTTTTCCCAGAACCCTGAACTGGCCTCGCAAGCCGGCCGCAAGGGCGGCCAAAGCGTGGTCGCCGAGAAGCGAACCTTTTCCCAAGACCACGGGCTGGCGTCACAGGCGGGCCGCAAGGGCGGAAACGCTTCGCATGGCCCGGCCGCCGCCGTGCTCAACCAGGATCGCTGAGGGCGGCCGCCCCGCCGATCGCGGGCGTCGCCGCCCCGAGGCTCCGGCGTGCCGCGCAGCCCTCGGGGCATGCGGCGCACCTCACCGCGGCGACACAGGAGAAGGCGACCCCACAGGTCGCCAATCGCGCCAAGCGCGTCGACCAGGCCGGACAGGCCTCGGGGCTGCCGGCACCGATCCAGACGACCGACAGGCCTTCCGCCCAGAGATCCCTCGCGCGTTCGGCGGCGTCATCCTCGCCCCGAGGCGCGGCAATGCGGCGCGCCTCGCGCCGGCCGAGCGCGAGGACGCTCTCGGGGACCTCGGCCTCGTACAGGACGGCGTCGGCGGATTGAAGGGCCCGTACGGCCCCGAGGGTGACGAGGTCGGGATCGCCCGGCCCCGCCCCGACGAGGGTGAGCCGTCCACCGACGGCCGCCGCGCCCGCGAGCGCGGCGGCGAGGCAGGCGGTCCGGTCGTCCTCGTCGGGCGGCCGCCCCTCGCTCCGCAGCGCGCTCTCGGCGAACGCTTCCCAAAAACGCCGCCGCGCCGTGAAGCCCAGCGCCCGGCTCCGGATGTCGGGCCGCCAATCGGCCGCCGCCCGGGCCCAAGCGCCGATCCCTCGCGGCAGCAACGCTTCGAGCCGCGTCCGCAGCGCCTGACCGAAGACGGGCGCCGCACCGTCTGTGGAGATGCCGATCACGAGCGGCGAACGGCCGACGATCGTGCCGAACTGGAAATCGCAGAGCGCGGGGGCGTCGACGATGTTCGCGGGGACACCCGCGCGGTGCGCGGCGTCTCGGAACGCCTCCCCGTCGCGACCGTCGAGCGCGCCGACCGCGATGGCGGCGGACGCGAGGTCGCCGTCCCGCCACGTCCGTCGCACGACGTGCACCGCCCCCCCGGCGGCGGCGTCGAGGTCGCTCAGTTCCGGGCAGGGGTCGTCCGCGAACACCCACACATCGGCACCCGCGGCGGCGAGCAGTTCCGCTTTCCAGGCGGCCGGCGGGGTCCCGCCCGCGACCACCGCCCGCTTGCCCGCGAGCCGGAAGAACACCGGCAGGACCGCGATGGCGTCCAGACGCCTGGGCACCGCCGCCATGTCAATAGCCCGCCGCGGCGCCCGCTGGGCCCCGCTCGTCGTTCACCCCGTAGAGCGCGAACGGCCGGGAGGGCCGCGCCAGCACGGGAAGATCGATCCCCGCGGCGGACCCGACCGCCTCGATGGTGGCGACGGCTTCGGCCTGGCCCCAAGGCGCCTTGTCGCGCACCGTGTAGCCCGAGGCTTCGAGCAGACGGCGGGTGTCCGGCGACAGCGCGTAAGGCTCGACCTCCACGATGTCGGGCTGCCATTGTTCGTGGAAACGGGGCGCGTCGACGGCCTCGCCGAGCGCCATGCCGTGGTCGATGACGTTGACGAGCGCCTCGAGCACGATCGACGCGATGCGCGACCCCCCGGGGCTGCCGAGGACCATGAACAGCTTGCCGTCCCGGGTGACGATCGTCGGGCTCATGGTGCTCAGGGGCGTCTTGCCGGGCGCGACGGCGTTGTTGAAGCTGCCCGCCAGCCCGAACATGTTCGGGGCTCCGGGCTTGCTCGCGAAATCGTCCATCTCGTTGTTCACGAGGATGCCGGTGCGGCCGGCGACGCGCATGGCCCCGAACCAGCCGTTGAGCGTCGTCGTCACCGCCACCGCGTTGCCGTCCGCGTCCGCGACCGAAAAATGCGTGGTTTGCCGGCCTTCGCGGTCGGGCGTCGCCCCGCCCTCCCAGAACGGCGTGGCCCGTTCGGGCGCGATGCCGGCCCGCAAGCGCGCCGCGTAGCCCTTGTCGAGGAGGATCGCGACGGGGTTTTCCACGAAATCGGGATCGCCGAGGCGCTGCCGGTCATGGAAGGCGCGGCGCAACGATTCGGCCACGAGGTGGACGGAAGCGGCCGAATGGAACCCGAGGGCGTGCAGGTCGTAGCCTTCGAGGATGTTCAGGCTCTCGCAAATCGCGATCCCGCCCGCGCTCGGCGGCGGCGCCGTGAGGACGTCATACCCGCGGTACGAGCACGCGAGGGGCGCCATCTCGCGCACGCGGTACCGCGCGAAGTCTTCCCGCGTGAGCAGGCCGCCGCCCGCCGCGCTCGCGTCGGCGATCGCGCCGCCGATCGGCCCACGGTAGAAGGCGTCGGCGCCGCCCTCGCTGATCGCCTGCAAGGTCGCGGCGAGATCGGGCTGGGGAAGCCGGTCGCCGATGCCGGGCGGCTTGCCCGCCGGGAGGAAGATCGACGCCGCCTGCGGGTCCCGCGCCAGCATCGGGGCCACGAGCCCGAACATGTCGGCATCGGCCGGCCCCAGGGTGAAGCCTTCGCGGGCGAGTTGGATCGCCGGCGCCATCACGACGGCGCGCGGCAAGGTGCCGTAGCGCGCGAGGGCCGCGTCGAGTCCCGCCACCGAGCCCGGCACGCCGACCGCCAGCCAGGAATCCGTGGAGCGGTTCGGCACCACGTTTCCGTCCGCGTCGAGGAACATGGTTTCCGTCGCGGCGAGCGGCGCCTTTTCGCGGAAATCGAGGAACACCGGCGCCCTTCCCGCCTGGCGGATCGTCATGAACCCGCCGCCGCCGAGATTGCCGGCGGCGGGCCACACGACGGCCAGCGCGTAACCCGCGGCGACCGCGGCATCGACGACGTTGCCGCCGCGCCTGAGCATGTCGAGCCCGGCCTCGGAGGCGAGCCGGTGCGCGGACACGATCATGGCGTGGTCGGCGCCCACGGGGGGCGGCGCGGCAGCCTCGAGGGCGGACGCGGACAACAAGGACAGGGCCCAAACCACGGAGCCGAGGGTGCGCCGGCACCGGGGGAAGCGCCGCCCGCGATCGGCTTGGCCCGGCCCCGCGGCCCCGGACCCGTCACCGCGTGCGGAACGGGCCGTCCCGGAAAAGCGCCTCATGAGAATGCCTTTCGTGGACAGGGCCGCCGGGCTCCGATAAGGACGCCCGATGTTCAACGGCCTCTACCGCTCGACGCTGGCCCTGGCAAGCAGCCCGCGGGCGCCCTTGGCGCTGGCCGCCATCTCGTTCGCCGAAAGCTCGTTCTTCCCCCTGCCGCCGGACCTGCTGCTCGTCCCCATGGCGCTGGCCCAGCCCCGGCGCGCCTGGTTCTACGCCCTGATCGCCACCCTGGCGTCGGTCGCCGGCGGCCTTCTCGGCTACGCCATCGGCGCCCTTCTCTATGACACGCTCGGCCAGTGGCTGATCCACGCCTACGGCTACGGGGCGCGCATGGACACGTTGCGCGCGGCCTATGACCGGTGGGGCTGGCTCGTGATCCTCGTCAAAGGCCTGACGCCCATCCCCTACAAGCTCGTCACCATCGTCAGCGGGCTTCTCGGCTACAACCTCGTGTTGTTCGTGCTTCTGTCGCTGCTGACGCGCGGCGCGCGGTTCTTCCTGCTGGCCGGCTTGCTCAACCGCTTCGGCGCGCCGATCAGCGCCGGGCTCGAGCGGCATTTCGTCTGGTTCCTGGGCGCCTTGGCGGTCATCGTCGTGGCCGGCTTCGTGCTCGCCGCGCACGTGATCTGAGCCGCGACATGGCCGGGAAACCTTGGTCGAGGGCGGACGCTTCCGCGCTGTTGGCGGTGGGGATCGGGGGCGCCGCCGTCCTCACGCTGCTCGGGGCCTGGGGGTTCCAGGCGCTCGGCTACCCGCCGTGCGAACTCTGCCTTCGGGAGCGCGTGCCCTATTACGCGGGCGCGGTCGCGGCCGCGGTGGCGGCCTTGGCGGCGCGCCGGGGCCGCGCCGACGTCGCGCTCGCGGGCTTCACGACGTTGATCGTGGTGTTCGCGGCGGGAGCCGCGATGGGCGTCTACCACGCGGGGGTCGAACAGGCGCTGTGGCCGGGGCCGGGCGCGTGCTCCGGCGCTATCGATGCGCCCGCCAAGGCGAGCGACTTCTTCGAACGGTTGAGCCGGGTCTCGGTGGTCAGGTGCGATCGGCCAGCCCTGCTGGTTTCGGGCCTGTCGCTCGCGGCGTGGAATGCCGTGATCGCGACGGGACTGGCCGCGCTCTCCATCGCGGGCGTCGTGCGCGCCGGGGGACCCGGGGCGTTCGCGCCCTGATCGCTGTCCTTGCGGGCGGCGCTATCCGGCGGCCGTTCAGGACTTCGGGACGGCGCGGCCGGGGACGAAGGCGTCGAAGGCGGCCCAGAATTGCTGACGGAGGGCGTCGTTTTCCATCAGGATCTCGTGGCGGCATCCCGGCAGGCCGATGATGTTCCCGCCGCGCAGGCGCTGCGCCAGACGTTCGGCGGCGAGCCCGTCGACGACGCGGTCGAGCGCCGGCATGACGGTCAGGGTCGGAACCGCGAAGGCGCGCACGAAACCGTCGTCCTGCACCTCGGCCATGGCGTCGAAGGCGGCGTGCAGCCACCCGATCGTGGGGGCGCCCAGTCCCAGGCGCGGCTCGGATTGAACGAACTGCAGCATGCGGGCAAACCGGCCGGCGTCGCTCGTCAGCGGGTTGCCGTCGAAGGCCATCGCGAACGGCGAGCGTCGGCGGCCCCCCGGCACGAAGCCGCGCGAGAGCCCGGCGAAGCGGCACAGGCGCGCCGTGGCGCGCAGCGTCGCCGCGAACGGCAGGCCGGCGATGCCGATCATCGGCGCCGACAGCACCAGGCGCTCGAACACGTCCGGCCTCCGCGCCGCGAACTGGAGCACGATCGGGCCGCCCATCGAATGGGCCAGCGCATACCACGGACGCGGACAGAACGGAGCGAGCACCTGGCTCGCAACCGCGGCGAGGTCCTCCCCATAATCGGCGAAACTGCCGACGTGCCCTTTGCGCGGGTCGCGCAAGAGCCGATCGGACAATCCCTGCCCGCGCCAATCGAACACCAAGGCCGCGAAGCCGCGCCCGGCGAGTTCGCCCGCGACCTCGTAATACTTCTCGATGAACTCGGTGCGGCCGTTGCAGACCACGACGGTGCCGAGCGGCTCGCCCCTGGCCATCCATCGCAGCGCGGGCGGCCAGCGCGCGACGCGGATCGCGATCCCGTCGCGGGTGATCGCCGGACCCACGATCGCGTGCGGGGGGGCGTTCCGGTCCTCCACGAGCCGCATTACGGCCCCGTCCTCCGGCTCGGCGCCGGCCTCGTCGAGGGAATGCCCGAGGCGCGGAACATTTGCACGGTGAGGTGATTTCCCCAGCAGCCTATGGGGGCGGCACGAAGGGAAGTTATCATGGAAGGCGGATCGATCTTAGCTTGGATCATCGTCGGCGGCATCGCGGGCTGGCTTGCCGGCCTGCTGGTGCAGGGCGGCGGCTTCGGTCTCATCGGCGACATCGCGATCGGCATCGTCGGGGCGGTCATCGCGGGCTACCTCCTGCCGGCCGTGGGCATCAACCTCGGCGCGGGATATGTCGCGGCTATCATCGACGCGGTGATCGGTGCCGTGATCCTGCTGCTGATCGTCCGGCTCGTCCGGCGGGCCGCTTGACGGGCTGACCATGTCCGCCGCTCGACGAGGACAGCTGGGCGCATGGAGCTGACCGGTTTCCACCACGTGACGGCGATCACGGCCGATGCGCCCGGCAATCACGCGTTCTACACGCGGATCCTCGGAATGCGCCTGGTCAAGCGGACGGTCAACCAGGACGACGTGTCCGCTTACCATCTGTTTTATGCCGACGGGCTCGCGTCCCCGGGCTCGGACCTGACCTTCTTCGACTGGCCGACCGAGCGGGAGGCGCGCGGCACCGGGTCGATCGTCCGCACCGGCCTCCGGGTACCGGGGCGGGATTCCCTCGAGTGGTGGGCGGAACGCCTCCACAAGGCCGCCGTGTCCCATTCCGGCGTCTCGGAGCGCGACGGGCACTTCGTGGTCGACTTCGAGGATCCGGAAGGGCAGCGGCTCAGTTTGATCGCGGATCCGGGCTCGGCCGCGCACCACCACCCGTGGGCGGGGAGCCCCGTCCCGCGCGAGTACCAGATCCTCGGGCTCGGCTCCGTCACCCTGAGCGTGCCGCGGTTGGAAGCCACGGAGCGCGTTCTCAGGGACGTGTTGGGGCTCGAGGCCCGGCGGCGATACGTCGATCCGGCCTCCGCCTGCGATGTGCGGGTCTATGCGATCGGGGGCGGCGGGGAAACCGCGCGCGAACTCCATGTCGCGGTCGAACCCGGCCTGCCCCGCGCGCAACAGGGCGCGGGCGGTGTGCATCACCTGGCCCTGCGCACGCCGACCTTCGAAAGCTACGATGCCTGGGACGAGCGGCTGAAGCGCCTGCGCATTCCCTATAGCGGTCCCGTCGACCGCTACTACTTCCGCAGCCTCTACCTGCGCGAGCCGAATGGCATCCTGTTCGAGATCGCGACGGACGGCCCGGGCTTCGCCGTCGATGAGGATATGGAGACGTTGGGCGAACGCCTGTCGCTGCCACCGTTCCTCGAACCCCGCCGCCCTTCGATCGAGTCGGGCCTCAGGCCGTTGGTATCTTGACCGGGGTGCTTCCCCTCGGGCGGGCGCGATACGCGTATCCCCCGGCGCGATCGGTCCGAGGCGGCCCGGCCCGGACACGGGTCCGCGGCCGCGGCGCCGCCGAGCAACAACTGTGGACGGCGTCGGGAATCGGCTCCCGGACCGCAGCGCCCGTGTTTACTTATGACGTTTCTTGGCGACCTATGGTTCGTGTTCTTCGACCCATGAGTGCCCGAAGCAGGTTTCAGCCGCGTGCCGCCGCGAACTGGAGTGAGGAGAAAATCAGATGGCCCCGAAATCCGTAAAGCCCGCCAAGGATCACGCCCCCGCGTCGGACGCGCCCAAAGCGAAGGCGGCCAAGGCCCCCGCGGCGAAGTCTTCCGCCAAGGCCGCTTCGGGCAAGCCCGCCAGCGACGCGCCGGCCCCGGCGAAACGGACCAATGCCGGCCTTGCCAAGCCCGTTCAACCTTCGAAGGAACTCGCCGCGATCATCGGTGGTCACGCCATGCCGCGCACCGAGGTGATCAGCAAGGTGTGGGAGTATATCCGCAAACACGAACTGCAGAACCCCGCCGACAAGCGCGAGATCGTGGCCGATAAAAAGCTGCACGCCGTGTTCGGTAAGGACAAGGCGACGATGTTTGAGATGAACAAGCTTTTGTCGGCGCACCTGACCTGATAGGCTCCGCGCCTTCATCGAGTGCGGATCGGCCGCAACTGAGCAGGCGCGGCCGATCCGACGACGGACTTGTCCGGCGGCTTCGCGACGGAGGCCGTGATAGCGACTTCGTCGCGTGTGGTTCGCGCGCGCGGCCGTCGATGCGGGGCAAGCGGGTGAGGGCCTTCGTGGCCATGTTCGTTGCGACGAGCGAAGCGACGGGCCATCCGGGTCTCGACCGAGGTCTGGATCGCCACACGCGACGCCGTGCTCGCGGTCGCGATGGCGGTTTCGCAGCCTTGAAGCAGTCGAGTCGGGGAAAACCTTTGCCCAGAGGCCGACCAACCGCCACGCCGTTGCTCATCCGATAACGCTCGTCGGAATTTCGCATCCTTGACTTCGCGGCCTCGACCCGGCAGGTTCCATTCCCTCGCGCGATGGCGTCTTGCCGCCTCCGGCGCTTTCCGCTTCCGCTGACACCACCTGTCGATGCGCTCCTATCTCGACTTCGAAAAGCCCGTCGCGGAAATCGAAGCGAAGATCGAGGAATTGCGGGCCGTGGCGAGCGACGGCGGTGCGATTCCCATCGGCGAGGAGCTGAACCGGCTCGAGGTCAAAGCCAACAAGGCCTTGGCCGATCTCTACGACACCTTGTCGCCCTGGCAGAAGACCCAGGTCGCGCGGCATCCGCAGCGGCCGCATTTTTCGGACTACGTCCAGGCGCTCGTCGCCGATTTCACGCCGCTCGCGGGCGACCGCGCGTCGGGGGAGGACGAGGCGATCGTGGGCGGCCTCGGCCGGTTCCGGGGCCGATCGGTTTGCGTCATAGGACAGGAAAAGGGGTCGGACACCGACAGCCGCATCAAGCACAATTTCGGTATGGCTCGGCCGGAGGGCTACCGCAAGGCGGTGCGCCTGATGCAACTCGCCGACCGCTTCGAGCTGCCGGTCGTGGGCCTCGTCGATACGGCGGGGGCGTTTCCGGGGATCGAAGCCGAAGAGCGCGGTCAGGCGGAAGCCATCGCGCGCTCGACGGAGGCGTGCCTCGGGCTCGGTGTGCCGAACGTGGCGGTGATCATTGGCGAAGGCGGTTCTGGGGGCGCGATCGCGCTCGCCACCGCCAACCGCGTCATCATGCTCGAACATGCGATCTACAGCGTGATTTCGCCCGAGGGCGCGGCCTCGATCCTGTGGCACGATGCCGGGCGCGCCCAGGACGCCGCGACCAGCATGAAGATCACCGCGCAGGACCTGCAGAAGTTCGGCATCGTCGACGTGGTCGTGGCCGAGCCCCCCGGGGGTGCCCATCGCGACCCCGCGGCGGCCATCGTGGCGGCGGGTGACGCGATCGAGATCGCGCTCGCGGGCCTCGACGGCTGGTCGCGGGACGAGGTGCGGGCCGCCCGCTCGGACAAGTTCATGGCGATCGGCCGACGCTGAGTAGGGTACGGGCGCCGGTCGCGCCTGCCGCCGACGCGGCCCGGCGTGTCGCGCCGGACACGAGGAGTGAAAGTTTTAGCCGTCTTTCCGGGAACTATTTCCACCTAGGTGCCGCGGCTTGCGGTTACCCGGCCTTAAGACTAGAACCCTAACCGTGTCTGTGAGCGCTCGGCGGCTCAGGCGGCGTTCTTGCCTGGCCCGGAGCGGAAGCATCGGAAACGTACGACATGCTGGCAGGACGCGCGTTGCGTATGATCGGCCGCCTCGCATTTTTCGTTTGTGGCGCCGCACTCCTCTCGGGCTGCAACGATAAGCTGGATACGGCGAGCGGGTACCGGGCCTACGCGCCCGTCCCCGACGAGACGGTGGTGTCGATGACCGCGAAGGGCACCGACAAGAACGCCCCCATGCTCATCCGCGCCTTCAAGAAGGAGGCCGAACTCGAAATCTGGAAGCAGAAGGCCGACGGGCACTACGTCTACCTGAAGACGTTCCCGATGTGCCGCTGGTCGGGGCAGCTTGGCCCCAAGGTCCGCGAAGGCGATCGTCAGGTCCCGGAAGGGTTCTACGCGGTGACGCCGGGCCAGATGAACCCGAACTCGGCCTATTATCTGTCGTTCAACGTCGGTTATCCGAACGCATACGACCGCGTGTGGGGTCACACGGGCGGTTCGATCATGGTGCATGGGATCTGTTCCTCGGCGGGATGTTTCTCGATGACCGACAAGCAGATCGAGGAAATCTACGCGATCGCGCGGGAGTCTTTCGCCGGCGGGCAGCGCGCGATTCAGATGCAGTCGCTCCCCTTCCGGATGACGGCCGAGAACCTTGCCAAGCACCGGCTCGATCCCAACATGGCCTTCTGGCGGGAGCTCAAGAAGGGCTCCGATTATTTCGATGTCAGCAAGCTCGAGCCGCCGGTCGGCGTGTGCAACAAGCACTACGTTTTCGCGAGGCCTCAGGGCAGCGACCGGTTCGACGCCGAGCAGGCCTGCCCGACGCTCGCCGAGGACCCTGAGATCGTGAAAGCCGTCGCCGACAAGCAGGCGCGGGACGACAACGAGGTCGCGGCGCTTGCCAGGAAGGGCGTGAAACCCGTCCGCCTCGTCTACCAGGATGGCGGCCAGAACCCCGCGTTCGCCGGACGGATCACGGAGGAAAGCCGGCCGGACGCCCTCGTTGCCGGCCCGATGGAGATCGCGCTCGACGACGAACCGAAGGCCAAGCCGGTGGTGCTGCAGATCGCTGCCGCGAAGGCGGCTGCGGCGCGCTCGACCCTACTGGCGTCCAAGGAAGCGATCCGGCCCGGGGTGAACGGGAGCGTGGTCTCGGCAAGCGCGTCCACGGACAAGCCGGCCGCGTTTGCGGCGGCGCCTTCCGCCTACGCGACCGACGAGCCTAGAAGCGCGACCCGGTCCTTCTTCGATCGCGTACTGAGCTTCGGCGCCGCCGATCCCGCACCGGCTCTGCCTCCGTCCGGGGATCGGGCGCGATAGCCCTCCCTCGTGCAGCCTGTCCCGGACACGGCATCGACGGTGCGGCAGCGCCAGGCGGTTGGCAACGGCGCGAGCCCGCGGGCGTTCTTGTCGAACGCCATCGGCGGCGGTCTTGCCGCGCGCGACCCGGGCTTTGTCGCCTACGCGCCGTTCAAGGATTGATCGGCGGCGGTTCGACGGCGCTATCGTGCGCTCGCGAAGCGTCCGGTCGCCGAATGCGTGGATCCGCGCGTGCGGGCGCACCAAGCGATCCGCTTTCGTGCCGCGACAAGGCTCGCGCCATCCGGCTCGCCGGAGCGTTCGCCGCGGGCTCTGTCTGACGGGGGCCGGCTTGAATGGGGCGTACAGCGCTTGGACGGAAACGTCCGCCGGCCCCTATGCCTATAGGAACATGTGCGCGTTGTCGGCGATGAGGGTTTGCAGGAACATCAGCAACAGCAGCAGGATGATCGGCGACACGTCGATACCGCCGAGGTTGGGAAGGAACCGGCGGATCGGCCTGAGCAGCGGCTCGGTCAACGCGTTGAGGAAATTCCAGATCGACCGTACGATGTCGTTGCGGAAGTTGATGACGTCGAACGCGAGCAGCCAGGACATGATCGCGGTGGCAATGATGACATAGCTGTAAAGGTCGAGGATCTTGAGGATAAGAACCAACAGGGCGTGCATGGAGACTCCGGCAGGGCCCGGGCGGGGAGCCGCCGAGGTTCGCTCGTGCCCGATGTAAATACCCGGCCCGCGCCCCGCAAGGCTGCACGGCATGGCGGCCCTGACACGGGCGGTGCCGCGAGCACGCCGAAGGCGGAAAAGGTCGGGCGTCGGCCGCGAACCCTTCGCAAATTGTCGAACGCTTCCGCCGGGTCGGCCCCGGAAAACGCATCCTGGCGGGTGCGATCCCGCCAAGCGGCGATCGAACTCGGCCCTTCGGTCGCGCCCTTGAGGATAGCTGACCCGCGGGCGGCACCTCCTCCTCGTGCCGGCCGATGCTAGCTTGCCCTGCTTTTGCAACAGGTGCCGGCAGGCGGCTAATCCCTTCAGGGCGAAATCGCCGAATCCGATAAACTCGTGCGCTCGGCAGTGCGTGGGCAGCGCCAAGCCTCGAAGCACGCGCGCCGTCAGGCCGGACGTATGTCCTCGCCGTCGACCTCGACCCGGTACCCGTATTCGGCGGCGGCCCCGGTCAGCCAATGCCAGAAGCTCCCGGCGTAGGATCTCGGGACCGCGATGGCGTAGGTCGGGTGGTCGTCCGTTTGCCAGACGGCGGTCGGGACGTTGGCAACCGTGGTCAGGGCCACATCGCCCGTCTTGAAGGCGCGCGGGTGGAGATCGATCTCGAACCCCTTCGCGAGCGCGTCGCGGACGCGGGCGCCGCTCACGCCGAGGCAGGCGCGGGCCTGGCCGAGGTCCACGACCGAAACATCGAGGCCCGCGAACTCGGATGCGAGCATGGCGGCGGTGATGGCGCCGCGCACCCACCATTGGTCGGGTCCGGCCCACAGCACCAGCCGGTCGCCCTGGCGCACGAAGGCGGGCGTCGTCGGCAGTGCCACGCCCGATCGCCCGGCGGCGCGCGCGACCGAGGCGCCGTCGCCGCGGCGGGCGGCGAGCAGGAACATCGGGCCGGCGGCAACCTCGACGATCACCACCCCCGGCTCGCCGCCGGGGGCACCGAAGCGCCCCGGCCGGGCCAGACCCGCCCAGGCGGACCGGTCCGCGAGCGCGGCGTCACCCACGCAACCGTACCCCTTCGGGATCGAAGAACACCGGCGAACACACTTCGACGAGCGTGTCGCGGCCGCGGATCGGATCGAACGCCCGCACCCGCTCGCCAAGGCGCTGCGGCCCGCGCCGCAGCAGCCCCAGCGCGATCTGGCCGAAGGTCGGCGAGAAACAAGCGGAGGTCACATGACCCTCGTCGTTGCGCGCCCGGTTTTCCGCGCCGGGCCGCAACAGGTGCGCGCCCGCCCCGATCGGATCGCCCGCGTGCACGGGCTTGAGGCCGACGAGCGTCGGCCGCTCGTGGTCGACGAGGGCCTCTCGTCGCGCCATGACGGCGCCGACGAAGTCCTTCTTCGTGGACATCATCCGCCCGAGCCCGAGGTCGGACGCCGTGGTTTGCCCGTTGAGTTCGCCCCCCGCCGCGTGGCCTTTCTCGATGCGGAGGACGTTGAGCGCTTCGAGGCCGTAGGGCGCGATGCCGAACGGCGCGCCCGCGGCCGCGACGGCATGCGCGACGGCCTCGCCGACGCCCGCCGGCACCGCGAGCTCGAAGGCCAGTTCGCCCGAAAACGAGATCCGGAACAGCCGGGCCGGCGTGCCGTCGCGCAGCGCCGTCTCGGCGACGCCCATGAACGGAAGGGCGGCGTTCGAGAGGTCGGCGCCCGCATCGAGCACGAGCGCCAGTACGTCGCGCGAGCGGGGTCCCGCGACGGCGTATTGCGCCCATTGTTCCGTAACCGAGGACGCCCGCACGTCGAGCTCCGGCCACAGGACTTCGGCGCAGAATTCCATGTGGGCCATGACCCTCGCCGCATTTGCCGTGGTGGTCGACACGACGAGGCGGTTCTCCTCGAGGCGCGCGACCGTTCCGTCGTCCATGACGAAGCCGTCCTCCCGCAGCATCAGGCCGTAGCGGGCCCGCCCGACCGCGAGCGATGCCATTGCGTTGCAATAGACCCGGTCGAGGAAGGCGGCGGCATCGGCGCCCGTGACCTCGATCTTGCCGAGGGTCGAAACGTCGCAAAGGCCCACGCGCTCGCGCACGGCCCGGGCTTCGCGCTCGCACGCGTCGCGCCACCCCTTGTCGCCGGATCGAGCGAAATAGGCGGCGCGCAGCCAGAGCCCGGTTTCGATGAATACGGCGCCGTTCTCCTGCGCCCAGCCGTGCGCGGGCACGAGCCGGGTCGGCTTGAGGGCGCGTCCGGTGTGCGTACCCGCGAGCGCGCCGATCGCCACGGGCGTGTAGGGCGGGCGAAACCGCGTCGTGCCGGTCTCCGCGATGGTGCGCCCGGTGAGTTCGGCCATGAGCGCGAGGCCGGTGACATTGGCGGTCTTGCCGCCGTCCGTCGCCATGCCGAGCGTGGTGTAGCGCTTGAGGTGCTCGACGGCGCGGAAACCTTCCCGATGAGCGAGCGTCACGTCGGAGGCGGTCACGTCGTTGCCGAAATCCACGAAGGCCTTGCCCTTGATGTCCTTCACGCGCCACAGCGGGGTCACGGCGGTGCTTTCGGCGTCGGCCGAGGGTACGGTCACGGATCGCGGGTGGAAGCCGCAGGCGGCGGCGGCGTCCGATCCCGAGCGGATGCCGTCCGCCAAACAGGCCGCGAGCGCGAAATCCCCCTTCGCGGCGCCCGCCACCGCCATGCCGGGCGGCGTCGCGCCGGGCACGAACGCCGCGAGCGCCGGGTCCCAATCCGGGCGGCCTCCGAGGTGGGTCGTGAGGTGAACGCTCGGCTGCCAACCGCCCGACACGGCGACGAGGTCGCAGGCGAGCGTGAACGCGCCGTTGTTGACGTCGCGGATCTCGACGCCCGACACGGCCGCCCCGCCGAGCGCGCGCGTCACGACGCCCTCGACGAGCCTCGCGCCTGTCGCCCGGGCGAGGTCGTCGAGCCCGGCGAGCGCGTCGGGGCGCGGGTCGACGATGGCCGCCAGGGCGACCCCCGCCTCCGTGAGGTCGCGCGCGGTCCGCAAGGCGTCGTCGTTGTTGCCGAACAGCACGGCGCGCGCGCCGGGTTTCGCGGCGAAGCGGTTGAGATACGTGCGCACGGCGCCGGCCAGCATGACGCCCGGCCGATCGTTGTTGGCGAACACGAGCGGCCGCTCGATGGCCCCGGAGGCCAGGATCGCCCGTTTGGCGACCACGTGCCAAACGCGCTGGCGCGCTTCGAACTGCGGCGGAGCGGCGACGTGATCGTTGACCCGCTCGACCGCGCCGTAGACGCCCCCGTCGTAGGCGCCGAACACGGTCGTGCGGCGCATGACGCGCACGTCGGGCAGGCCCGCCAGTTCGGCCTCGACGGACGCCACGAAGGCCGTCGCGGCCTGGCCCCCGATTTCGCGCTGTTCGCCGAGAATCCTGCCCCCGAGCGCGAAATCCTCCGTCGCGAGCACCACGCGCGCGCCCGAGCGTCCCGCCGCGAGCGCCGCCGCGAGCCCGGCCGGGCCGGCCCCGATCACCAGGACGTCGCAGAAGGCCGTCGCCCGCTCGTAGGCGTCCGGATCGGGCTTTTCCGCGAGACGTCCGAGGCCCGCCGCGCGGCGGATCATGGGCTCGTAGAGCCTTTCCCAGAACGCCGCGGGCCACATGAACGTCTTGTAGTAGAAGCCGGCGCCGAGGGCCGGACCCGCGAACGCGTTCACCGCCATGAGGTCGAATCGCAGGCTGGGCCAGCGGTTCTGGCTGCGGGCGACGAGACCGTCGTAAAGCTCGGCCGTGGTGGCGCGCGTGTTGGGCTCGCGCCGGGCACCGTCGCGCAGTTCGACGAGGGCGTTGGGCTCCTCCGGCCCGGCGGACAGGATGCCGCGCGGGCGGTGGTACTTGAACGAGCGGCCGACGAGGCGCACGCCGTTGGCCACGAGGGCGGACGCGAGCGTGTCGCCCACGAAACCCTGGTAATAGCGGCCGTCGAAGGCGAAGCTCACCGGCCGGCGCTCGATCTGCCCCCCCGCGACCAGACGGAACGGCTGCACGCGCGCCGCCGCCGCCACGGGCGAGTTCGGCGTCACCCGCTCGACGTGGCCAGGGGTTCCGGCGCGCCGGACAGCGTCGCTCATCGGGCGATCTCCCTCGGTTGCCGGGCCGCGGACACGCGGCCGAGCGCGTGGGTCGAAACGTCGCGCTCGACCGCGAGCCAAGCCCTGCATCCGCCCGTATGCTGCCACCATTCCCGCAGCGCGCCGGCCGGGTTGGCACGGAGGTAGACATAATCGTGGAACGCGCGCGCCGCGGCGGCGTCCCTCGCCTCGTCGGCGCCGGGCGGCCGCGTGTCGCGGGGGCGGACCGGGCTCGCGTCGCCGAGATAGGTGAATTCCGCGCTGCCGCGCTCACCGCAATAAGGGCAGGGGATGCGCATCGCGACCGGCTTCCTTGCCCTAGTGAAGGTTGGGCTGGGCACCGCTGCCCGCCTCGTCGATCAGGTGACCGCTGGCGAACCGGTCGAGCCGATAAGGCGCGTTCAATTCGTGCGGCGCATCGTTGGCGATGGTGTGGGCGAAGCAATACCCCGACGCCGGGGTCGCCTTGAAGCCGCCGTAGCACCAGCCGCAGTTGAGATAAAGGCCCTCGACGGGCGTGCGGTCGATGATCGGCGAACCATCCATGGACATGTCCATGATGCCGCCCCAGGAGCGCAGCACCCGCAGGCGACCAAGTGCGGGCATGACGGCGACCGCCTCCTCCATCACCTCCTCGACGGCCGGCAGGTTGCCCCGCTGGGCATAGGAATTGTAACCGTCGAGCGAGCCGCCGAAGACGAGGCCGCCCTTGTCGGACTGGCTCATGTAGAAGTGCCCGGCGCCGAACGTGACGACGTTGGGCACCATCGGCTTGACGCCCTCGGACACGAAGGCCTGGAGTACGTGGCTTTCGATCGGCAGGCGCAGCCCGGCCATGGCGGCCACGCGCGACGAATTGCCGGCGCAGGCGAGGCCGACCTTGCCGGCCGCGATGAAGCCCTTCGCGGTATCGAGGCCGGTTACGCGCCCGTTCACGACACGGATGCCGGTCACCTCGCAGTTCTGGATGATGTCGATGCCGCGCTTGTCGGCGGCGCGCGCGTAGCCCCAGGCGACCGCGTCGTGGCGCACCGAGCCGCCGCGTCGCTGCAGCAGCCCGCCGTGAATCGGGAAACGCGCGTTGTCGAAGTCGAGGCCGGGAACGAGGGCGCGCACGCCGTCTCGGTCGAGCAGTTCGGCGTCGACGCCGTTCAGCCGCATGGCGTTGCCGCGCCGCACGAACCCGTCGCGTTGCGCGTCCGAATGATAGAGGCCCAGCACGCCGCGCTGGCTGACCATCGCGTTGTAATTGATGTCCTGCTCCAGCCCCTCCCACAATCGCAGCGATTTCTCGTAGAAAGGGATGTTGCCGTGTTCGCGGTAGTTCGAGCGGATGATGGTGGTGTTGCGCCCGACGTTGCCCGAACCGATCCAGCTCTTCTCCACCACGGCGACGTTGGCCAAGCCATGATTCTTGGCCAGGTAATAGGCCGTGGCGAGCCCGTGGCCGCCGCCGCCGACCACCACCACGTCGTAGGCGGGCTTGGGCTCGGCGTCCCGCCACGCCGGCGTCCAGCCGGCGTTGCCCCTGAAGGCCTGGGAGAGGATCGAGAAGATCGAATAGTGCACGCGACCCGTGCTCCTTGCCGAAGTGGTTCATGCGCGGCACGGCGCTCGCCCGCACGCGCGGTGCGCCCGATGCGATGCGACGGCGCCGCACTGACTATAGGACGCGGGCCGCTCCGGCTCAACGTCGCCGTCGTCGCGCCGCGAGGGCGACGCCCGGGGGAGTCTGGATCGGGCGGGCGTCGGAACGGCCGTCGAACGGCATCGCGCGGCCGCTCACCGGATCGCCTTGAGGATCAGCACCGCCGCGATGACCCATAGGGCGAGCGCGAGCCAGCGGACGCGGCGCGCCTCCATGCGGGCCATCGCGCCGACCTTGTCGGTCGACCCGAGGCCGCTTTCGGCGAAGGCCTCGAGCCCGGCGACGATCCGCTCGGCGCGCAGGAGGAGGTCGGGCAGGGCGAACGCGCCCTTGGCGAGATCCTGGAAGCCCGCGGCGGCGTCCTTCATCTTGCCGGCGGGTCCCAGATTGTCCTCCACCCAGGCACGCACGATCGGCTCGGACGTCTCCCAAAGGTCGAGCCTTGGGTCGAGCGTCCGCCCGACGCCTTCCACCACCACCATGGTCTTCTGGAGCATCACCAGCTCCATGCGGGTCTTCATGTCGAAGAGTGCCGTGATTTCGAAGAGCAGCGTCAGCAGCTTCGCCATGGAGATCTGGTCGGCGGTGCGCGAATGGATCGGCTCGCCGATGGCCCGGATGGCCTGCGCGAAATCCTCGACACGGTGCACCGGCGGCACGTAGCCCGCCTGGAAATGCACCTCGGCGACGCGCCGGTAATCGCGGCGGATGAACCCGTAGAGGATTTCTGCGAGGAACCGCCGCTCCTTCCGGCCCAGTCGGCCCATGATGCCGAAGTCGACCGCGGTGAGCCGGCCCTCCCGGTCCACGAACAGGTTGCCCTGGTGCATGTCGGCGTGGAACAGGCCGTCGCGCATCGCGTGGCGCAGGAAGGCCTGGATCACCGAGCGGCCGAGCGCGGGAAGGTCGTAGCCCCGTTCCCGCAGGCCCGCGACATCAGACAAGGGCGTGCCGTCGACCCATGCGAGTGTCAGCACCTCCTTGGTGGTCAGGTCCCAATCGACGGCGGGCACGTGGAAATCGGAGTCGCCCGCGACGTTCTCGGCGAATTCCGAAGCCGCCGCCGCCTCGATCCGGAAGTCCAGTTCCATGGTCACGGAACGTGCCAGTGTTTCGACCACGTCGACGAGCCGCAGCCTTTCCGCGTCGGCGAGGAAGCGCTCGGCCAGCCGGGCGGCAAAAGCCATGTCGCCGAGATCGCGCCGGAAACGGCGCTCGAGGCCCGGGCGCATCACCTTGACGGCAACCGCGTGGCCCCCGCGCGCGGGGTGGAGCACCGCCTTGTGGACCTGGGCGATGGAGGCGGCGGCGACCGGCTCGCCGAAGGAGGCGAACACGTCCTCGATCGGACGCCCGAACGCCAACTCGACGGTGCGCACGGCGTCCGCGCGGGGGAGGGCCGGGAGCCTGTCCTGCAAGGTTTCGAGCTCCCGGACCGCCGCGGCGCCCACCACATCGGGCCGCGTCGCCAGGAACTGCCCGAGCTTGACGTAGGATGGCCCCAGCCGGCCGATCGCGGTGGCGAGCCGGCTCGCCCCGACAGCCTGGCTCCGTCGCCGCGCCAGCAGCTTCGCCAGCGCCAGCGGCAACCGCGCCATCATGGGGACGGCGCCGGCGTCGACGCCGGAAAACACGCCCTCGCGCGCCAGGACGAAGCCTGCGCGCGCGAGTCGGAGGACGTGGCCCGGCGCGGCGAGCACGCGTCAGAGCTTCCAGGCCGAATGGATCGCCACCACCCCGCCCGTCAGCTTGCGCGCGGTGACGTTGCCGAAACCCGCCTGCGCGATCAGGTCGGAAAAGGTGTCGGCGTCGGGGAAGCGCCGGATCGATTCGACGAGGTAGCGGTAGGGCTCGGCGTCGCCGGCGACGACTTGGCCGACGAGTGGGATCACGTTGAACGAGAACGCGTCGTAGATGCGGTCGAGCCCCGGCACGTCGACGACCGAGAACTCGAGGCAGAGGAAGTGGCCGCCCCGCTTCAGCACCCGGTGCGCTTCCGCGAGCGCGGACGCGATGCGCGGCACGTTGCGGATCCCGAAGGCGACCGTGTAGGCGTCGAAGTGCCGGTCAGGCAGGGGCAGCGCCTCCGCGTTGCCGGCCACGAACCGCAGATCGCCGGCTTCGCGCCGAAGCCGCTGGCGGCCGACCCGCAGCATGTCGGCGTTGATGTCGAGCACCGTAACCTCGGTGGCCGGCCCTCCGGCACGGGCGACCCTCAGGGCGACGTCGCCGGTGCCGCCGGCCACGTCGAGGTGGCGGAAGATGCCGCGACGCGACGGCTTCACGGCGGCGACGAGCACGTCCTTCCACGCCCGGTGCAGGCCGCCCGACATCAGATCGTTCATGAGGTCGTAGCGCTTCGCGACCTTGTGGAACACGTCGTCCACGAGACGCTGCTTGTCGTCGAGCGCGACCTCCGAGAAGCCGAAGTGCGTGAGTTCGGCGGCGCGTGACGCCGGGCGGGGCGGGGGCGAGGAGGGCATCGGGTCCGGGCCGGCGGGCGCGTGATGGCGAAAGCGGGGAACAACGCTTATGTCGCCGGGGAAGGTCGCTTTAGCACCATGCCCGAACTTCCCGAAGTCGAAACCGTCCGCCGGGGCTTGGCCTCCGCCATGACGGGGAGGCGTATCCGCGCGGTGGAACAGCGCCGGGCGGACCTGCGGTTCCCCTTTCCCGAGCGCTTCGCCGCCCGGCTGACGGGACGGCGCGTCGATGCCGTGCGCCGCCGCGCCAAATACCTGCTGCTCGACCTCGATGACGACACCGTGCTGGCCTGCCACCTCGGCATGACGGGTTCGTTCCGCGTCGCCGCGGGTGGGGAGGATCGGGTTCCGGGCGCGTTCCATCACGCGCGCGGGGAGGCCGGGCCGCACGATCACGTCCACTTCGACCTCGACGACGGGACTCGCGTCACCTACAACGACCCGCGACGGTTCGGCTTCATGACCCTCGTCGGTCGGGCCGGGATCGACGCGCATCCGTTGTTCCGCGCGATCGGCGTCGAGCCGCTCGGCGGGGCGTTCGACGCGGACGTCCTGGCGCGGCTCCTCGCCGGACGGAGCGCGTCGCTCAAGGCGGCGCTGCTCGACCAGCGGCTCGTCGCCGGCCTGGGCAACATCTACGTCTGCGAGGCCCTGCATCGCGCCAAACTGTCGCCGCGCCGCGCGGCAGGCTCGATCGTGCGCGCCGACGGCGCCCCGACCGCGCGGGCACGGCGGTTGGTCCAGGCGATCCGGGCCGTTCTGGTGGAAGCCGTCGAGGCCGGCGGCTCGACCCTGCGGGATTACCGTCACGCGGACGGCTCGCTCGGAACCTTCCAGCACGGCTTCCGCGCCTATGATCGCGAGGAGGGCGCCTGCGTGACGACGGGCTGCCGCGGAACCATCCGACGCATCACGCAAAACGGCCGCTCGACGTTCTTCTGCGGGCAATGCCAGCGGTAGGCGGCCATTGAGGCGCGGCCGGGAAGGCGCGCGACTCACCCGTGCGGGACGATCTTCGACTTCGCCGCGAGGTCCCCGCCGCGCCACGCATAGAGCGCCAGCAAGGGTTCCGAGAACGTCTGCGTCGCGTGGGGCATCCAGGGCGCGTGGTGGACGATATCGCCGGGCGGCCGGAGCCTCGCAGCGTCGAGCGCTTCGCCCGCCTGCCACGACGCCGTTCCGGACAGGGGTACATACACCTCCTCCGCCTCGTGCGCGTGCCGGGGGTAACGGACCATGGGGCCGAGCAACAGGAAGCCGCAGGCGATGCGCGCGCTCGCGATCGGTCCGCGAAGGCCGATCAGTTCCGTCCAGCCATAGCGCAGCAGGAACGCGGCACCGAAATCCGCCGGCGCGTAGCTTTGCCGCCAGGAAAGCAGTCCCGCCCGCGCCACCAGGGCGTCGGTCGCATCCCTGGTCGACGCGGCGGCGCCAGCGGCGAGATCACCGAGATATCGGAGAACGGGCAAACGGCTCGCGGCTTGTGCCCGCGTCGCCGTGCTCGCCGGCCAATCCGCCAGGAACGGTGCGGCGATCGGGTAGCGTCCGAGCAACCCGCGCGCACGGATCGCGAGTTCTTCAGCCGCGTCGAGCATGAGAAGCCCGCCTCGGCACCACGCCCTCCGCCCTTCCGGCTTCGAAGCCGCGCGAGGCTGTCGCCCTACGCCAGCGGCGCGGAGAACGTGAAGCGGCTGAGGCGGCTTTCCGGGACGACGCGATCGTAGGGCTCGCCGATGCTCTTGATCCGGTATTGCAGCTCCGTGCCGACCGGCGGCATTTGCAGGCGCACCGTGAACACGTTGTCGCTCTGCGCCGGCAGGGGTCCCCGGGTGTCGAACGACACGAGCTCGCCGACGGAAAACAGGTGATCGGTCATCAACATCTTTCAATCGCCACGGACGGTGGTCGGCGTGGCTGGCGCCGGGCCGGGATGTCGACCGGGGCGAAAGCTGTCGGGGCGACCTGCCCCGCCTCCTCGCCCGCGGCCACAAGGGTCTCAGGCTCCCTGACGGTCTGCGCCGTCGAGGGAAGGGGGATATTCCTTCCGGACCGAAGACCCTGGCGCATGGTTCACAGTCCCACGAAGCGGAGAAAGCATCGACCAGGCGCTACTCGCGGCTGCCATGAAAAGGCCGAGAAACGACGCCACTCCTTGTTACATTTGGTCTGTTCGGATGTGAAATACAAGGGCGAAAGCGGATACGCGCACCTGCGGGATGCTTCGAGGGCGGGTGATCGCGAGAAGATTTCGACGCGGAGGATAGGTTCCGGGCTGCCGACGCGACCGGGCAGCTCGGGGCGCAGGCGACCGCGTCGTCGGGAACGCGGGGATCGACGAGCTGATGGCGTTTCGCGGTGCCGTCGCCCCGGCCGGTTCAGGAAGTCGGCCGGCGTGACGCGCGGGGGCGGGCGGCGGACGACGGCGCTCATCGGGGCATCAGGGGCGAACGAACGTAGAGGTCGGCCAGGGGACAGGCCAGGCCTATGCTGTCGAGCCGCAAGGCCGCGTCGCCACCCTCCAGCATGACGGGTGTGCCGGGCCACACGCCGTCCCGGCCGCGCAGCAGCGTCTCCGCGGCGATCCGGGTCGAATGGAGAACCAGGATTTCCCGCACGCTCGGGATGGTCGTGTAGGCCCACACGTTTTCGCGGGTGTCGGACTCGTTCCGCGGAGACAGGATTCCTATCAGGAGAACGGGCTCGGGAAGGACGACCTGCCCTGCTTCGCCTTCCGTGCAAGTCACCGCGAGGTCGGGGACCCGAAGGTTCGTATCGGCGCCGACCCGAGGCACCACCGCTGCCTCGGACGATACCCAGCAGCTCGAGTTCGTCCGATCGAGGTGATTGCTGATAACCGTCCCGACCCTCGTTTGAATGGCTCCATGAGTCACGCTCGCGGGCGACATGGCGCGCACCTCGCCGTCGACCAGCTGATAGCGCTTGGCCGTGCCGTCGCCCGGCCACGTGAGAAACTCGGCGAGGGTGACGCGCGGAGGCGGGCGGCGGACGACGGCGCTCATGGCAGGCTCCTTGCGCCGGGAAGACTACCACGCCGGGGCGCGGTTGACATCGTCCGCCCGGCGCCCGAAACCACGCGCCGAACGGACGAGGCGGCGCGGATCATGGATCACGGCGGGTTGCAGAGCACGATCGAGACGGCGTTCGAGGCGCGCGCCGCGATCGGGCCGCACACGAAGGGCGAGGTGCGCGAAGCGGTCGACCAGGCACTCGACCTGCTCGACCGTGGCGCCTTGCGCGTCGCCGAGAAGATCCCCGGGGAAACGGGACCGGCGTCCTGGGCCGTGCACCAATGGCTGAAGAAGGCGGTCCTCCTGTCGTTCCGGCTGAACGGAATGGCGCCGATCGCGGGCGGCCCGGGCGGGGCGACGTGGTTCGACAAGGTGCCCTCGAAATTCGAGGGCTGGGGCGACGGCCAATTCGCCGCCGCCGGATTCCGCGCGGTGCCGGGCACGATCGTGCGCCGCTCGGCCTTCATCGCGCCGGGCGTCGTGCTGATGCCGTCCTTCGTCAACCTCGGCGCCTATGTCGACGGCGGCACCATGGTCGACACCTGGGCGACGGTCGGCTCCTGCGCGCAGATCGGCCGCAACGTGCACCTTTCGGGGGGCGTCGGCATCGGCGGCGTGCTCGAACCGTTGCAGGCCAGCCCGACGATCATCGAGGACAATTGCTTCATCGGCGCGCGCTCCGAGGTCGTCGAGGGCGTGGTGGTCGGGGAAGGCTCGGTCCTCTCCATGGGGGTCTTCATCTCCGGCTCGACGAAGATCGTCGACCGCGCCACCGGACAGGTCCATGTCGGGCACGTGCCGCCCTATTCGGTCGTGGTGCCGGGCAACCTCCCCGGGCGCCCGCTGCCGGACGGTTCCCCGGGGCCGTCGCTGTATTGCGCCGTGATCGTCAAGACGGTCGACGCGCAAACGCGGGGCAAGACCGCCATCAACGATCTTCTGAGGGATTGATGGCGGCCCGTCCCGCCCATTCGTTCCATTTCCTGTTCAGGACCGACCGGGGGCATATCGACCGCGCGACCTGGCGGCGCGGCGCGCTTCCCCTGCTGGCCCTCGTTCTGGCGGCGACGTTCGGCTGGCTGGCGTTGCGGCCTTACGCCTTCCACGATCTCGGCAACACGCCCTTCCTCGACCTTCCGACGGCCTGCGCCTTCCTCTACCTGATCGTCTACGCCTTCGGGCTCATCCTCGCCGCGGTCTGCGGCTACAACCTCGGCGCGAAGCGCTTCCGCGACCGGGGCCGTCCCGCGCCGCTCGCCGGCATCCTGCCGGGCGCGGCGTTCGTCGCCGGGGCGCTGATCTGGTTCATCCCCCGCTCCTTCGGCGCGGTACCGGACTGGGCCGCGCCGCTGGCGATCGGGGCGGTCCTCGGTGTCGCGATCTGGAACGTCGTCGAACTCGGGTTCGGCGCGGGCCGTCGGCCGTGACCGCGGCCGCCGCGCGCGACATCCTCCAAGCCTTGATCCGCTGTCCCTCCGTGACACCCGCCGAGGGCGGCGCGCTCACGTATCTCGCGGGGCTCCTGCGCGGCGCGGGCTTCGACGTGCACCTGCCGGTCTTCGCCACGGAGGGCGAGCCCCCGGTCACGAACCTATACGCCCGCCACGGCACCGGGTCGCCTTGCCTCGTCTTCGCGGGCCATACCGACGTGGTGCCGCCGGGCGATCCCGCGTCCTGGCGCTTCCCGCCGTTCTCGGGCGAGGTCAGCGGCGGCATGATCTGGGGGCGCGGCGCCGCCGACATGAAGGGCGGCGTCGCGGCCGCGGTCGCGGCGGCGCTCGACGCCGTCGCCGACCGGGACCTGCGCGGCGGCTCGATCATCCTGCTGCTCACGGGGGACGAGGAAGGCCCGGCCACCAACGGCACCGTCAAGCTGCTCGCGTGGGCACGCGGCCGCGGCGAGCGGTTCGACCATTGCATCCTAGGCGAGCCCACCAACCCGCGCCGCCTCGGCGAGATGATCAAGATCGGCCGGCGTGGCTCGCTCACGGGCGAGGTCACGGTGCGCGGGAAGCAGGGGCACGTCGCCTACCCGCACCTCGCCGACAATCCGATCCCCCGCCTGGTGCGCCTTCTCCAGGCGCTCACGGCGGTGCCGCTCGACGCCGGCACGGCGCGC
The DNA here is from genome assembly GCA_964244255.1 of uncultured Lichenihabitans sp. Taxonomy (GTDB): domain Bacteria; phylum Pseudomonadota; class Alphaproteobacteria; order Rhizobiales; family Beijerinckiaceae; genus Lichenihabitans. The sequence goes on along the minus strand of CAXTIC010000011.1, from coordinate 38,818 downwards.
TTCGACCCGTCCAACCTCGAACTCGTGACGGTTGACGTCGGCAACCCGGCCGCGAACGTGATCCCCGCCTCGGCGCGGGCGCGCTTCAATGTCCGCTTCAACGACCTTTGGAGCCCGGAAGCGTTGCGGGAGCAGATCGACCGTCGTCTGGCCGGCGCCGGCGCCGGACCCTACGAGGTCGGATTCGAGTCCTGCAACGCCGTGAGCTTCGTCACCGCGCCGGGGCCGTTCACGACACTGGTCGCGGACGCCGTCGCGGCTGAGACGGGGCTCAGGCCCGCGCTGTCGACGACGGGCGGCACCTCGGACGCCCGCTTCATCGCCGCCCATTGCCCCGTGGTCGAGTTCGGGCTCGTGGGGGACACCATGCATCAGGTCGACGAGCGGGTGAGCCTCGATGATCTCGCCCGCCTCGAGCGCGTCTACGCGCGGGTGATCGAACGCTATTTCGGGGGGGACTGGCAGCGCCTGGCGGCGGAGGGACCCGACGCATGGTCCGGCTGAACAATATCCGCGAGGGCGAAGTCGCGGTCGAGCTGCCGCCCGCGACGGACGCCGGGCTGATCTTCATCGGGCGCATTCGCACCCCCTGGACGGACCGCCTCGCCTGCCCGCGGCAAGGCCGCGTCGATGGCCCACTCTGCCGCCTCGAACTGTTCGAGCCTTGGGCCGACGGGCTCGACGGTCTCGTCCACTATGCGCGTGTCGAGGTGCTCTACTGGCTCGACCGGTCGCGCCGCGACCTCGTCCGCCAAAGCCCGAAGAACGACGGCACGACGCGCGGCACCTTCTCGCTGCGCTCGCCCGTTCGCCCGAACCCGATCGGCACGGCGCTCGCGGCGCTCGTCGGCATCGAAGGTCCGACGGTCCTCGTCCGGGGCCTCGACTGCCTCGACGGGACGCCGCTCCTCGACCTCAAGCCCGACCGCTGCGTTTTCACGCCCCTGGCGCCGCGACAAGCGGGCGACGACGAGACCGGCGATCCGTGACGCGCACGCCTTCGCGCCGCGCGGCTTCGCGCGAGCGATGCGGCCGGCTTACCGCCCGCTCGGCAAGTCGATCACGGCTTTCAGGCCGCCGAGACTCGACCGGGCAAGCGCCAAGGCGCCGTCATGGAGTTCGGCAAGCTCGCGGGTGATGGGGAGCCCGAAGCCGTAGCCGGGGGCGCTTTCGTCGATGCGGCGGCCCGGTCGCATCATCTCCTCCGCCTGCTTTTCTGACAGACCCGGCCCGTCGTCCTCGACGGTCAGTTCGAGCCTGGTCCCGGTGGCGAGCGCCGAAACCAGGACCCGCCGTCGCGCCCATTTGCAGGCGTTGTCGAGGAGGTTGCCGAGCATCTCGTCGAAATCCTGCGTTTCGCACGCCGCCGCGACGGTCGGATCGATGTCGGCCGCGATGTCGAGACCCTTGTCGGCGTAGAGTTTCGCGAGCACGGCCACGTGGTCGGCGACCCGAGGCGCGAGCGGCACGCGGGCGCGGTTCGCACCCCCGAGGGCGGCCGCTCGCGCCCGAGCCAGATGATGGCGGATGCGGCGATCCATGGTGGCGACGAGCGGCCGCAACCGCTGCTCGGGATCCTGGCCCGGCTCGTCGAGTGCGAGGGCGAGCGCCGCGAGCGGGGTTCTCAGTCCGTGCGCGAGGTTGGCCACGTGCCGCCGCGCCCGCTCGAGGTTGGCGGCGTGCTGATCGAGCAACGTGTTGAGCTCGGCCACGAGGGGCTGGATCTCGCGGGGCTGCGGGCCGGCGATGCGTTCCGTCCCGCCCGTTCGCACCCGCGCCAGCTCCGCCCGGAGCGATGCCAAGGGCCGAAGGCCGAATCGCACCTGGAACACCACGCCGCCGATCAGGACCGCGGCGAGCAAAACGAGCGTGAGGATGAGCGGCGTCAGGGCTTCGCGCAAGGGCGCCGCGAGCGCCTTCAGGGGAGCGGCGGCCGCGATCGTCACCGATCCGGCGCCGACCCGGACCCGCTTGACGCGAACCCGCAGCGGCTCGTCGCCGGGACCCGTGCCGTCGACCGTGACGGGCTTCGGTCGCTCCTCGGGCAGCGGCCGGCCGAGCGCGAATTCGTGCCCCGACAGCGAGCGTGAGCGCAGAAGCGGGTTGGAGTCCGGCACCTCCCAATACCACCCGGACAAGGTGCGTTCGAAGGGCGGGCCGTCGACCGACCGTTCAAGGCGGAGGCGGCCGTCCGGGTCGGCGCGGAGCGCGTCCGCCACGGTCAGGATCTGGCCGTCGAGCCGCCCGTCGACCTGGCCCTGGATGAAGTGACGCAGGGCGAAGGTCATGACGGCGCCGGTGACCACGAGCGCGAACAGGACGAGCGCCGTCGCGATGAGGAGCAACCGCCCGCCGAGGGAGGCGGGCACCAGCGTCATCGGGAACCCGCCGTCAGCCGGTATCCCCGGCCGCGCACGGTCTCGATCAAGTCATGCCCGATCTTTCGCCGCAGCCGCGCCACGATGACTTCGAGCGAGTTCGATTCGACATCCGCGTCGCCGTCGTAGACGCGTTCGAGCAGGTCCGGGCGCGCCACGACGGCTTCCTTGCGCAAGGTCAGACAGGACAGGACGCGCCATTCGAGGCCCGTCAGGCGCAGCGGCAGCCCGTCGAGCGCGAAGGCGCCGAGCTGGGCGTCGAAGCTCAGCGGCCCGCACGCGATGACGGGCGCCGCGTGGCCGGCGGCGCGGCGAACGAGGGCTCGCAGACGCATGACGACCTCCTCCATGCGGAACGGCTTGACGAGGAAGTCGTCGGCGCCCGCCTTGAAGCCTTCGACCTTGTCCGACCATCCGTCCCGCGCGGTCAGGATCAGGACCGGCAGGGTACGGCCGGCGGCGCGCCAAGCCGTGAGGACGACGATACCGGGTACCTTGGGCAGCCCCAGATCGAGCACGGCGGCGTCAAAGGTCTCCGTATTGCCGAGGTGCTGCCCATCCTCGCCGTTCGTCGCGACATCGACGACGAAATGCTCGGTCCGCAGGGCGCGCACGATCGCCTCGGCCAGCGTGCGGTCGTCCTCGACAAGAAGGATCCTCATGGAACGTCGGCCCTGGCGGCGGCTGGGTAGCCGAGCAGGCTTAACGCAGCCTGAACCGGGCGGTTCAGGCTGGGTATCGAGGATCGGGCTTATGACCGCCGCGTTCTTTCCCGGACCGGAACGCCCCCATGAACCGCTCGAACGCCGACACGCCTCGATCCTCCGCCGCGGCCCCGCCTTGGCGCAAGCCGCGCGTCGCCGGTCTCGCGGCCTTGCTCGCCGCGTTCGCCATCGGTGCGGGCACGGTTGCCGTCGCGCTGCGCGATCGTCCGGTCGCGGTCGTCGCGCTGACGCCCGCGCCGATCAACGCCATGCGGGACTGGAGCCCCGTGGCCGTCAAGGGCACCGTGGCCGAGGTGTTCGGCAACAAGTTCATCGTCGCGGACGACACCGGCCGCGCGCTGGTCGACACGGGCCGCGACGGCGAGGGGGCGGCTCTCGTGACCGCCGCCGAAACCGTGACCGTGCAGGGGCGGTTCGAGCGCGGCTTCGTCCGCGCCGCGTCCATCGCCCACGCCGACGGGCGCAGCAACCTCGTCGGGCCGCTCGGCCCGCCGCCGCATCGTAGCCCGCCGTCATGGCGCGTCGGTGAGCGGCTGACGCGCTGGTTCGCCCGCCACCCGGCCCACAGCGGCTGACCCGTTCCACCCCGGCTCCCTCACGATCGGGTCGGGGGCTTTGGAAGGCGGCGTCCAAGCGACGCCGAACAAGGAGAGACCAGGATGAAACCGATGTTGATGGCGGGCCTCGCGCTCGCGATCCTGACCGGCGGGGCGCTCGCCCAGTCGGCCGCGCCGCCGCCTCCCCCGGCCGGGATGAAGGCGCCCCCGCCCGGTGCGCCCGCGCAGCCCGGGCTGAAGGCCCCGCCGCCCCCGGTCGGGGGACCCGATGCCGCCGTGGACCCCGGCGCACCGAACGGCCCGGGTGCCGTGGCCGACGACGCCGGTGGGCCTCCGCCGCCCGGCGGTCCCCACGGCCGTCGTCCGCCCCCCGGCGGACCGGACGCCATGGACGACGACGGCCCCGGCGGCCCTCCCCCGCACGGCGGCCCCAAGGGGCATCGCCCGCCCCCGCCTCCGCCGTCGCGCGCCGCTCGCTTCCACCTGGAGAGCGGCGACGTGACGCTCGACATCAAATGCGCCGAGGACCAGCCCACGAAGGATTGCGGCGACCTCGCGCTGCAGATGCTGGACAAGCTGCACGCGCTGCCCAAGCCCTGATCGAGCGATGAAGCGCGGGCCCGGACGGTCCGGGCCCGCGTACCCGCGACAATTGGAGAACGACGATGAGTGAGGATAATCCCATGTCGGTCGCCGGGGAGGTGACCGACACGTTCGTGCATCGTTTCGTCGTCAGGACCGCGACGGGCAAGGTGCTGGCCGATCTCGGTCCGAAAGGCGTCGAACGGATAGCGTTGCGCGAAGGCGACCGCGTCGAACTGTGGGGCGAGATGAAGCGGTCCGAACTGAAGGTGCATCGAATCACCAGGGCCGGCGGGCAACCGATCGAGATCGATCACGAGAAGCCGCATCCGCGGCATCCGAACACGGCAAGGCCGATGCCCGGCGAACAAACGGCCGCCGATCCCGCGCCGGCCCTGCGGACCGTCGCGGAGAACGGCTTTACGGTGCTGGGAACCCCCCGCCGCAAGCCGAAACATTTCGAGATCCTCGGCCGCGGCAGGGCGGGCGAGCTCGTCGAACTGCACGTCGACCTCGACGGACATCTGCGCAAGAGCAAGCCGGTCGATGGGGGCGACGAGACGTGGGGCGCGGAAACCCAGCCAACCGCCTGATCGTTTCCGGGCGAACCGGCAGGAACATCGTCCATGAACTCAGGTTCGCGCACGGGCTCGCTCGAGCCTCCGCGTCATGAGGTGCGCGCGCGATCGGAACGCGCAGACGCGGAACACACGCGCGGTTTGCGCCCCCTCGAAGCCCTGAACTTTTTCATGGCCGACATGCAGGCCGGCATCGGCCCGTTCCTCGGCGTGTTCCTGCTGGCGCACGGATGGGAGAGCGGCCTCATCGGTACCGTCATGACCATCGGCGGGGTCGCCGGCATGGTCATGACGGCCCCGGCCGGGGCACTCGTCGATGCCACCACGCGCAAGCGCGTCTACGTTATCGTGCCGGGGATCTGCACCATCCTGGCATCGACCCTCATCCTGTTGTCGCCAGGGTTCTGGGTCGTTAGCGCATCGCAGGTCGCCACCGCCGTCGCGGGGGCCGCGATCGGGCCGGCGGTCAACGGCATCACGCTCGGCATCGTGCGCCAAGCGGGCTTCAACCGGCAGAACGGATGCAACCAGGCCTTCAATCACGCCGGCAACATGGCGGGCGCCGCCCTGTCGGGCTACCTGGGCTGGCAATTCGGCCTGACGGCGGTGTTCTGGCTCGCCGCCGTCTTCGGCATACTGTCCGTCCTGTCCGTCCTGATGATCCCGCGCGCCAGCATCGACGACGACGCGGCACGGGGGCTGAAGCGGGGTGGCACGGACCGCGAAGAGGCGAGCGGCTTTCGCGTGCTGCTCGCATGCAAGCCCTTGTTGATCCTCGCGGCCGCACTCGCCTGCTTCCACCTCGGCAACGGCGCGATGCTGCCGCTCTACGGCCTGGCGGTCGTCGCCGAGAAGCAGGGCGATCCGGCAAGTTTCGTGGCGATCACCATCGTGGTCGCGCAAGGCGTCATGATCGTGGCATCGCTGGTCGCGATGCGCCTGGCGGAGCGGCGGGGCTACTGGCTCGTTCTGCTGATCTCGTTCGTGGCGCTTCCCGTGCGCGGCCTGGTCGCGGCTCACTTCATCGGTCGCTGGGGCGTGTACCCGGTGCAGATGCTCGACGGGATCGGCGCGGGGCTGCAAAGTGTCGCCGTCCCCGGCCTTGTGGCGCGCACTCTGAACGGGACGGGCAGGGTCAATGTCGGCCAGGGGGCGGTGATGACGGTCCAGGGTCTCGGCGCCTCGTTGAGCCCGGCCATCGGAGGCTGGATCGCCCAGGATATCGGCTACAGCGCGATGTTCATGATCCTGGGCAGCTTCGCCCTGGTCTCGATCGCCCTCTGGGTCGGGTTCGGGTCGACCCTCAAGCCCGCCTGCGTGCTTCGCCCGGACGACGCAACCCGAGCGACGCACGCGTGAAAGCGCCCGCGACGACAGGCCGTGTTCCTGAACTTCCGATCGGTCCTTTCCCGGAAACCCGAAATGTCCCCTAACGTGGTGACCTGGATCATCGCGGCGGTCACCACGGCCGGCGTCATCTTGCGTCCGTTCGACTGGCCCGAGGCGATCTGGGCCGTTGCGGGCGCCGGACTGCTCGTGCTCCTGCGGCTGATCTCGCCCGCGGACGCGCTCGCGGGCGTCGGCAAGGGGACCGACGTCTACCTGTTTCTCGCCGGCATGATGCTGCTGTCGGAGATCGCCCGGGAGGAAGGGTTGTTCGGCTGGCTCGCGGCTGTCGCCACCAAGCGGGCCAAGGGCTCCGCCAGCCGCCTCTTCCTCCTGATCTACGGCGTGGGAACGATCGTCACGGTGTTCCTTTCAAACGACGCGACGGCGGTCGTGCTGACGCCGGCCGTCGCGGCGGCCGTCAAGACCGCGAAGGCCGATCAGCCCCTCCCCTACCTCCTCATATGCGCCTTCGTCGCCAACGCGGCCTCGTTCGTCCTGCCCATTTCGAACCCGGCCAACCTCGTGATCTACGGCGCCCATATGCCGTCTCTGCTGCAATGGCTGCCGCGCTACCTGCTGCCCTCGGTGCTGTCGATCGTCGCGACCTACGCGCTGCTGCGTTGGACCCAGCGGAACGCGCTCAAGCAGACGGTGGCGGCCGATGTCCCCGTGCCGCCCCTGTCCGGCGGCGGTCGAACCGCGGCGCTCGGCATCGCCGCGACCGCAATCGTGCTCCTCGTGTCGTCCGCCATGGACGTCCAGCTCGGCTTTCCCACCGCCATAGCGGGCGCTCTCACGGCAGTGGTCGTGCTGATTCGCCGGCGAACAGCACCATGGGGTACCATAAAAGGCATCTCCTGGAGCGTGCTGCCGCTCGTCGCCGGGCTGTTCGTCATGGTCGAGGCGCTCGACAAGACCGGGCTGATCCGCATGATCGGCACGCTCCTGCGGGCCGAGGTAGACCGCTCCGCCGCAGGGAGCGCGTGGGGCGCCGGCGTGGTCGTCGCCTTCGCGGCCAACCTGATGAACAATCTGCCGGCGGGCCTGATCGCCGGCGACGCGGTGCAGGCCGCCCATGTGCCCGACCCGGTCATCCGCGCCGTGCTGATCGGCGTCGACCTCGGGCCGAATCTTTCCGTTACGGGCTCCCTCGCAACCATCCTTTGGTTGACGGCGCTGCGTCGCGAAGGCCAAAGCGTGGGGGCCGCAACCTTCCTAAAGCTCGGGGTTCTCGTGATGCCCCCGGCGCTGGTTCTCGCGATCGGCTCCGCGCTCGCGTTACAGTGACCGTTCGAAACGTCGGGAGACGATCATGCAAGCACTCGGCGCCGCCTGGCTTTACCCCATCATTCTCGTGGCAGGCGCGCTGCAAGCGTGGGGGCCGCCGATGAACGGCGTTCTGCGCAACGCCCTTTCCAACCCTTGGCTCGCGAGCGTCGTATCGTTCCTGCCCATCGTGGCGTTCCTGGCCATCCTCTTCTTGTGCTCGCCCCGGCCGTTGCCCACGATCGAGGGCGTCAGCGCCATGCCCTGGTGGGCGCCGCTCGGCGGGCTCGTCGGCGCGCTCGCGGTCGTGGCGGGGCTGCTGTTCGTCGACAAGGTGGGCGCCGGCGTCTTCGCGGGTCTCACCATCACGGCCAATCTCCTGATGTCGCTCTTGATCGACAAGTTCGGATGGTTCGGTATGGAGGTTCATCCGTTGAGCGGCTGGCGCATGCTCGGCGCCGCCCTCATGGTGGGGGGGATCACGCTGATCGCAAAGGTCTGAGCCGCCGCGGCCCCCTTGTGCCGTGGTGCCCGGTGAAACCGTGATCGAAGGCGGAGTCCGCGCGATGACCGGCGCCACGCCGACGCCGATCCTCCCCGCGCGTATCGAGGACACGATCCCGCCGATCGCGCGTCCCCGCGCCGAACACCGCGAGCGGGCGACGCCACCGCAGCCTTCTTCTGGATGCGGGGCGCGGGCGGTTTGGCGGCGCCCGACACGACGAGGCTGATCCTGAGGACGCGGCGCCGCGGGAACCAACTCGCGAGCCACGGCGGCGGCCCGCCGGCGCTTCCCGACGCCATCGAGGCGACGCACGGGGACGTGTTGGCGGGCGACGCGGCAGACGTGCCGTCGCCGTTGCGGGTGCGCGCGGCGCCCCGCCGGTTTGCGCCGGCATGCCGCAGCAACGATCCCCAACGCCGAACATTCGATGAAGGCGGGCCGGCACCGGACCGGCACCGTCCTGAATGCGATCGTGATCGAGGAGACCTGCCATGGCCACCAAGGAAAAGACGCTGAGCGACGCCTTTTACGAAACGCTGAAGGACATCTACTACGCCGAAAAGCAGTCGGTGCGGGCGCTGGGGAAATCCGCCAAGGCCGCCAAGTCGAGCGAACTCAAACAAGCCTTCGAGCACCATCGGGAAGAAAGCTCCGGTCAGGTCGAGCGGCTCGAACAGGTGTTCGAGATCCTCGGCAAGCCGGCGCGGGCGAAGACCTGCGAGGCCATGAAGGGCTTGCAGACCGAAATGGAGGAGGACCTCGAGGATTTCGGCGACACCCCCGCCGGCGACGCCGTGTTGATCGGCTGCGCCCAGGCGGTCGAGCATTACGAGATCGCCCGCTACGGCATGCTGAAGACCTGGGCGGCCCAACTCGGCATGGGGGACGCCGCCAAGCTGCTCGACGAGACCCTCCAGGAGGAGAAGGACACCGACGCATTGCTGACGCGGATCGCCGAACGGGCCGCCAACGCCGAGGCCGGCGAGGGCGAGGGCAAGGTCGAGGACGACGAGGAAGAGGGGGGATGCCGAGGGAGCCGGTGGCGAGGGAGCGCACTCCAAGGCCGCGGCGAAGCGGGCGGCGAAGCGCAAGTAGGGCCACAAGCGGGGGCCTGTCGGGCCGAAGCCGGCGCGAAGGCATCGGCCCTCGAGCCACGTCGAAGCGCGGCCGCGCAAGGCGGTCGCGCGGCGGCTCGCGGTCCGGCCACGCTCGGAGGCTGGCGATCCGACGCTGCCGCGACCATATCGGCGGGGCGGGCAGACGGACCGGGCGGTCGCGCGCGGCATCGTTGAAGGCGGCACACCTAAGGAGAGCGACGATGACGGATGCATCGTACCCGGTCGCGCATACCGACGCCGAGTGGCGCCGCATGCTGACGCGCGAACAATACGACGTGATGCGGGGCCACGGCACCGAGGCGCCTGGCAGTTGCGCGCTGCTCCGGGAAAAGCGGGCGGGCACGTTCGCGTGCGCGGGCTGCGACCAGCCCTTGTTCCGCTCGGCAGTGAAATTCGAGAGCGGCACCGGCTGGCCGAGCTTCAACGAACCCGTCGCCGGCGCCGTCGCGACCTCGACAGACCGAAGCTACGGCATGGTGCGGACGGAGGCGCATTGCGCCACCTGCGGCAGCCATCTCGGCCACGTGTTCGACGACGGCCCGCCGCCCTCGCACCTGCGCTATTGCATCAACGGCGTCGCCATGAGGTTCTCGCCGGACCACGCCGCCTGAGGGTTCGCGCCGCACGAACCCCGTCCTGTGTCATCGCGAAGTGGGTCGCGAAGGGCGCGCCGAGTTCTCTACCCGCGGTTCGGCCTCCAAGCTCGCATCGTTTTTCGCGACGCACCCAGCGTGGCGGTCGACGCGCGTGGGTATCGCCTGGCCGACCCCGCCCGCCGGGTCCCGAAACCGGCCTCAGTCGAACAGCGCGCGCAGCACTTCGCCGGCGGCCCGCACCTCCGAGGGGCGCCGCCCGAGGATCAGGGCGCCGTCCACCACGATGTCGTCGCCGGTGATGAAGGAGGATTCGTCGCTGGCCAGGAACAGCGCGGCGGCGGCCACGTCCTCGCTCAAGCCCGCGCGCGGGATCGGCTGGAACGTCGCCATGGCGCCTTTCACCTTCTCGGCCGAGACCTCCGCCGAGGCGGATTCGAGGCCCATGGCCTTGCCGAATATGCCCGTCGCGATGCCCCCCGGCGAGATCGAATTCACCCGCACGTTGTCTTCCCCGAGTTCCACGGCGGCGCAACGCGACAGGTGGATCAGGGCCGCCTTCGCGGCGCTGTAGGCCAGCGACCCGAAGCCGGCGCGGTGGCCCCCGACCGATGCGATGTTGACGATGCTGCCCGCCTTCCGGGCGCGCATGATCGGGCTCGCGTATTTCATGTGGGCGAGGGCGCCGCGGACATGAACCGCCATCATCTGGTCGAAGGCGTCGAGCGACGTCCTCTCGATGCGCCCGGTGCGGGACCCCATGCCGGCGTTGTTGACGACCACGTCGAGGGTGCCGTGCGCCGCGACGGCGGCCCCGATGGTGCGCTCGGCGTCGGCCTCGAGCGCCACGTCGGCTTCCACGAAGGTGGCGCCGGTGAGCCTCGCCACCTCGGCGCCAAGCGCGGCCCGCCGCCCGCTGAAGACGACCCGTGCCCCTTCGCGCGCGAAGCGCTCGACGATGCATCGCCCGATGCCGCTGGTGCCCCCGGTGACGACCGCGACCTTGTTGTCCAACCTCATGGGCGTCTCCGGTGGAAAACGTCGTTCAGGCGCTCGCCGCGCCGCCGAAACGCGCGACGAGCAGGAATTTTTGAACCTTCGCGGTCGGCGTCCGTGGCAGGGGCTCGGCTTCCAGGATGAAGGTCTTGGGGGTCTTGAAGCCCGCGAGGTAAGCGCGGCAGAACGCCTCGAGCTCGGCCGCGGTCGGGGCGGCGGCGTCCCCGCGCGGCACCACGACGGCGGTCACGCGCTCGCCCCACAACGCGTCCGGCAGCCCGATCACGGCGCATTCGCCGACGCCGGGATGGCGCAGGATCACGTCCTCGACCTCGGCCGCGTAGACGTTCTGCCCGCCCGTGACGATCATGTCCTTCTTGCGCCCGCGCAGGAACAGGAAGCCTTCGGCGTCGGTATAGCCGAGGTCGCCGGTGTGGACCCAACCGCCGCGAAAGGTATCGGCCGACTTCTCCGGGTCGCCGTGATAGGAGCCGACCGTCATCGGCGAACGCCCAAGGATTTCGCCGATCTCGTTCGGGCCGAGGCGACGGCCGTCCTCCGCCACCACGGCCATCTCGCAAAACGTGAGGGGCTTGCCGACGGAGTCGGGGCGCGCGGCCCGTTGCGGTGGACCGCTGGCCGCGAGCGGGCCCATCTCGTTCATGCCGTAGTACTCGTAGATGCCGGAACACAGGTTTGCCGCGCTCTGCTCGCGGATCGTCCCCGGAAGACTCGCGCCAGCGAACACGATGGCGCGCAAGGACCGGAGGTCGCGCCCGCTCGCGGCGCGCACCGGCAGCAGCATCGCCGCCATGGTGGGCACAAGGTTCACCATCGTCACCCGCTCCGCCTCGACGAGCCGCAAAACCTCTGCGGGCTCGAAGTTCGCAAGCACGTTGGGCACGCCCAAGGTGATCGATGCCAGGACCCAGCCGAAGCCGACCCGGCCGAAGATGGGGAAGACCGTCATGACGACGTCGCGGTTCGTCATGTCGAGCGCCTGAAGCAGGGGTGCGGACGTGCAATTGTTGTAGTGCGTGAGCAGGTAGGACTTCGGAAGTCCCGTCGTACCCGACGTCAAGTTGAAATAGAACGGGTCGGTCTCGTCGATCTCGACGTCCGGTGCTTCGGGCGGGGCGTCGGCGAGCAGGGTCTCGTAGTCGAGGGCCGAGCCGCCGTCCCCGTCCCCGCACACGACGGCGTGGCGAACGCTCGGCAACTCGCCCAAGAGAAGCTGCGCCATGCTGCGGAAGCGTGCTTCGAAGACGAGTGCCGAGGCCCCGATGGCGCGAACCGAGGCGACCAGCTCGGTCACCGCCAGCCGGTAGTTCATCGGCAAGCCGATCACGCCCGTCCGCGCCAGGGCGAAGTAGATTTCCACCGTTTCGGCCCGATTGGAGCACAGGAACGCGACCACGTCGCCCTTTCGCAACCCGAGCTTGGTCAAGGCGCCCGCCAGCCGGTTGGCGCGATCGTCGACCTCGCGGAACGTGAAGCGGCGGTTTGTCGCGGAGCAATAAAGGGCGGGGGCGTCGGGGGTTCGCAGGGCCGCCGTGGCCAACACGTTGCCGACGACCATTTTTCCAAGCGCGCGAACAACCATGTTCTGCTCCTCTTCCAAGCGACCCCGAAAGATCGCGTAAGTTATGTTATAGGTTAACACAACTATAAGATGTCAACCCTCGGTCGTGCTCACGCGGGTGCGCTTGCGAAGAAGCACGACCCACCTCACGCCGGTTGCGCCGGAAGGGCGGCGGCGGGCACACATGGCGCCGCGCCGGAACCGGCTTTCGGGATGCCGACCCTCTGGTGGCTCACGCAAGTCGATCGCCGTTTCGCCACTGTGACCGACGGCAACGTTCGAGCGGGGGGAACCGGCCCGGCGGCAGTGGCGACGAAAACGCGGCGCTTCGCCCCAGCCGTCGACAGGTCGCATTTCTCGGCCGGTGCGACGTATCGAAGGCGTCGCGGATTGTCCCGCCTTCACGCCGCGCGGCATATCGTCCGGAGCGGAGCGATCCTATGCGAACCGTTGCGGCCGATAGGGTGCCGGATCGGTGAACGGGACTTCGCCGGTCATCATCTCGGCCAGCAACCGCCCCGACACCGGCCCCAGCGTGAGGCCGTGGTGCTGGTGTCCGAAATCGAACCACAAGCCGTCGTGACGGGGCGCTCGGCCAATGACGGGAAGCATGTCCGGGAGGCAGGGACGCGCGCCCATCCAGGGACGGTCTTCCACCGGCGATTCCAGGGGAAACAGCCGCCGCGCGACCGGTTCGACACGGGCGAACTGCACCGGGGTCGGCGGAGCGTCGCGCCGGGCGAATTCGGCACCGGTCGTCAGTCGAATGCCGCGGCTCATGGGGGCGAGAAGAAAGCCGCCGTCGACGTCGAGCACCGGGCGGCTCAGCACCGCGTTACCGCGCGGCCGGAAGTGCATGTGATAGCCTCGCTTGACCGCGAAGGGCAGCCGGTACCCGAGCGGACGGAACAGGAGGTCCGACCACGGGCCGAGCGCCACCACCGCCGCGCGTGCGACGAGCGCGCCCTCGCGCGTTTCAACGCGCCAACCGGGGTTGGCGGGCTGCAGCGTGGTGGCGTCGCCTTGCAGGAACCGGCCGCCGCGCGCGACGAACAACGCCCCATAGGCGTCGACCAGCGCGCCGGGGTCCGACACGGCGCCGGGATCGCGGAAATGGACCGCCCCCGCGAACCCACCGCTAAGATGCGGCTCGAGCAGGGCCAGCCCGTCGCCGTCGAGTTCGTCGACGGCGAGGCCGTGAGCGCGAAGCTTTGCCGCCTCGGCGAAGGCCTTGTCACGGCTTCGTCCCGTCCGGAACAGCTTGATCCAGCCGACCTTGCGCAGCAGGTGCCCGGCGCCCGCGGCCTCCATCAAGGCCTCGTGCTCGAGGAGCGAACGCTCGATCAGCGGCAGTGCCCCAAGCATGGTGCGGCGCACCGCTTCCGGCGCGGATGCGCGCGCGTAGCGCCACAGGAACGGCGCCACGGCGGGCAGCGCCGAGGCGTGATAATGGACATCGGCCGAGCGGTTGAGCGCGTAACGCACCAACGCCCGAAGATCGCGCGGGAACGTGTGGGGCAGGATGGACGAGCGCTCGATCAGCCCGGCGTTCCCGTAGCTCGTCTCCAAACCCGCCGCGTGACGCCGTTCGATCAAGACGACATCCCGCCCGCGGGCCTGAAGGTGCAGCGCGGCCGACACCCCGACGATGCCGGCGCCGAGCACCGCGACGTCAGCCTTCAACGCCATTCCGGGTCTCCCGAGCGAACGGCCACCATGGCGCGCCGCGTCGCGTCGGGCAACGTTCCCGCTTCATGACCCGCGAACGGAGGGCTAGGATGCCCTGCCGAGAACGCGTCGACATCGATCGCAGGAGAACAGCATGGCCATGGAGATGAAGGGCGCCGTCGCGTTGCCCGCCGACCGCGCGACGGTCTGGGCCAAGCTCAACGACCCGGAAACCTTGAAGGCCTGCATCCCGGGCGTGAGCGCGCTCGACAAGACGAGCCCGACGACCTTTTCGGCGGCGGCCAAGATGAAGATCGGACCCGTCAGTGCCACGTTCAAAGGGCGCATCGAACTTTCGAACATCGATGCGCCGAACGGCTGCCGGATCAGCGGGGAAGGGGAGGGCGGCATCGCGGGCTTCGCCAAGGGAGGCGCGGACGTGCGACTGACCGAGGTTCCCGAAGGGACCTTGTTGTCCTACGACGTGCAGGCCAGCGTCGGCGGCAAGATCGCCCAGCTCGGCGCGCGCCTCATCGACGGCGTCGCCAAGAAGACCGCCGACCAGTTCTTCGCCAATTTCGCCGCCGCGGTGGCGAAATAGTGTTCGCCACGTCATGAGGCAGCCGCCCTGAGGGTCCCGACCTCCGCGAGGCTAGAGAGCCGTCATCGCCGCCAACCGCGGAGCATCGCCGGTCGCGCTCCATAACGGCCGTCGGTGGCCTGGACTGCCGCGCGTCCCGCCGCGGCTTCGCCTCGCGGCCCTCGCAACGGCGATCCGCCCGAATGGCCTTTAGGCGATCGTGCGGAGGGTGAAGCGATCCCCTAAGGCTTCTTCGTCAGCCGCGCGACACCTTCCTTGGCCTTTTCGTCACCGGCGTCCGCGGCTTTGCGGTACCAATCCAGAGCCTGCTTTAGGTCCACACCGACCCCGAGGCCGTTCTCGTAGGCGTCGCCGAGGTTGTTCATGCACGTGGCGTTGCCGGCCTCCGCGCCCTTGCGGTACCAGGTGAGCGCCTCGGCCTCGTCCTTCGCGACGCCGATGCCGAATGCGAGATCGTAGCCGAGGTTGGCCATGCTTCCCGCGTTGCCGGCTTCCGCTCCCTTTCGAAACCAGCGTGCGGCCTCGGCCTCGTCCTTGGCGACGCCGTGTCCGCCGTCGTACAGGTTGCCGAGATTGGTCATCCCGTCCGAGTCGCCCGCCTCCGCGGCCTTGAGGTACCATCGGGCCGCCTCGGCCTCATCCTTGGCGACGCCGATGCCGCTCTCGAGGTCGAAGCCGAGGTTCACCATGCTCGACACGTTGCCGGCCTCCGCCCCCTTGCGGTAGTAGCGGACGGCCTCGGCCTCGTCCTTGGCCACGCCGATGCCGTGCTCGAGATCGACGCCGAGGTTCAGCGCCCCGCGCCCCTCCCCGAGGTCCGCGCCCTTGCGGAACCACTTGGCCGCCTCTGCCTCGTCCTTGGCGACACCGCGTCCCGTGTCGTACATGTTGCCGAGGTCGACCATGCCCCGCGCGTCGCCGGCCTCCGCACCTTTGCGATACCAGTCGGATGCCTGAGCCTCGTCGAGGGGGACGCCCTTGCCGTTTTCGTACATGACGCCGAGGCTCACCATGCCGCGCGCGCCGCCCGCGTCCGCGGCCTTGCGGTACCAGTTCGCGGCCTCGGCCTCGTCCTTGTCGACCCCGCTGCCGAGTTCGAGGTCCAGGCCGTAGGCGACCATGCCCGAGACGTCGCCGGCCTCGGCCGCCTTGCGGTACCATCGGGCAGCCTCGGCACCGTTCTTTTCGACGCCCCGGCCCGCGTCGAGCATGTCGCCGAGATCGACCATGCCTGTGGTATCGCCGGCTTCGGCGCCCTCGCGATACCAGCGGACGGCTTCGGCCTCGTCCTTGTCGACGCCTTCGCCGCTCTCGTACATCGTACCGAGGTTCACCATGCCGCGCGCGTTGCCGCCTTCGGCGCCCTTGCGATACCATTCCACGGCCTGAACGGCGTCCTTGCCGACGCCGCGGCCGCTTTCGTACATGAAGCCGAGGCTCGCCATGCCGCGTACATCTCCGGCCTCCGCGCCCTGGCGGTACCAGCGGACGGCTTCGGCCTCGTCCTTGGCGACGCCCTTTCCGAATTCATACATGACCCCGAGGCTCACCATGCCGCTCGCGCTGCCGGCATCCGCGCCCTTGCGGTACCAGCGGGCGGCTTCGGCCTCGTCCTTGTCCACGCCGTTGCCGAATTCGAACATGGTGCCGAGGTTCACCATGCCGTCGACGTTGCCGGCCTCCGCGCCCTTGCGGTACCAGCGGGCGGCCTCGGCCTTGTTTTCCGCGACGCCCCGGCCAAGCTCCAGGGCGAACCCGAAATTGACCATGCCGCGCGGCTCGCCCGCCTCGGCGGCCTTGCGGAACCAGCGTGCGGCCTGCTCGGGGTCCTTCGCGACCCCATGGCCGTTGTCGTACATGTTGCCGAGGTCGGCCATGCCGTCCGCGTCGCCCGCTTCGGCGCCCTTGCGGTACCAATGCACGGCCTCGGCTTCGTCCCTGTCGACTCCGAGGCCCTTTTCCAGGTCGTAGCCGTAGTTGACCATGCCGCGTTCGTTGCCGGCTTCGGCCGCCTTCCGATACCAGCGAGCCGCCTCGACCTGGTCCTGTGCGACCCCGCGGCCGCTGTCGAGCATGTCGCCGAAGTACGCCATGCCGCGCGCATCGCCCGCCTCGGCACCTTTCCGGTACCACCTCGCGGCCTCGGCCTCGTCCTTGGCGACGCCCTTGCCGTGTTCGTACATGGTGCCGAGATCGACCATGCCCGCCGCGTCGCCGGCGTCGGCGGCGTTGCGATACCATTTGGCGGCCTGGGCCTCGTCCTTGACGACACCCGTGCCGAACTCGAACATGACGCCAAGGTTGCTCATGCCGCGCGCGTTGCCCGCTTCCGCGCCCTTGCGGTACAGACGGGCAGCCTCGGCAGCGTCCGCGGCCACGCCCAGGCCGTGCTCATACATGCCGCCGAGGTTGACGCTGCCGCGCGGGTCGCCGGCCTCGGCGCCCTTGCGGTACCAACGGACGGCCTCCTCGGCGTCCCCCGCCACGCCTTTGCCGCTCTCGTAAAGGACGCCGAGGCTCACCATGGACCGCGGGTCGCCGGCCTCCGCGCCCCTGCGATACCAGCGAGCGGCCTCGTCCGCGTCCCGCGCGACCCCGGTTCCGAACTCGAGATCGATGCCGAGGTTGAAGGCGCCGCGCGGGTCGCCGGCCTCGGCGCCCTTGCGATACCAGCGCGCGGCTTCGGCCTCGTCCTTGGGGACGCCCTTGCCGAAATCATACATGTCGCCGAGGTTCACCATCCCGCGGGCGTCGCCCGCCTCGGCGCCCTTGCGGTACCAAGCGGCGGCCTCGACCTCGTTCTTGGCGACCCCGGTGCCGAACTCATAGACGGCGCCGAGGTTGACCATGCCGCGGGCGCTCCCGCCCTCGGCGCCCTTGCGGTACCATTCGGCGGCCTGGGCCTCGTCCTTCGGAACGCCCTTGCCGTTTTCGAACATGAACCCAAGGTTCACCATGCCGCCGGCGTCGCCGGCTTCGGCGGCGGCGCGATACCAGCGGACCGCCTCGGCATCATCCTGGGCGACGCCCCGGCCTGCCTCGACCATGAAACCGTAGCTCACCATGCCCCGCGCGTCGCCGGCCTCGGCGCCCTTGCGGTACCACTCGGCGGCTTGGGCGTCGTCCTTGCGCACGCCGCGCCCGTATTCATACAGGTCGCCGAGGTCGACCATGCCCCGCGCGTCACCGGCCTCGGCGCCCGCGCGGTACCAGCGCGCGGCCTCCGCCCCGCTCTCGGGGACGCCCTTGCCGTTTTCGTACATGACGCCGAGGCTCACCATGCCGCGCGCGTCGCCCGCCTCCGCGGCCTCGCGGTACCAGCGCACGGCCTCGGCCTCGTCCCTTGCGATGCCGGTGCCGAACTCGTACATCACGCCGAGGTCGACCATGCCGCGCGTGTCGCCGGCCTCGGCGCCCTTGCGGTACCAATCGACCGCCTCGGCGTCGTCCTTGGCGGTGTCGGTCCCGTCCTCGTAAACCCTGCCGAGCATCGTGGCCGAGGCCGCGTAACCCGCGTCGGCGCTCCTCCTCAACCACGCGATGGCCTGCGCGGCGTTCCTTCGGACGCCTTTGCCCGTCCTCAAATGGCCGGCGTAGCTGTTCATGGCGGACGACGACCCCGCTTCGGCGGCCTTGCGGAACAGACCGGCGGCCTCGACCTCGCCGCCCGCCGAGCCATCGAGGGCGCGCCCCAATTGAAGCATCAGGCGCGGATTGTCGGGCTGTGCGGCGAGCGCGTCGCGGCAGGCCGGGACGGCCGCGTCCGCGTCCATGTCCCGAAGGGCGGTGCCGGCGACACCGGGCGGGCGCGTGGCGTCCTCCGGGTCGGCCGCGAGCCGGTCGCATTCGGCGGACGGGCTCCCGGCGGGGGCGTCGAGACCCGCGAACAGGCGCGGCGCGGGGTGCGCGACGCGCTGGGCCGCGCCAGAGCCGGCCGGGTCATCGGCCGGAAGGCTCCCGCGCCCCGCCGAGGCGGCTGCGGGCGACAGCAGCGCCGCCGCCGTGAACAGGGCCGGGAAAACACGGAACCGTTTCGGCATCGCATCCCCCCGGCATGTTACTTGGCCCGCGTCCGTCTACAACGAAAATCGTGGTCGCGGCAACGCCGAACACGCGCTTGGCGCGGCGCCAGCTGACGCGCTCATCGCGGCGCGGGTCAGGCTTCCGCCCGGGTGAGTTTCCGACGACGCCGGCGGACATACGGCCAGGGAGGCACGCGCCCGCCCGCGACGGCAACGCGCTTGACCCACCCTTGCCGGCGTTCCAATGTCGGGCAAAAGATGGCCCGGGGATGGCTGTCCGTCGGTCGCCACACGACCTCGGGAGGGGTGATGCAAACGGTTTCGATGGTGGTGAACGGCAAGGCCGTCAAGGGTGAGGTCGAGACCAGGACCCTGCTCGTGCAGTTCCTGCGCGACACGCTCCGCCTCACCGGCACCCACGTCGGCTGCGACACGAGCCAGTGCGGCGCCTGCGTGGTGCACGTCGACGGCCGCGCGATCAAGTCGTGCACCGCGCTCGCCCTTTCCTGCGCGGGCGCGGAAGTGACGACGATCGAGGGACTGGCGCGCGGCGGCGCGCTCCACCCGATGCAGGAAGCGTTTCGCGAGCATCACGGCCTCCAGTGCGGGTTCTGCACGCCGGGCATGATCATGTCGGCGATCGACATCGTCGCCCGGAAGGGCAACCGCCTCGACGATCACGTGATCCGCGAAGAACTCGAGGGCAACATCTGCCGCTGCACGGGCTACCACAACATCGTCAAGGCGGTGGCGGCCGGCGCCGCCGCCATGGGCCGCCAGCCGATGCCGGCCATCGCGGCGGCCGAATAGCGGCCAAAGCCAAAGGCCGCCGGGAGGGGGTGCGACGGGCCATATGGGCCCGCCCTCGCGACCGGTCATCCGGGCGCCATCGCGGCCCCGCCAGCGGTCGTCAACGCCATCACGGACGCGCTCGGGCACGAGGACATCGCGATGCCGGCGGCGCCCCAGGCCGTGTGGCGCGCCGCGCAACGCTCCGTCATGAAAACGGCGGCGGAGTAAGTTCGCCGCGACGTCCGCCGCTCATCCCGGCGCGAGCCGGGGTCCACGGGCACGACCGGCTTGGTGCCTGCTTTCGCCGGGATGAGCGGCTAAACTCACCGGATTGTTCGTTCCGAAAGGCTCGCGCCATGTACGCCTTCAACTACCACCGCCCGAGCACGGTCGCCGAGGCCGCGGCCCTGCTGTCCGGTAACCCCGACGCCAAGCTCCTCGCCGGCGGGCAGACGCTGCTGCCGGCGATGAAGCTGCGGCTCGCGAGCCCGTCCGACATCATCGACCTCGAAGAGGTGCGCAAATCCCTGTCCGGCGTCACGCGGGAGGGCGACAGCATCGTCGTCGGGGCGCTGACGCGTCATGGCGAGATCGCCACGGCGGAGGTGCTCAAGCGCGCGATCCCCGCGCTCGCCGGCATGGCGGGCGTCGTCGGCGACCCCGCGGTCAGGGCACGCGGCACCATGGGGGGGGCCGTTGCCAACAACGACCCCGCGGCCGATTACCCGGCCGCCTGCCTCGCGCTCGGTGCCACGATCCAAACCAACAAGCGCGCGATCGCGGCCGACGATTACTTCCTCGGCATGTTCGAGACCGCGCTCCAGGAAGGCGAGATCATCACCAAGCTGTCCTTCCCGATTCCCGAGAAGGCCGGCTACGAGAAGTTCCGCAATCCGGCGTCGCGCTACGCGCTCGTCGGCGTGTTCGTGGCCAAGCGTGCGGACGGCGTGCGCGTGACGGTGACGGGGGCGGGCGCTTCGGGCGTGTTTCGCGCCAAACCCTTCGAGGAAGCGCTGTCGCGCGCGTTCAGCGAGTCGGCCATCGCCGGGGTGACGATCGCGTCCGAGGGGCTGAATTCGGACATCCATGCCGATGCCGCCTACCGGGCGCACCTCATCGGCGTCATCGCCCGCCGCGCCGTCAAGGCCGCCAACCGGTAGGCGCGGCCCCCCGCACGGCGCCGCCGGTGGCGCGCTGCTCCCAGCGGCGTCGATCGCACGCGGACCCTCGATCCGCCCCCGTCGTTGAAAGGTCGCGGCCTTCTCGTGCCGTCCGCCGGCGGGCGCCGGAGTGGCTTTCGTTCCGACGGCCGATGACCATCGTGGCGCGCGACCCTGCAGGATCCGTGACGCGTTGAGCGGAGCGAGCCCATGACGCCGGAGATCGTCACGGGCGACATCACGCGGTGTCCCGTCGACGCGATCGTCAACGCCGCCAACGGGAGTTTGCTCGGCGGCGGTGGGGTCGACGGCGCCATTCACCGTGCCGCCGGCCCGGAACTCCTCGCCGAATGCCGGACGCTCGGCCGCTGCGCCACCGGCGACGCGAAGCCCACCCGCGGCTATCGCCTGCCGGCCAGGCACGTCATCCACGCGGTCGGCCCGGTGTGGCACGGCGGCGGGCGGGGCGAGGCGGGGTTGTTGACCTCCTGCTACCGGCGTTCGATCGAGATCGCGAAGGCCGAGGGGCTCGCCTCGATCGCGTTCCCCGGCATTTCGACCGGCATCTACGGCTACCCCTTGGCCGAGGCCGCGCGCGTGTCGCTCGCCGCCGTGCGCGACGCGACGCGCGATCCGGGCACGATAGAGCGCGTGCTGTTCTGCTGCTTCTCGGACGAGGCCGCGCGGCTCTGCGGGCTGGCGATGCGCGATGCGGGATTTGACCCCGCGCCGCCCGTCCCCGTCGCGGATTGGCGCTGAACAGCCGCTCGCCGAGTCCCGGCTTCCGTCGGGGATGAGCGGTTTTTGGACGGGAAGGGCGCGCGGCGATGTAAGGGTTGGGGATGTGCCATCCGCTCTGATAAGCATCGGGCGTCAGCGACTTCAGCGGCTCCTCCCCGCCTTCGAACCCGGTCCTTCATGCCCCCCCGGCACGTCCCCGCGTCCATCGACGACACGCTGCGATTGCTCGCGGGCGGCGGCTATGTCGGCGACCGCGCGCTCGCGACCGTGCTGTTCCTGAGCTTGCGCCTGCACCGGCCGTTGCTGCTCGAAGGCGAGGCCGGCGTCGGCAAGACCGAGATCGCCAAGGTGCTGGCGGCGGCGCTCGGCCGCAAGCTGATCCGTCTGCAATGCTACGAGGGGCTCGACGTGTCGTCGGCCGTGTACGAGTGGAACTACGCCCGCCAGATGATGGCCATCAGGCTCGCCGAGGCGGGCGGGGCCGCCGATCGCGAGCGCCTGGCCGAGGACGTGTTTTCCGAGCGCTACCTCGTCAAGCGGCCGCTGCTGCAGGCGCTCGAACCCGCCCCCGAAGGCCCGCCGGTGCTGCTGATCGACGAACTCGACCGCGCCGACGACGCGTTCGAGGCCTTCCTCCTCGAAATCCTCTCGGACTTCCAGGTGACGATCCCCGAACTCGGCACCGTCAAGGCGCGCGAGCCGCCGATCGTGGTCATCACCTCGAACCGCACGCGCGATATCCACGACGCGCTGAAACGTCGCTGCCTGTACCACTGGGTCGACTTTCCCGACGCCGAGCGCGAGCGCCGGATCGTCGCCGCCAAGGCGCCCCGCGCGCCCGCGGCGCTGACGCGCGAACTCGTGGCCTTCGTCCAGCGCATCCGCAAGGAGGACGTGTTCAAGTCGCCCGGCGTCGCCGAAACGCTCGATTGGGCCACGGCGCTGACCGAGCTCGACGCGGTGTCGCTCGATCCCGCGCTCGTGTCCGACACGCTGGGCGTGCTGCTCAAATACCAGGACGACATCGCCAAGATGACGCGCTCGCGCACCAAGGCGATCATCGACGAGGTCCGGGCGGAACTCGCGAGCGCATGACCGCCGCGGCCGTCCCCACTGCGGCCCTCGCGCCGGGCCGCGCCTGCGGCTCCTGCACGATGTGCTGCAAGACGTTCGGCATCCCGGAACTCGACAAGAAGCCGGCGGTTTGGTGCGTCCACGTCGTCACCGGGCGCGGTTGCGGCATCCACGAGACGCGGCCGAACACTTGCCGGCTATTCTACTGCCACTGGATGCGGAACCCGAACCTCGGCCCGGAATGGCGGCCGGACCGGGCGAAATTCGTTCTCACCACCGAGATGGAGGGCCGGCGCATGGTGGTCGCGCCCGACACCGGCGCGCCGACATCCTGGCGCAAGGAGCCGTACTACGCGCAGTTCAAGCGATGGGCGGCGTTGGGGGCCGGCCGCGAGCACCAGATCCTGGTGTTCAATGGGCAGCGGGCCACGGCCATCCTGCCCGACCGCGACGTGGACCTCGGCACCGTCCATGTCGGCGATATCGTGCTCTACCGGCGGGAGGGCGCGGGTTTCTCGGTCGAACATCGCCGCAAGGACGGGTGACACGGTCGGGGGCTTGAAGCCGCCTTCGCTTCCGAGGGTTTCGTCCGCGGGTTCGACGAAGCGATGCAGACCGATCGGTCGATGCCTCGCCGGGGGTTTTCGTCTCGACGAGAACGCGTCGGCGGCGGTTCGTAACGTCACGGGAACGGGTCGGCGGGGCTTTCGGGGAGGAGCCGGGCCCACAGGCGCGGGGCAACCGCGCCAGTTCGCGGACGTTCCTCCCTAGACTTGGGCCGCTGTCTCGCGGGTTTCTCGCGCCGATCAACCTATTGAACACTCGCTCCCACAAAAATGCAAGGCTCGTATTCACCTTTGTGACTGCTCGACCCGCCTGAGCGCGGCGTTCGCGAGGCCCGGCCCGCCGGCCGCCATCGTTCTGCCGCTCCGACATGGGACGATGCGCATTCGTGGCCCGCCGGCGAGGAAACCATTGCCGCGGGCGGATATTTCCATCAGGAGATGCGCGGCCGCGACCGACAGGGTGCCTTGCCGGTGCTCGGGAACGGCTCCAAGGAAGACCTCGATGCCCCCGGTCCAAACCTCGCCCGCCCCGGCGGCGGACGCGGCCGTCTCCGAGCGGATCCATATCCTCACCTTGTCGTGCGCCGACCGGCCGGGCATCGTCGCGCGCGTCACCGCCAGCATCGCGGCGATCGGCGGCAACATCATCGAAAGCGCGCAATACTGGGACCGCTCGACGAACCGCTTTTTCATGCGGATCGCGTTCTCGGCGCCGGGCGAAGTGGGGCACGGGGTGATCCGCGGCGCGCTGCGGAGCGCGGTCGAGCAGTTCGGCATGGAGAGCACGCTGACGGACGGCGACGCCACGCCCCGGGTGCTCGTGCTCGTGTCGAAGTTCGACCATTGCCTGCAGCATCTCCTTTATCAGATCCGCGTCGGCTGGCTGCGGGCGGAGGTCACCGCCATCGTCTCGAACCACGAGGAAAGCCGCGTCACCGCGGAGCGCTCGGGCATCCCTTTCCATTGCTGGCCGGTGAGCAAGGACAACAAGGCCGACCAGGAGGGCCGCGTGCTGGCCCTGGTGGAGGAAACCGGGGTCGACCTCGTCGTTCTCGCGCGTTACATGCAGGTACTGTCGAACGACCTGTCGACGCGGCTGTCCGGTCGGGTGATGAACATCCACCACTCGTTCCTGCCGAGCTTCAAAGGCGCGAAGCCCTACCATCAGGCCCACGAACGGGGCGTCAAGCTGATCGGCGCCACCGCCCACTACGTCACGCCCGATCTCGACGAGGGCCCGATCGTCGAACAGGAGACCGAGCGGGTGACCCACGCGCTTTCGGCGGAGGATTTCGTGGCCGTGGGACGCGACGTCGAGGCACGCGTGCTCGCGCGCGGTGTCAAGCTGCATCTCGAGCGGCGCGTCCTGCTCAACGGGCACAAGACGGTGGTGTTCTGAGCGCGGTCGGGGGCCTTTCACGGCGTCGTGCCCCGGTGGGCGCGGACCCGGCCAGAAGGCGAACTCTCTGATGAACAAGGTGATGACGTTTGACGCCGGCGGGTCCCGCGCGGCGCCGGTTCCGCATCCCGGCATGGGGTTCGGGGAGTTCGTCGCGCTGATCGCCGCCCTGATGGCGACGAACGCGCTCGCCATCGACTCCATGCTGCCGGCCCTGCCCGCGATCGGCCACGATCTCGGCGTCGTCGGCGGCAACGCACGGCAATGGATCGTCACCGCTTACCTGCTCGGTTTCGGGGCGGCGCAGATCGTCTACGGTCCCTTGGCCGACCGGTTCGGCCGCAAGCGCCCCATCCTCGTCGGCCTCGCCATCTACGTGGCGGCGAGCCTCGCCGCGGCCTGGGCGGGCTCGCTCGGTTGGCTCATCCTGGCGCGCGTCGTCCAGGGCGTCGGCGCCGCCGCCACCCGCGTGCTGGCGGCCTCGATCGTCCGCGATTGTTATTCCGGACGGCCGATGGCGCGCGTCATGTCGCTCGCCTTCATCGTGTTCCTGGCGGTGCCGGTGTTCGCCCCCTCGATCGGGCAACTGATCATGCGCGTCGCACCCTGGCAGGGGATCTTCTACGCGCTGGCGGGGGGCGCCCTCGCCGTCGCGGTCTGGACGGCGGTCCGCTTGCCGGAAACCCTGCACGCGGAGGATCGCATGCCGATGGTCCCGGCCCGCGTGATGGGTGCCTTCTGGCTATGCCTCCGCAATCGCATCGCGCTCGGTTACATGCTGGCCTCGACGTTGATCCTCGGCGCGCTGTTCGGCTTCATCAACTCGGCCCAGCAGGTCTTCGAGACCGTGTTCGGCGCGAAGGACCTGTTCGCCGCCATCTTCGCGTTCGTGGCGCTGTTCATCGCGCTGTCCTCGCTCTTGAACGCCAAGGTCGTCGTCCGGCTCGGCACCCGTGCCGTGTCCCACGCGGCGCTGCTGGGCTTCGTGGCCATCGCGGTCGTCCACGCCGGCGTCGCGTTGAGCGGCGCCGAGACCTTGTGGAGCTTCGCGCTGCTCCAGGCGGCCATGATGTTCTGCTTCGGCCTCGTGGTGTCGAACTTCGGCGCGCTCGGCATGGGGCCGCTCGGCCACGTCGCCGGCACGGCGTCTTCGGTCCAGGGCTTCGTGACCATACTCGGCGGCGCCATCCTGGGTTTCGTCATCGGCCAGCAATTCGACGGCACCGTCGCGCCCCTGACCCTCGGCTTCGCGACCTGCGGCCTTCTGGCTCTCGGCGTGGTTCTGTGGACGGAACGGGGACGTTTGTTCGGCTCCCTGCCGAACGCGGCGCGGGCGCCCACGCCGCCGGCGCGCTGAACCGCGCACCGGAGGCGCCGAACGGGTCGCGCCCCCGGCCGTTCTTCACCGCCGCGGGGCGGGCGTCAGCGTTTCGAGCCGCCGCCGGAGTTCCTCGACGGGCGGGGCCGACTCATCCGCGATATCGTGCGCGCGGACCCGCAGGACCGCCGGGTCCAGAAGACCGCTCGCGATCCCTGCCGCGAGCCATGCCCGATCCTTGTCGCGCCAAGCGCAAAGCTTGGAAACGGCGATATCCGTCGCGTCAGGGCACAAGCACGTCACCCCCGGTGCGTGCGGGAATTCCACCGCTTTGGCGCGACGGTCCCAACCGTTCGGGAGGCACGCCGTCCGGGGCCCGACACCATGCGCGTAGTACCCGAACGCCACGTCGAACGGCGATCCCTCCCCGATCGAACCGTCGATCAGATCGGATGCGGCGTCGTCGCCGTCGACGTAGACGTCGATCTCCCGCGTGTGCATGAGATCGAGGGCGACGTGTTTTTCCCGCGCGATGACGGCGCCTGTGCCGACGAGGACGAACCGGTCATGCCGGGTGACGCCGGCCGCCGCGCGGATCAGATGGCCGATATGATCCTTGGTCAGGAACGTGACTTTGGCGCGCATCGCGGCGAGTAGTCCCTCGACGCCGGCATCCGGCTCCCCCTTCAACGGCGAGCGCGCCTGCAACAGGAGGCGCTGGCGCACCGATCCGGGCAGCGCACCGAAAGCGGGGGCGGTCTCACGCAGATAGTCGCCATCCGCCGACCTTTCCGTCAGCCGAGCCGCGATCGTCGACGCAGGTTCTTTGAGGAGCGCGTCCCACACCGCGAAGGCGTCGCGCTGTCTGGGATCCCTCGCCGCGAAGCGGTCGAGGTGCTCCCGTCCGAGTTCGACGAGGCCAGGGTCGTCGATGATGCGGCCGGCTATCTCGCGATAAACAAGGAAAGCGTAGCGTCGGTGCCGATCCGGGAATCCGTCGCCATCGTCGGCGGTCTCGTCGCCAATGCTCATGTCGAGGAGATCCAAGGTCGCCTGCTCGGCGACCGCAAGATCATATCACGCCGGGGCAGGGGCCGTCGCTATCTCGGCGGACCGGAACCGGGCGCGAGGCCGGCCAGCGGATGGCCGCCCTCGGCATCGCGCTTGTCGAGTTCGGAGTCGATCTCGGCGCCGAGCAGGAGCACGAGCGCGCTGACCCAGAACCAAAGCAGCATGACGACGACCGCCCCGAGCGAGCCGTACATCGCGTCATACGAGCCGAATTTGCTCACGTAGATCGAGAACGCGAACGAGCCGATCATCCACAGCACGGTGGCGATGCCCGAACCCCAGGTGATCCAGCGCCAGCGCGGATGCGAGCGCGACGGCGCGTACCGGTACATCACCGCGAAGCCGAGCACGACGATCAGCGCCAGGATGGGCCAGCGCGCGATCGCGACCAACTGCGCCGCCAGGGAGTCGAGATGCACGAAGGCCAGGACGGCCGGGACCACCGCCACCGCCAGAATGATCAGCACCGAGAACACCACACCCGCCAGCGTCATGGCGAGCGCCACGACGTTCTGCATGATGAAGGAGCGCTTCTCCGTTTCCTCGTACGCGATGTTGAGGCCGGTCATCACCGACGAGATGCCGGCGCGGGCGCTCCACAGTGCCAGCAGCAGGCCTGTGATCAGCGCGAGGGACAACTGCGACCCGCTTTTCTGGGCGAAGCTGTTGAGCCCGTCCGTGATGAGCTTCAGGGCCGCGGGAGGAAGCAGGCCGCCGTAGTCGCTGATGCGCGCCGCCACGTCCGCCGGATTGCCGACCAGCGCGTAGAGCGACACCATGGCGGCGAGCGCCGGAAACAATGCCAGCAGCACGTAGAAGGCGACGCCCGCCGCGACCAGCGTTATATTGTCGCGCCCGATCCGGTCGACGATGGCGCGGCCGATGCCGATGACGCCGGGTCGATGCTCGATCGCCGGGGCGCCGCCCGGGTCGCTGCCCTGGCCCAGCGGCGAGCGCGCCTGTCCGGCGTCGGCCGTCCGGCCTTCGTCCCGCGGCGGAACGGTGCCGCCCGCGGCGGTCGCCGGCAGCCGATCGCGCCTCGCGAAAATGCCGACCAGGGCCAAGCCCAGGACGGAAATGTTGACCAGCGCCGATCCCGGCCTGTGCGGTGCCGTACCCCGTTTCGCCATTGCGTTCGTCCCCCGACCGCCCAGGCAATGCCGGCCGACGCGTCCGCGTTCCGTGTTCTTGCCGCAGGTGCGAAGGAAAACTCAAGGGCATGGGGTGGTCGCGTCGGGTGGCGGCCAGCTCCACGACTCGATCGCAAGCCTCAGGAAGGTTTTGCGCCCCTCTGCAAAGCGTGGGTTCCGCATCGACGCATCACCGCCGTCTCCTTGTGGTTGCCGCATGTGAACACCCCGGGAGCCGCTTTATTCGTTCGGGGAGCGCAGGAGCGCCGGTCTTTCCCGGTAAGGGCCGTCGGGTAGGCCGGCGCTCGGCGGAACCGAGGAGGATCTTCGCCCCGCGTGCCCGCAAGGTCGTCGTCTTGCGGGCACGCGGACCCGCTCGGAGGACGAACAGCCCTCGGCCGTGCGCCTGGGGGTCGTACAAATCCCCGGACGGCCCCGGACGGCTCCTTGAGGCGCGGCTCATCCTGTCTGGGCGCTGTTCCCGGGCGCGTGCGCACCCACATCTGCCGACAGGACCGGGGTGTTACCCCTCCGCGTCTTCGCGCAGCATCTCGAGCGTCAGCCATTCGTCCTCGGCGGCGGCGAGCTTGGCTTCCACCTCGGCGAGGTTCGACGACAGCGTGGCGAAGCGTGCCGGCTCGCGGGCATAAAGGCCGGGATCGTCGAGCGCCGAGCGGAGCCGGCCCTTCAGGCCGCGCCATTCGTCCATGCGGCCCGGCAAGGTGTCGAGCGCGTGCTTGTCCTTGAAGCTGAGGCGGCGCTTGCCGAGGGCGGGGGATGGCGCCCTGGCGGGCGCCGGCGTCGCCGCCACCGGCGCCGTTTCGCCCCGCTCCGGCGTGGCGAGCGCGAAGCCGTCCGACCCGCGCTGCGCCACCATGTCGGTGAAACCGCCGGCGTATTCGACCCAGCGTCCGTCCCCTTCCGCAACCACGACCGAGGTGGCGACGCGGTCGAGGAAGTCGCGGTCGTGGCTCACGACGACGACCGTGCCGGGATAGTCGGCCAGCATGGACTGCAGCAGGTCGAGCGTTTCGAGGTCGAGGTCGTTGGTCGGCTCGTCGAGCACGAGGAGGTTCGAAGGCAGGGCCAGCGCGCGCGCCAGCATCAGGCGCCCGCGCTCGCCCCCCGACAGCCGGCCGACGGGCGTGCGCGACTGTTCCGGCCCGAACAGCCATTCCTTCATGTAGCCGATGACGTGCTTCGTGAGCCCGTTCACGACCACCTGGTCGCCGCGCCCGCCCGTCAGCGCGTCCGCGAGCGTCGTCGTGGGGCGGAGGCTCGCCCGCGCCTGGTCCAAGGTCGCCAGCGCCACGTTGGCGCCGAGGCGCACGGCGCCGCTGTCGGGCGGCAGACGCCCGGTGAGGAGGTTCAGGAGCGTGGTCTTGCCGGCGCCGTTCGGCCCCACCATGCCGAGCCGATCGCCGCGGATCACGCGCGCGGAGAAATCCCGCACGATCGCGCGCGCGCCATAGCTCTTGCCGACGCCGTCGGCCTCGATCACGAGCTTGCCCGAGGTGCCCGCGTCGGACACCGTCAGCGTGGCGAGCCCGACGGGCCCGCGCGCGTCCCGCTTCGCCTGCCGCAGCGCCGCCAGCCCCGCCACCCGGCCGACGTTGCGCTTGCGCCGCGCCGTGACACCGTAGCGCATCCAGTCTTCTTCCGCGGCGATCTTGCGGTCGAGCTTGTGGCGATCGAGTTCCTCCTGTTCGAGGGTCGCGTCGCGCCACGCCTCGAAACCGCCGAAACCCTCCTCGATGCGGCGCGTGACGCCCCGGTCGAGCCAAACCGTGGCGCGCGACAGCGTCGTCAGGAAGCGCCGGTCGTGGCTGACCAGCACGAGCGCAGAACGCAGCTTGCCGAGCGCGCCCTCCAGCCACTCGATCGCGGGCAGGTCGAGGTGATTCGTCGGCTCGTCGAGCAGGATGATGTCGGGTTCGGGCGCGAGAACGCGGGCCAGGGCGGCGCGGCGCGTTTCGCCACCCGACAGCCGCGCTGGATCTTCCTCGCCGCTGAGGCCCAGCTCTTCGAGCATCGCGCGGGCGCGATAGGGGTCGTCGGTGGGTCCGAGGCCCGCCTCGACGTAGGACAGGACGTCCGAAAAGCCCGACAGGTCGGGTTCCTGCGACAGCACCCGCATGCGCGCGTCGGGTTGAAGGAAGCGCTTGCCGCCGTCCGCTTCGAGATCGCCCGTCGCGATCCGCATCAGCGTCGACTTGCCCGACCCGTTGCGGCCGACGAGGCAGATGCGATCCCCCCGGGTGACCTGGAGGTCGGCGCCGTCGAGGAGCGGGCGTCCGCCGAGCGTGAAGCGGATGCCGGTCAGTTGCAGGAGCGGGGGAGGCATGGATGGTCGGGGCTCGCAAAGCGTTTGTGGGACCCGCGCAGGGTGCCGGCCCCGGAGGTGTCCTCTTGCGGCCGTCCGGTCAAGTCGCGTTGCGCGCTGCGCCAGGTCGAGCGGCCCGCGGTCGCTCGGCGGACCCTCACGCCGGCTCGCCGTTGCGACGCATGCAAGGTTCGGAATCGCTTGCTTTCGCCTCAACTGAGGCGCATATCGGCGTCATCTGGTCCAAGGGTGACGCATGCCGACATCGCCGGCCACCATCGAAACGCTGCTCGGCATCAAGCCGCCGAGTGGCGGCTCCCGTCTCGACCTGGCCCGCTCGGTCGAGGGCGGGCTGCCTGTCAGCGCCCTCGACAGTTTGGCAGGGTTCGTCGCGCCGGAGGACACGCGTTTCAAGTTCCGGCTGGTCTCCAAGGCGACGCTGGAGCGGCGGAGGACATCCTCGTCGAAGCGGTTGACGACCGAGGAAGGCGACCGGCTGGCCAGGCTCGCGAAGGTGTTCAGCTTCGCGCTCGACATCTACGGGGATGCCGTCAAGGCGCGGGAGTTCCTCGCGCGCCCGCATGCGATGCTCGACGGCAAGCCCCCCCTCGATGTGGCGCTCGCGACGGGTCCCGGCGCCGATGTCGTGATCAACGTGCTGGGGCGGGCCGCCTATGGCGGCGGCGTGTGAGGGGGCAGAGGACCGATCGTGTCCTCACGTGTTTCCGGATCGGTGATCCGGACGGCGCGCACCCAATCTACGACGCGGAGGGGTCGCGGCTTTACCCGGGGCGATGGAACACGGTCGCGAGCCCCATGATCTATACGTCGGAGCACTACTCGACCGCCATGCTGGAAAAGCTGGTGCACTCGAGCGCGATCCTGCCGCCCGATCAGCACTACATTCGGATCACGATACCGAACGGCGTCAGCTACGAGGTTTTCCAGACGGAGAAACACCCGGGGTGGGACGGAAAGCGGGAAGACCTGTGCAAGGTGTTCGGCGAAGCCTGGTGCCGGGAGCGTCGCACCGCGCTGCTTCTCGTGCCGTCGATCCCGGCGCGGCTCGAACGCAACATCCTCGTCAACCCGCTGCACGCGGACGCGCGGACGATCACCTTCGAATTGCCACAGCCTGTGTGGTGGGACGATCGCCTCCACGCCTGACGGACCGCAGCGGCTCGCGCGACACGCCGAAGCGCGATCGGGGGAGTCGGTGTAGTAAGGCTGCGAACGGCCGGCTTCACCTTCCCGTCATGGCATTCGATCATTCCGGGCGACGATGACGAGGACACCCATGACCACGACGAGCGACGACCAGAGATTCGCGACGGCCCGCGCCTACAAGCAGAAATTCGCCGGCACGACGCTGAACGACCTTTTCGCGCGCGATCCCTCCCGGTTCGGGCGCTATCACGTCGCGCTCGACGACCTCGTGTTCGATTATTCGAAGCATCGCGTCGACGACGGCGCGATGGCCGAACTCATGGCCATCGCGCGCGCGGCCGACCTCGAAGGCAAGCGCGACCGCATGTTCGCGGGCGCCATCGTCAACCCGACCGAACATCGCGCCGCCTTGCACACGGCGTTGCGCGACTTCTCCGGCGAGCCCGTGATGGTCGACGGCACGGATGTGATCCCCGTCGTCGCGGCCGAGCGGGCGCGCGTGGCGGCCTTCGCGACGGGCATCCGCGACGGCTCCCTGCCGGGGGCCACGGGCAGGCCCATGACGGACATCGTCAACATCGGCATCGGCGGTTCGGATCTCGGCCCCGCCATGGCGGCCCGCGCGCTGGCGCCGTTCGGCAGCGACCACATCCGCACGCATTTCGTGTCGAACGTCGACGGCGCCGACCTCGGCGACACGCTGGCCGGACTCGACCCGGCCGTGACGCTGTTCATCATCTCCTCGAAGACCTTCACTACCCTCGAAACCATGACCAACGCGCGCTCGGCGCGGGCCTGGATCGTGGCCGCGCTCGGCGAGGACGCGGTCGGCCACCATTTCGCGGCCGTGTCGACGAAGCTCGACCTCGTGGGCGAGTTCGGCATCGACGCCGACCGCGTGTTCGGGTTCTGGGACTGGGTCGGGGGCCGATATTCCATCTGGTCGAGCATCGGCCTCGCGCTCGTCATCGCCATCGGCCCGAACGCGTTCGAGCAGTTCCTGCGCGGCGGCTTCGATGTCGACACCCATTTCCGCGAGGCGCCGCTCGAGAGCAACATTCCCGTGCTGATGGGCCTGCTCGGTGTCTGGTACCGCAACGTCTGGGGCTTCGCGACCCAGGCCGTGATCCCGTACGACCAGCGGCTCGGGCGCTTCCCCGCCTACCTCCAGCAGCTCGACATGGAAAGCAACGGCAAGCACGTCCACCTCGACGGCAGCGACGTGCGGGACGGCACCGGTCCCGTGGTGTGGGGGGAACCGGGCACCAACGGCCAGCACGCCTTCTTCCAGCTCCTCCACCAGGGTACGGAAGTGGTGCCGATCGACTTCCTCGTGGCGGCCGAGCCGACCAAGGCCGACGAACATCACCACGAGTTGCTGGTCGCCAACTGCCTCGCCCAATCGCAGGCGCTGATGATGGGGCGCACCCTCGACGAGGTGCGGGCGCAGCTCGCCCGGTCGGGGATGAAGCCCGACGCCGTCGAAGCGCTCGCGCCCCACAAGGTGTTCTCGGGCAACCGGCCGACCTCGACCTTCATGTACAAGCAACTCACGCCCCGCATGCTGGGTCGCTTGATCGCGCTCTACGAGCACCGCGTGTTCACCATGGCGGCGGTGTGGGACACGAACCCCTTCGACCAATGGGGGGTCGAACTCGGCAAGGAACTGGCCGGCAAGCTCGCGCCGATCGTCGCCGACGCCGACGCCTCCACGGCCGACCTCGACGGCTCGACCGCCGGCCTCGTGGCGCACCGCCGGGCGCTGAAGCGCAGCTCCGGGGCCTCCGGCCTCGGGCGCTAGACGGGCGCCGCGGCCGGCTGACCTAGGGCTTCCGCCCGCCTTCCGCGCGGTGTCCAGGACCAGAGGCGTCACACCGGCAGCACGGTCGTCTTCTTGACGGTGCGCAGCGCCAGGGTCGATTGCACCCGCACGACGCCGGGCAGTTGCGTCAGAGTCGCGGTGTGGATGCGCTCGAAGTCGCTCGCGTCGGCGTAGGCGACGCGGACGAGATAATCGGCCGCCCCGGCGAGCAGGTAGCACTCCAGGATCTCGGGGTGCCGGCCGACCTCCGCCTCGAACCGGTCGAGCGCGGCACGGCCCTGCTGGTCGAGCGTGACGAGCACGAAGGCCACACCCGGCAGGCCCAGGGCCCGTTCGTCGAGCAGCGCCGCGTAGCCGGCGATCATGCCGCGATCTTCGAGCGCGCGCACGCGGCGCAGGCAAGCCGATGGGGACAGGTTCACCTTGGCCGCGAGATCGGCGTTGGTCAGTCGGCCGTCATGCTGCAAGGCCCTGAGGATGGCCCGGTCGCGGTCATCCGGCATCGATATCGCGGACCCGAAGAATGTGCCGGATTTCGCCGGCCTGGCGCAATATCGTGCGTCGTGAACCCTTCGGCAAGGCCTAATTCAACCGAAACGTGCGGGGCGCGTGCCCTATCGTGGTCCGTCGAGATGGCCGAGGGCCGTCAAAGGAGGCGGGCCATGCGCATCGGCGTACCGAGCGAAGTCAAGGACAACGAGTTTCGGGTTGGGCTGATCCCTTCGTCCGTGGCCGAATTGGTCCACCATGGCCATTCGGTCCTGATCGAAGCCGGCGCGGGGGCGGGTGCGGGCGCGAGCGACGGCGACTACCGCGCGGCCGGTGCCGAACTCGCGGACGGTCCCGACCGGATCTTCGGCGAGGCCGACATGATCGTCAAAGTGAAGGAGCCGCTCGCGGCGGAGCGCAAGAGGCTCCGCGCCGGCCAGATCCTGTTTACCTACCTGCATCTCGCGCCCGACGCCGAGCAGACCCGCGACCTCATCGCCTCCGGCGCGATCTGCATCGCCTACGAAACCGTGACCTCGGCCGCGGGCGCCTTGCCCCTCCTCACGCCGATGTCGGAAGTCGCCGGGCGGCTCGCGCCCCAAGTCGGGGCGCACGCGCTCGAAAAGGCGCAAGGGGGGCGCGGCATCCTGCTCGGCGGGGTGCCCGGCGTGCCCGCCGCGGAAGTCGTCATCCTCGGCGGCGGCGTATCGGGCACGCACGCGGCGACGATCGCGGTCGGCATGGGCGCCAGGGTGACGGTGGTCGACCGCTCCGGCGACACCTTGAAACGGCTGTCCGCGCAGTTCGGGACCGCCGTGTCCACGGTGTTCTCGACCCGGGCCGCGATCGCCGAGCTCGTGCGGCGGGCCGACCTCCTGATCGGTACCGTGCTGGTGCCGGGTGCGGCCGCCCCCAAGCTCGTCACCCGGGCCATGGTCGGCACCATGAAGCCGGGCGCCGTGATCGTCGATGTCGCCATCGACCAGGGCGGCTGCGTCGAGACGTCCCGCGCCACGACCCACTCGCATCCTACCTACGTGGTCGACGGCGTCGTGCACTATTGCGTGGCCAACATGCCCGGCGCGGTGGCCCGCACGTCGACGTTCGCGCTGAACAACGCGACCCTGCCGTTCGCGGTCGTCCTGGCCGACAAGGGGTGGCGCGCCGCCCTCATGGAGGACCCGCACCTGCGGGCCGGCCTCAACGTGTGTCGCGGCGCCGTCACCTGTCGTCCCGTGGCGGAGGCGCACGGCCTGCCCTTCGAGGAGGCGCAGGCCGCGATCGCGGGATGACCTGGCGCCCCGGCCGCTCCCGAAGCCGATCGATCGTGCCGCGCCCGCGACACCCGCTGAGATCTCGTCCGCATTGAAAACCGGACCGGTCCGGCCGATGGTGCGCGGCCCGCGTCGCGGGCGCCGGGTCGCCCATGCTTGCCGGGCGGCCCGGGATCAGGAACCCGGCGGTGCGTGTCCCGATGACCATCCGATATCACAAGGGCGACCTGCCGCCCGGCAGCGGCTTCGGGGCGAGCGTCGCGATCGACACCGAAACGCTCGGCCTCAGGCCGCATCGCGACCGCTTGTGCGTGGTGCAACTGTCGCGCGGGGACGGCACCGCGGACGTGGTACAGATCGCCCCCGGGCAGCGCGAGGCGCCGAACCTCGCGGCGCTGCTCGCCGATCCGGCCGTGACCAAACTGTTCCACTACGCCCGCTTCGACATCGCCGTGATGTTCCACGCTTTCGGCGTCATGGCGGGTCCGCTTTACTGCACCAAGATCGCTTCCAAGCTCGTGCGCACGTACACGGACCGGCACGGGCTGCGCGACCTTTGTCGGGACCTTCTCGGCGTCGATATGTCGAAACAGCAGCAATCGTCGGATTGGGGTGCCGAAACCCTGTCGGATGCCCAGGTGAGCTACGCGGCTTCGGACGTCCTTCATCTTCACGCGCTGCGGGGCAAGCTCGACGTCCTGCTCGCGCGCGAGGGGCGGGGGGATGTCGCGCGCCAGTGCTTCGGCTTCCTGCCGACGCGGGCCCGCCTCGACCTGCTCGGCTGGCCCGATCACGACATATTCGCCCACGAATAGACGCGACGGCGACGCGATCCCGCGAAATCGCAGGCGATGTCGGGTCATAACTTGGCCATTCCTCGGTGGCATGCTGATGTGATTGTCAGTCGCTTCCACGCGACCGGGTATCGTGCATGACCTCACTCGCCCGCGAAAGGTTTCCGGCGCCCGCCCGCGCGCGCCTGTCCCGGCTCGACGCGTTCCGGGCCGCCGGCCGCCATACGTGGCGCGTGCGGCTCCTGCGGCGCACGATCATGTCCGTCGTCATCGCCGGCATGGCGGCGATCCTGGTCTTCGCGGCGTTCAATTCGTTCCGGTCCGCGATGCCCGGCCTGTCGGTGGAGGGTCTCGGCTTGAACGGGACCCGGGTGACGATGGAACGGCCGAAGCTCGCCGGCTTCCACACGGACGGGCGGCCCTACACGGTGCTCGCGAAATCCGCGGTGCAGGACGCGAAGACGCCCAACATCCTCGAACTCCACGAGATCGACGCGCACGTCACCATGTCCGACGGGTCTCTCGCTCACGTCGTGTCGAGCTTCGGCATCTACGACAGTTCGAAGGAAACCATGCAGCTGAAGCAGGACGTCCACCTCACGACCGACGCCGGCTCCGACGTGCGCATGTCCTCGGCGTTCGTCGAGTTCAAGACGGGAAGCGTCGATACCCGGGATGCCGTGACCGTCGTGATGAGCACCGGCACCGTGATCGCGGATTCCATGCACATGGTCGACAACGGCAAGCAGGTGACCTTCGAGGGTCACGTGCGCTCGCTCCTGCTGCCCGCGCCGGCCGCCGCGACGACGGTCGGCAGCCTGAAGGCCACCAACCCATGACGCGCGGGGCGCGGTTCCCGGGGATCGGCGCGCGCGTGATCGCGGCGGCGTTGGTGGGGTCGGTCTGTATCCTCGCCGGGATGGCCCCCGGCCTCGCGGCGGCGCCTGTTCCCGCCAAGAAGGTGAACGCGGCCCCGCCGTCCGCCGTCCCCCTCCTGCCCGGTGCCGGCTCGAAGGAGCCGGTCAACATAACCGCGGACAAGCTCGACTATTTCGACAAGGATCAAAAGCTGATCTACACCGGAAACGTGGTGGCGGTGCAGGGCGATTCCACCTTGAAGGCGTCCATGCTCACGATCCTGCTCACGAAGCAGGATCCGCCGGCAGGCGCCACCGCGGCGGCGCAGCCCGCGGTCGGTGCCCCGACCACGGGCAGTTCCGTCAGGCACATGGACGCGAAAGGCCCGGTCACCCTGATTTCCAAGGACCAGGTCGGCACCGGCGACGCCGGCACCTACGACAAGGACCTGAACAAGGTGACCCTCATCGGCAATGTGACCTTGAGCCAAGGCACCAACGTGACGCAGGGCGACCGCCTGATCTACGATCTCGGCACCGGCCAGGCGCAGGTGTTCTCCGGTTCGACGGCGGGCCGCGTGACCAGCGTGTTCACGCCGGGCAGCGCGCCTCCCGGGACCGAGCCTGCGGCGCCGAAACCGACACCCAAAAAGGACAAGTCCGCGCCCTCGGGCAAGAAGACGCCGGTCACCCCCAAGGCCAGCGCCGCGGTCGAGCCTTAACGCCCCTCGCCGTGGCAAGGCTCCGCCCTTTCGACCGCGATCCTTCGGGCGCCTTCGGGGGCCTCGATGCCGCCGACCCGCGGCCTCGATCCGCGTTCGCGCGTTTCGCGGGTCGGCTGTTCGGCCGGCGTGCGGCGCGAAAGGATTCCGCCCCGCGCGCCGCCGATCCGGCGCCGCTTCCGGCGGTCACGCGCCTCGCCGCGTCCGGCTCCGGTCCGGACCGCGTACCGGCCGAAGGTGTCCTCGGGGTGCACCACCTCGGCAAGGCCTATCGCGGGCGGCAGGTGGTGCAGGACGTGTCGATCAACGTTCGCCGCGGCGAGGCCGTGGGGCTGCTCGGGCCGAACGGCGCCGGCAAGACGACCGTGTTCTACATGATCACGGGCCTCGTGCGGCCCGACAAGGGCACCATCGACCTCGACGGCCACGACGTGACCGAATTGCCGATGTATCGCCGCGCCCGGCTCGGCGTCGGCTACCTGCCCCAGGAAGCCTCCATTTTTCGCGGTCTCAATGTCGAGGACAACATCCGCGCGGTGCTCGAGATCACCGTCCCCGACAAGGGGGCGCGCGAGGCGGAACTCGAAAGCCTGCTCGACGAATTCAACATCAAGCGGCTGCGGAAAACCCCCTCGATCGCGCTGTCGGGCGGAGAGAGGCGGCGCTGCGAGATCGCCCGCGCGCTCGCGGGCCATCCGTCCTTCATGCTGCTCGACGAGCCGTTCGCCGGCATCGACCCGATCGCGGTCGGCGACATCCAGGACCTCGTCCGTCATCTCAAGGGACGCGGCATCGGCGTGCTCATCACCGATCACAATGTGCGCGAGACGCTGGGCCTCATCGACCGGGCCTATATCATCCATTCGGGCCACGTGCTCACCGAGGGCTCGGCCGAGGAAATCATCGCCCACCCGGATGTCCGCCAGTTCTATCTCGGGCAGGATTTCCGCATGTGAGCGGTCGCGCGACGCGACGGCCGCGACCGGCCGGGCTGCTCAGCCCCGCTTCCGTCGAGTCCGCCGCACCGGCGCGCTCCGCGCCGGTTGCCAGGATCGGACGCCCTCCTGTAAACTCGCGCCGACAAAGGGAGGACAGCGTGGTCCATCGGCACGAAACGCCGCCGTCGCCATGGGGCTTGTCGCCCTGGCATCTCCTGCTCCTGCTCCCCTTTCCGGCCCTGCTCTGGGTTCCCTTCTACAATACGGTCGAACCCGTCATCTGGGGGTTCCCGTTCTTCTACGCCTACCAGATGGCCTGGGTGGTCGTCACGGCCGTCCTCACGGCTTTCGTCTACGTCGTGACGCGCTGAGCCGGCAACGCCGGCACGCCCTGCCGAATTCAGCAGCTTGGGGATGTCATGTCCATCAACTGGGTCGCGCTGACGGTCTTCGTCGTGTGCTTCTTGGGCGTGACGGTGCTGGGATTCGCGGCCGCTCGTTGGCGTCGCGGCGACCTCGGGCAGTTGCACGAGTGGGGGCTCGGGGGCGGCACTTTCGGCACGGTGATCACCTGGTTCCTGATCGGCGGCGACATCTACACCGCCTACACGTTCATCGCCG
>CAXTIC010000010.1:0-99839 GCA_964244255.1 uncultured Lichenihabitans sp. | reverse complement strand
CGCCGGTGCCGTCAGGTGGTCGGGGGCGAGCGCGGTGGCGTTCCGGTGGTTGGCGAGCCGGAACAGGGAATCGGTGCGCAGGCCCGCCTGCACGTTCTCGAAGGTCACGTCGTAGTGCGCGACGCCGCGCGCGTAGGGGTGATCGAGATCCTTGAGCATCAGCTCGGCCGCCGGACGGATGTCGAGTTCGTGCGCCGTGACGCCGAGCGCCTCCATCAACCGGTGCGCGTTGGTCTTCGTGTCGGCGCCCGTGGCGAAGCCGGGCATCGTATAGGCCAGGATGTTCGCGCGCGGCAGTCCCATCAGGTCGAGCGCCTTGGCGGCGACGATCAGCGCCTGGGTCGAGTCGAGCCCGCCCGATACGCCGACGACCACGTGCGCGACGCCGATCGCGTGAAGGCGCTGCTTCAGGCCCGATACCTGGATGTTGTAGGCCTCGTAACAGTCGTGGGCGAGCCGCTCGGGCCGGGCCGGAACGAAGGGGAAGCGTTCGACGCGGCGCTCGAAGCCCACGTCGCCGTCGGGCGGGTCGAGCCGGAACGCCACCGGGCGGAAGCCGGCCGGGCCGGCCGAGCCGGCCCAATAGCGGCGGTTGTCGTCGACGCTCCCCTGCCGGGCGCGCTCCTGGCGCAGCAGGTCGAGATCGATATCCGCGATCGTCCATTGATCGCCCTGCGGGAAGCGCTCCGTTTCGGCCAGGACGGCGCCGTTCTCGAAGATCGATGCCTGGCCGTCCCAGGCGAGGTCGGTCGTCGATTCACCCACGCCCGCGGCGGCATAGAGGTAGGCCGCGAGGCAGCGGCCGGATTGCGACTGGCTCAACAGGCGGCGCGTGTCGGCCTTGCCGACCGTGATGTTGCTGGCCGACAGGTTCGCGAGCACCGTGGCGCCCGCCAGCGCGCCCGCCGAACTCGGCGGGACCGGCACCCACAGATCCTCGCAAATCTCGACATGCGCGACGAAGCCCGGCACGTCCTCGGCGGCGAACAGCAGATCGGGGCCGAACGGCGCCTCGTGCGCCCCGACGGCGATCGCCCCCCCGGCCGTCCCGGCGCCGGACGCGAAATGGCGATGCTCGTAGAATTCGCGATAGTTCGGCAGGTGCACCTTCGGTACGACCCCGAGGAGGCGCCCGCGGTGGATCACGAGCGCGCAATTGTAGAGCCGAAGACCGTGCCTGAGCGGTGCGCCGACCATCAGCACGGGCAAGAGGTCGCGCGAGGCGTCGATGATCCGCGCCGCCGCTTCGACGACGGCGTCGAGAAGCGCGTCCTGGAGCATCAGGTCGTCGATCGCGTAGCCCGACACGCACAGTTCGGGGAACACCGCGAGCCCGACCGCCCGCCCGTGGCATGTCCGGGCGACGCGCAGGATGGCCTCCGCGTTGCGCGCGGGATCGGCGATCGCGGTGACCGCCGTGCAGGCCGCCACGCGGAGGAACCCGTGCGCGTAGACCGAGCGAAACGACATCGACGCCTCCCCTGATGAGACGATCACGCGCCCCGGGTGGTTCCGCCCCTCGTTCCGCCGCGAGCGTCAGGCGGCTTCGGCGCGCTCGCGTGTCGCGCCCAGGCACGCGCGCCAGGGCCCGTTCGCGGTGCCGTGCGGCCCAGCGAACACCCGCCGGGGGCATGACGGCACGACGACGGCTAGACCGGCACCAGCTCGAGGCGACTGAGCGCGAAGGACAAGCGCCGGTCGTCGTCCGATCCATGGTTCGCGGGCGAGTCCATGACGCTGACCTCGATGTCGAGCGTCATGCGCTCGTGGTTGTGGGCGACGCCCGGCTTGGGGCGGCACCGGAGGACGATGTTTTCCCCCTTGCCTTCCGCTATGGGGCTGTCCCACGCGCCCCCGTCGACCGAGAAGCGGGCGCTCTCGACCGAGCCCGCCGCGTAAATGGAGTAGACGGAAACCCGCAACTCGAAGGGCGCGGCGACGCGCGGCAGGTAGATGCGGGAACGGGTGCCGGGGCCAAGCCAGCGGAACAAACGCCCCCGCTCGTCCCCTTCGGTCGGGTAGAGGCCCGTGGATTCTCGGATTTCGTCGCAGGCAACCAGCACGCGATCGGGCAGCTTGTCCGCGTCCGTTTCCCGCGGATCCGGCGGCGCCGCGCCGGCCGTGCCGGGGACCGGGGCTTCGGTCGCGATCTCGGGGCGCCTCGCCCCTCCCCCGGGAAGCGCCGCCTGCAGGGCGAGCATCCGTGCCTCGAGACCGGCGACGCGCTCGATCAGCCAGCCGAACTGTTCGTCGCCGGCGAGACCTTCGAGCTGATCCCGGTAGGTCGACAGGATCCGTTGCTGCAGGAACCCGTGCTTCAGCGCGGCGGCGGGACGCGCGTCGCCGATGTCCGGGGAGCGAACCACCTCGGCGGTCAGCGCCGCCAGGAGGGCATGAAGGGGCGTGTCGGTCATGAGCTCACAGGAATGACGGAAGAAGGCCGGAGCGGCGCCGCGAAAGGATCAAGCCGTCACGCTGGCTTCGTAGAGCCGGAAGCCGAACGGCGACCCCGGGGTGACGGCACGCATGGAAAAGACGATGTCGACGAGGTCCGGCGTCGCCTCGACCAAGGTCGTCAGCGCGATCCTGCCGCCGCCGACCTCGCCCCCGGCGGTGGCGCGCGGCAGACGGCTGATGCTGTCCACCACGTCGATCCGCAAGAGGCCCGCCATCGCGCCGTCCGCCGGCGGGCCGGCCGCGACTTTGAGCTTGCCGCGGCCCGCGAGCGCCACCGCCGGGACGATGAGAACCCCCTCGTTCCCGCCACCGCGCCACACGACGTCGATGCTGCCGCGCCGCTGGGCGACATCGAAGGCGAGATCGTTGCCGCTGAAGCTCAGGTCGCCGGCCGCGACCATCTCGTGCAGCCGCAGGGGCCGCCGGCGCAGGGCGCCCGCGATGTCGAGCGGGCGCCCCAGCGCCCGCATGCCGGCGCCGCAAAGCTCCGCGAACACGGTTTTCTCGGCGAGGCTCCATCCGACGCTGACGAAATCGATCGGCCGCGCGGCGAGCGACCGCTTTCCGCCCCGGGCGCTCGTGATGGCTTCCACGAAGCGTTCGCGGGCCTCGTTCGGCCAGCCGAGGCGGTCCGACAAGGCCGCCGCCGCGGGCGCGGGGTCGTCGGCCAGGTCCTCGCGCGCGAGCGAGATCGCGGCCGCGCCGAGTTCGGGCTCGGAGCGCCGCCATGCCGCGTCGGCCTCGGCCCACAGCAGGCAGTGCGATACGAAGTCGACGTTCGGCAGGGCGCGGCGCCGGCTCGCGACGAAATCGACGCCCTCGCGCCGCAAGTTGACGACGACGAGCCCGGGAACAAGCTCGGCCAGGGTCGGCAAGGCGCGCAGGCAGGGCACGTCCGACAGCGCGTCCGCGGCCTGGATCACGGTGCCCGGCCGGGGCGGATCGCCGAGCACTCCGGCGAGAAGATGGCGCGCGAGCCCCGGCGCCGCCGCGTCCGGGTTCGGCGCCGCCGCTTGCGAAGCCGACAGCGCGCGGGAATAGGACCGCGCGGCGGCGCCCAGGACCGTGATCAATCCCAGGCCGGCGCCGCCCTGCGACACGACCGTGTTTCGCGTCGCCGCTATGGCGCTCGCCAGGGAGGACACGCCGGAACCCGCCGCGCCCGTGACGATTATCGTGGGCGTATCCGCCTCGTCGCCGCTCATCCGCAACCCCCGATCCGTTCAGACGCCGTGCACCAAGGGATATAGGGCCTCGGCCACGGCCAGGTCGTCGGCCGTCTTGATCACGTGGCCGGCGAGCCGATCCACGGACGCGTAGCCGATCCGTCCCGCATAGGTCGCGCACGCCCCCGCCCGGACCGCCGCGAGGTAGCTGTCGCGGCGCCAGCCCGTGATCGACCAGCTGATGCGGCGCACGGGCCGGAGGTCCTGCGAATTGGTCTTTTCCGCGAAGGTGAAATTGACCGGGAGGCCGTCGTAAACGGCCTCGAGCGGTTCGTCGACGACGCTCATCATGACGTCGAACGTCCCGGTCACCATGGCGGCCACGAAGCCGCGGATCTCCTGGACGGTAAGCAGCGGCGCGATGGAATGAACCTGGAACAGGCGCTCGCACGCGTGCGCTTCGAGAAACTCCGCGACGAACTGCTCGCTGGTCGCCCGGTTGTCGCCGAGCGGCTCCGGGCGCCGGTGGAAGCGGACCCCCTCGCGTTCGGCGACCGCGCCGAAGGCCGGATGCTCGGAATTCACCCAGACCTCGTCGAAGACGCCGGCCGCCACGCACTTGCGGATCGCGTGCACGATCAGCGGTTCGCCCCGCAGCGGTTGCAGGTTCTTCCGCCGCAGCCGCTGGCTCCCCATGCGCGCCGGGATCATCGCCATATTGCTCATGCCAACGTCGAACCGCCTCAGATGGACCTTAGGCGCCGGGCGTTTCCCGATCCCACGGGGGAATATGCGCGAGCGGATCGATCGCTGTCGAGAGTCCCTCGATGGCGGCGCGCCCCATGGCCAACACCGCCTCGGCGGCGCTGCCGCCGATGTGGGGCGTGCCTAGGAAGTTCGGCAAGGCCAGCAACGCTTGATCGTCGGGGGGCTCGCTCGCGAACACGTCGAAGCAGGCCGCGGCGAGGTGGCCGTCGCGGAGGGCCGCTTCCAGCGCGCGCTCGTCGACGAGCCCGCCGCGGGCGGTGTTGACCAGCACGGCGCCGGGCTTCATCGCGCGCAACCGGGAGGCGTCGAGAAGCGCGCGGGTCGCCCGCGTGAGCGGGATGTGAAGCGACACCACGTCGGATCGGGCGAGCAGCGTGTCGAGGTCCACCGCCTCGACACGGTGGGCGGAACAGAACGCGGGGAAGGCTCGGATGTCGCAGGCGACGACCCGCGTGCCGAACGCCTGGAGCAGGCGCGCGATCTCCTGCCCCACGTGCCCGAGTCCGACGAGCCCGACCGTGCAGTCGGACAACTGGCGGCCGAGAATCTGCCGCCAGGTGCCGCCCTTGACCTCGGCCGACGCGACGCCGACGCCCCGCAACCCGAAGATCATGAACGCCAGGGCCAGCTCGGCGACCGAGCGGCGGTTGACGCCCCCCGACCAGCCGACCTTGACGCCGTGGCGCGCGGCGGCGCGAAGGTCGACATTGTCGAGGCCTACGCCGTACTTGGACAGGATGCGAAGTCCCGGCACCCCGTCGAAGACCGCGCCATCCACACGTTCGAGCGCCACGATGGCGGCGTCGCGACCTTCGAGGAAGGTGATCAATTCGTCTCCCGCGAGCGTCCGCCCCGTGTCGTTGAACGCGGCGTCGGGATGAAGGCGTGCGAGTTCGCCGCGCAGCACCGGGTGGCGCGAGAACGAGCGGGACAGGACGGCGACGCGATGCGCGCCGGGCGCGGGGTCCGTCATGCCTCGGCTCCGGGCTGGCCGTGCACCCGGACCCTCCGCGCCCCGCGTAAGGCGCGTCCCGGTCGTGTCGAAGGCGGTCGCGGACCGGTGAAGCGAGGATGGAGGGTCATGGGCGGGCGCCGAGGCTTGACGCGCCCCGTCCCGGCGGCGTTGAACGGCGACGGTTCGAGGCGGGATCGTGTGGCGATGCAGCTATCAGACGACGCGCTGCGGCGCTACGCGGAGATCGCCGGGCAAGCCGCGCGCTCGACGCGCGGCATCCTGAGCCGGAAGGGACGCGGCGTGAGCGTGCCCGTGTCCCAGATCGGCCGCGACATCAAGCTCGAGGAAGACGCCCGCTCGGAAGCGGCGATCCGGGCCTACCTCGCGGCCAACACGCCCTTCGCGGTCCTCGGGGAGGAAGGCGGCTGGGCCGGGCGCGAGGAAGGCGCCGACGCGCTCCACTGGGTCGTCGATCCGCTCGACGGTTCGTTCAACTATCACCGCGGCATCCCGCTCTACGCGGTGGCGGTGGCGCTGTGCGCCGGGCGCCGGGCAATGGTCGGCGCGATCTTCGATCCCGAGCGGGACGAATTGTTCACCGGCGGCGAGGGCCTCGGTTTCGCGATCAACGGCGTCGGGGGCGTGTCGCCGGGTGTCGCCCGGCAGATCCTCGCGACCGGCTTCCCGGCGCGCGCGGATGTCGACGCGACGAGCGCCAGGATCGCGGCGCACGCGCGCGACTGGACCAAGGTCAGGATGATCGGCTCGGCCGCCCTCGCCCTGGCCTGGGTCGCGGCC
Organism: uncultured Lichenihabitans sp.; assembly: GCA_964244255.1. Classification (GTDB taxonomy): domain Bacteria; phylum Pseudomonadota; class Alphaproteobacteria; order Rhizobiales; family Beijerinckiaceae; genus Lichenihabitans. The sequence goes on along the minus strand of CAXTIC010000010.1, from coordinate 93,695 downwards.
GGGCGCATGGACGGTTACGCGGAAACCGGTGTCATGTGGTGGGACGTTGCGGCCGGCCTCGCCCTCGCGCGGGGTGCCGGCCTCGCCGAGATCACCGTACGCGCGCTCGACGGGCATGCGGTCGATGTGCTCGTTTCACGCTAGCCGGCGCTCCCGGTCCGTCGAAGCCGTCGCTCGGCCCGGTTCGGACGCTCACAACGCAGCAAGTCAAGATTTATTTCTGGATTGTCCGAACTTTCCGATCAGGGCAGACATTTTCGCCACAACGGGAGGGTAGGATCATGGATCGTTCGATATGGATCACCGCCGGCGCGTTGACCGCCTGGTTGATGTTGGGTGTCGCCGCCATCGTATGACGCCGGGAGAAGTAAGCCGCCACGCGACGGGGCGCTGAACCTTCGAACTTTCCTGCGCGATTGCACACATCCTACGTGAGGCGCCGGTCGCCGCTAATCGCGATGGGTCCGCGCAAGGTTTCGACGGCGGTGCCGACCCACGACGCGCTCGCGAAGGCCGCGATCCTCCATCGACCGCATGAAGCACCACGCCGTGGCGTGGTTCGACTCTCCAGCATCCCGCGTCTTTCATATCTCGGACTCCGCGAACCGCGCCGCCGACATCACCGCGCACGAAGACCGCTCGTCGAGCGGCAGACGGCAACCAGGACCGACCATGTCCGCCAACCTGGGCGGGCCATTCAGGATCACGGCCTCGCGCTGGACGACTGCCGGCCCTTCGGTGGTCCTCGTCAGGCCGCCGTGTTGGGGAACGCCGCCACGGCGCCGCCATCGCCCGGCGCCTGGGCCGCGTAGGCGCCTTTCGCGGCACGGAACCCCGAGGCCACGACATCGATGTCGTTCGCCACGACGACGAGCGCGTAGCCCTGGTCGCGCCTCAGCGCCGCCGCCGCGGCGCTCGTCGTGAAGGCGCCGCAGGGCACGTCGTTCGCGCGGCAGGCGTCGAGGACGGTTCGGCAGGCGGCCTCGTGGCGCGCGTCGAGCGTGGGGAAACAGCCGATGGAGAGCGCGAGGTCGCCGGTGCCGATGAACACGAAATCGAGGCCGGGCACGGCCGTGATCGCCGCGGCGGCGGCGACGCCCGCGACGGTCTCGATCATGACCCCGACGCACGTGCGTCCCGCGGCCTCGCGCAGGTAGTCGGCGAAGCCGCGCACGAGCGGCCGCACGCCCCCGCCCGAACGGCGCCCGTTCGGCGGAAAGCGCGCCGCGGCCACGCAGGATGCCGCCTGTTCGGCGGTTTCCACGAGCGGGATCAGCACGGCGGCGGCGCCGGCGTCGAGCGCCGCCGCGATGCTCGTGTCGGTACCGTCGGCGAGGCGCGCGATGGTCGGCACGTGCGCGGGGATCGACCCCAGTACGGCTTCGAGCGTGGCGCGGTCCCACAGCCCGTGCTGGAGGTCGATCACCACCGCCTCCGGTTCCGCCGCGAGCGCCAGCTCCACCAGGCTCGGCGAGCCTGTGGAGAACCAGAAGGCGCCGAGGCCGGGCGCCGTGCGCAGGGCCTTCTTCAGGTCGGGACGGGTGCTCTCGGTCATGGGGCCAATCGCGTGGTGAGGGGATGCGCACGACTATGGGGGCGGTTCGCCTCCGCGTTCAAGCGCGCTTCAGCGTCGCGACGGCCGCCCCGGCGGCGATGAGGGCGCACGCGATCCATAGGCTCGCGGTCGGCGCCGCGAGATGGGTCGCGACGAGCAGCAGGGTCGACAGCACGGGGGCGGCGTAGCTCAGCACGCCGAGCGTGCGGATGTCGCCGCGCTTCACCCCATGGTCCCAGACGAAGAACGCGACACCCACCGGCCCGGCGCCGAGCGCCAGGACCGCCAGCGCCTCCCCCGCCGAGGCGGGCGCGACGGTGGCCTCGAACAGCAGGTGGGCGCCGGCCGCGAGCGCCGCCGTGACGAGGCAGAAGCCCGTCACGGCTTCCGTCGGGACGTCCCGGAAGCGGCGCGACAGGACGGAATACGTCGCCCACACGAGCGCCGCCGCGAGCGCCAGCCCGTAACCCGGCAGGAAGCGCGCCTCGGGCGCGAAGCCCCCACCCGCCCCGCCGGTGAGCGCCAGCACGCCGCAAAGTCCGAGGAGCGCCCCGAGCGCGTGGCTGGCGCGCAACCTTTCGCCCGGCAGGGCCGCCGAGAACAGCACGATCAGCAGCGGCCACAGATAGGCGATGAGGCTCGCCTGGGAGGGCGGCGCCAGGCGCAGCGCGGCGAAATAGAGCGCGTGGTAGCCGAACAGCCCGCCGACGCCCACGGCCCACACCGGCCAGGGCTGCCGCAAGGCGCCGAGGCGCGCGCGCGCACCCGTGACCGCGAGCCCGAGCGCACCCGCGACCGCGAAGGCGGCGGCGGCGAGTTCGAACGGCGGCATGCGCCCGGACGCCGCCGTCAACGCGGCAAGCGACGCCCACAACACGATGGCGAGCGCACCGACCAGGGTGGCGGAACGCTCGCCGTGGCTCGGGCGGGTGCTGGGGCTCGCGCTCACGACGCGGGGATCTCCGGGGCAGCGGGGGACGCGCACCTTAGCGCGCCTCGCTCCCCCGCGTAACGCGGGGGTTGGGGACCATGCGCACCATGGTGGAGGGGGCGGACGCGCGGTACGACCCTTGTCGCCGAGGCTCCGGCCACCCCTATGCCGTCGCGAAAAGACCATGGGCCGCCCGACCCCCTCGTCGGCACCGTCGTTCGGCCGGCTCGCGAGGGGGGCGGGTGGCGCGGCCGCCCATTCGGGTGTATCGCCAGGGGACGATTCGGGGCACGGTCGGGGATCAGCCATGGGGCATTCGAGCGGCGCGGCGCCAAGCCGCGGGGCGGCGTCGCGCCGGCATCCCGCCCTGCCCCGGGGGCGCCACGGGCGCGCGATCGCCGCCATTCTGGCGGGCGCGCTCGGCTTCGCCGCGGTCGCGGCGCGGGCCGACGATCAAAGCCGCCTGCAGGTCGCGCGGGACGTCGTCAAGACCGCGCATATGGCCGACACCATGCGGGTGCTGTTCCCGACGCTGCTGAACCAGATGCGGCCGATGCTGGTCCAGCAGGGCGCGTCGAATGCCACCGTCGACGAATTGTTCAAGCGGTTCGGACAGCGGCTCGACCGCGAGATCGACAATTTCAACGACCTGTCGGCGCAGGTCTACGCGCGCGAGTTTTCCGAGGACGACCTCGCGAACCTGCTGAAGTTCTATCAGTCGCCCACGGGTCAGCGGCTGATCGGCAAGCAGCCCGTGATCGCCCAGGCGATGGCGGGCGTGGGCGCCGATTGGGGACGCAACATGGCCGAGCAGGTCATCGAGGAATTCCGTAAGGAACGGGCCGACAAGGCTCCGAAGCTCTGAGGCGCGCCGCGGCGATCGGATGATCCGCTTCGACCGCCGGCGCCGTTGGCAGCCACAGCATCCTTGTTCGACGAGAGCGGCTCATGGCAACGATAGACACCGTGCTGGATCGAATCGATGCCAACCGGGACGGTGCCCTCGCCCGTCTGTTCGCCCTCTTGGCGGTGCCTTCCATCTCGACGGATTCGGCTTTCGCGGCGGAGTGCGACCGGGCGGCCCAATGGCTGGCGACCGCACTCGGCAGCATCGGCTTCGCGGCGTCGGTCAGGCCCACATCGGGGCGGCCGATGGTCCTGGCGCACGCCAAGTCGGCACGTCGCGATACGCCGCACGTCCTGTTTTACGGTCATTACGACGTTCAGCCGGTCGATCCTGTTTCGCTCTGGAAGACCGATCCCTTCGTGCCGGCTCTGATCGAGGAAGCCGGGGCTTCGCGCATCGTTGGCCGCGGCGCGTCCGATGACAAAGGCCAGCTGATGACCTTTGTCGAGGCTTGCCGGGCCTTTCATGAAACCGGAGGGTTGCCGTGCGGCGTGACGATCCTGTTCGAAGGCGAGGAGGAAACCGGGTCGCCGTCGCTGCCCGCCTTCCTGGCGGCCAACAAGGACGAGCTTTCGGCCGATCTGGCGCTCGTGTGCGATACCGGCATGTGGGATTCCTCCACCCCGGCCATCACCACCATGCTGCGCGGGCTGGTGCTGGAGGAAGTGATCGTCCACGGCGCCGACCGCGACCTTCATTCGGGCATGTTCGGCGGGGCCGCGATCAACCCGATCCATGTGTTGTCGCGCGTCATCGCCGACCTGCATGACGCGGAGGGCCGCGTGGCCCTGGCGGGGTTCTACGACGGCGTCGAGGAACTGCCGCCCGAGGTCGCCGAACAATGGAAGGCGCTGCCTTTCGACGGCGCCGCGTTCCTGGGGGGTGTCGGGCTTTCGGTGTCGGCCGGGGAACGCGACCGCGGCGTGCTGGAACAGATCTGGTCGCGACCGACGTGCGACTGCAATGGGATCGTCGGGGGCTACACCGGGGTCGGCTCCAAGACCGTGCTGCCCGCGCGGGCCAGCGCCAAGGTTTCGTTCCGGCTGGTCGGCAAGCAGAACCCGGCCAGGATCGTGGAGGCTTTCCGGGCCTTCGTTCAGGCGCGCCTGCCTGCCGATTGCCGAGCGGAATTCCTGTCGCATGGCGCGAGCCCGGCCCTGCGATTGCCGCCGAGGTCGGAAGCGCTCACGCGGGCGCGCCGCGCGCTGCGCGCCGAATGGGGCAAGGAGCCCGTGATGGCCGGCTCGGGCGGGTCCATCCCGATCGTGGGTTCGTTCAAGGAGAACCTGAACATGGACACGCTGATGATCGGTTTTTCGTTGGACGACGATCGTATCCATTCCCCGAACGAGAAATACGACCTCACCTCGTTCCAGAAGGGTGCGCGTAGCTGGGCCCGCGTGCTGCACGCGCTGGCGGCTTAGGTTTTCCGAGCCGCTTCGATCGTGCCGCGAAGGATCGGCTCGTCCCTCCTTTCCTTCCTCCGGCGCCGAAGCGATGGCGGCGCGTTGCGCCGCGCCGGGTCACCTGCCCCGCCGGCCTCGGCGAGATCGTCCGGGCCTCGAACGCATGGGACCGCCAGAACCCCCGAGTCGATCGTGACCCGGGCTTGTTCACACGCCAACGGCCGAACGTAGGCAGCCTGTCCGCGGCTTTCCCGCGACGTCCTTCCGCCGGACGAGAGGCCGGACGCACCGTGGAGGCACATCGCGGCGAAGCCGGGGGCGGGCGCCCTGCCCCGGCGCGTCGGCGCCCGTCGCCTCTCTCAGGACGCGGGATGCGGGGGGCGTGCTCGCGCCCGCATCACATTGTCGAGGAACTGGCGGGCGCTTTCCGCCCAGGTGAAGTTCATCGAAAACGCGCGGGCGCGTTCGCGCGGCACCGCCAGGGCGCGGTGACACGCGAGCCCGAGGTCCTCGTCCAGGACGCCGGCGTCGCTGTCGCCGATCACGTCGCGTGGTCCGGGTACGGGGTAGGCCGCGACCGGGAGTCCGCTCGCCAAGGCCTCGAGGAGCACGATCCCGAACGTATCGGTCCGGCTCGGGAAGACGAAAACGTCGGCGCTCGCGTAGATGCGCGCCAAGGCTTCGCCCGTCTGCATCCCGAGGAACACGACCTTCGGAAAGCGCACCTGCAGCTCGTCCCGCGATGGGCCATCGCCCGCCACGACCTTGGTGCCGGGAAGGTTCAGCGACAAGAACGCCTCGACGTTCTTTTCCACCGCCACCCGCCCGACATAGAGGAAGATCGGCCGGGGCAGGTCCAGAACGGAACTGTCGCGGGGCTTGAACAACGTATGGTCCACGCCGCGCGACCAGCGCATGACGTTGTGGAAGCCGCGCGTCCTGAGTTCGCCGGCGACGCTCGGCGTCGACACCATGACGCCCGCGCCGGCGTTGTGGAACCATCTCAACCAGGCATAGGACCAGGAGCGCGGTACGGGGGCGCGCGCCGCGAGGTAGTCCGGGAAGCGGGTGTGATAGCTCGTGGTGAACAAGCGTCCCGTCCGCAGGCAAGCCCGGCGTGCCGCGAGACCGATCGGCCCTTCGGTGGCGATGTGCACATGGTCGGGCGACAGGGCCGCGATCCGCGACGCGACCTGCGACGCGCTGACGAAGGCGAGCCGAATGTCGGGGTAGGTCGGCATGCTGACCGTCCGGAAGCCTTCCGGCGTCAAGAACTCGACGACGGCGCCGACCAGACGAGCCTCCGTGGCCAAAGCCTCGATCGATCGAACGACACCGTTGACCTGCGGGTGCCAGGCGTCCGTCGCGATCAGAATCCTCATCAGGCTGCGACCTTCGCCTCCGTTGCCATGTTTGCCTCCTCGACGTCGAACAGCGGACCGAACGCGAGCCAGCGCAGGACTTCGAGATGCCCGTCGTGATGCTCGGCCACGACCGTGCAGGATTCGACGAAATCCCCGGTATTCACATAGGTTATGCCGTTGACTTGGCGAATCACGGCGTGGTGGATATGCCCGCAGATCACCCCGTCGAGATCATGCCTGACGGCCTGCTGCGACAAGGCGTCCTCGAACGCTCCGATGAAGTTCACGGCATTCTTGACCTTGAGTTTCGCCCACGCCGAAAATGACCAATAAGGAAACCCGAGTCGGCGACGGAGCCTATTGAAATAGGTGTTGGTGACAAGGGCCGCCTCGTAGGCCCAATCGCCCAGGAAGGCCAGCCACCGCGCGTGCCGCACGACGATGTCGAACTCGTCCCCGTGCGTGACCAGGAAACGCTTGCCCGCCGCGGTGGTATGGATCGTCTGCCGCATGACTTCGACGCCGCCGAACACCAGACCGACGTAATCGCGCGCGAACTCGTCGTGATTGCCCGGGACGAAGATCATCCGGGCACCCTTGCGAACCTTGCGGAGAAGTTTCTGAACGATGTCGTTGTGCGACTGCGGCCAATACCATCCCGACCTGAGCCGCCATCCATCGATGATGTCGCCGACGAGATAGATCACATCGGCGTCGTGATGCTTGAGGAAGTCGAGCATCAGATCGGCCTGGCAGCCCCGCGTGCCGAGGTGCAGGTCCGAAATGAAGAGCGCTCGAAAATGGGCGGTGGATTGCGTCATCGCGAACTCGGGCGCCGCTGGAGGGACTGTACTTGGTCCTAGGCGGAGCGAGGTGGCAAGCGTGTGACAGTCTGTGGATAACGACACCGTGAAACAAGGCGGGCGATGCCGCGCGCTGAATGCGCCGCCACGGTGACATCCGGGCAACGGTCGCGGCCGATCGCGCGCGGCGGTGGGCGACCCTGCCGCCCGGTGCGGGAACATCGGCACAGTTCGGCCGTTCGCACTAGCGCGCGAGATCGGCCTCCCGCCGGGTAAGCGTAGGGAGCGGCAATCATGCGGTTCATTCTCGGGATCGTGGTCGGCGCTCTTCTGGTGATCGGCGCCGCCTATGTACACGACGCGGCGATCGACCCGGCGCGGGACGCCGCGTCCCAGCGGATGGTGAATTGGGAAGCCGTCAGCGTGAACCTGCGCGGAATCGGCGGCTGGCTGTCGGACGAGTGGGAGTGGCTGACGACGAAGCTCCACCGCCCCGCGTGACACCCGCGCCGCGGGCGTCACCTCGTGCCCCCGCCCGGTTCGATCTTTCGAGCGCAATCGATTATCGTCCGAAGCGCGGGAACCGGACGGGGACATGGGCGTCGAGGGCAAGGACAAGATCAAGGCGCTCGACGCCGGCGCGGTCGCGCTGTCGGGACAACTCGGCAAAACGGTGCAGCGGCTCCGCAAAACCTACAATCTGTCGTTGTCCGAGTTGTCCGGGCAATCGGGCGTCGCCAAATCGATCATCAGCCAGATCGAACGCAACGAGACCAACCCGACCCTGGCCACCATCTGGCGGCTCGCTCAGGCGCTCGACGTGTCTATCGACAAGGTGCTCCAGGGCACCGAGGACGAACCCTTCGTGGAAAAGACCCACAAGGGCGACACGCCGATCCTGCTATCCGACGACGGGCGTTGCCGCCTCGCCATCATCGGCTGGATCAAGACCGTCGAGTGGCTGCAATGGTACGACTTCCACGCCGAGCCCGGCGGCGTTCTCGAGTCGGACGCTCATCAGCGGGGTTCGATCGAGTGTTTGTCGGTGCTGGACGGGGAAGTCGAGGTGGAGGTCGCGGGGCGTACGGAACGTGCCAAGGCCGGGGACACCCTTCGTTACCGGTGCGACCGGCCGCACGTGATCCGCAACCGGTTCGCGGCGCCTGCCCACGCGACCATGCTGTGCATCCTCAAGGCTGCCGTGATGGACTGATCCGGCCTACGCCGGCTGCCAATCTCGCTCACCGGGCGGCGACCTGAGCGTGACGGAGCCCGTTCGTGTCGGGATCGCCGCATCGCCGCGCCGAACCGTCACGGCCCTTTCCTCCGCGCCTGCGACGAAGGCGTGCTTCCGCTTCGTCGCGAAGCCGGCCGGACGCAAGTCCGCCCCACCGTCGCGAAGCCCGATGGCACAAGCCCTTGACCGTACGTGATCAGGCGCCGGGGCGCGACTTGCTGCCGTCGACGTGCTCGCCCTTCTTTTGGGCCTGATCGGCCGACCAGAGCTGATAGATGGCGATGGCCAGCCCGGACAGCAGCGTGAACAGCGCCAGGCTGATGATGATGGTCGACTTATCCATGGCCGCACCTCTTTCGACGGCGAGGAAGACAAGCTCGGAACGATCGGGGCGCGCGCCGGTTCCGGCGCGGCCGATGTCGGCGGGCGCCTATCCGAGCCTGCCGGCCGCGTGGGCGAGCAAGGTGTAGACCTTTCCGTTCGGGGATGTGACGAGGGCTCTGACCCGGCCGCCGTCGCGATCGTCGCGGCCGGCCTCGGTCAGCGCGCGTTCGAAGTCCTGCAGGTACCGGCTGACCGCGCCGCGGAAGTCACGGTCCGCCTTGTAGCGGCGGCGGATCTCCTCGAACGTTTGCTGGCCCTGGGGCGTGTACAGGCGCGGGCTGAAGGCGTTCGGCTCCCCGGCCCTGAACCGGTTCCACATGTCGCCGAGCGCGCTGTCGTAGATCAGACGCGAAACGCCGCCCGCCATGGCGTCGAGCGCCGCGGCGACGCGCGGCGCCTCGCTCGCGGGCGGGTTCGGCGCGGCACCGCCGGCGGCCTCCTCGTCCCGGGAGGCCCGGGCGAGGAGGTCCGACAGCCAGCCCGCCGGCCGTTCCGGCGCTCCGGGCCGCGGTGCGGTCGCGCCGCGGCCGTCGTTGTCACGCCCGGAGGGGACCGCCGGCGGGCGGGGCGCGTGCGCTTGCGGACGCGCCGGCGACGGGGCGGACACCGCCGCCTCCGCTTCGGACGCCGCCGCCGTGGCGTCCGCGCCGCTGGCCCGGACCTGAACCGGATTGTGCGCTGGCGGGGGCGTGGGATCGACCGCGTCGGACCGCTCGCCGAGTTGCGCGATGACGGAGGTGAGCGCGCTCAAGGCGCCGATCTGCTCGCCGATGATCCGGCGCACTTCCACGGCCTGTTGCGCGGTTTCCCGCGGGAGCTCGATCGTCGCGCGTTGCAGGTCGTCCCGCGCGCGTTCCAGCTCGCGCCCGATGTCGGCCGTCACACCGCGAACCTCGCCCGTCGCCGAACGGAAACGCTCGACCGCCCGGCCGAACAGGTCGTCCATGTCGGCCACGGCTTCCTTGTAGGCGTTCTGCAACGCGGCCGCGGCGCGTTCACCCTCCTGTCCCGCCGTGGTGCGGATGTCGTCGAAATGGTCGCTGATCGCGCCCGTGGTCGCCTGCGCGGTTTCCGCCAGGAAAGTGCCGAGATCGCGGGCGCGTTCCTCGGCCGTCCGGAACGATTCGTCGATCGTCGTGGACACGCTGCCAAGCGCCGCGTCGAGGCTGCTGGCACGCTCGTTGATGCTCGTGAGCAGCGAATCGAGGGTGTAACGGCGTTGTTCGACCTGGGCTTCCACCTCCTCGTGGGTGAGCCTGAGTTCGCGTGCCGCCTCGACCAGGGCACGGTGCTGGTCCGCGATCGTCCCCGCCACCGCCCCGGCGTCCGACATGCTGGTGCCGGCCGCGGCGTTCATCGTTTCGAGGCGGTTCGACACCGCTTCGAGCGATGCCGCGAATTCCGCCATCCGGCGTTCCAGGGCGTGTTCCACGATGTCGAGCTTCTCGGCCGCGCCGTCGAGCACATCCTGCAGCGCCGCGTTGCCGCTCCCGATCTGGGCCAGCAGGCCGCCCACGCTGTCCCTGAGCTTGGCCCCGGTCCCATCGAGCGCCACGGACGCCTGGGCGGCGCCGGCCTCGATAGCGCGGCGAAGACCCTGAGCGGACTGTTCGATGGCCGCGGTGATCCGGGCCTGCTCGCTGCCGAGTCGGTCGAGCATGGCCTGGCTGCGGCCATCGAAGGCCTCCGCCGCCGCCTGCCCCACGGTCGCGAGTTCGTGTGCGACGTCGCCGCCGCGTGCCGAAAGCAGGTCGATCAGCATGCCGCCTTCATGTTCGAAGATCGTGCGCAGCTCGAGCGAGCGCGCCCCGAGCGTGTCGGCGAGCGTACGGCCACGCCCGTCGATGGTCGCCGTGAGATCGCCGAGCCGCCGGCCGAGCAGAGCCTGAAGATCGTCGAAGCTGCCCGCGAGAGCGGCCTGCGCTTCGCCGGTGCGGGCCGCGAACGTTCCGTCGAGATCCGCCAGCAGCGAGCCCAGCCCGTTGTGGAGGGCGTCGAGATGGTGCGCCAGCGACGCCTCGATGCCCTCGTGACGCTCGGCCAGGCTCCGTTGCAGCGCTTCGCCGTGGCCGCCGAGCCCTTCGTGGAACTGTTCGACCGACGTGCCGATGGCCTCGACGCCTTGGTCGAGCGCGCGCTCGACCTCGCTCGCGTGCCCGCCGAGCTTGCGGCCGAGGATGTCGGCGCTGGAGTCGAGCAGTGCGCCGACCTTCGTCGCATGGGCCGCGAGGTCGGCGCCGAGCGCCCCGCTCCGCCGATCGAGCTCGCCAGTGAGCGAACCGACACGGGCTTCGAACGTCGTCGCCTGCTCGACCAACGTGTCGCGCATCGTGTTCGCGCCGTCCCCGATCGTGATCTTGATGGCGTCGACGTGGTTCGACACGAGCCGCCCGATCGTCTCGACCCGCGCGCCGAGCGTCTTGTCGATGTCGCCGACGCCGCCGGCGAACACCGTCTCGACGTCGCCCAACCGCGACGTGAGCGTGTCGTGGATCGAGGCCGTCCGCTGTTCGAGCGCCTGGGCGAGATCTTCCGCGCTGGCCGCGAAGCGCTGCCGCAGAGCCTGAACCTGTGCGTCGAGGAGCGTCGCGACGCGGCCGCCCTGATCGTCGAGCGACGCTTCGAGGCCGCGCGCGTGGAGCTCGATCAGCCGCGTCAGGTCCTCGGTCCGGCCCGCGAGCTTGTCGTCGAGAACCGCGCCGCGCCGGTCGAGATCGAGCGCCACCGCGGACAAACGTTCGACCACCCGGGATTCGAACTGCTGGATGCGGCCGTCGAGGGTGCCGGCGATGAAGTCCGCGCGTCCCCCGAGGGTGACGCCGATCGCGTCGGTCCGTTCGTCGAGAACCTGGGCCAAGGCCTTCGAGCGCGCCGCCAGGACGCCGTCGATCGTGCCGCTCTTTTCGTCGAGGAGGCGTGTCAGTTCCCGCCCGCCGTCCCCGAGCACCCTGGCGATATCGAGCGCCCTGTGGGCGAGCGCTTCGGTCAGCGATCGGCCGCGCGCGTCGAGCCCCAAGCTGATCTTGCCGAGGAGGTCGTTGAGCGAGGTCCCTACGCCGCCGGTCTTCGCCTCGACCTCGTCGGTGAACGTCGCCAGCTGCGCCTCGATCACGCCCCGCGTGTCGCGGACGTGGTCGCCGAGCCGCGCGACCAGATCGCCGCCCTTCGTCGTGAGAATGGTGTCCATCGCCGCGAGATGGGCCGCGATCTCGCCGGTCATGCGGTTGATCCCGCTCGCGATCTCCTGGCCCGCGGCATGGTTCTGTTGCGCGAACACCGCATCGATGCGGTTCATGCCCCCCGCGATGCGGTCCGAAAGCAGTTCCGATTGCTCGGCGATCGTCTTGGCGAGCGTTTCGCCCGGCACGAGAACCGTCCGCTCGTAGGCCCGCAGCCGATCGGAGGCCGTTTCGTTGATGCGATCGCCGTGCACGGCGATCGCCGAAACGGTCTCTCCCGCGATCTCGCCGAAGCGGCCGTGCAGGCTGCCCGTCGTGCGCTCGAGGTTGGCCAGCGCTGTCTCGGTCGCGTCGAGGAAGCTGTCGCGCAACGCTCCGACATGGTGGGCCAGGATGTCGCGCACGCGGTCCTCGCGGCCCTCGAAAACGCGCTCCAGCGCGCCGACCGAGGAATCGAGCGCCTGACGGGCGGCGGCCGTCCGGCGCTCAACCGCCGCCGTGATCTCGTCGCCCTTCGCGACGAGGTCGTCGCCATGTCCCTGCAGGACGCGTCCGAGCGCGTCGCCCGAGGTGGCGAAGACGCCGTGGGCGGCGTCCGTATGCGCGGCGATCACGGCGGCGAGGTGATCCGCCTGCGCACGGATCGCGGCCTCGTGCTGGATGACGAGTTCGTTCAGGCGCTCGCCCGAACGGGCCAGCGTGTCGCGGGCGGCGTCGGTACGCTCCGAGACGCCGTCCGCGATCTCCCCGGCGGCGGTCGAAAGCTCGACGCGAAGGTCGGCGACCATCGATGCCAGGGCGTCGCGCGAGCGATCCAACGCTTCGCGCGTCGCCGCGACGTGGTCGTCGAACATGTCCTGAACGCGCCCGCCGAGGCCCTGGATTTCGGCGCCGCGCTCGTCGAGGATGCGGCCGATCTCGCGCCCGGACCCCGCCAGTCCGTCCCGCGCCGCGTTGGCACGCTCCTCGATCGTCGCGAGAAGCGCGTCGCCCGCCCGCGAAAGCTGAGCCTTGAGATCCTCGAGCAGCGCCGCGATGCCGCCTTGCGCTTCGATCAGCACGTCGCGCGCCGCGTCGGCCCGCTCGCCCACGACGGCGGCGAGCTGCTCTCCCGCGGCGAGCGAACGCTCGCGCTGTTCGTCGATGACGCGCGCGGCCGTGTCGTCCGAAGCCGCGAGCAGGTCGTGCGCCGCCGCGGTCCGGGCGTCGATGGCTCCGACGAGGTCGTCCGCGAAGGCGACCAGATGGTCCTGCCGCACCCGCAGCAGGTGCTCGAAATCCTGTCCCGATGCCGCCAGCGCGTCCCGCGCCGCCGCGACCCGCCCCTCGATCAGGGCCGCGAGATCCTCGCCAGCCGCGAGCGAGCGCTCGCGCTGCTCGTCCATGGTGCGTTCGAGGCTTTCCTCCGACGCCGCCAGAAGGCCGTGCGCGGCCGCCGTGCGCGCGTCGAGGGCGTGGACAAGATCGTCCGCGACCGCGACCAGGCGGTCCTGACGCCCCTGCAGCAAGGTCGCGAATTCCTGCCCCGAGGCCGCCAGCGCGTCGCGGGCCGCCGCGATCCGCCCTTCGATCTGGGCCGCCAAATCTTCGCCCGCCGCGAGCGAGCGCTCCCGCTGTTCGTCGACGGCGCGCCCGACGATGCCGTCCGATGCGGCCAGGAGATCGTGCGCGGCGGTGGTCCGGGCATCGATGGTGCCGACGAGATCGTCCGCAAAGGCGACCAGGTGCTCCTGCCGGGCCTGCAAGAGGCCGTCGAACTCTCGTCCCGATGCCACCAGCGCATCGCGCGCCACAGCGACGCGCCCCTCGATCATCGCCGCCAGGGTCTCGCCCGCCGCGAGCGCGCGTTCCCGCTGCTCACCGAGGATGCGCCCCGCAGCCTCATCGGATGCGATCAGGAGGTCGTGCGCCGCCGCCCCCCGGGCGTCGAGCGCGGTCACGAGGTCGCCGCCGAGGGCGGCCAGCCGTTCGTGGCGGCTCCGCAGAATATCGTCCAGTCGATCGCTCGTAGCCGCAAGCGCGTCACGCGCCGCGTCGCCCCGCGCCGTGATGGCGGCCACGAGATGGTCTCCGGCCTCGACGAGGCTCCCCCGCTGATCCTCGAGCGAGCGGGCCACGGCGCCGCCCGATTCGGCCATGGCCTCGCGCGCCGACTCGGCCCGCTCGCCAAGCACGATGGCCAGGTGGTTGGCAGCCGACACCAGCCTGTCCTGGTGCTCCGCGAGCGTGCCGACGAGCGTATCGCCCGACGCGACCAGTGCGTCCTGCGCCGCCTGAAGGCGCGCCTCGATCCCCGCCGCGACGCCTTCGCCGGCCTCGGCCAGCGCCGCGTGCCGGCCGTCGAGCATATGCTCGATCGCGTCCGGCGCGCCGTTGAGAACGGTGCTGATCCGAGACGCCTGATGTTCGAGCAGCGCGGCCAGCCGTTCCCCGGTGCCCCCCAGTTCGCCCTGCCGCCGTTCGAGGATGGCTTGGAGCCGCTCGCCCGTCGCAACGAGATCGTCGCCCGTGGCCACCATCCGATTGTTGAGCGTTCCGAGGAACACCCGCCCCGCTTCGGTCCATTCGGTCCGCCGTTCGTCGAAGGCGCGCCCAAGGGCACCCTCGGCGGCTTCGAGCGCGGTCCGCGTCGCGGCGGCGTGCGCCTCGAGGAGGAACGCCACCCGGTCGTGGACGGCCTGCAGATCCGCGCGCTTGTCGTCGAGCGCGCGGTCGAGCGAACCGCGCGATTCCTCGACGGCATCGCGTGCCGAGGCGGCGTGACCGTCGAGGAGGCCAGCCAACTGGGTGCTCGACGAGGACAGGTCGCGCCGATGGGAATCGAACACCTGTTCGAGACGCGCAACGGATTCGGTGACCGTATCCTGAACCGCGGCCACCCGCTCGGCGAGCACGGAACCGAACTGGTCCCCGAACGCGGCGGTCTGGCTGTGTCCCTCCGCGAACAGGCGGTCGACTTCGCCGTTGGCGGCCTCGATCCTGTCCCGCGTGACGAGGAGGTGGCGATCGAGGATGTCGGTGAGCTTTTCCCCGGCATGCGACAGGTCGGCGGCGTGGCCTTCGAGCATGCGGCCGACGGTTTCGGTGGTGCCTGCGAGAAGAGTCCGGGCCTCCGCCGCGCGGTCCGCGACCAGGGTCGCGACGCGTTCGCCCGCCGCGGCGACCTGCGCCCGATGTTCGGCGTAAATCCGTTCGAGGTTGTCGTTGGAGGCGCTGAGCGCGTCGCGCGCCAGATCGACCTGGTCGCCGAGGTGCTCGGCAAGCAGCCGGCGCGCGGCCGCGAGGTCCGCCGCGTGGGCGGCGAGCGTCTGCTCCATATGGGCCGTGGCGGCCTCGATGCCCACGCGCGCCTCCGCGCTTCGCGCCTCGATGGCCGACATGGCGCGTTCCGCGATGGCCGCGAGCCGGCTCTCGCGCTCCCCGAAGGCCTGGTCGAACGCCGCCGCCGCGGCATCGGTCGCGACCCGCGCCGCGTCCGCCCGTTCCGCCACCGCCCGCGCGAGCTGGTCTCCCATCCCGGCGAGGTCGGCGACGCGCGCATCCATGAGCGTGGAGAGGTCGCCGGAAGCGCGGTCGACCAGCGCCTGCGCTTCGGCGGTCCGCTCGCTGAACAAGGCGGCCAGGTGCTCGGCCGCGGTGTCGAGGGCGGCCCGCCGATCATCGAACAACTGCCCCAGCGCCTCGCCGGAGGCCGTGAAAGCGTCGCGGGTGGCGTCCACCCGGTCCGCCCACCGTCGTTCGAGGCTCTCGGCCGCCTCGGCGAGGATGCGTTCGATCGCGCCTTCCCGCGCCGCCCCGGCCGCGTGCAGGCGCTCCTGCGCCATGGCGGTCCGACCTAGAAGCTCGTCGCCGCGCGCCGCGATGTCCGACCCGATCCGCGACGCGAGGTCCTCGATCCGGGCCGTGATGTCCGCGCCGCCGGCCCGCAGCCCCGCGAGCAGGCTTTGCGCCGCGTCCCGGAGCCTGGTGTCGACCTCCCCCACCTGGGCCCCCACGAGGTCCGCGACCTGTTCGGCGGCGTCGCGCAGGCTGTTCGTCACCTCCAGCGTGAGATTGTCGAGCCGCCCCGCCGTATCGGCCCCCCCGGCCGCGATCAGCCCGGCGGTGGTCTGGCCGGTCTGCGCCATGGCGCGCGTCAATTCGTCGCTCCTCGCGGCGAGTATGTCGGTGACGCGGGTGCCGGCATCGGTCACGCTGCTCGCCATGCGCCCGCTCGCCAGGTCGAGATCGCGCGCCAAGGTTTCGTTGGCGCCCGCGATGGCGCCTTGCACCCGGTCGGCGTTGGCCACGATCGCCTCGCGGGCGTTGGCCAGCTCGTCGATCGTCGAGCGCATGCGGCGCTCGTTGTCCGTGTACGAACGTTCGAGGTCGGCGACCTCGGTCCGCACGAGGGTTTCGAGTTCGCCGGCGCGCGCCAAGGCGCGCTCGATCCCGTCGCCCATGGACGCGACTTCGCGGCGGATGGCCTGCGACAAGGTGACGACCTGTTCGGTCGCCACCGTCTCTGGTTCGGCCAGACGAATGGCGATTTCCGCCATCGCGCGCGTGGTCAGCCGCATCTCCTGCGTACGCCGCATCAGCGCCGCCACCACGAGGAAGAACAGCACCGGCCCGACGAGGGCGCCGAGGCCGAGCAGCGCTTCCGGGCGCGTCAGTCTGTCCGCGCCGAGGCCGCCGTCGGCGATGCCCGAGGCGTACAGCCCATAGCCGCAGGCCGCCGCCCAGGCGAGCGAACCCAACAACGCCAGAACGTAGGGCGTCGCGCTCGGCCGGACCTGCAACGACTGCACGAGCTGGCCGACCGAGCGGCGGTCGTCGTTGGCATGCAGTCCCGTCGCCGTCATCAGCCGCGCGGCCGACCGGCCGGTCTCGCCCCCGGCCGCCACCGAAGGCGCGAGCCGGTCCTCGACGGCCGCCGCCTCGCCGGGCGGCTCCGACGCGATGCCGGATCCGCCGCGGGACGCGGCAAACCCCGTCGTCCTGAGCGACGCCGGCTCGTTCCCTTTGGCGAGGTTAAGCGCTTCCTCGATCGCCAGGAACGCCGCCGCTGCCGGGTCCTTGGGCTCTTGTTGAACGGCCATACGCAACTCACCCTCAACCGTTGATCAAGGCGGCACCGTCGTCGCGCCACACGGGACGCCAAGAACGAGGGCGTGCCCGGGTTTTCGCACCGACGTTAACCAAACCGCAGTCTACTCGCGCGAGGTTACCTTGAAAACCACCCGGCGGCGTGATCGGCGAACGTCGTTAACGACTTGTTCACCTTCGCGGGGCGCGAAAGCGATGCGCCGCCACCCGCCACAGCCCGGGACACGACGATGCGCGCTTCCCTTCGGACATTCGGCCGCGCCCCGGCGTTCCCGGCGGCGGAGCCCGCCCCTAGCGGCGAACGGCCGCCGACTGCGGTCCGGCACCGCTCCGTCGACCTGGTCCACCTCGCCCGCCAGACGTTCGGCGACAAGCGCCTCGAAACCGAACTGCTGCGCATGTTCGCGCGGCAGGCGCGGCAGATCCTGGCGGCCGTCGAAGGCGGCGCGGGTGGGGGCGGATCCGCGAACCCGGCCGACCTGCTTCACACCCTCCTGGGCTCGGCGCGGGTGGTCGGGGCGGGCCGCGTCGCGGCCCTCGCCGAGCACTGCTACGCGGCGCTGCAACGTGCCGCGACGCCCGACGCTCCGGCGGCGCTGCCGGCGTCCGACCTCGCATCGCTGCGGGACGCCGTCGAGGACGCCTGCGCGTTCATCGGCGCGGTACTCGAACCCGCGTGACCCATTGGCGCGCCTTCCGGCGGCCCTGACTACCGGCTACCTACGGGCAAGCGCGCGTCCTGGAAGGTGTGCGCGCGTTTCTGCCAAGGGTCTGCTACCGGTCGGGACAGTAAACGAGGAGCCTTATCGCAGATAATCCGGACTGTACCGATGATTCATCCGCCGCCGGCAACACAGGGAAAGCAGTTCGGTTTGGGACAATGTCGAAGTCGCCTCGCATTCAGCAGTTTCCAACAGAAATCGCAAGGCACCGCCCAAGAGCCCCATAGTGCGCCGGGGTCATCGCCGCCTCCGTCCTGTTCAGCCCTATCGCCATCGCCACCATCGCGACGAAGAAGCAGGCCACGAACCCGATGGGTCGGCCCGCGTCGGGGAACAACCACCGCGGTGCGCCATTCCCTCCCCATCCAAAAGGCGTTAAGGGAGCGGACGAGTCCCGGGGCGGCCTTCGCGGGCGCCCAGGTTCCGGGTGCGCGGAGCGGGCCGAGCCGGCATGGTCAACATCACATTCATCGACTCGTCCGGGCAAGCCCGGCCCATCGCGGCCGAGGAAGGCTCGACCGTGATGGAAACGGCGGTCCGCAACGCGGTTCCCGAGATCGAGGCGGAATGCGGCGGCGCCTGCGCGTGCGCGACATGCCACGTCTACGTCGACGAAGCCTGGCTCGGCGCGACCGGGAAGGCCGAGCCGATGGAGGAGGACATGCTCGATTTCGCCTTCGAGGTGCGCCCGAATTCGCGGCTGTCATGCCAGATCAAGGTGAAGCCGCAGCTCGACGGGCTCGTGGTCCGCACGCCCGCGCGGCAAGGGTGAGGCGGCGTCGCGCAGGAGCGGCCGGGCGGCTTCACAGTTCCCCGGCGCTGGGGCAGAGCGCGGGGGCGGCCCTCGGCGCGGGGGTGTCGCCCGCGATCACGGACGCGGCACGGCGGACCCGCAGGGCTCGGGCGGCGTGGGACGCATGAACGACATCATCGAAACCGACGCCGTCATCGTCGGCGCCGGCCCGGTCGGATTGTTCGCGGTGTTCGAACTCGGCCTTCTCGACATCGCGACCCACCTCGTCGACATCCTCGGCAAGCCGGGCGGCCAGTGCGCCGAACTCTACCCCGAAAAGCCGATCTACGACATTCCGGGGTTCCCGCTGGTCACGGGGCAGGGCCTCGTCGACAACCTCATGGAACAGTGCAGACCGTTCCATCCGCAATTCCATTTCGGCGAAATGGTGACGCGGGTCGAAGCCATAGGCGATGCCGGCGCGCCCGCGTTCCGGCTCGCGACCGATGCCGGAACCGAAATCGCCTGCCGCTCGATCCTGATCGCGGCGGGTGGGGGCTCGTTCCAGCCGAAAAAACCGCCGATCCCCGGGATCGAGGCCTACGAGAACACCTCGGTGTACTATGCCGTTCGCAAGATGGACGCCTTCATCGGCAAGCGCGTGCTCATCGTCGGCGGGGGCGATTCGGCCCTCGACTGGACGCTCAACCTCCAGCCGCTCGCGAGCCGGGTGACCCTGCTGCACCGTCGCGACGCGTTCCGGGCGGCGCCGCACTCGGTCAACGCGATGCGTCACCTTGTCGCTTCGGGCACCATGGACCTGCGACTGGGGCAGGTGGTGGCGCTCGAAGGCGCGGACGGGCGGTTGTCGGCGGCCATCGTCAAGCACGACGACGGCGGCACGACGACGGTTCCCTGCGACGTGCTGCTGCCGTTCTTCGGCTTGACGATGAAGCTCGGGCCGGTGGCCGACTGGGGGCTGAACCTGCACGAGAACCTGGTGCCGGTCGATACCGAGAAGTTCGAAACCAACGTGCCCGGCATCTTCGCGGTCGGCGACATCAACACCTATGCGGGCAAACTGAAACTGATCTTGTCCGGGTTCCATGAAGCCGCGCTCGCGGCGCAGAGGGTTCACCGCTACGTCTATCCCGAAAGGCGGCTCACCTTCCAGTACACGACCTCCTCGACGAGTCTGCAACGCAAGCTCGGCGTCGCGTGATCCGACGGGGCCGAGCGCCCCGTGGGGGCGAGCGCCCCGTGGGGGCGAGCGCCCCGTGGGGGGGGCGCAAACAGGACTCGACCGTGCGGCCGCCCGCGATAGAATGCGGCTTATGGGCGGCTGCGGCGCCCCATGCGTGGGAGCGGCGCGTGAGCATCGAGCGGAAAGCCCCGGTTGATGTCGCCCGGCGACTCGGCGAGCGCCGCGACCGCGTGCCGGCCGAAAGCCGGCCTGGCACCGGCGCCTGGCGGCGCGATACGTTCACGCTGCCGCGCGAGCAGGCGCGCGAAATGGCCCGAACCTGGTTCGACCGCTTTCCCAAAGCGGCCTACATGACCGAGATCGAGTCCTGGCGCGAACTGGCCGACGGGACCATCGAGTTCACCATCCGTCGCCTGCCGACCGCCGACTGAGCGCGGGCGCGGCATCGCGGGCCCTGGCGGTCGCATCCCGCAACCACCGGGCCGCCCATGCCCCGCGCCATCGGGTTCCATCCGGCCGGGCGGCCGGCTTCGACCTGCTCACGCCGCGCAGGCGAGGAAGCCGTCGCGAATCGCATCCGTCGGCAGGTCGCGGCCGATGAACACCACCTTGGAGGCGCGCTTGTCGCCCGGTGTCCACGGGCGCCCCGCGTCGCCGTCGAGCATCATGTGCACCCCCTGGAACACGAACCGCTTAGGTTCGCCCTTGAACGCGAGGATGCCCTTGGAGCGCAGGATCTTCCCGCCTTCCCGCTGCACGAGGTCGTTCAGCCACGGCATGAACTTCTGGGGGTCGATGTCGCCCTCGTGCCGCAGCGCGACGGACTGCATGTCCTCGTCGTGGTAGTGCTTGAGCCCGCCGCCATCATCGTGGCCGTGACCGTGGCCGTGATGGCCGTGGTCGTGGTCGTGCCCGTCCTGTTCGAGGAAGGCGGGCTCGAGTTCGAGGATGCGGTCGAGGTCGAAGGCGTTGCGGCCGAGCACGGCGTCGAGCGGCACGGCGCAACGCTGCGTCTGGTGGAGCCTGGCGTAGGGGTTGATGGCGCGGATGCGCGCCTCGACCTCGCGCAATTCGGCGGGCTCGACCAGATCGGTCTTGTTCAGGACGATGACGTCCGCGAAGGCGATCTGGTTCTTGGCTTCGGGCGCATCCTTCAGCCGGGCGCTGAGCCATTTGGCATCCGCGACCGTGACGACGGCGTCGAGGCGGGCGTTGTCGCGAACCTCCTGGTCGACGAAGAAGGTCTGCGCCACCGGGGCGGGGTCGGCCAGCCCCGTCGTTTCGACGATGATGGCGTCGAACTTGCCGCGCCGCTTCATCAGCCCCTCCATGATGCGGATGAGGTCGCCCCGCACGGTGCAGCAGATGCACCCGTTGTTCATCTCGAACACCTCCTCGTCGACGCCGACCACGAGGTCGTTGTCGATGCCGATCTCGCCGAACTCGTTGACGATGACGGCGTACTTCTTGCCGTGCGGCTCGCTCAGGATGCGGTTCAGCAGCGTCGTCTTGCCGGCCCCGAGATAGCCGGTCAGCACCGTGACGGGGATCTTGTCCATGAGGGTCTCCAGGGGCTTCAAGGCGGTGTCGTTCGCCCCGACGCGGTGCCGGCTTATAGCGTGGCGCACGCGGCGAGTGAAAGGGGCGGTGGCCGCCTCCGGCTCGCAACGCGTCCGAACCGGCGCCGGCGCACCGCGACGTCCTACAAAACGGCTTCCCCGGGCGACGCGATCCGCTCGGCCAGTCGCCGCGGGTCGTGCACCGGGGCCGAACACGCCCCCCCGCGACACACGAAGGCCGCGCCCCGGCCCGCCACCCGCTCCCGGTGGCGCGCGACGTGCGACGATGGGAGGTCTTCCGCCCGCGCGAGCGTGCGGTTGAGGTAGGGAACGCGAAGCGCCGCCTCGGCCAGCGCGGCGGTGTCGGGACCGGCAAGGACGATGTCGACGCCGCTCATCCGCAGGTCGAAGGCATTGAGGATCGCGCAATGGCCGAGCGGATAGCGCAAGAGCACGGGCGCGGCCGCCTCGAACAGCCGGTCCGCCGTTTCGCGTCGCCCCTCGTCGCCCGTGACGGCGGCGAAGCGCAACAATGCCGCCGCGTAGACGCCGTTCGCGTTCGGCGTCGCTTCGTCGGCGAGCGGCGCCAGGCGGGCGGGAATGTCGCTGCCCTCGGCCGGCGTCATGAACAGCACACCGTCCGGCCCCGCGTAGCGTGCGGCGAGGATGTCGAGCCAGCGGCGGGCGAGGCCCAAGGTTTGCGGTCGAGCGGCAGCTTCCGGGCGCCCGAGGCCCCCTTCGTAAAGCGCCAGGGCGGCGCCGGCCATCGCGGCATAGTCGGAGGCGAAGGCCTGTCCGCCCCGGCGCGTGCCGAGGCGCGCATGGACGAGGCCCCCGGCACCGCCCGGCCCGTCGCCCATCAGCGTGACTACGGCGTCGAACGTGCGCCCGGCCAGCGAGAACCAGGCGGGCTCGTCGCAAAGGCTCGCGGCGCGGGCCAGCGCCGCGATCGCGAGCCCGTTCCAGTCCGTCAGGATCTTGTCGTCGCGCGCCGGCGGGACGCGCCTTGAGCGCGCCGCCATCAGCACGGCGCGCATCGGCACGAGCCTCGCCTCTTCGTCGGGCGTCGGCGCCGGCGTGTCGAGCCGGTTCAGGATGGCAACCGACTGCCCGGTGTGCTCGTCCTGCCAGTTGCCGGCGTCCGAGACGTCGTAGACGCGGCAGAACAGGGCCGCGTCTTCGGTTCCGAGCACCGCCGCGATCTCGGGCCGGGTCCAGACGTAGAACTTGCCCTCGACGTGCTCGCTGTCGGCGTCGAGGCTCGCGCAGAACGCGCCCCCGGCCGTCATCTCGCGTTCGAGCCAGCCCACCGTTTCGTGGATGCAATCCTTGAACAGCGGATCGCGCGTTTGATGGAAGGCGAGGGCCAGCAGCTCGATCGACTGGGCGTTGTCGTAGAGCATCTTCTCGAAATGCGGCACGAGCCAGCGCGCGTCGACCGAATAGCGCGCGAAGCCGCCGCCGAGATGATCGCGGATGCCGCCGAGGCAGATGCGCCGGAGGGTCAGGATGGCAAGGTCGGTCATGACGGCGTCCCGCCGCCGCGCCCCGCCCCGGAGCAGGAGTTCGAGGAGCGACGCGTTGGGGAACTTCGGCGCGTCCCCGAGCCCGCCGTTGACGGGATCGACCGCCGCGGCGGCCCGGCCGGCGATCGCGTCGAGCGCGGGCACGCTCAAGCCGGGACCGGACCCGTCCGGCTCGGTCCGTGCCCTCACGGCGCCCATCAGGGCCGCCTTGTTGGTCGCCACCGCGGGGTGCCGGTCGCGGAACGCCGCCGCCGCCGATCGCAGCACGTCGACGAAGCATGGGCGGCCGAACCGCGCCTGTTTCGGAAAATACGTGCCGCCCCAGAACGGGGCCGCATCGGGTGCCAGGAACATCGTCAAGGGCCAGCCGCCCTGCTGCCCCAGCGCATGCAGCGCGCTCATGTACAGGTGGTCGACGTCCGGGCGTTCCTCGCGGTCGACCTTGATGTTGACGAACAGCGCGTTCATGACCTCGGCGGTCTCGGGGTCTTCGAAACTTTCGCTTGCCATGACGTGGCACCAGTGGCAGGCGGCGTAGCCGACCGACAACAGGATGGGCTTGTCCGTGGCCCGCGCCAGCGCGAGGGCGTCGGGTCCCCATTCCCTCCAATGGACGGGATTGTCCTTGTGCTGAAGCAGGTAGGGGCTCGCGGCCCTGTGAAGCTCGTTGCCTGACATCGCGTCCCCGGCCTCCGTGGTCGCACCGACAACGCGCGACACCCGGCATCCGGCGCGGGTGGGGCCGTGAGTCCCCCCGAAACGATTTTCGCGGCGGCATCCGGGGCCGGCCGGGCGGCGGTCGCGGTGATCCGGATATCGGGTCCCGCCGCCGGCGCCGTGTTGCGCGCGCTGGCGGGGCGGGTGCCCGAGCCCCGCGTCGCCACCCTGGCGGTGCTGCGAGACGCGCCGGACGAAAGCGCCCTCGACCGGGCGCTCGTGCTGTGGTTTCCGGGGCCGCGGAGCTTCACCGGCGAGGACGCGGCCGAACTCCACCTTCACGGCGGTCGCGCCGTGGTGGCGGCGGTGCTGCGCGCGTTGGGCGCGATCGCGGGTTGCCGGCCCGCCGAGCCGGGCGAGTTCACGCGGCGCGCGTTCCGCAACGGCAAGATGGATGTCGCGGCCGTCGAGGGCCTGGCGGATTTGATCGACGCGCAGACGGACGCGCAGCGGCGCCAGGCGCAGCGTCAGCTCGAGGGGGCGCTCGGCCGCTGGGTCGCGAGCGTGCGGGAGCGGCTTCTCGCCGCGTCGGCGGTGGCGGAAGGTCTCATCGACTTTGCCGAGGAAGAGGATCTGCGGGCGCCGTTCGAGGCCGAGGTCGTGGGGCACGCGCGCGATATCTTGAGCGCGATCGACGCCGAGCTCGGCGCGTGCGGTCGCGCGGAAAAACTTCGCGACGGGCTCGTCGTCACCATCGCGGGGGCTCCGAACGTCGGCAAGTCGTCGCTGCTCAACGCCATCGCGGGCCGCGAGGCCGCGATCGTGTCCGTCCACGCGGGCACGACGCGGGATCCGATCGAGGTCGATCTCGACCTCGGCGGCTACCCGGTGACGCTCGTCGACACGGCGGGGCTGCGTCCGACGGAGGATCCCGTCGAGCGCGAGGGGATAGCGCGCGCGCTGGCGCGCGCGCGCGGCGCGGACCTCGTCCTTTGGCTCCGCGACGGGCCCGCGACGGAGGGCGCGGAAAGCCGCCCCGTGACGGACGGGGAGGTCTGGACGCTGCGCACCAAGGCCGATCTCACGCCGCTGGCGGGGCCGACGCGCGGGCGGGCGGTGTCGGCCAGGACGGGCGCGGGGCTGGCCGATCTGACGGCGGCCCTGACGCGCTTCGCGGCCGCGCGGCTCGTGGGCGGCGAAACCGCCGTGGTCACGCGGCTGCGTCATCGTTTGGCGCTCGAAGGCGCCCGACGCAGCCTCGCGCCCGTCGCCGACGGTAGCGTCCGGGACGGCGAGATCGTGGCGGAACATCTTCGCTCCGCGACGCGCGCCCTCGAGGCGCTGGTGGGGCGCGTCGACGCCGAGGATGTGCTGGGCGCCATCTTCGCGCGCTTTTGCATCGGCAAGTAGCCGTAGGCGCAGGCGTCATGTTTCACGTGAAACAACGACCCGCCGTCTCGCCCGTTCGGCACACCTGGCGACATCATCCGAGATCGTGTCGCGGACATGGCGACGCGACGCCGCGACGGGACGCCGGTTCACAGATTCCAACGCCCGGTAGCCGACGCGGCCGCCCTTCCGGCTCGTGGAAGGGCGCCGCGGCCTCGCCCCACGGCAGAACGTCGAAGGTCTGGCGGAAAATGGGTTGTGATGGGCGCCGTGTCGGGCGGCTAAAACAGCGAGGGGATCGGGGACGGCGAAGTTGCGATAGGCGGGAAAGCTTGAGGGCCGCATTCCCTTATCGGTCTGAAGACCTGTTCAGGGCCGCAGCGGCCCGTATGAGCGTCTTGAAGGCAGCCCCATCGACTTCATCGCTTTCGTGAAGATCTATAGCGCGCCGGGTGTTGCCTTCAAGGCTGGAGTTGAACAGGCCTGAAGGGTCCTCGAGCGAGGCACCCTTGGCGAACGTCAGCTTCACGACGCTCTTGTACGTCTCGCCGGTGCAGATCTGTCCATCGTGAGACCACACCGGAACGCCTCTCCACTTCCACTCCTCCACCACTTCGGGGTCCGCCTGCTTGATGAGAGCGCGGATGTGGGAGAGCGTCTTGCCCCTCCAGTCGTCCAGTTCCTTGATCCTCGGGTCGATCAGCCGAGAAGGGGATTCGCCCTCGGTCGTTGCGCTCTTTTTCATATGGTTTTCACCTTGTTCGTCTGGTTTTCCATCCTGCGGGTGGAACTCACAAGACCCTTATCACGCCGATTGTACCTGGAGGGCGGCGGCTCGGGAGCCTGAAACGGTCGGACGCCGAGTCCCGGGACGACCGCGGCGGTCGCGCGCCGTCTGAGTTGACGACGGTTTCTAAACGTCGCGGAGGCAGGGTGGGCAAAGCCGCGCTCTCTTCGGGAAACAAACCGTGGCGCCGTTCTTCACCCGATCGCGCTGGAGGAATCCCGGGTTCGCATTGCGGTGTGGTTGCGACCGGACTATTTTCCCGCGCGGGCGCGTCGGCGCGGCCCGATGGAGGATCCCGCCGGGACCGTCCGGGGACTCAATCGGCGCAGCGGAAGGACGGGCATGACACCGGTTCAGGCGAGAATGGCGCGCGCTGCGGTGCAGCTTACGGTCGAGGAGCTGGCCCGCAAAGGCCGCGTCCCCGCAGCCGCGATCGTGGCCATCGAATCCGGCGACGGGCCGCCCGACCCGGTCGCCCTCGCGGGGCTTCGGGGCACCTTCCAGGCGCTCGGCGTGTCGCTCGTCGGCGAAGATGGCGTGACCTTCGCGGAAGGACGCTATGGTGCCGGGACCGTGCCTCTCGACGCGCTCAACTCCGCCAACGACGAATGATGGCGGCCTCGCCGCCGAGATCCGCCACCGGAGGGACGCCCATGCCCCCACGTTTGCCGTTCGACCCCGTCCGCCGCGGATCGACACCCGTATGGGGCGCGCTCATGATCCTGGCGATGTTCATCCCCGCGCCGGGTTCCGCCGCCGAGGGTCAGCCGCCCTATCCGTTCGAGGGTACCTGGGTCAGGGCCGACCGGGTCTGCTCCGCCGCCGCCCCCCGCACGCGAACCTACACGGCGCGGGACGTGACGAGCGCGGGCGCTCGGTGTGTCTTTCGCAAGGTGACGTTGGCGTCGGGCCAGTGGGACATCCTCGAAGAGTGCCGCAAGCCGGAGCGGCCGAGTGCCGAGACCGAACTCATCCGGATGCTCGGTGCCGACGTCCTGGTGCTCAAGCACCAGATCGTGCGCCTCAAGATCCCGCGGGGGCGCCGGTGGGTGCGCTGCCCTGCCGGCGCTGGGGCCGCGAAACCGCCGGCGGCGAGCCGAGACCCGAGGTAGCCGCCCCGGCGGCGAACCCGCTCAGCGGGTCAGCCGGCGGGACAATCGGTCCAGGTCCTCCGGCG
This sequence comes from uncultured Lichenihabitans sp., assembly GCA_964244255.1. Classification (GTDB taxonomy): domain Bacteria; phylum Pseudomonadota; class Alphaproteobacteria; order Rhizobiales; family Beijerinckiaceae; genus Lichenihabitans. Next base: position 67,087 of record CAXTIC010000010.1, on the reverse strand, counting down.
TACGGCACACGATGCGCACCTCGGCACCGCCGGAAGCGCGACGGTGCAGGGCGACGGGGAGGTCGAGGGCCAGGCTCAAACGGCGCGCGACATCCTCCGCCCCCGGCGCGCGCGCCGGGGGCGGACCGGGCCGCGCGCCCGCCTGCGCGAGCCGTTCCACATCCCGGACGTTCAGGCCCTGCGCCACCACGCGCCGCGCGACGGGCTCGGGGTCGTCGAAGGCGAGCAGCGCCCGCGCGTGCCCGGCCGTCAGTTCCCCGCTGTTCAGCATGACTTCGATGCTTTCCGGCAGCTTCAGCAAGCGCAGCGTGTTGGCGACGTGCGGGCGGCTCTTGCCGATGATGCGCGCGAGGTCGGTCTGCGAATAGCCGTAGTCCCGCGCCAGGCGCTCGTAGCCCCGCGCTTCCTCGAGCGGGTTGAGGTCGGTGCGCTGCACGTTCTCGATGATGGCGAGTTCGAGCGCTTCCCGGTCCGTCGCCTCGACCACGATCACGGGGACGTCCTGGAGGCGGGCCACCTGGGCGGCCCGCCAGCGGCGCTCTCCGGCGACGATCTCGAAGCGGTCCTCGTCGTTCGGGACCGGGCGCACGATGATGGGTTGGATGACGCCCTTCGCGCCGATCGACTGGGCGAGGTCGTCGATGTCGTCCTGAGCGAAATGCCGGCGCGGGTTGCGCGGGTTCGGCCGCAAGGCGATGGTCGGCAGGCGCCGGGGATGCCCGGCTTGCGCCGCCTCGGGCGGCTGCGACGCCGACTCGGCCAGGAGCGCCGCGAGGCCGCGGCCGAGCCGGGGCCGAGGCGGCTCCTCGTTCGGGGGTGGGGCGCCCTTGCTCATGCGGCGGCTTCGCGTTCGCGCTGCAACACCTCGGACGCGAGACGCAGGTAGGCCTGGCTCCCGGCGCATTTGAGATCGTACAGCAACACGGGCTTGCCGTGCGAGGGCGCCTCCGAGATGCGCACGTTGCGCGGGATCACGGTGTCGTAGACCTTGTCGCCCATGATCTCGCGCACGTCGGCGACGACCTGGGACGCCAGGTTGTTGCGGGGGTCGAACATCGTCAACAGGATGCCGTGGATGGACAGTCCCGGGTTCAGGCTGCGCTTGACCTGCTCGACCGTGGTCAGCAATTGCGACAGGCCTTCGAGCGCGAAGAACTCGCATTGCAGCGGCACGAGCACGCTGTCGGCGGCGGCCAGCGCGTTGACGGTGAGCAGGCTCAGCGACGGCGGGCAGTCGACCAGCACGTAGCTGAACGGCGCCCCGGCGTCGTCGGCACCGTCCCCCAACGCTTCGAGGGCGGCGCGGAGCTTGAAGGTACGGTCCTTGTGGGACGCGATCTCGAGGTCGAGGCCGAGGAGGTCCATCGTGGAGGGCGCCACGGACAGGTTCGGAACCGAGGTCGGCCGGGCCGCGGCGGCGAGCGTGGCGCGGCCCGTGAGGACGTCGTAGGTGGACACGCGGCGGTCGCGCCGCTCGACGCCGAGCCCCGTCGACGCGTTGCCCTGCGGGTCGAGGTCGACGAGGAGGACGCGTTCGCCGACGGCGGCGAGCGCCGTGCCGAGATTGATCGCCGTGGTGGTCTTGCCGACGCCGCCCTTCTGATTGGCAAGGACGAGCGCGCGCGCGCGTTGCCGGCTCATGATGGCGGCCCTTCCCGTTCTGGCGGGACGAAGGCGCCCGAGCGCCAACGGACCAGGACGATGCGTCCGTCCGGCGATGTCCGGCTCGGCACCAGCGATGTGATGGCCCAATCCGCCGAAGGCCGCAAGCCGTCCAGTTCGTCCCGGCTCTTGAGAAACAGGCCGAGGGCGCCGCGGCGCAGCAGATCTCCACCGATTTCGACGAGGCGGGGCAGGGGCGCGAGGGCGCGCGCCGTCACCGTCTCGATGCCGCGGAGGTCGGGCGCGACATCCTCCACGCGGCCGTGGTGGACGATGGCGGGCGCCTGGGTTTCGCGCGCGGCCTCGCGCAGGAACGCGCATTTGCGGCCGTTGGCCTCGATCAGGTGGACGACCGCGTCCGGGCTCCCGGCCAGGCGGATGGCCACGACGAGGCCGGGAAAGCCGGCGCCGCTGCCCATGTCGACCCAGCGTCGCGCGGCGGGCAGGACATCGACGATCTGGGCCGAATCCGCCAAGTGGCGGGTCCACAGGACGTCGAGCGTTCCGGGGCCGACGAGGTTCTTGACGGACTGCCAGCGCCGCAGGAGGTCGGCGTAGATCGCGAAACGCGCTTCTGTTTCACGTGAAACCGGGACGCGGCCGAGCGCGGACCGGCGATCCGCGTCAGGCCCGGGCGCCTCCGGTCGGGCCCGTCCGGTCACGCGCCACGCGCCGCCCTGCCCGAGGACGCGCGCGCCAGGAGCACCGTCAATGCCGCCGGCGTCATCCCCTCGATCCGGCCGGCTTGGCCCAAGGTCGCGGGCCGGGTCGCCACGAGCTTGTCGCAAAGCTCGCGCGAGAGGCCCGGCATGGCGCCGTAGTCGAGGTCGGCCGCGAGCCTCAGCCCGTCCTCGTCGCGGGTCCGGGCGATGTCGGACGACTGCCGCTCGAGATAGACGGCGTATTTCGCGTCCGCCTCGAGGCCGGCCATCACGGATGGCGGGAGTTGGCGCAGTTGCGGCCAGACCACGGCCAACACCTCGCCGTCGATGCCGGGGTACGACAACAGGTCGAAGGCGGTGCGCCGCACGCCGTCGTGGCTGACCGTGACGCCGTGACGGGCCAAGTCCTGCGGCGTCGCGTTGAGGCGGTCCGCCAAGGCGCGGGCGTCGGCCAGCGCCGCCTTGCGGGCCGCGAAGGCGCCCGCGCGTTCGGCGCCGACGCAGCCCCAGCCCGTGCCCAGTCCGGTCAGCCGAAGGTCGGCGTTGTCGGCGCGCAGCGTCAAGCGGTATTCGGCGCGCGAGGTGAACATGCGGTAGGGCTCGGTGACGCCCCGCGTCACCAGGTCGTCGATCATCACGCCGATGTAGGACGTGGCACGATCGAACAGGATCGCGTCGGCGCCGCCGGCGCGCCGCGCCGCGTCGAGCCCGGCCACGAGGCCTTGCGCGGCCGCTTCCTCGTAGCCCGTGGTTCCGTTGATCTGCCCGGCGAGGAAGAGGCCCGGTATCTTCTTCGTCTCGAGGCTCGGCAGCAGTTCGCGCGGGTCGACGAAATCGTACTCGATCGCGTAGCCCGGCTGGGTGATGACCGCCGCCGCGAGCCCGGGGATGGAGCGGACCATCCGCTCCTGCACGTCGAGGGGCAGGGAGGTCGAAATGCCGTTCGGGTAGATGGTGGGGTCGTCCAGGCCTTCGGGTTCGAGGAAGATCTGGTGGCCGTCGCGCTCGCCGAAGCGCACGACCTTGTCCTCTATCGATGGGCAATAGCGCGGACCCCGGCCCGTGATCGCGCCGGAGAACAAGGGGGCGCGATCGAGGTTCGCGGCGATGATGGCGTGGGTTTCCGGGGTCGTGCGCGTGATGAAGCAGTCGCGCTGCGGCGTGTCGATGCGCGCGGTCAGGCTGGAGAACGGTTCGGGGACCGTGTCGCCCGGCTGGCGTTCGAGGGCCTCGAAGCGGATCGTGCGGCCGTCGAGGCGCGGCGGCGTCCCCGTCTTGAGGCGGCCCATGGCGAAATGCCGGGATTCGAGCAGGGCGGACAGCCCGTCCGTCGGCGCTTCCCCCACCCGTCCGGCCGGGATGCGGCGCTCGCCGATGTGGATCAGCCCGCGCAGGAACGTGCCCGTCGTCAACACCGCCGCGCCGCAAGGCACGCGCGCCCCCGAGGCGAGCACGACCGCGCGGACGTGCCCGCGCGCGTCGAGATCGAGCGATCGAGCGTCGCCCTCGACGACGGTCACGCCGGGCAGCGCCGCCAGCGCGGCCCGCATGTGGCCGCGATAGAGCGCGCGATCGGCCTGGGCGCGCGGGCCGCGCACGGCCGGTCCCTTGCGGCGGTTCAGCACGCGGAACTGGATGCCGCTGCGGTCCGCGACCCGCCCCATGAGGCCGTCGAGGGCGTCGATCTCGCGCACCAGATGACCCTTGCCGAGCCCCCCGATGGCGGGGTTGCACGACAGCGTGCCGATCGTGCCCGCCTTGTGGGTCACGAGCGCCGTCCGGGCGCCCATACGGGCCGCCGCCGCGGCCGCCTCGCAGCCCGCGTGCCCGCCGCCGACCACGACGACATCGAACCGTTCCGTCATGTCCCGTCCAAACGCCCGCGCGCCCCGGCCGGCGCGTCACGCCTTCGCGGGGCCGGCACCGCCAGACCTATACCCCCGCACGGCGGCAACCGGAAGGCGCGGCGCGCCCGGCCGCGAAAAGCCCGCGCGAAACCGGTGAAAATGGGCTAGGGAACCCGCGCGTCGGGGGCCACCGCTCCGAGGTCGCGCCGACGTCCTGGCTTAGCCGTTTCACCAAAGGTGCTGCATGGCCGATGCGCCGCTGTTCTATGCGTCCGTGACCCCGCTGAACCGGGAACGGCACCGCCGTCTCAAACTGACCACGCCCGGGCGGCCCTTCGGCTTCGCGGGCGCGGCGCACATGATCCCCGCCCTCCTCGACGAGTTCGGCGCGGCGGCGCGGCACCTGCCCATCGTGTTCCTGCCCGGCGCCAAACAGCCGACCCCGGTGTTCCTCATGGGGCTGCGGCCGGGCCGCAACGATTTCGTCGCCGAGGGCGGGGAATGGCAGGGGCAGTACATTCCCGCCTTCGTCCGGCGCTTCCCGTTCATCCTCGGCGAGGTCGAAGGGTCCGAGCCGCTGGTGTGTATCGACGAGACATCGGAACGGCTTTCGAACGACGCGGGCGAGAGCCTGTTCACCGAGGACGGCGCCGACACGCCCCTTCTCGCCGAGCGCATGAAGTTCACGACCGATTATTACGCGGCCGCGAAGCGCACCGAGGCGTTCTCGGAGAAGCTGCGCTCGCTCGACCTGCTGCAGCCGATCACCATCGAGGCCACGCCCGTGGGCGGGCAGGGTGCCGTCCTGCACGGCCTGCTGACGGTGAGCGAGCCCAAGCTCGCCGCCTTGCCGGACGAGCGCTTCCTGGAACTGCGCCGCTCCGGCCTCCTCGGCCCCCTCTACGCCCACCTGCTCAGCCTTTCGGCCGTCGCGGCCCTCAAGGCCCCCTCCGAGACCGCGAAGGCTTGAGGTGCGCGCCGCGGGTCAGGGCGGGGCGGTGCCGCCCGCCCGCCCGTCCGGCACCCGCGCGGCGAGCCAGGCGTCGAGCTTGTCGAGCGCCGGGCTGGTGACGACGGGCGGGGCCGGGGCGCGCACGAGACCCCGGGCCTTGAAGCGCGCGTGGATGTCGTAGAGCAGGTCGCTCGACACGCGCGCCGAACTCTCGACGTCGCCCGTGAAACACAGCAGATCGAAGCGCAAACCGGCTTCATTGAGCGCCGTGAACAGGACCGCCGGCGCCGGGATCGCGAGCACGAGATCGTGCGCCTTGGCGGCCGCGATCAGGATCGAGCGGACCTCCTCGGGTTCCGCGTCGAGCGGCAGGGTGAAGGGAACCTTGATGCGCCCGACCCGATCGTTGCGGACCCAGTTCTTCACCTGACCGGAAATCAGGCTCGAATTCGGCAGGATGAGGAGCGCGCGATCGAAGGTCTCGATCTCGGTCGAGCGCACGTTGATGCGGCGGACGTAGCCCTGTTCCTCGCCGACCGCGATCCAGTCGCCCACCCGGATGGCGCGCTCCCAGAGCAGGATGAGGCCTGAAACGAAGTTGTTGACGACGGATTGCAGCCCGAAGCCGATGCCGACCGAAAGCGCGCCGGCGACGATCGCGAGGCGCTCGAAGCCGAGGCCCAGGGTCGACAGCGCCAGGGCCAGGGCGAGCGTGAAGCCCACGTAGCCGAGACTGATCCTGATCGAATTCCGCAGGCCGGCGTCGAGCTTCGTGCGGGGCAGGAACTTGCTCTCGAGCCAACCCTGAACCGCCCGCGTGGTGCCCATGATGGCGATGAACAGGAGCACCGCCAGGGTCGTCGTGGAGAGCGAGATGGTGACGTCGCCGACCGTGAAGCCGAAGAAGGCCGCCTCGGCCGTGGCGAGCATGTCGCCGGATCCGACCCGCCAGGGGGCGAGCAGAACCAGCCCGGCCGCGACGAACAGCGCGACACGCACGAGGCCGGCGACGAGGATCGCGACCTGATCCAGCGTTTCCGCCCGAAGCCCGATCGCCACCGTGAGCCACCGGCCGAGCGACGTTCTCGATTCGAGCGCGCCGGCGATGCCGTCGTCCACCAGCACCAGCGCCAGGTGGAGGAGGGCCACCGCGACCGCGGCGACGATGATCTGTTCGACCGCGAACGCCGCGAAAGCGACATAGCCCGCCACCACCGCGCCGAGCAGGATCGCGATCAGCGCCCACAGGATGCTGCGCGTCGCCGCGACCCAGTGCTCGAGCCGGGCCGACAGCACATGGCCGCGCTGGCGCCGACCGACCTCGCTCCCCCTCCTGAGTGCGTGCACCAGCGCCAAGACCACGCCGACGACGCCGAGCGCCCGCGTGGCGACCGCGGTCGGCAGGGCCACGGCGATGAAATCGTTCAGCGCCTCGACGACCCGTTCGACGGCAACGACGGCCGTGATGGCGATGATCAGATGGTATGCGATCCTGGCCCCCTCGTCGCTGAGCGACGGCAGGCGCCAGTTCGGGCTTTTCGGGGCCAGATAGCCGCGCGCCAGGCCCGAGACCAGGGCCAGGATGCCGACACTCTCCGTCACGGTGCGCCCGAGCCCGTGCAACTGGTTCGGCAGGTCGAACGCGTCGATGAGCCATCCGGCCGCGACGAGCCCGGCGATCGGCACGACGGCGGTCGCCAGCGCGACCCGCAACGCCGCCGCGGCGCGCTGGAAACGGGTCGGCGTGGCTGCGGGGTCGCGGCCGCGGATGTGGCGTGCGAGACGCCACCCGGGCCAGCAGATCGCGGCCGTGAGCACGAGCAGGCTCGCCAAGGCGGCGCGGGCCTCGGCGCCCGTCCGGTTCGCCGCCGCCGTCACCCAATCCTCCGCGAGCGTCGCGGCGGCACGCCCGTCCGCCGGCAGTTCGCGCGCGACGGCGATCCACAGCGAGGGCGCGAGGACGCTGGTCGAGCGTGCGAACAGCGCGTGCGCGAAGGCGGCCCGCCGCCGCGCCGTGATGCCGTCGCCGATCTGGCGCGCCTGCACGCCGAGCACGCGCGCCCGCTTGGCCGTGGCGTCGAGATCGTTGAAGAGCTTCTCCTGCGAGGCCCGCTCGGCTGAAACGTCGGGCGGCTCGCGCGGCGCGTCGGCCGCGGGCTTCGGTCCGAGCTGCGCCAGCCGCGCCTTGGCGGCGTCGATCCGGGGCGCGAGGTCGCCCGCGATCCCCTGCATCCGGGTCGCGACCGGGTCGATGTCCTCGCGCAGCGCCTGCAGGCGCGCGTCGGACAGGTCGCCCCGCGCCAGCGCGGCCTCGACCGCGTCGATCGCGGTCTTGGCCGCGTCGAGGCTCGCCGCGGGGGTAGCCGGCGCGGCGGCGTTCTGGGCCACCGCGGGTGCCGCGAAGCCGATCACGAGGGCCACGACCGCAAGGAGAATTCTCAAGGGCCGCTCCTCGGTACCGCCTGTGAACGCGGACGACCCGTCGAACCCTCGTCCGGAGACCGTCGCCAAGCAACCGGGTCGAAGGACGGCGCGACGGCGGGTCCGCGTGGCTGCCGCGTTGTGGGCGTCGAATATTGCGAGGCCCGCAACACGGCCCGGAGCGCTTTCCCCGGGACCGGGACGACATCGCGCGGGGATCGGTCACCGGAAGCGGCGAGGCGCGTGATCACCTCGGCGCCGGTCAATACAGCGGCGGCAGCCGCACACCGGTCTTGAACGGCCCGAGCGACAGCCGTCCCTCGGCAAGCGTCACCGGCAGCGTCAAGGCGGGTGCCCTGCCCGACGGGGGCGGGGGCAGGGGCGTGCTGCGGGCGCGGTCGAGCAGGCCCGCCAAGGCGCCGCCCATGGTCACGGCCCGGATCGGGATGCCGAGGCTGGCCGCCAGCGGCTCGAAGCCGGTCACGCCGGCCTTGAGCCGCCCCGCCGGGCGATGCGCGTCGTCGAGCCCGAGGCGACCGGCGGCGACAGCCTCGATGACGCCCTTGGTCATCGTGAGGGAGGTCAGGTCGACGGCTCCCCCCGCCGCGCGCCAGGCTTCGACCATCGCCATCAGGTCCGGTTCGCCCTGCGCGGTGGTCGCCTGCGTCACGACCGTGCTCGCCTCGAGCCCGACGAAATCGTCCGTGCCGGTCAGCGCGTCGAGGCGCGGGATGGCGGCGCGGTCCACGACGACGTGCAGTTCGTCGGCGTTGTCCTCGGCCGGGCGGTCGAACGCCGGGCCGACGCGCAGATCCAGGCGTTCGGCCTTCCCCAGCGATCCTTCGTCGCGAAACACCGCCGGGGCCTCGACGCTCAGCGCCGCCCGCTTCAGGTGATCGGTCAGTCCGCGCAAGGTGACGTGGAAGGCGGCCCAGGTCGCGGTGGCATCGGTGCCGCCGTCCGGGCGGCGGAGGACGAGCGGTCCCTCGACCACCGCCGTGACGGTGCTCGGCTCGTAGAGCAGCACCTCGGCGCGGAACCCCGACAGGGCGGCGTCGAGATCGAGCCCGAGGATCCGCCCCCGGAACGAAGCCCTTCGGCACGCGAGCGCGATCCGGAACGGGAATCCGGTGATGTCGCGCTCGGGGCAGGCCCAGACGCGGCCGCGCGCGGCTTCGCGCCCGATCCACCCGTCCATCAGGGCGGACGCCTGCTCGCGCGCGAACAGCCAGAGCGCCCCCCAACCGAGGACGAGGACGAGGACCGAGCCGACCGGTACCGCGAAGATCGGGCGCAGGCGCGAGGCGGCGCGGCGCGGCCTGGCGACACTCATGGACGTTCCCTCCCCGAAGCGCGGCAGGGGTTCTGCATCGCTTCGGCCCCGTTACGCTTGCGGTTCCATGCCGACGCGAAGCGCCGTAACAAGGGTGCGGCGGCGCGGCGACGGAAGGAAGGCTCGGAACCATGACGGCGGCGGGAAACGCGGGCGACCTCTGGATCTTCGCTTACGGGTCGCTGATGTGGCGCCCGGACTTCCCCTATGAGGAGCGGCTGAAGGCGCGGCTGTTCGGCTACCATCGCGCGTTCTGCATCTATTCCACCCATTATCGGGGCACTCCGGAACATCCCGGCCTCGTCCTGGGCCTCGATCGGGGAGGGTCGTGCGTCGGCCTGTGCTTTCGTATCGCGCCGGGGAGCGCGGCCGCAACCTTGGCGGCGGTCCGCGCCCGCGAACTCGTGACCAGCGTCTACCGCGAGATCGCGGCGCCGGTGCGCCTCGCCGACGCGCGCCGCCACACCGCCGTGGCTTACGCGGCGGACCGGACGCACGCGCAATACGCGGGCGCGCTGCCGCTTCCCGAACTGCTCCGCCTCGTCGGCCAGGGGCACGGGGTCGCGGGGCCGAACATCGACTACGTGCGCAACACCCACCGCCACCTCGTCGAGCTCGGCATCCGGGACGACCTTCTGGCGTCGCTGGCGATGCGGGCGCGCCCCGCCGACGTCCAACCGCCCGGGCGGACCCGGCCGCCGGCGCCGTGAGCGAGGTCGGACACGCGCCCGACAATCGCCGATTCCAACGGGGCGGGAAGCACGCTATGGGGACGCTCCCGCAATTCCCGACCCCGAGCCATGCTCCCCAAACCCCGCGTGTTCTCCGGCGTGCAGCCGTCCGGCAACCTCCACCTCGGCAACTACCTCGGCGCGATCAAGCGGTTCGTGACGCTGCAGGCCGACCACGACTGCCTCTACTGCGTGGTCGACCTGCACGCGATCACCGTGCCCCAGGACCCCGGGCAACTCGCGGCGCAAACCCGCGAGGTCACGGCCGCCTTCCTCGCCGCCGGCATCGATCCCCGTGCCCACATCGTCTTCAACCAGAGCCGCGTCCCGGCCCACGCCGAACTCGCCTGGGTGTTCAACTGCGTGGCGCGGCTGGGTTGGCTGAACCGCATGACGCAGTTCAAGGAAAAGGCCGGCAAGGACCGCGAGAACGCGTCCGTCGGCTTGTACGGTTACCCCGTGCTGATGGCGGCCGACATCCTGCTCTATCACGCGGGCTTCGTGCCGGTCGGCGAGGACCAGAAGCAGCACCTCGAACTCTGCCGCGACATCGCGCAGAAGTTCAACACCGATTGGGCGGCCGCGATCGCGGCGACGACCGGAAACGCGACGTTCTTCGCCCTGCCCGAGCCGCTGATCCAGGGGCCGGCCACCCGCGTCATGAGCCTCAGGGACGGTTCCAAGAAGATGTCGAAATCGGATCCGTCCGACAATTCCCGGATCAACTTGTCGGACGACGCCGACACGATCGCGCAGAAGATCAGGAAAGCGAAGACCGATCCCGACGCCCTCCCCTCGGAGCCGGCGGGCCTCGACGGGCGCCCGGAGGCGGACAACCTCGTCGGCATCTATGCGGGGCTCGCCTCGCAAGCGAAGGACGAAGTCCTCAGGCAGTTCGGCGGCGGCCAGTTCTCGACATTCAAGGCCGCGCTGGCGGATGTCGCCGTCGCGACGCTGGGGCCGGTCGGCGCCGAAATGAAGAAGCTCGCCGCCGACCCCGGCACCATCGATCGCGTCCTTGCCGACGGCGGCGCCCGCGCCGGAGCGATCGCCGAGCGGACCATGCGCGACGTGAAGGCCATCGTCGGCCTGCTCGGTTGAACGGGTGGCCGGAGGCGTCCCGGGCCGGCTGTCGCGCGTTCACCCCAAGGGAGGGACTTTGACGAGGGCGATGCCGCTCGGAAACGCCCGCAACGCCTCGGCAGCTTCCGTATGCACGTCATCCACGGACGTGCCATGAGGAACGGGAAGGCCGGTCGCGGCGCCATGAGGGTTCCGGCGCCGCTTGGCTTCAGGGCCGCCAATCGAGCACGACCTTGCCGGTTTCGCCGTTTTTCATCAGTTCGAACCCCCGGGCGTAATCCTCGACGGCGAAGCGGTGGGTTATGACCCGCCGAACGTCGAGGCCCGACTGCAACATGGCCAGCATCTTGTACCAGGTCTCGAACATTTCGCGCCCATAGATGCCCTTGATGGTCAGCATGCGGAACACGACGCGGGTCCAGTCGACCGCGAAGGGCGCCGTCGGGATGCCCAGCAGGGCGATCTTGCCGCCCATGACCAGGTTGTCGATCATCTGCTGGATGGCCGAGGGGGCACCGCTCATTTCGAGGCCGACGTCGAAGCCCTCCTTGAGGCCGAGCCGCGCCATCACGTCCGGCAGGTCCTCCCGCGACACGTCGACCGGCACGACATCGGCGACCGCCCCCGCGAGCGCCAGGCGCCTGGCGTTGACGTCGGTGACGACGACGTGGCGGGCGCCGACGTGGCGGGCGACGGCCGCCGCCATGATGCCGATCGGCCCCGCGCCGGTGATGAGCACGTCCTCGCCGACGAGGTCGAAGGACAACGCCGTGTGCACCGCGTTGCCGAGCGGATCGAGGATGGCGCCGAGTTCGTCGTCGACCTCGTCGGGCAGCGGCACGATATTGAAGGCCGGGACGCGCACGTATTCGGCGAAGGCGCCGGGGATGTTGACCCCGATGCCGCGCGTGTCGGGATCGAGGTGGAAGCGCCCGCCGCGCGCCGCCCGGCTCTTCATGCCGATGACGTGACCCTCTCCCGACACGCGCTGGCCGATCTTGAGGCCGCGCACGGCCGCGCCGAGCTCGACGATCGTGCCGGCGTATTCGTGGCCGACCACCATGGGCACGGGAATGGTCCTTTCCGCCCACGCGTCCCAGCCGTAGATGTGGATGTCGGTGCCGCAGATGCCGGTCTTGTTGACCCGCACCAGCACGTCGTCCGGCCCCGGCACGGGCACCGGCTCGTCGCGCAGCGTGAGGCCGGGACCGGGGGCGGTTTTGACGAGAGCTTTCATGGGAGGGCCTCGCTGACCGGCTCCCTTGTGGACCCGGACCGGCGCCCTGAACAAGCCGGGGTTCTGGATGGGACAGCGGAAAATGAGAGGCGGCGGGAAAGTAAATCAACCGCGCTGTCCTGCGAACGAGGATCAGCGAGGAGGCCGCGGCGGATCCTGGAAGAAAGTCGAAATCCCCCTTTGTGAGGATGGTGCCTTCCGTCTCAATGACGTCAGACAGCCGCGCATTGGCGGACACATGTCGGTTGTTGTCCCTGGCGATGGCCTGCGGCCCACGGAACACCACCACTTCCGACCGATTGAGCAGGGTCCCGACGATCCACATTGTTTGCCGTCTTCCCCTCGGGGGCCGATGAACGGCGGATCACCATTAGAGCCTGAATGATCTCAGCGTTCCCGAGCGCAAACCGTTGCCCAGGGGCGGCATGCGACCCGGCATGGCCGGGACAGCTTCGCCTTCGGCCGCCACGACGCAAACAGCGTCCTTCACACCACCCCCACCTCCCGCCCGGCCTCTTCGAAGGCCCCGAGCGCGAAATCCACGTCGGCCTCGCTCAGCGCGGCCGACATTTGCGTGCGGATGCGGGCGCGGCCGTGCGGCACGACGGGGAAGAAGAAGCCGGCCACGAATACGCCGCGCGCGTCGAGCGCGTCCGCCATGTCCTGAGCGCGGCGGGCGTCGTGCAGCATCACCGGGACGATGGGCGTCGCGCCGTGCAGCGTTTCGAAGCCGGCGGCTTCGAGCCCGGCGCGCAGGCGCTTGGTCATCGCGGCAAGGTGGGCGCGACGGTCGTCGGCGGCCCGGGCGATCTCCAGCGCCTTGAGCGAGCCCGCGGCAACCGGCGGGGCGAGGCTGTTCGAGAACAGGTAGGGCCGCGCGCGCTGCCGCAGCAGGTCGACCACGCCCCGGTCGGCGGCGACGAAGCCCCCCATGGCGCCGCCGAGCGTCTTGCCGAACGTGCCGGTCACGATGGCGACGCGGTTGTCGACGCCGGTCAGCGCCGGCGTGCCGCGCCCCCGCGGGCCGAGGTGGCCGGTGGCGTGGCAATCGTCGACCATCACCAGGGCCCCGTAGCGCTCCGCCAGGGCGCAGATGCCGGGAAGGTCGGCGACGTGACCGTCCATGGAGAACACGCCGTCGGTGGCGATCATCTTGAATCGCGCGCCGGCGGCGTCGGCCGCCTTGAGCTGGGCTTCGAGGTCGTCGAGGTCGCAATTGGCGAAGCGGAAGCGCCTGGCCTTGCTCAAGCGCACGCCGTCGATGATCGAGGCGTGGTTCAAGGCGTCCGACAGGATGGCGTCCTCGGCCCCGAGCAGGGGCTCGAAGAGGCCGCCGTTGGCGTCGAAACAGGCGGGGAACAGGATCGCGTCGTCCTTGCCGAGATGGGCCGCGATGGCGCGTTCCAGTTCGCGATGCAGCGTTTGCGCGCCGCAGATGAAGCGCACCGACGCCATGCCGAAGCCGAACGCGTCGAGCGCCTCCTTGGCGGCCGCGACGACCTCCGGGTGGTTCGCGAGCCCGAGGTAGTTGTTGGCGCAAAGGTTGACGACCGTGCGCCGCCCCCGCTCGCCCTCGACGGCGATGCGCCCGCCCTGCGGCCCGGCGATGAGGCGCTCGCGCTTGTAGAGCCCCTCGGCCTCGATGCCGGCGAGCACGCCGTCTAAGTGGTGGAGAAACGCTGCGGTCACGCTAAACTCCTCGTCCGCGGATGCGCGTCGCCGATCCGGGCGGCGGCGTCACATCGGGGATAGCATGCCGACCGCCCTGGCGCTCTCGCCCCACCTCGACGACGCCGCCTTTTCCTGCGGCGGCACCCTGGCGAGCCTGGCGGCTCGCGGCTGGCGGGTGGTGGTCGCCACCGTGTTCACCGCGACGGTGCCCGACCCGCGCGGCTTCGCGCTCGCCTGCCAGCTCGACAAGGGGCTCGCGCCCGAGGTCGACTACATGGCGCTGCGCCGGGCCGAGGACGCGCTGGCGGCGCGCGCGCTCGGCGCCGAGGCGCGCTGGCTGCCGTTTCCCGAGGCGCCGCACCGCGGCTACGAGTCCGCGCCGGCGCTGTTCGAGGGAACGCGCGGGGACGACCGGATCGCGGAACGTCTCGTGCCCGCCTTCACGAACCTGCGCGAGGCGCTTCGCCCCGACCTGGTCCTGGCGCCCCAGGCGATCGGCAACCACGCCGACCACGTGGCGGTGGTGCGTGCGCTGCGCGGCACGGACCTTTTCCCGAACGTGCTGTGGTGGCGGGACTTCCCCTACACGGTCCGGGACGCGTCGCCGCGCGATCCCTTCAAGGACGTCATGGTGCCATTGGCGGTCCACGAAATCCGTCTCCGACCCGAGGCACTCTCGGCCAAACGCGACGCCTGCGGCGCCTACGCGAGCCAGATAGGCTTCCAGTTCGGTGGCGCCGCCGGGCTCGACGCGCACCTGCGACTGGCCGGGGCGGTCGAAACGTTCCGGCGCACCGGGACGGCACCGCTCCCCTGACCGACCAAGCCGGCGGCCCTCCCGTAGGCGACGAACGCCACGCCGCCCCTCCTTCCGACGCCATCGGGCCGATGCCATCGGCCCGTGCGACAGGCGCCAGCCGCTTCCCAGGGCGAAGGCCGGCGCGGGTGGCGTCAGCCGCCGCGGGTCAGCGTTTCGATCCGCGTCCGCTCGTCGGCGGTCAGCGGGGCCGGCGGGGGGCGGGACTTCCGGTAGAGCACCACGCTTCCGGCACCGGCCAGCAGCACCAGCAGGGGTGTCCCCCAGAGCAGGGCCGTGCCGAGCCTGAACGGAGGTTTCAGCAAAACGAAGTCCCCGTAGCGCGCCACGAGGTAGCGCCGCACCGCGTCGTCGGTGTCGCCCGCGCTCAAGCGCTCGCGCACGAGGAGGCGGAGGTCGCGGGCGAGCCCCGCTTCCGAATCGTCGATCGACTGGTTCTGGCACACGAGGCAGCGCAACCCCGCCGAGATCGCGCGCGCGCGCCCTTCGAGCACGGGATCGCGCATGATCTCGTCGGGCTGCACCGCCCGGGCGGTCGCCGGAACGGCGGCGAGGACCAGCGCCAGCAGGGCCGCGCGGGCGTTCATTCCGCCGGCGCCGGGGAAGCGACGGCCGCCGGCACGCTGCGCGACCGCGGCGCGATGCCGAGCCGCAGGCGCCGGTCGGACAACGACAACAGCCCGCCCAAAGCCATCACGAGGGCGCCCGCCCAGATCAGCGAGACGAGCGGCTTCCAGAACAGCCGCGCGTCGAGCGAACCATCGGCGTGGAGATCCCCGAGGCTCACGTAGACCTGCCCCAACCAGAGGGTGACGATGCCCGCCTCGGCGACCGTCATCTGCCGCGTCGTGAAGGCGCGCTTGGACGGGTGAAGCGTGGCGACGGTTCGCCCGCCCTCGCGCAGGTCCATGCTTGCCACGGTCTCGTTGTAGTTGGGGCCCCGGCTCTCCGACGTACCGAGGAGCCGCGCCTCGTAGCGGCCGAGATCGACGACATCGTTCGGCTTGATCGTGACGATGCGCTCGACGCCCCAGCCGGTCGCCGCGAGGCCGAGAAGGGTGACGCCGAGGCCGGCGTGCGCCAGCGCGGTCCCCCAGGCCGAGCGCGGCAGGCCCAGGGCGCGCGCGAGCGCGGTTTTCGGGCCGCCGCCGCCGCGCCGGACGCGCGACGCGACCTCGGCGAAGGCGCCGACGACGACGTAGATCGCGACACCCGCGGCGATCGGGGCCAGGACCGGCCCGCCGCGCGTCGCGGCGAGGCAGCCGGTGGCCACGACGAGCCCGACCGCGACCGCCAGCGTCAGGCGCTGCGCCGCGCCGAGCAGCGCGCCCCGTTTCCAGGCCAGGTTCGGCCCGATCGGCACGGCGAGCAGCAAGGGGACGAGGAGGGGGCCGAAGGTGAGGTTGAAGAACGGCGCGCCGACGGAAATCTTCTCCCCCGTGAGCGCCTCGAGCGCCAGGGGGTAGAGCGTGCCGACGAGCACGGTGGCGCAGGCCGCGGACAGGAACAGGTTGTTGAACACCAGCGCGCCCTCGCGCGACACGGGCGCGAACAGCCCGCCGGGCTTGAGGACCGGCGCGCGCCAGGCGTAGAGCGCGAAGGCCCCGCCGATGAACACGCCCAGGATGGTCAGGATGAAGATGCCGCGCTTCGGGTCCTGCGCGAAGGTATGGACCGAGGTCAGGACGCCGGACCGCACGAGGAAAGTGCCCAGCAGCGACAGCGAGAACGTGACGATCGCGAGGAACAAGGTCCAGATCTTCAGAGCCTCGCGCTTTTCCATGACGGCCGTGCAATGGAGCAGCGCCGTCCCGGCGAGCCAGGGCATCAGCGAGGCGTTCTCGACCGGATCCCAGAACCAGAAGCCGCCCCAGCCCAGCGTGTAATAGGCCCAGTAGGAGCCCATCGCGATGCCGAGCGTCAGGAAGATCCAGGCGACGAGCACCCAGGGACGGACGAAGCGTGCCCAGGCGGCGTCGACCCGCCCGCCGATCAGCGCCGCGGCCGCGAAGGAGAACACGATCGAGAAGCCGACGTAGCCGAGGTAGAGCATGGGCGGGTGGATGGCGAGGCCCGGATCCTGGAGGATGGGGTTGAGGTCGCGGCCCTCGATCGGCGCCGGGTCGAGCCGCTGGAACGGATCCGACGTGAACAGGATGAACAAGAGGAAGGCCGCGGCGATCCAGGCCTGGGCGGCGAGCGTCGTCGCCCGGAGCGCGAGCGGCATGCCGCGGCCGAACGCCGCCACGGAGCCGCCGAAAAGGGCCAGGATGAACACCCAGAGCAGCATCGAGCCCTCGTGGTTGCCCCAAACACCCGAGATCTTGTAGATCAGCGGCTTCGCCGAGTGCGAGTTCTCGAACACGTTGCGCAGCGAGAAGTCGGACGCGACGTGGGCGTTGACGAGGCACGCGAAGGCGAGCGCGATCAGCGCGAATTGTCCGAGCGCCGCCGGCACGGCCGTGTTCATGGCGGCCGCATCCCCCCGGCGCGCGCCCCACACCGGCAGAACGGATTGGACGAGCGCCAGCGCCAAGGCGAGGACGAGCGCGTAATGGCCGATCTCGACTGTCATCCCCGGAGCCTCATCGGTTCACGGTCACGTCGCGGGAGCGCGCGAGCGCTCCCGGCGGGGGCGGCCCGTCGCCGCGCCAAACGCCGCTTTTCTTCAGCGCGTCCGCGACTTCGCGGGGCATGTAGGTCTCGTCGTGCTTGGCCAGCACGCTGTCGGCCCGGAACAGGTTCGCGCCCTCGATCGTGCCCTCCGCCACCACGCCCTGCCCTTCCCGGAACAGGTCGGGCAGGAGCCCGGTGTAGGTGACGGCGACGTCCTTGGCGGTGTCGGTCACGACGAAGCGCACGGTGCTGTCGCCCTCGTGCTGGAGCGAGCCCTTGGCGACGAGCCCGCCGATGCGCAGCCGCGTACCCGGCGGGGGCGCCTTTTCGACGAGCTCGGTCGGGCCGTAGAAGAACACCACGTTGTCGCGAAGCCCGAACAGGGTGAGGCCCGCCGCGAGGCCCGCCACCGCGAGGGCGCCGCCGATCAAGACCAGGCGCTTGCTTTTCCGACGCATCAGCCGTCCAGCCCCAGTTCGTGTGCGAGTGTCCCGAGACGCGCGAGCGCCCCGGCGTCGCCGTCGAGCGACCGACGCGCGTCGCCGAGCGCCTGGCGCGCCTTGTCGGCATCGCCCAGCACCGAGTAGGCGCGCACGAGCTTCAGCCATCCGTCTGGATCGTGGCCATTCTGGGCCAAACGCGCCGCGAGCCCGTCCACCATGCCGCGGATGGCCGTCATCCGCGCGTCCGGCGGCAGCGCCGCGATATTGTCGGCGTCGGGACCGGACACGGCCGGGATGGCGCCCTCCGCCGGGCCGGCGGCAGCGTCGAGCGCGGCAAGGTGCCGCCTCACGAGCTCGAGCCAGGGCGCGTCCGCGGGCGCGTCGGCGACGAGCGTGGTCCAAATCGAGCGTGCCCGCTCCCTGTCGCCGTCCTGTTCGGCGGTGACGCCGAGATAATAGCGCGCCTCGGGCAGGTGCGGGTCCTCGCTCAATGCCGTCTCGAAGGACGAACGGGCGGCGGCGGTCACGACTCCTTCCGCCGCCAACACCAGCGCCTCCCCGTACGCGGAGCGTCGCGCCGGCGTGGCGCCGAGGAGCCGCATCGCGTCGGCGTAAGCGGCGACGCTATCGCTGTAGCGCCCCATCCGCAGGTAGACCAGCGCGATCACTTCGAAGCCGCGGCCGTCGTCGGGATGAGCGGCCAGATGCGCTTCCAGGCGCGCGACGCCCTGAGCGATGTCGTTGCGCCGATCGAGCCGGTCCCCGAGCGGAAGGTCGGGCAGCGCCGGCGCGCCGATGCGGGTGTAGAGGCCCAAGGCGGCGGCGGGGATGAAGCAGAGCACCACGGTCGCCGCCACCGTCCGCCGCCGCGGGCGCGCCGCGGCCGCCGCGACCGGCGCGTCCCGCCCGGCCGCCGCCAGCAACCGCCGGCCGAGTTCGGCGCGCGATCCCTCGATGTCGGCGGGGGACAGCAAGCCCCGCGCCGCATCGCCGTCGAGTTCGGCCATCTGCTGCCGATAGAAAGCGAGGTCGGACCCCCCCTCCTCGGCGGGCCGCGGCCGCAGGAGCGGCCACGCGACGCCGAGCACCGCCGCGACCGTCATGAAGGCGAAAACGAGCCAAACCATGCCACAAACCTTAGCGCTTGCCCGCCCGATGAAATTGAAGCGGCGGCGGGGCATCGCGTCGCGCGAAATCCCGACGATGGCCGGTCGTGCGAGGCCGGGCACCTGTCGGTCGTGGTTCGTTCGGCGCGCCGCCCCCGCGGGAGAGCGGGATCGTCGCAGGACCGTGTCAGCCGGTGATCCGCCATTCGCCATCGGCGCCCCGGCACCCCGTTCCGCGCCCTGTTTCCGGGCGGCCCCCGAAGTAGACCGTGTGGCTGAAAGCCCGGCAACCGCCCGCCGCGCCCGGCGCCGACGCGGCCACGCCGGCGCCGGGCGCCCCGGGCTCCACGAAGCCGTAAACCCCCTTCACGCCTCGCCAGGTCCTGCGGTCTCCCGACGAGACCGCGTCGAGTTCCGCTTTCAGCGCGGACTGCCGGTCGGCTTCGCCGAGCCTGGACCCGACCGGACCCTGGAGGAACGCGCCGAGCGCGACGGGAGCCGGCGCGGCAGGCCCGGGCGGCGGCACGGCGAGGTCGGCCGACCCCGGCGGCCCGCTCGTCGCGCAGCCCGCCGTCCCGACCGCGAGCAGGCACGTCAAACCGCTCCAAAACCGTGTCGCCACCGCCCGCCCCGTGGTTGCGCGTCGCCCCGCCATCGAACCGCCATCGCGCGGTCATCATGCCGGCCGACACTAGCAAGTTCGGCGCCTTGTCGAAAGATGCCGCGGTCGCCCGAGTCGAGAGATCGTCGGCAGGTTGGCTTTCCGCTGCCGTCGACGGCTCGCGGATGGGTGCGCCGCCGCGGCGCGGCCCGCGCGGGCCCTCACGCGGACACCCGGTGGTCGGCCCTGCTGCCGGGGAGACGCAGCGTCGCGCGGAGGCCGCCAAGCGGGCTGTCGTCGAGTTTGAACGAGCCGCCATAGGCGCCGGCGAGGTCCGTGACGATGGACAGGCCCAGGCCCGAGCCGGGTTTCGACTCGTCGAACCGGCGTCCGCGACGGGTGGCGAGCGAGCGCTGGTCGGCCGCGAGGCCCGGACCGTCGTCTTCGACGGTGATCAAAAGCGCCGACGGCCCCGCTTCGCCGGGCTCGTTCGACGCCGTCACCGCGACCTCGACGCGGTTGGCGGCCCACTTTCCCGCGTTGTCGACGAGGTTGCCGATCAGGTCCTCCAGGTCCTGCTTCTCGCCCCGGAACCGCAGACCCTCGGGGACCGCGGCTTCGAAGACGACGTGCCGGTCGAGGTAGATTTTCTCGAACGTTCGGACGAGCGCGGTCACCACCGGCGTCACCTCGGTGACGGTGCCGATGACGCTCGACCGGGCGACCGCGCGGGCGCGGTCGAGGTACCAGGTCACCTGGTCGCGCATCGTTTGCGCCTGATCGCGCACCCTCGCGGCCAGCGCCGCCGCCTCCGGTGTGTGTTCCTGGGTGTCGGCCTCGTTGAAGATGACGCTCAACGGCGTCTTCAGCGCGTGCGCCAGGTTGCCGACGTGGGTGCGCGAGCGTTCGACGATCTGCCGGTTCGAGGCGATCAGGAGGTTGAGTTCGTTCGCGAGAGGGGCGATCTCCGGCGGGAAGCGCCCCTCGATGCGCTCCCGCTCGCCTTGCCGGATGGCCGCGACGCTGGCGCCCAAACGCCGCAGCGGCCGCAATCCGAAACGGACCTGGAGGGCCGTCGACGCCACGATGGCCAACGCCAGCAGCGTGAACGTGAGCCCGAGCGCGAGGTTGAAGGTCGTGATGTCGATCTCGACATCCTCGGGCGAAGCCGCGACCTGGACGAGGTAGCGGCCGTTGTCGCCGACGTCGATGATCCGCTCGACGATGCGCAGGCGCCTGTCGTCCGGCCCGATCGCGTAGCCCCTCCGGTTGCCGCCGATCTCGGCCGGCACGCCGAGGTCGGCGAGCTTCGGCAGGCGTTCGGCGAACAGCGAGGGCGACGGCTTGACCTCGGACGCGGTGCCGTCGAGCCGCGTGATCTGCCAATACCAGCCCGACAGCGGAAACTCGAACATGGGTTCCCCGAGTTGCCCCGGGTTGGCGCGATTGTCGGCCGCCGGGCTCGCCACGTCGGCCACCAGCGCCTTCAGGTACACGCCCAGACGCTCGTCGAAATCCGTCTCGGCCGAGCGGCGGTTGATGGCCGACAGGATCAGCCCGGCGACAACCAGGATCAGCGAGCTCCAGAAGGAGGCGGAAAGAAACAGCCGGGTCGCGATCGATCGCGTGCCGAGCCAGGTCATGAGTGTCACGCGTCCCTCTTGGGGGCCGCCTTCCTGCCGTCGCCCGCTTCCTCCGAAGAGGCGACGAGGTAGCCCAGGCCCCGCAGGGTCTGGATCACGTCGACCCCGAGCTTGCGGCGCAGCCGGCCGACGAACACCTCGATCGTGTTCGAGTCGCGATCGAAATCCTGGTCGTACAGGTGTTCGACGATCTCGCTGCGCGACACGACGCGGCCGGCGTGATGCATGAGGTAGGACAGCAGCCGGTACTCGTGCGAGGTCAGCTTCACCGGATTGCCGTCGACCGATACGCGGCCCGCGCGCGTGTCGAGCACGACCGGCCCGCACGTGAGCTGGGCGCTCGCGTGGCCCGCCGCGCGCCGCAGCAGCGCGCGCACCCGGGCCAGGACCTCCTCCATGTGGAACGGCTTGCCCACGTAGTCGTCCGCCCCCGCGTCGAAACCGCGGACCTTGTCGCTCCAGCGGTCGCGCGCCGTCAGGATCAGCACCGGCACCGCCCGTCCCGCCCCGCGCCACGCTTCGAGCACCGCGATGCCGTCGCGCTTGGGCAGGCCGATGTCGAGGACGATCGCGTCGTACGGTTCGGTTTCGCCGAGGAACCCGCCTTCCTCGCCGTCGAAGGCGCGGTCGACCGCGTAGCCGGCGCCTTCGAGCGCCGCCACGAGCTGGCGATTGAGGTCCCGATCGTCTTCGACCACGAGTAGCCGCACCTCAGACCCCCCTCACGGTGACCCCCCGGCGAGCGGAACGCCGGTCGCGGCATCCGTCAAACGGTGCGTCACGCGGCCGTCCGATTGCAGCAAGGTCACGTCATACACGAGCGCTCCCCCGAACCAGCAGAGCTGGATGGCGATCGCCTCCGCACGCGCCGCCGCCGCCGCCTCGCGCATGACGCGGGCCGGCTGCATCAGCTTCTTGGCGAGATAAAGGTCGCGCGTCGCCTCGGATGGAACGCAAGCCAAAACCCGCGTGCCGTCCAGGGTGGTCTGCGGCGATGCGACCCCGCACCATACGAAGGTCAGCAACGCACCCACGAGTCCGGCGCGCCCCATGAGGCTCACCCTAGTCGACCGGCCTGAATAGCCCATGAATTTCCGCCCATCGCGCTTGACCACCCCGGAACAGGTGGATATGCACTCTTTTCCTCCTTCAGCGGCTCAGCTTGATGCCGGTTACCGAATGCACCTGCAGCGCCCTCCGGCGCGCGGCACGGCGCGTGTCCCAGATGTATGATCACGCGTTGGCTCCCGAAAGCTTGCGCACCTCGCAATATTCCGTTCTGAGCACGCTTTCGCGTTGGACGGGCGAGGCCCCGACGGTGTTGGCCCTAGCCGACGCTCTGACGCTCGACCGCACCACCCTCGGCCACAACCTTCTCCCGCTCGAGCGGAGCGGCCTCGTCGCGATCGACGCCGATCCGGTCGACAAGCGCGTGCGTCGCATCCGGTTGACGGACGCCGGGCGCGCCAAGCATCGGGCGTGCCACGCGCTGTGGCGGGACGTGCAGAAGCGCTTCGACGATGGTTTCGGCGCCGTTCGATCGGCGGCGCTCCGCGACGAGCTCGCGGTCGTCGCGCAAGGCATCGACCTCGGCCGAAGCCCCGCGCGGGAAGGATCCTCCGATGCCGTCTGACGCGCTCGCGGCGGCGCTGGCCCGGCGGGGCATCCATTACGGCTGGGTGGTGGCGGCCCTGACGTTCCTGACCATGCTCACCACCGCCGGCGCCATGGGGCTGCCCGGCGCCCTCATCCTGCCGCTCAACGGCGAGTTCGGCTGGAGCACGGCGGCGATCTCGTCGGCGCTCGCCCTGCGCATCATGCTGTTCGGGCTCATGGCGCCGTTCTCGGCCGCGCTGATGAACCGCTTCGGCCCCCGCGCCGTGATCGCGGCCGCGACGGTCCTGATTTCGTCGGGCCTCCTGCTCGCGACCCTGATGACGTCCTTCTGGCAGCTCATGGTCCTTTGGGGGGTCATCGTCGGCTTGGGTACGGGCCTCACCGCGATGGTGCTGGGCGCGACGGTCGCGAACCGCTGGTTCGTCAGGAGGCGCGGCCTTGTCCTCGGCCTGCTGACCGCGAGCGGCGCCACGGGCCAGCTCGCTTTCCTGCCGCTCGCCACCCTCCTCGTGGCCCGCGTCGGCTGGCGCGCGGCGCTCTACCCCACGGTCGGCGCCTGCGTACTCGTGGCCGTGCTCGTGATCCTGTTCATGCGCGACCGGCCCGAGGACCTCGGCCTGATCGCCTACGGCGAGGACGCGGCGGTCGCGGGCGCGGCCCCGCCGCGGCCGCCGTCCTCGAACCCGGTGGGCGCCGCCTTCGCGGTGTTGTTCGACGCCGGGCGGTCCCCCGCCTTCTGGGCCTTGTTCTCGACCTTCTTCGTTTGCGGGCTGTCCACCAACGGGCTGATCCAGTCGCACTTCATCCCGTTCTGCGCCGATTACGGCATGGCGCCGACCGAGGCCGCCTCCGTGCTCGCCATGATGGGGGTGTTCGATTTCGTCGGCACGGTGGCCTCGGGCTGGCTGTCCGACCGCGTCGACAACCGCTGGCTCCTGTTCTGGTACTACGGGCTGCGGGGCCTGTCGCTGTTGTGGCTGCCGTCCTCCGCCTTCACGTTCTTCGGCCTGTCGATCTTCGCCATGTTCTACGGTCTCGACTGGATCGCCACCGTGCCGCCGACCGTGAGGTTGTCGACCCAGCTGTTCGGCCGCGAAAGGGGCGCGCTGGTGTTCGGGTGGGTGTTCACCGGGCACCAGCTCGGCGCCGCGGTGGCGGTGCTCGGGGCGGGCGGGTCGCGCACCGCGCTGGCGACCTATCTCCCGGCCTTCTACGCGGCGGGGCTCATGTGCCTCGTCGCGGCCCTGATCGCGCTCACGGCCCGCGCCAAACGCGACGCTCCGGACATCGGCGGCTTGGCGGCGGCCCGCACGTGAGCGACCTGCCGCGCGCCCGGTCGATCGACCGCGATGGCTAGGCCCGGGCGCCGGACGGGGGCGGTTGCGGCCGGGATGAAGGGCGGCGGCGCGCTTCATCGGGCCGCGCCCGACGTCGTCCTGATCTGGGGCACGCACGCCGTCACGGAGGCGCTCGCCTCGCCTCGCCGCACGCCGATGCGGGTGTTCGCGACGGCGGCCGCGGCGGAGCGGATCGCCGCCCGGGCCGCGGCCCGGGGCCTCGCCCCGGACATCGTCGGGGCGGACGCGATCGCGGCGCGCATCCCGAGGGACGCCGTACCGCAGGGCCTGCTGCTCGAAGCGCGTCCGCTCGCGTCCGTCGACCTCGGCGATGTCCCCGACGCGGGCATGGTGCTCCTGCTCGACCAGGTGACCGACCCGCACAACGTCGGCGCGATCCTGCGCACCGCCGCCGCCTTCGATGTCGCGGCCCTCGTCATGACCGAACGGCACGCCCCCGCGCTCACGGGCACGCTCGCCAAGGCGGCGTCGGGCGGGCTCGAACACGTGCCCGTGGTCCTCGTGGTCAACCTCGCCCGCGCCCTCGACGAGCTCGGGAGCCGCGGCTTCCAGCGGATCGGGCTCGATTCGGATGGCGGCGCGCGCCTCGAAGCCCTGCCGGTCGCGGCGCCGGTGGCGCTGGTGCTCGGGGCCGAGGGGCAGGGCCTGCGACGCCTCACCCGCGAACGCTGCGACGCCATCGCGCGGCTCGACATGCCGGGCCCGGTCAAGAGCCTCAACGTGTCCAACGCCTGCGCGGTGGCGCTGAGCGTGTTGCGCCCGCGCCTTTTCGGCTGAACGGCCCCGTCAGTAGGCGGCGTCGATCCCGTACCGGTAAACCATAGGGCCGGGACGCTCCGCCCGGCAGGCGCAGCCGTCCGCGGGCCGGCCGGCGCCGCTGTCGATCACGATGATTCGCGGCCCGCCGCCGTAGCCGTCCCAAGCCGTTGCCTGGGTCGCGACGCCGGAATAGACGGGATAGCCCGCGTAAGGGCTCGGTCCGAGCGGGGCTTCCGCGTAGGCGGAGGCGAGCGGCGCTTCGGCGAAACCGGGCTGCGTGCCCGGCCCGGCCGCCTCGCTCGCGGCACCGCCCGCGAAGCCGCCGCCATAACCATAGCGGCCGTAACCCCGGTATGTCCCGGCACCCGGTCCGTAGCCCGACGCGTAGAAGCGCCGGTCGTGAGCGAGCCCCGGTCGCGCGCGCTCGAAGCCCGGCGCCGCGCGGCGGAAACGCCGGGCGCCGTCATAGCCGCCGTAAGCCCGACGCAAGCCGGTGCCGCCGTCGGGCCGCCAGGCCGCGTCGAGATGCCCGATACCGGTGAAATACGGGCTGCGTCCGGCGCGCTCGTGGATGGTGCCGCTGACGCCGGGGAGGGGCCTCATGCCCCAGGCATAAGCGCCGGCACCCGGCGCCGCCGGCCGCCCGCCGCCGTAGCCGAACCGTGCCGGTGCGTCCGCGGTGCGCCGCGGAGCCGCGGCGTGGACCGCGCCGCCGACGCGGATCACGGGCCCCGTCGCACCGCGACCGTTGGCGTCCGCCGGGCCGGCGGCGCCGAAAGCGAGCACGCCCACCAGCGCGATACCGATAGTTCTGGACATGGCCGCTCCCCGGCGAAGACTCATCGTCGCGACGGTATTTATTAAAATCGCAGGCGTCCGGCCACTCGAAACTTAATATTCGGTTAACGCCGTGCCCGCTGGCAAGGTTCGAAACGGGACGCCGGACGGTGTTGACAGCGGCCGCCGGCTCGCATACGGCCTGCGGCGGGCCACCTTTCCCCAACGAAAGGCACCCATCTGAAAGGATGGATCCGCGATGACGAACGCCAAACCGGTCCGCAGGCCGCGCAACCCCTGCTTCTCCTCAGGCCCCTGCGCCAAACGGCCCGGCTGGACCCTTCAAGCGCTCGGCGGCGCGGCCCTCGGACGGTCGCATCGCGCCAAGGCCGGGAAGGGCAAGCTCCAGCAGGCGATCGACCTGACGCGCGACATCCTCGGAGTGCCGGCCGATTACCGCATCGGTATCGTTCCCGCGTCCGACACCGGCGCCTTCGAAATGGCCATGTGGACGCTGCTCGGGCAGCGCCCGGTCGACATCCTCGCGTGGGAGAGTTTCGGCGAGGGCTGGGTTACCGACGCCGTCAAACAGCTCAAGCTGGCCGACGCGCGAATCCTCAAGGCGCCGTACGGCGCGATCGTCGACTTCGACGCCGTGGATTTCGACCACGACGTCGTTTTCACCTGGAACGGCACCACCTCGGGCGTGCGCGTGCCCGACGGGACGCCGATACCGGAGCACCGCGCCGGCCTGACGCTCTGCGACGCGACCTCGGCCGCCTTCGCGCAAGCCCTGCCCTGGGCGCGGCTCGACGTGACGACGTTCTCCTGGCAGAAGGCGCTCGGGGGCGAAGCCGCCCACGGCATGATCGTGCTCTCGCCCCGTGCCGTGGCGCGGCTGCAAGGCCACGTGCCGCCCTGGCCGCTGCCGAAGGTGTTCCGCCTGACGTCGGGGGGCAAGCTCATCGAGGGCATCTTCGCGGGCGAAACCATCAACACGCCCTCGCTGCTGTGCGTGGAAGACTATCTCGACGCCCTGCGCTGGGCGGGGGGGACGGGCGGTCTCGCCGGCCTGATCGGGCGTGCCGACCGCAACGCCGGCGTCCTGGCCGACTGGGTCGCGCGCACGCCCTGGGTCGACCATCTCGCGACCGACCCCGCGACCCGGTCGAACACATCCGTGTGCCTCAAGGTCGTCGACCCGGCGGTCACGTCGCGCCCGGCCGACGCGCAAGAGGCCTTCGCCAAGGCCCTTGCGGCGCTGGTCGAGAAGGAGGACGCCGGCTACGACATCGGCGCCTACCGCGACGCGCCGCCCGGCCTGCGCATCTGGTGCGGCGCGACGGTGGAGGCCGATGACGTGGCGGTTCTCACCGAGTGGCTCGACTGGGCCTACGCGCAGACGTCGGCGGGGCACCGCGCGGCCGCCTGACACCACCCGCTCGTCCCGGCGAAAGCCGGGACCCGGGCTCAGGGCTCGGGCGCCCGCACCTCCACCTTGCCGCGCCCGTCCCGTCCCGTCCGCCCCCGCCCTTCGGCTCGACGGCTTCGCCTCGGCGCAGGACGAGGGCCGCCCAGGTCAGGCCCGCCCCCTCCCTTCAGGATCGCTCCCATGCCTCCTCGCGTTCTCATCTCCGACGAACTTTCCCCCGCCGCCCTCGCCATCTTCCGCGAGCGCGGCGTCGACGTCGACGTGAAGCCCGGCCTCGACAAGGACGCCTTGGCCGCCGTCATCGGCGGCTACGACGGCCTGGCGATCCGCTCGGCGACGAAAGTGACGGCGAAGCTTCTCGAGTCTGCCGCGAAGCTCAAGGTCGTCGGGCGCGCCGGCATCGGCGTCGACAACGTCGATATCCCGGCCGCGACCGCCAAGGGCGTGATCGTGATGAACACGCCCTTCGGCAATTCCATCACGACGGCCGAGCACGCCGTCGCGCTGATGTTCGCCCTGGCGCGCCAGATCCCGGCGGCCGACGCCTCCACGCAGGCCGGCAAATGGGAGAAGAACCGCTTCATGGGGGTCGAGATCACCGGCAAGGTGCTGGGCATCATCGGCTGCGGCAACATCGGCTCGATCGTCGCGTCGCGGGCCGTCGGCCTCAAGATGCGCGTCATCGCCTTCGACCCGTTCCTGTCGCCCGAGCGCGCCGTCGATCTCGGCGTCGGCAAGGTCGAACTGGACGACCTGCTGCGCCGCGCCGACGTCATCACGCTGCACACGCCCCTGACGCCGCAAACGAAGAACATCCTGTCGGCCGAGAACCTCGCCAAGACCAAGCCCGGCGTTCGGATCATCAACTGCGCGCGGGGTGGGCTCGTCGACGAGGACGCCTTGCGGGGGCTGCTCGACAGCGGCCACGTCGCGGGCGCCGCCATCGACGTGTTCGCGGTCGAGCCCGCCAAGGCGAACACGCTGTTCGGTCATCCGAACGTGGTGTGCACGCCCCATCTCGGCGCCGCCACCAGCGAGGCGCAGGAGAACGTGGCCCTCCAGGTGGCGGAGCAGATGTCCGACTACCTGATGCGCGGCGCGATCTCGAACGCGCTCAACTTCCCCGCCATCACGGCCGAAGAGGCGCCGAAGCTCCGGCCGATGATCGCGGTCGCGGAAAGACTCGGCTCCTTCGCCGGGCAACTCACGGACGCGACGATCCGGCAGGTGCGGATTGTCTACGAGGGCGAGGTCGCGCGCTTCAACACGCGGGCGCTGACCGCCTCGGCGCTGGCGGGTCTGCTGCGGCCCGCGCTCTCGTCGGTCAACGTCGTGTCGGCGTCGGCCGTCGCCAAGGAACGGGGCATCGCGGTCGACGAGGTCACGCGCGCCGCCGAAAGCGACTACGAGTCGCTCATCACCCTCACGGTCACGACGGATGCGCAGGAGCGCTCGATCGCCGGGACCGTGTTCACGGACGGCAAGCCGCGCATCGTCGCCATCAAGGACATCAAGGTCGACGCGGCCTTCGCGCCCTCGATGCTCTACGTGACCAACGAGGACAAGCCGGGCTTCATCGGCCGGTTCGCCACCGCGCTCGGCGACGCCGGCATCAACATCGCCACTTTCGCGCTCGGCCGCGACGCGCCCGGCGGCTCGGCCATCGCGCTGGTCGAGGTCGACGGCGACGTGCCCGCTGCGGTGCTGGCGCGCATCGGCACCCTTCCGGGCGTCAAGGCGGCGCGGGTCCTGAGATTCTAGCCGTCTGTCTGACACCCGGCGCCGTGATGCGGAGACCGCTTTGGACCCCTCGATGGTCATTCCGGGGCGGCCCCGCTAAGCCTGAAACCTGCCATGCGTCGCTGACGAACCTTCTTGTCCCGTGAACTGCACCCTGTTTGGACCGGACAGTCTGGCATAGCTCGGGAAGGCAGACTACGTGCCGCACATGTTCGCCTATCTGCGGCCCGGATCAAGCCTGCCGCCTGAACCGGACAGTCGCTGACCCACCCCTTCCCGAAGCCCGCGAGGGTACGGAACGGCAGATGCGGGGACCGCTCACGCGCCGGTCGCGCGCCGGCCGGCCCTCGATCGGCCGCGCCACACGAGCCAGTTGCCGCCTGCGCCGGCGGCCATCAAAAGCGCGGTGGCGTAGAACACCGAGCGCAGGCCGAGGTGCGCGGCCAAGAACCCGCCCGCGAGCGGGCCGGTGATCTGCCCGAGGTATTGGGCGGATTGCGACCAGCCGAGGATGGCGCCCGACGCACCGTCCGGCACGCTGTGCCGGATCAGCGCCGTGATGGCCGGCAGCAGCCCCGCAAGCGCCAGCCCCATGCCGAAACGCAGCGCCACGAGCTGCCACGCCGCGCCGACGAACGCTTGCGGCACGAGCAGCGCGGCCGAGGCGAGCAACCCGGCGATCACCACGGGCCAGGCACCGTAACGGTCGGCCAGGCGGCCGATGCGGGGCGCCGCGAGGATGCCGGCCAGGGCCGACGCCCCCATGGCGAGGCCGGACCACGCGACGGTGCCGAGGCCGCCGCCGCGCGCGAGTCCGCCGATGAAGACGGTGATGATCGGCTCGATGCTCATGGTGGCGAACAGCACGAGCGTCGCCGTCACCAGCATCGCCGCGACCGGCCTGCCGTCGGGGATCGACGACCACGCGCCGCCGCGCGCCCGTTCGGCCCCAATGAACGGACGGACGGGCCGTTCTTCGCGGATGAGGAAACAGGTGGCGAGCAAGGCCACGAAGATCACCGCGCCCGCCGCGAAGAAGGTCGGCCTGATCCCGATCAGGTCGGGCAGGATGCCGCCGACGAGGGGACCGACGAGGCTGCCCGCCATCAGCCCCGTCGACAAGGTGCCGAGCGCCCAGCCGGAGCGGTCCTTCGGCGTCTGCGTCGCGACGAGGATCACGGCGCCCGACGCATAACCGCCGGCGAGGCCGACGAGCAGGCGCAGCGCGACCAGTTGGTAGACGTTCTGCGCGAGGCCCATCATGGCGATGGTGATCGTCATGCCGAGGCTCGCACGGATCAGCATGGGCTTGCGGCCGAAGCGGTCGGCGAGCATGCCCCACAGCGGCGACACGAGGGCCGCGGCGAAGAAGGTGGCCCCGAACGCGAGCCCGGACCATTGCACGATCGCGTCCTCGCCCCGCACGCCCAGACGCTCGACGTAGACCGGCAGGAACGGGATGATCAGCGTCATCGCCACGATCGTCGTGAACGACCCGAACAGGCAGACGTACAGGTTGCGCCGCCAGTGGGGGTTCAAGGGCGGCGATCGAACGGCCGGTGTCGCGGGCTCGAGTCCGGAACGCGCCGATCAGGCCCACGTCTCGGCTCGCACGCCCGGCACGCGTAGGCACTCCCGCGAGGTGTGGGCGACCACGACGCGCCCCTCGCTTCGCGCCTCAGCATCGCGTGCCGAACCTTACACCTCCTCGATCGTCACCTTGTCCGGTGGAAGGCGAGGTGGTCGGCGAGCGCCGCCATGGCGGGAAACGCGGCCTCGTAGCTCCACGCGGCGTTCTCGGCCGTGAGGTCCTCGCCGAGGATCGAGAAATAGCTCGCGTCGCCCTTGCAGGGGCAATGCGTGTGCTTGTCGGTCCTGGCGATGTGGCCGGGGTCGACGTCCGCGCGCGGCACGTGGACCACGGCCGGGTAGGAGGCTTCCTTGAGCGTCAACGCCGCCGTGCTCTCCGCGATCACGCGGCCGTCGAAGCGGACGCGGACGCGGCGCAGGTTCGGCGCGATGTCGATCGGGTGGTCGGGTCCCGGGATCTTCATGGCGAAAGCCTCGTCGGGTCAGGGTTTGGGGGCCGGGAGGGTGACGGAGGGGTCGGCGACCGCCGCCGCATCGGCGACCGCGGCCAGCAGCGTGCCGACGTTGTCGTCCGTCACGGGCCCGATCAGCTTGAACGCGATGGTTCCGTCCCCCTTGACCACGAAGGTTTCGGGCACGCCGTAGACGCCGAAATCGATCGCCGCGCGGCCGCTCGCGTCGTTGCCGACGCGCCGATAGGGGTCGCCCTTGGCCCCGAGATAGCGACGCGCATCCTCGGAATTGTCCTTGTAGGCGATGCCGTCGAGTTCGACCGCCATGGCGCCGAGCTTCGGGTCCCGGGACAGCGCCAACAGCAGCGGGTGCTCCTCGTGACATTGCGCGCACCACGACGCGAACAGGTTGACGATCGTCACGTGCCCGGCGCGGAGCGCGGCATCGTCGAGCCCCGGCCCGGCCCGGGTCGGCAGCGGCGGCAGCGAGAAGTTCGGCACCGGCCGACCGATCAACGCCGACGGGACGATGGCCGGGTCCCCGGCGTCGAGGCGGGCATAGAACACCGCCCCCAGGGCGGCACAGGCCACGAGCGGCAGCAGGAGGACGAGCCGTCGCATCCCGGCGCGGGCGGGCGCGGGGGCATCCTCGCGGACGCTCATCGGGCGGCTTTCCCGCGCGGGTCCGTCGTCCGGCCGCGATCGAGCCGTTCGAGCATGCGGCGCTGCGCCCGGCCGTCGAGGAGCACCGCCGCGAGCGTGGCGACGAGGACGAGGGCCGTGGCACCATAGGCCGCGACGATGAAACCCAGGTGCGGCACGCCGTTCACGAGGCCGCCTCCGCGCCGACGAGGACGACGGGCGGCGCCGCCCCCGCGTCGGCCGAGGCCAGCAGCAGCCGGCGCACCCGCCGCCGCAGGACTTCGTTGCGGATCGCCAGGAGATCGAGCGCGGCGAACAGGAGCGTGAAGGCCACCGCCATGACGAGCAGCGGCGTCAACAGGGACGGATCGATCGTCGGGCCGCCGAGCCTGAACACCGACGCCGGCTGATGCAGCGTGTTCCACCAATCGACCGAGAACTTGACGATCGGGATGTTGACGAAGCCCACCAAGGTCAGTACGGCCGCGGCCCGCGCGGCCCGGCCCGGTTCCTCGATCGTATGCCACAGCGCGATGATGCCGAGATAGGTGATGAACAGCACGAGCACGGAGGTGAGCCGCGCGTCCCACACCCAATAGGTGCCCCACATGGGCTTGCCCCACAGCGAACCCGTGACGAGGCAGATCAGCGTGAAGGCCGCGCCGAGTGGCGCCGCGGCCTTGGCGGACGCTTCCGCGAGCGGATGCCGCCACACCAGCGTGCCCAGCGCCGAGACCGTCATCACGAGATAGGCCAGCGTCGAGATCCAGGCGGCCGGTACGTGGACGAACATGATCTTGACGGTCTCGCCCTGCTGGTAATCGGCGGGCGCGTTCACCGCCAGCGCGAGGCCGAGGGCGAGGCCCAACGCCGCCGCTCCCGACAGCCACGGCAAGACGCGTCCCGACACGCGCATGAAGGTCTGGGGGTTGGCGAGGAAGTAGGAGGAAGCCATGGGCGAACCGCAACGTGCCGGGCCGGGTGGGCCGCCGGGCCGGGGCCGACCCCGCGCATCGTCGTTCTAGCGCATTCGCGGCGCGGCGATAAGGGCCGCGCGCCACGACGGAGGGAGCGGCAAGACCCGCGGCTTACGCCGGCACCCGTGTCGCCGGCGCGCTCGCCGCCGGGAACACGACTTCCACGAGCGTGCCTTCGTTGGGCCGGCTGCGGATCGCGAGCGTGGCGCCGTTCGCACCGACGAGCGCCTTGGTGACCGGCAGGCCGAGGCGCGTGCCGGCCCCGGGGCCGGCGGATCGCGCGTGAAACGGCTCCAGCGCATTGGCGAGGACCTCGTCCGACATGCCGATGCCCGTGTCCCTGATGCGCACCGCGACCTGGCCCGTTTCGCTCACCGCCGAGGAAACGATGACCTGACCGCC
This sequence comes from uncultured Lichenihabitans sp., assembly GCA_964244255.1. Taxonomy (GTDB): domain Bacteria; phylum Pseudomonadota; class Alphaproteobacteria; order Rhizobiales; family Beijerinckiaceae; genus Lichenihabitans. Next base: position 34,516 of record CAXTIC010000010.1, on the reverse strand, counting down.
GGGCTCGTTGAACTTGACGGCATTGGACAGGAGGTTCGACAGGATTTGTCGCGCCGAGCGTTCGTCCGCCAGGGCGGGCGGTAGGCGGCTCGCCAACGACGTGCGCATGATGATCCTCTCGCGGTGGGCCTGCGCTTGGGTGAGCGCGACAGCTTCCCCGATGAGCTTGTTGATGTCGAGCGGGCCGGGATCGAGATCGTCCCCCCCCGCCTCGATCCTGGACAGGTCGACGAGATCGTCGACCAGGGTCAGCACGCGGGTCCCGGACGCGTGGATATCCTGCAGGTAGCCCTTGGCGCGCGGGTTGCCCAAACTGCCGAAGCGCTCGTCCAACATGATCTCCGCGAAGCCCAGGATCGCGTTGAGCGGCCCGCGGATCTCGTGGCTGATCCTGGCCAGGACCCCCGGATCGCCCCGGCCCGGGCGGGCGGGCGGGGAAAGCGAGGCCGCGATGCCGGCCGGCACCGCGGCGGGGGCTGCCCGCCAGAGGGCGTAGAAGCGGCCGGGGCCGAGCCGGCCCAAGGTCATCGACAAAGGCACGCGGCGGCCGCCGGACGAGCGGCCGAGCACGTCGCGGCGCCGATATCCCGCCCCCTCCGGATCGTCCCGCAACGCGGCGAACAGCGCGGCCGCGGCGGCGCGGGACTCGGGCGCGAGGAGCGCCGTGAAAACGTCCTTCGCCCGCGCGCCCGGCTCGCGGCCGAACACATGATCCGCGTGCCCATTGAGGGCGAGGATGCGGCTGCCCTCGTCGAGGATGCCGACGCCGTCTCCCGTGCCCTCCAGCATGGCGCGGAGTTCGCGGGCGTCGCCGACCTCACGCTCGAACGCGCCCGCGTCCCGCGCGGCGTCGGCCGCCGCGTGTACGGCGGCCGGATCGGGGCGCCGGACGACCTCCGGCGAGGGGTCTCGTCGGTCGTGCGCCTTCGCGCCCTCGGAAGCCGGAGACCCGTCCGGCAGATCGGGGCCGAGCCCGTCCGCGCCGCCCAGCCGGAGCCCGATCTCATGGAAGGCTTCCTGCTCGTCCGACGTGAGATCGCCCGTCGGCACGCCGCCGCCCGGCCGACCCCGCCCTCCCGCGAGCGAGCCGACGGCGGCGGCGTTTCCGGCGGCGGGAACCGGCGCGTCCTGCGCGCGAAAGTTCGGCCCCGTCCGAGCGCCGGCCTCGTGGCTCGCGGCGAGGAGAAACGGCGATCGCTCGGCGGCTCCATCGGACACGCCGCCGCCGCCGGCCGGCGCCCCGGCATGAACGGGAGGCGCACCGGTCGCCGCCGGGCGCAGATGAACGACGTTCGAGGGCGGTGGCTGCCCGCCGTCGCGGTCGCCATCGCGGCCGACCAGGGCCTCTTGCCCGGTCGCCGGCGGCGCCGCGCGTGAGCCGCCGTTTCGGCCGGCGGTCTCGTCCCGCGCGCCGGCGGGGCGTCCGGGATCGCGGGCGATCCCGAATCCGCGGAAGCCCTCGAAGCTTCGCCCGGCGCCGAAAACCGGCGCCGCGCTGAGCACGACAGGAACGCGGGGGCGGCCGTCCGAGGTGGGCCAAAGGAGTTCGACCCCCGACCATGTGGCGGGATGGGACAGCGACCGGCGCAAACGCTCGGCCCCGTCGGGATCGAACGCCGCGACCGCTTCGGTCATCGCGTGCGCGATCGACGGAAGTCCCGTCGCCCCGAGCGCGCGCAAACTCGCGCCCTCGAAAGCGGAAACGAGCCCCCCCGCGTCGGTCCGCCAAAGAAAGCGCGCGGCGTGCACGGCGGCATTTCCGTCCCCGGGTGCCCGGGCCGCGCCGCCCCCTGGCCGGGAAGCCTCGCCCGCCGCCGCGACGCGGGGGGACGCCGCGCCCCCGTCCTCGCCCGCTTCGACGCCGTCCCGCCAGTTCGGGGCCGTCCCGCTCGGGGCGGTGCGCGGCGCGCCTTGACCCATGCCGGATGGCAGGACCGCGAGGGCGAGCGCCGGCTCGCCTGTGGGGCCGGCCGCCCGGCGGTAGAGCACCGTCACGCCGGGCGTCGCGAACCTCGACGGGAGCGCCACCCGCGCCAGCCGGGGGTGACCGTCGGAAGCGAACGTCCGCGGTTCGGCGGGAAGTCGGGACGCGGCGCCTCCGGCTCCGAACAGGGCCGCTTGCGCGTCGGCGAACGAGCGGAAGGTCCGCAGCGCCGCGCGATTGGCCCAGGCGAGGCGCGGCGGCTCGCCGACGCCGAGGGCGAATGACGCGCCGGCGGCCTTGAGCGGCGCGAACGCCGGATGCGCGAACGCCGCATCGACACGCGTCGCGTCGGAAACCCCAAGGCGTGTCGGGTCGCCGCGATCCGGCATGGCGTCTGCCCCAATCCTATGGCCGGCGACCGATCGCACCGGACGCCGCCGCCGCGGCGCCTGGGCCGGGGTCGCCTCGTCGTTTTCGGACACGCGTTCAGACCGCCGCTGGACCCGAGGCGCTTTTCGAGTCCCAGCTTGACGAAGTCTTAAGCCAGGTTGAAAGCTTGGTCCACGCCCACGTCAGGGTAATCGCATGCGATGGCCCGGCCTGTTTTCCATCGGCGTCGTCTGCTGGAGGCCGGGCGTCGCCCAGTGCGGGCCGGCGGGCGCGGCCAAAGGCGGTTGCCCGCCAATGCCGAAGCCGTCGCGCGTGCGACCTTCGGCGCGTTAAACGTTTTAGTGCAACGCACAACCATATTGCACTGCAACAATGAATCCCCTATTTCGTCCGCATGCCGTCGGTCGCGCGTGGTCGCGGGGGACGCGCACACCGACCATCCAGCCCCGGAAATCCAATGAACACGCCGTCTTACGAGATTCCCGCCGACATGCGCGACATGGCCGAAAAGAGCGTCGATCAGGCCCGCCGTGCCTTCGAAGGGTTCGTCACCGCCGCCCAGAAGGCCGCCGGCCAGGCGGATACGACCGCCGCCTCGGTCCAGTCGAACGCCAAGACCCTCGGCACCAAGGCGATGTCCTATGCCGAGCAGAACGTGCGGACGGCGTTCGACCTGGCGCAGAAGCTGGTCCGCGCCAAGGACCTCCAGGAGGTTCTCGCCCTGCAGACCGAATACGCGAAGACGCAGCTGACCACGATCCAGAGCCAGGCCAAGGATCTCGGCGCCATCATGCAGGGCGCGGCGCAAGGCGCCGTGCATGCGAGTGCGACCTCGGGATCGTCCTCGGAAGGCTGATCCGCACCGGTCTGCCGCCTGCGGGCCAGGCGCGCCGCGTAGCCGAAGGGTGCGCGCGCTTCCGGTCCGCCGCTGGATTCGCGAACAAGCCGTCGACCGGCCGCTCGCGCGGCCCGGCCGACGTTGCGCAATGGACATGGCCTCCCGTGTCGCCCCAGCGAAAGACGATCGCCCGATGCCCTCGGAATCCTTTGCCGTTCCCCGAGACCTGTCCCAGCTTGAAAGCACCACCGCGATCGCGGTGGTGACGGCCGACAGGATCGAGCACGCGGGGGCCGAAGCCGCCAGTGCGTTCGAACATGCGCTCGAGGCCGCCGCCGAACAGGCCGGTCCCGACACCCGCCCGAGCGCGCCGGCCGTGCGGTACGTTCCCGCGAAAACTGCCGGTGCCGGCATGCCGGAGCAGGTTCCCGCGATATCCGCGAGCGCGGCCGAACCCCCGCGCGCCGAAGCGATACGGACCGCCCGCACCCTCGCGGATTTCAACGTAAGGGCGATGGAAGCGATGCGCGCCAACGTCGCGGCTACGATGCACTTCTGGAGTGCGATGACCGGTGCCCGGACGCTGTCCGAAGCCATCGCCCTCAACGCCGCGCACATGCGAAAGCAGATCGAGACGATGACGGTTCAAGGCCGCGAGCTTTCGGGCCTGGCCCGCGCGCTTTGGGCGGACGCCGCCCAGGGGGCGACGCGTTCGGGCCGCGAGCCCTAAAACGCAGCCGCGCGCGAGCCACTCCGTCTCGGGGCTTACGCTAACACGACGCGGTCGCCGCCGTGCGTCTCAGGGCGGTTGCCGCGCCGCGATCTCCTTCGCGGCGGCGAGGTCCTCAACGAAGCGCCGGTACTCGACCTTTTGCGACCCTTCGTCGGGCAGCCGCAGCAGGAACGACGGGTGCACCGTCACGAACACCGGGCCGGCGAAGGCCGACGTCAGAACCTGCCCGCGCGTCGATAGTACGGACCCGCTCGACCCGGTGAGCGAGCGGATGGCGGTGGCGCCGAGCGCGACCGTCAAGCGCGGGCGCAGGACGGCCAGTTCCCGCTCGATCCACCAATGGCACGCGTTGATCTCGCCGATGCCGGGCTTCTTGTGGATGCGCTTCTTGCCGCGCGGCTCGAATTTGAAATGTTTGACCGCGTTGGTGACGTAGGCGCGTGCGCGCTCGATGCCGGCCTCGGCCAGCGCGCGGTCGAACAGCGCCCCGGCGGGACCGACGAACGGCCGGCCGGCGAGGTCCTCCTTGTCGCCCGGCTGCTCGCCCACGAACACGAGGTCGGCGGTCGGCAGACCCTCGCCGAACACGGTCTGCGTCGCGAACTGGTGAAGGTCGCAGCGGCGGCAGCCCATCGCTTCACGCCGCAGCGCCTCGAGGCCGTTGCCGCCCGCGGCCGGCGCCTGCGTGGCGTCGCGGGCGGCCTGTGTCCGCCCGATGATGGCGGCGGCGCGTTTCGGCACGCTGTCCTGGGGTTTGGCGACCATGGCGGCCTCGCTGTTCGCCGCGGACCGGATCAACGGAGCGATCAGGGACGCTTCCGGCAGGTTCCTCCAATACTTGACCGGCATCTCGCGCTTCATGGCATCGACCTTCAACCGCGCGGGGTTGAAGATGCTGGCGTAATACGTGCGCCACGTGTCCTCGGTCGCATCCTCGGAGGGCACGTCCCCCCGCGCGCCGCCGGGTCCGAAGCTCAGGGCCTGCCCGTCCCACGACGCGCTCGCGAGCGGCGTGATGATCGTCCACCGCATGGCCCGGAAACGCTCGGCGAAGAACGGCGCCGTCAGCGCCACGATGTGGTGTTCGGGCTCGAACCAGGCGAGCGACAACGGGCCCCCCTCGGCTTCGACCTCCTTGAAGCGTACGAACGCCGTCATCTTGTGCCGGTCGCGTCGCACCGATTTGGCCATCGCCTCGACGCGGAACACGTCGTCGTCGGTGGTGATGTCGAGGAGCTTCGGCGCGTCCTGCAACCGGCTCAGGAGGCGATAGAGCAGGGCGAACCGTTCGCGGTCGCGGTGACACACGACGAGTTCGGCGAGATCGACGAAGCGGCGCGGCACGCGCAACGGGCGCGCGTCCTCGCGGGACGGCATCGAGGCCGGCCTCGCCCCGTCCGGTGCGGCCGCGAAGAGGTCGCCGGCCGCGCCCTCGACCCGCCACACGACGGCCCCGGGGGCGACCCCCGCCTCGGCCAAGCGCCGGGCGGCGTTGCGCCACCCCACGAAATCGTCCGCCGCGCCGAGGATGACCTCCCGCATCACCTTGCGCCGACCGTCAGGGCGAGGCGCGCGGCGACGGGGCCGTCCAGCACCGCCGACGGACGACGAACCGGCTTCGCTTCGCCGGCAATGACGGGCCTGCGTCGCACGGCGTGACCTCAGAACAGGCTCAGCTGCCGCGCCGGCGCCCGCACGGCCGTCGCGAGCGCGGCGGCGTCGAGCGTCGACCCGGGCGTCCAGTCGAGCGCGGTGACGAACTTGCCCAGCACCTTGGCCGAGCGTGCGAGCCGAGCCACGTCGTCTATTCGCAACGTCGTCAGCCTCCGTATTCGCAGAATGGTGTCGACGCTCTTTACGCCGAGGCCCGGAACGCGCAGCAGGTCTTCCCGCGGCGCCCGGTTGACGTCGATCGGAAACCGCTCGCGGTGCCGCAAGGCCCAGGCGAGCTTGGGGTCTAGATCGAGGTCGAGCATGCCCTCGACCGTGGCGTCGAGCACTTCGTCCATGGAGAACGCGTAGAACCGGTAAAGCCAATCGGCCTGATAGAGCCGGTGTTCGCGCATGAGCGGCGGCTTGCGCGCGGGCAGCGACGCGCTCGACCCCGGGATCGGGCTGAACGCCGAATAATACACCCGCTTGAGATGGTACCCTCCGTAGAGCGACGCGCTCGCGCGCAGGACGTCCGAATCGCGCTCGCCGTCGGCGCCGACGATCATCTGCGTGCTCTGGCCGGCGGGCGCGAACGCGGGGGCGTGCCGCGGCGAGCGGCGCTTCTCGTCCCGCGCTTCCTCGAGCCTCAGACGCAGGCCGCCCATGGCCTTGCGTATGGTGCCGGCCCGCTTCTGCGGCGCGAGTTTCTCCAGGCTCGCTTCGCGCGGCAGTTCGACGTTGATCGACAACCGGTCCGCGTGCCGCCCCGCTTCCTCGATCAGAGCGGGGTCGGCGTCGGGTATCGTCTTCAGATGGATGTAGCCGCGAAAACCGTGGTCCTGGCGCAGCAGTTTCGCCACGCGGACCAGCTGTTCCATCGTGTAATCCGGCGATCGGATGATCCCGGAGGACAAGAACAAACCCTCGATGTAGTTGCGCCTGTAGAAATCGAGGGTGAGCTGGACGACGTCCTCAGGTGTGAAACGGGCACGCTGGACGTTGCTCGTCACGCGATTGACGCAGTACAGACAGTCGTAGACGCAATGGTTGGTGAGCAACAGCTTCAACAGCGAGATGCAGCGGCCGTCGGGGGCGTAGGAATGGCAGATGCCGGCGCCGGTGATCGAACCGATGCCCCCCGCCGTGCGCGGCTCGCTCCGAGGCTTGGCGCCGCTCGACGCGCAGGACGCGTCGTATTTCGCCGCATCGGCCAGAACCGCCAGTTTCGCTCGAAGGTCGAGACGGCTCATCGAATCCCACGCGGTTCCTGTTTTGTTCGTTTAGCCCGGCCGCCGCCGGCGGGCGAGACGCCAAACCGTCGCATGCGGGGACGTGACCTCCGATCGAGCGCGCCACGTACCCCCTGCCGCGCGTGCAAATGATCGTCCCCGATCGCCTTAACCCCGCATCAAGTTAGAACGGGCAAGGTCCGCCTCCGCGTGCTCGACGCGCGTCCGTCCGCCCGGCACGGGCCTGTCGACACCCTGGTCGGAACCACATGACGCTCGCCACCCCCGCCGCCCGCGATGATGCGCTGGCCCTCGCACCACGGCGCGTGTCGCTGGAACGTCCATGGGTGGCGGCCGCACTGGTGTTCCCCTTGGCGCTGATCCTGTCCTGGCCGAAGCTCGCGACGGTTTGGCAGTTCGGCACGTTCTTCGACACGGACGACGCGATGCGGGCCGTGCAGGTGCGGGACTGGATGGCCGGGCAGGCTTGGTTCGACCTCACGGCGCACCGCGTAGGCCCCCCGGCGGGGCTCCTGATCCATTGGTCGCGCGTGGTCGACGTACCCCTGGCCATCCTGATCCGCGCCTCGGGCGCCGTGTTGGGACCGGAACTCGCCGAGCGCGCCGCCCGGATCGCCTTTCCCCTCGCACTGCAGCTCGGGATGTTCGCCGCGACCGCCTGGGTCGCCCGCATCCTCGGGGGTGCGCGCGCCGTGTGGCCCGCGGTCATCCTGCTGCTGTTGAGCGGGTTCACCTACGCACAGTTCCAGGCGGGACGCATCGACCATCACGCGCCGCAAATCCTGCTCGTCACGCTGATGATCGGCACCGTATTGTCGGCGCTCGATCCCGCGCGGGCCGGCAAGGCCCTGCTCACAGGGGCGTTGGTCGCGGTTTCGCTCGCGATCGGATTGGAAACGCTGCCCTTCATCGCGGTCGTCCTCGCGGTGTTGCCCTTGGCCTGGGTTTGCGCGGGCGAAACGCATCGCAAGGCGCTCGGCATGTTGGCCGGGGGCCTCGCGTTCGCGGTCCCCCTCATGTTCGTGCTGACGGTTGCGCCGGGGCGGTACGGAACGGCGGCCTACCTCTCGTTCTCGATCGCGCATCTCACCGGGCTGGCCATCGGGATTTGCGGGCTGGTCGCGCTCCACCAGCTGTCGCCCACACTTCGCACGCCCTGGTCTCGGCTGGCCGCGGTGGCGCTCGTCGGCGCTGCCGTGCTGCTCGTCCTCGAAGCGTTTTTCCCGGCGGCCCTTCGCGACCCCTACGGGGGCATGGACCCGTTGTTGAAACGTGTTTGGCTCGATCACGTCAACGAGGCGCAACCGCTAGCCTCCGGCCTGCGGCTGTGGCCCGACACCATGGCGATGCTGATCGGTCCCATGACATGCGGTGCGGTCGCGGTCGCCATAGCCTGCCTCACGACCGGAGGCATCGCGCGAACCCGCTGGCTCGCCATCGCGGGCCTCGTCGCAGCCGGCATCGCCGGGGTGACCTGGGAAATCAGGGTCGCGTTCCAGTTGCAGCCCATCACGGTGCTCGGCGGCGCCTGGGTGGTGGCGCTCCTGATCGACCTCGCGCGGCGGCGCGGGCTCGTTTGGGCGGCATTGCCGCTCGCGTCGATCCTGGTCTTTTCGGCGGTCGGCTGGGCGTTCCTTCCCATCGCGGGGATGTCGGCCGAGGCCAAGTCGGAGCAAGACGGCGCCACCCTCAACCGCGACCCGCGCGCGCTCGCGCCTTTGGCGACGCTCGAACCCTGGCTCGCTTTCGCGCCCATCGACGCGGGACCCCACCTCCTCGCCTATACGAGGTTGAGCGTGCTCGGGGCGCCCTACCTCAACGAACGCAACAACCTGACGGTGTTGCGGGGCTTCATGGCGGAGCCCGACGCGGCCCGATCGATCGTGGAAGGCAGCGGCGCCCGCTACGTCGTCCTTTGCCCGCTCGGCGCGCAGGCGAGCGTCATGGCGCGGGAAGCGCCGGGCGGGCTCGCGGCCGGGCTTGTCGCCGGGCGCGTGCCCGCGTGGCTGAAGCCCGTGCCGCTCGCGGGAACGCCCTGCCGGGTCTACACCGTCGGGTGAACCCGAACGTTCAGCCTTCCACGGCTTCGGCGCGCTCGATCCGCTTGTCGAGGTCCTCGCCGGTCTTCTGGTCGACCGCGCGCATCGACAACCGCACCTTGCCGCGGTCGTCGAAGCCGAGCAGCTTCACCTTCACCTTGTCGCCTTCCTTGACCACGTCCGACGTCTTGTTGACCCGCCCCTGCGTGAGTTGGGAAATGTGGACGAGGCCGTCCTTCGAGCCGAAGAAGTTCACGAAGGCGCCGAAGTCGACCACCTTGACGACCGTACCCTCATAGACGGCGTTGAGCTCGGGATCGGAGGCGATGGACTTGATCCAGTTGATCGCGGCCCTGATCTTGTCGGCGTCGGAGGACGCGACCTTGACGGTGCCGTCGTCCTCGATGTTGATCTTGGCGCCGGTCTTCTCGACGATCTCGCGGATGACCTTGCCGCCGGTGCCGATCACCTCGCGGATCTTGTCGGTCGGGATCTTCAACGTCTCGATGCGCGGCGCGAACTCGCCGAGCTCGGCCCTGGCCCCCGTCAAGGCCTTCGACATCTCGCCCAGGATGTGGAGGCGGCCCTCCTTCGCCTGATCGAGCGCGACGCGCATGATCTCTTCCGTTATGCCGGCGATCTTGATGTCCATCTGCAGCGAGGTGATGCCCTCGGCGGTGCCGGCCACCTTGAAATCCATGTCGCCGAGGTGGTCCTCGTCGCCCAGGATGTCGGAGAGCACCGCGAAGCGTTCCCCCTCGAGGATCAGCCCCATGGCGATGCCGGCGGTCGCGGCCTTGAGGGGCACGCCCGCGTCCATGAGGGCGAGCGAGGCGCCGCACACGGTCGCCATGGACGAGGAACCGTTCGACTCCGTGATCTCCGACACCGCGCGGATCGTGTAGGGGAACTCGGCCGCCGTCGGCAGCATGGGGTGGAGCGCCCGCCAGGCGAGCTTGCCGTGGCCGATCTCGCGCCGACCGGGCGAGCCCATGCGTCCCGTTTCACCCACGGAATAGGGGGGGAAGTTGTAATGGAGGAGGAAGCGCTCCTTGTAGGTCCCCTCCAGGCTGTCGATGTACTGTTCGTCCTCGCCCGTCCCGAGCGTCGCCACCACCAGGGCCTGGGTTTCGCCGCGCGTGAACAGCGCCGAGCCGTGGGCGCGGGGCAGGATGCCGACCTGGGCCTCGATGGGCCGGACCGTCTTCAGGTCGCGCCCGTCGATGCGCCTGCCGTGGTCGAGGATGTTCCAGCGCACGACCTTGGCCTGCACGCTCTTGAAGGCCTCGGCCACGTGCAGCGGCGGGAACTTGGGCTCGCCCTCGGTCGGCACGAGTTCGGCCATGACCTTGTTCTTCGCGACCGCGACGGCGTCGTAGCGGCCCTGCTTCTGCGTGATCGCGTAGGCGGCGCGCAGGTCGGCCTCGGCGATGGCGAGCACGGCGGTTTCGACCGCCGCATTGTCCCGGAGGGCGAGATCACGCGGCTCTTTGGCGGCCTTCTCGGCCAGGCGGATGATGGCCTCGATCACCGGCTGGAAGCCGGCGTGGCCCATCATCACGGCGCGAAGCATCACCGCTTCGGATAGCTGCCTGGCCTCGGACTCGACCATCAGCACGGCATCGGCGGTCCCCGCCACGACGAGGTCGAGGGTCGATTCCTTCATCTCGTCGACGGTGGGGTTGAGCTTCAGCTCGTTCTTGACGAGGCCCACGCGCGCGGCGCCGATCGGCCCCATGAAGGGGATGCCGGAAATGGTCAGCGCGGCGGAGGTCGCCACCATGGCGAGGATGTCGGGGTCGTTCTCGAGATCGTGCGACAGGACCGTAAGCACGACCTGGGTGTCGTTGCGGTAGCCTTCGGGGAACAAGGGGCGGATCGGGCGATCGATCAGCCGCGACACCAGGGTCTCCTTTTCGGACGGGCGGCCTTCGCGCTTGAAATACCCGCCAGGTATGCGGCCCGCCGCGAACGCCTTCTCCTGGTAGTTCACGGTGAGCGGGAAGAAGTCCTGTCCCGGCTTGGCGGTCCTCATCGACACGACGCTCGCCAGCACCGTGGTCTCGCCGTAGGTGGCGAGCACCGCCCCGTCGGCCTGCCGGGCGATGCGGCCCGTTTCGAGCACGAGCGTCCGCCCGGCCCAATCTAGTTCTTCGCGATAGATTTCGAACATGGTTCAGCTTTCATGGCGAGCCCTGTCGGATCGGCCACGAGCAAGACGGCGAGGGGCTGTCAGTCGGGATCGGGGAGCCGGAGTCAGGCGTGCTCCGAACGATGCGCAAAGCCGAAACAACCCCCGGCGGTCCTGCCCTGGCTTCGCTCGCCGGTACGGACCGGCGCCGGCCCCATGCCGACGCCTTGATGGGCCTGGGAAACCGGCGGGGCCGCGTGCGGGTGCGCGCGTTCCTGCCGGGGCGGATGATCAGCGGCGGATGCCCAACCGCTCGATTATGCCCTTGTAGCGCGCCTCGTCCTTGCTCTTCACGTAGTCGAGCAGCGAGCGTCGCGTCGACACGAGTTTCAGGAGGCCGCGGCGGGAATGATTGTCCTTGACGTGGGTCTTGAAGTGCCCCGTCAGGTTTGAAATGCGTTCCGTGAGGATCGCGATCTGCACTTCGGGCGACCCCGTGTCGCCGGGTTTGGTTGCGTGTTCGCTCATGAGCGCGGTCTTGCGCTCCGCCGTTATCGACATCGATCGTTCCTTTCGAGCGGTGAGGGAAAAGCCGAGTAACCGGCGATCTGCCGTCCGCGCGCTGCCGGGATGTCGTCCAGCAAGCCGCGACCTTTTGCACTAGGGCAGAATGGACCTCTACACCCGAACGCCGCTCGGCGCCAAGGTTTTTTGCCCGATCCGCGCGTCGCTTATTGAGGGCGCGAAACCCGTGCGGCGCCGATCGCCCGGCTCGGCCTGCGTTCGACGATCACGGCGCGGCTCATGCCCTTGCGGCCGACGGCCGTCACCGTCACCGGCCTGCGCACGGACGCGAGCTTCCGCATCTCGGCCTCGACATCCGTCACCGGCACGCCCATGAGGGAGGCGGCCAATTCCGCCTGTTCCTCGGCGTTGTCGGTCAACCCCTGGGCGGCCGCGAGGGCTTCGGCCAGCCCCGGCGGGTCGTGCCTGACGCGGCGCCGACCGTATTTCGTCGTCCAGATCTCGCTCATCTTCCGCCTTCGCTCCGACACGCCGCACCGAGGCCTACCACGTTTTGTTGCAGTGCGAAAAGTGGGGTGCCGGCAAGGGCTCGCAAGGGGCCGGCCGCGATGATCCGCGTGCGCGACGGCGGGCGGTCAAGGGCCTGGGCGCCGGTGCGTCGCCGATCTTCGGCGCGCCCCTCGGGGGCCGACCGGGCTCGCAACCGCCGGCCCATGGCGCAGCTCGGCCAAGTGCCCGCACGTCCGGTCAGCAACCTCGATGACATTAATAAAACAGAATCCCGTCGATCCGCCCAATGCACCGGGGCTTATAAGTTCCAGAAAATACTAATCTAGCATCCTTATGCCGAGCTGGCCTATGGATGTTCCGTGCTGTTGCACGCCTGGAGAAATAACGTGCTGAAAACTATTGGATCCGCGCTGTTGCTGGCCTCTGGCCTGGCTGTCACGGCCGGCCCGGCGCTCGCGCTCGAGACCCTCGTGACGCAGGTCGACAAGAACGCCGATGGCTCCATGACCTACCACTTCGCCGTCAAGCTGGACCAAGGCGAGACCCTGACACCGGGCGAGTCGAAGGCGGCCGCCGATTTCGTGACCGTCTACAATTTCTATGGCCTGGTCGACGGGTCCGCGAAGGTCCCGGCCGGATGGGAGTTTTCGTCCGAAACGTCGGGTCGGACCCCGGCGTCGAACGGATACCCGCTCGTTGTGCCGTTGGACGTCCCGAATACGCCGAACCTGACCTGGACGGTGACCAAGGCGGTCAACGCCGGCGGACAGATCGACGGCTTCACCGCGACCACGCGCGTGGTCGCGATGGTTCAAGGCCAGTACACCGCGCAGATCACGCGTGCGGTGCCGGCGATAAAGGGTGCCGGGACCGGAGCCGCGGACGCCGCGGCCAAAACGTCGAAACAGGCGCTTATCGGCGAACTCCCCACGCCGAGCTTCCTCGCCGACGTCAAGTAGCGGGACTGAACTTCATGCCGGGCGCCGCCGTCGCGGTGGCGCCCGGCATGACCGCATGGAGCATGGCAGGGGACCCAAATGGCGAAGAAAAAGGATCGGGCATTTTTCGTTTGTCCGCGCTGGAACGAGGTGGCGGACGCTCCTCGAATGGACGCTTCGGGCGCGGCGGCACCGATGCTCGTCAACGCGAAAACCCTGGACGCGATCGGGGCCGGCCGACCCGTCGCCCGGTCGACGCTCCGCAAGGCCCTGCTGGCCGTGCGCCGGGGGTCGTCCTCGATGGTCGACGTCGACTCCCTGATGGTGGATCAACGGACCCTGCGCCCGCGGTGATCGGGCGAACCCGCATGGGCCGGGCCGATGTCGCGGCGGCGACCGGAGCGACCGCGCTCGTTCGGACAGGCCATGACTGCGATGAAGGATATCCTGGCTACCGCCTCGATCCGCGCCCGGCGAGGTTCTCTGTCCGTCGCGGCCTTGACCGGGAGGACGCGCACGGCGGCATGGGCGTGCCAGGCAGGACGATCTCGTCCCCCGCCTCGGCGCGCCGAACCAACGCCGTCAGTTGCCCTTCGGCTTCCGTACCGACCCTGCGCTTTTCCGCACGAAACCTGCGTTAAAATAAGGATTCGAGCAGGTGACGCGTTGGTCTACCAATGCCAGGCTTCTCAGTTGAAGCTCTGGGCCTGACGGCCGCGCACGATCTGGCTGAGCGCCACGGCGACGACGAGAGCCCCGCCGTAGAAGAGGTTCTGCACATAGGCCTGCGCACCCATCATGGTCAGACCGGTGATGCCGGTGACGAGGAAGTAGACCGAGATCAAGGTGCCGATCGGATTGAAGCGCCCGGGCCGGATCGTGGTCGCCCCGAGAAAGGCGGCCGCGAAGGCGGGCAACAGGAAGCTCAGGCCCGACAGGGGATCGGCCGACCCGGTCATGCCGGCGTAGAGGACTCCGCCCATCGCCGCGATGGCCCCGGAGGTGACGAGGGCGGCCACGCGCACCTTGACGACGTCGACGCCGTTCAGCCGCGCGACCTCCTGGCCGCGCCCGGTGAAGAGGAGCTTGCGGCCGGGAATGGTGAATTCGAGCACGTACCAGAGGACCAGCGCCAGCGCGATCGCGTAGAAGAAGGCGAGCGGGATGCCGAAGAGGCGCCGGATCACCACCCATTCCACAAGATCCATGGAGACCCCGGAGATCGTCTGGCTGTCGCTCAGCCACAGGACGCCGCCGTTCACGAAGGTGCTGACGCCGAGCGTCACGATCAGGGACGGGATGCGGAAGTAGAGGATGAAGAAGGCATTCACCGCGCCGATGAGCATCCCGACGAGGGTCGCGACCAGGATCGCGCCGCCGACCGGCCAGCCGTGGGACACGTTGAGGACGGCGACGAGCATCGACGAGAGCACCAGCGTCGAGGCTCCGGACAGGTCGAAATCCCCCGCCGTCAGCGGGACCAGAAGACCGAGCGTCAGCACGACGAGCACCGCCTGGGAGCCGAACATCGAGGTGAAGTTGCGCCACGTCAGAAAGCTGTCCGGCGCGAGCGTGCCGAACAGCAGGATGAGAAAGATCCAGGCGCCGAGCAGCGCGAAACGCTCGATCTCCCGCCGCATCCGCAGGGCGGGAAGCGCGGACTTGGTCGTGCGGGCTGCGGCAAGGGTCATGTGACGGCTCTCGTCTGAGCGGGGTCGTCGAGGTTCCCGTATCGATCAACGCTTCGTCTCTTGGGCCCTCGCAAGAGGGTCGAGCGGCTTCAATCGAAGCATTGATGGATGCGGATGCCTTGAGGATACGGGACGTCCCGCAGGGGGTCCGGGATAGCCTCCTGGGCGTGGAAGCAGGTCTCCGTGATGGCTTCCTTGGTGAGCCGGCTACCGGACAGGACGGCGACGGAGCCACCCCGCGAGAAGACCACGACGCGATCGCAGATCTGGGCGAGCTGGTCGGCATCGGTGCTGGCGCAGAGCACCGCGGTGCCGCCGCGCGCCGCCTCGTCGAGGGCTGCGAAGATCTGCTGCCGGGCGCCGAAATCGACCCCCTGGGTCGGCTCGTCCAGCATCAGCAGCTTGGGTCTGCGCTGCAGCCATTTGGCGAGCAGAACCTTCTGCTGGTTGCCGCCGGAGAGCTTGCCGAGATCGAGCGACGCGTCGGCGGGCCTCACGTCGTGGCGCCGCACGAGGTCTCCCGCGAGCCGCCGCAGGGCGCCGGTGTCGAGCCCGAAGAGACTGCCGACGTCTCTCAGGCTGGGAAAGGTGATGTTGTCTTCGACCGGCAGGGAGCCGATGCCGGCCTGTCCGAGCCGGTCCCCCGGCAGGAGCGCGAGGCCCATGGCCTGGGCTGCCGCGGGATCGAGGGTCGCGACATCGACGATGCGCTCGCTCATCGCGATCCGGCCGCGTCCCCGTCGGGCGCCGTAGAGAAGATAGGGAATGTCCGCGAAGCCGGAGCCGATCAGGCCGGTAAGGCCGATGGTTTCGCCCGCCGCGATGTCGATGTCGAACCCTGCCAGCGCCCCGCCCGCGAGGCCCTGCACCCGCACCGTCGGCGCCGCGCGATCGAGCGCCCGGGGGGCACGGCGGTAGGGCGCGATGGCGCGGCCCACGATCGTGTCGAGGATCTCCTGCCGGCTCGCCGTCCCGATGTCGAGGATGCGGACCAATTCGCCGTCGCGCAGGATGGCGACGCGATCGCAGATGGCGCGCACCTCGTCGATGTCGTGGGTGACGATGACGACCGAGGCGCCCTTGTCCTTGATGGACCGGATGAGGGCGAAAAGCTTGTCGACGTCGCCGGCCGGCAGAAACGGCGTCGGCTCGTCGAGGACCAGGATCCCCTCGCCGCCATGCCCGGCATCCGAGGCGCGCAGGTCGTCGAAGGCGCGGACGATGGCGACGAAGGCCCGCTCCACCGGGGAGAGCGTGGCGACGTCGGCGAAGGGATCGATCGTCAGGCCGAAATCGGTGAACAGTGCCGCGACGCGCCGCCCCTCGCGCCGCCAGTTGACCGCGAGGCCCCGGCCCATCCGGGCCGATCCGACCGCCATGTTCTCGATCACGGTGAGGCTTGGGATCAGGCCGAGGTGCTGGTGGACGAAGGCGACGCCGCGCCGCTTCATCTCGGCCGCGTCGACCGGCAGCGCGAGGTCGCGGCCCCAGAGCCGGATCGCGCTGCCCCGCTCCGGCGAGTTGAACCCGGCGAGCACCTTGATCAGGGTCGACTTGCCCGATCCATTCTGGCCGAGCAGCCCGAAGACCTCGGCACGCCGCAGTTCGAGCGTGATCCCCTTCAGGACCTCGTTCTCCCCGAAACGCATGCGGATGTCGCGCATCTGCAGAATGCCGTCGCCCGGCCGCCCGCCGGCCTTGGCCGAGATCCCCGGGAGGGAGGCCGGTGTGATCATGGCGGAGATCCCGTCGGAGGGCAGCCGGCGGATGCGGTCCTTCAGAATCCGCTCAGTTTCCAAAGCCTGCGGAAGGCTTTGAGGTGCTGGTCGCCGTAACCGTCGTCGAAGTTGGCCGGGATGCCGGCGGACGCGACATTGGCCTTGTCGAAGATCAGCAGGGGCACGTTGAGCTTCGCCGGGACGGGCAGGCCGCACAGGATACGCATCTGCGTGTCGATCGCGGCATAGCCGGCCCAGCCGAGGCTTTCGCCGAGGTCCATGTTGACCGTCCCTTCGCGGATCATGTCGAGGACGAAGGGCGTGCCGTTGAAGCTCGCGACGCCGACCTTCGCTCCGCCGCCGACGATGCGCAGGGCGGGAACGACGAATTGCGACATCGAATCATAGATCGGCAGGATGTAGTTGACGCCCGGGTCCGCGAGCATGGCCGACTGGACGCCCGACTGGATCTTGGTCGCCCATTCGGTGACCGGCACGTTGACATAGGTCTGCTTGCAGGCCGGGCACAAGGTCTTCAGCGTCGCCTGGATCGACTTCACGAAGGGGATCGAGGGCAGGACGTCGTTGCTGCCGACGATGACGACATCCGGTTTACCGTCGGTGTCGACGAAAGCCCGCGCGGCGAGAGCCCGTCCCGCTTCGGTGAAGTCGACCTTGGCCGAACCGTCGACGCTCGGCGCCTCCTCCTGCGTGACGTCGTAGAGATGCGTGGTCGAGATCTTGATGCCGGCCTGACGGGCTTCGAGAAGCTGGGGGCCGAGGACGGCCGCGTTGAGACCGCCGGTCAGGTCGATGAGGGCGGCCTTCTTGCCGATCGCGTTCGACACGCCCTGGGTCCACTGGTCGCTCTTGCCCTGGTTTTCCCAGACCTCGTAGGTGAAGCCGACCTCAGCGGCAGCCTTCTTCATGGCCTTTTCGAGTTGGACCACGAACGGAACCGCATTGGTGATCGGAATCGAAACGACGGTCTTGCCTGCCATGCATGTCTTGGCGTCGAAGGCCGCACCCGGCGCCTCGAAGGCGGGGACCGTGGCATGCGCCGCGAGGATGGCCTTGGCGTCGCTCATTGGGTCTGCCGCGGAGGCGACGACCGGCGTTGCGGCGATGACCATGCCGAGAATGAAGCTTCGCATCGACGATCCTTTGTGCACGGCAGGAGGAAGCGGTTGACCGCGGACCCCGGCGCCCGGTGTCGCGGCGCTCCTGAGATGTGCGATTTCCAGACATCTCTCTTGCATAAGTACATACATTTAGGAAGGAGGCGTCAAGCGTAATCTACTGGCGCGCATCTACTTTGATTCATCCCGAACTCGGAGGCCGCTCCCTGCCGTTTTGCTGGGCTGTTTGCCTTTATTGAGGTCAAGGATGACATATCAAGAGCACAAGGGATCGACACGATCGCCGTGGGATCGATGCCAGCAGTTTGCATGTGTGCGTACTTTCAGGCAGCCTCCGGGCGTGAGCCGTCTCAGCGACCCGCCTCGATCGGCACCTCGAATGAGCGCCCGTCGCCGAGGGCCAAGGGCGGAACAGCGAAGCGCCGATTGAAGTGGGGACCCTCAATGATGGCGGCGCAGCACCCAGGCGAAGCCGCCGCCGACGAATCCGAGGGCCGCGAAGATGCCGAAGACCGGGCCGTACCGATGCAGGACTCCATAGAGGAGCGCGAAGCTCGAAGGCCCGACGACGACGCCGATGAAGGTATAGACCAGCACCGCGCCCGTGGTGGCCCCGATCTCGCCGGGCGGCGCATAGCGCGCCGTCTCGGCCAGCAGCACGCCGTTCCAGCCGATCGACACCGAGCCGAGCAGGATGAAATCGAGCGCCTGCACCGGGGCCGGCATCGCCTGGAGCCACAGGAGGCTGAGACACAGAACCCCGGATGCGAAGCCGATCAGGGCCAGGATGCGAAAGCCGCCGATCCGGTCGGCCACCCACCCCCAGAAGATCCGCCCGAACGCGCCGGCCAATTGCGTGGCCGCCGCCACCGCGCCCGCGCTGAAGAGCGACCACCGCCCGCCGTCCACGAGCGACACGACGGCGAAGGCCGACACGCAGAGCTGCATCGCCGAATAGAGGAAACCGAGGATGACGAGGACGGTCAGCTTCGGCGAGCGAAACACCAGGCGCTGTTCGGCGACACAGCGACGCCAGAGCGCGGCGGGACCGCGGCCGCCCGAGCGCGCCGGCCGCCCGCCATGACGCGACAATCCGATCGCGAAAAGGATCGGCACGGCGCCGCTGACGCCCAGCGCCGCGCGCCACCCGACCGCCTGCGCGAGAAACGGCAAGGCGAGCGCCGCGAGAATCCCACCGAGCGGCACGCCGCTCTGTTTGATGGAGAAGACGACGTTGCGTTTCCGGTTCGGCGTGACGCGCGACAGCATCTCCGAAGCGGCCGGGTTGTTGAAGCCGTAGCCGACGCCGATCGCGATCGAGGCCAGCACCATCAACGGCAGGCGGCCGGTGGCCAGGGCCAGAAAGCCGACGCTGAACAGAAGCAGCGCCAACTGCTCCACCCGCTCGGGGCCGTGGCGCAGCACGAAGGAGCCGGCGACCGCCGAGGAGACCACGCCGGCGGCATAGACGAGGCTGATCTGGTAGCCGATCCAGTGCTCGCCGATGCCGAGATCGGCGGCCGCGGAGGGGGCGAGGGCTGTGAGGCCGAGCACGCTCGCGGTCGCGACGACCTGAATGAGCGTCGCCAGCGTCAAGGTCGAGTACAGGCCCGGCCGGCGTTCTGCCGCCTCCGCCGGTCGCGCGGTATCGGTCATGAAAGACGGTTCTCCGGCCCGGAACCGCGGCGAGCGATATGATTGCACATGTACGTACTTAACATCGCCGTCAAGCGCAGATGCGACGGCGGTGTCCGGAGATGCGGGCGGCCGCAGGGGAAACAACCCACGCTGCCGGGAGAAAAAGGGTCGGGAGGAGCAGGTGGGGGAGAGCTTGAACGCGGAGAACGAAGCCGGCTCGCCCATGAATGGCTTGTCGGCGCCGCTCTACCAGCGAGTCGCGCAGGTCATCGAACGGCGGGTCATGAACGGCACCTATCCGGTGGGCAGCCTGCTCCCGACCGAAAACGAGCTCGCCCGGGAATTGAAGGTGAGCCGGCAGACGGTGCGCCTCGCCATCGCCCAGCTTCGCCAGCGCGGTCAACTCTCCGCGCGGAAGGGCGTGGGGACGTGGGTCGAGGCCGGACGAGGCGATTGGCGCAACCGGTTCAATGCCCAGTCGCGGGCAGAGCTGTTTGATTTCGCGCGAGAAACGGAAATGCACATCACCGTGCGACGCGTGGTGGCGGCCCGCGGCAAACAGGCCGTGGAGATCGGCTGCCGCCCGGGAAAGAGATGGGACTATTTCGCCGGTCCCCGCTTCTTCGCCGGCGAGCCGCGACCCTTCTGCTACAACGAGGTGTTCCTCGAGCCGCGCCTGGCGCCGGTGCTGAAGGACGTGACGATCATGCGGTCCGCGCTGTTCACCCTGGTCGAAGAAAACTCGGGCGAGCGGATCGCCGAGATCGTGCAGGAACTGCGTGCCATCACCTTCGAGGCCCACAAGGCCGAGGCGATCGGCATCGCGCCGGGCTCGCTCGGCCTACAGGTCTCCCGTCGTTACTACGGGTCCGGTCACCGTCTGCTCGAATACGCGATCCAAAGCCATCCGGCCGACTCGTTCGTCTACCGCGTGACCCTCAAGTCGTCCGATTGACCCGGTAGAGATGGCGTGGACAGCAGCAGTCCGCCTCTCTTACAGGCATCTTGCCGCCCACGCGTTATGCGTTTCGCATAGAGTGTTTTCTCTGGACGTTTTTCCCTGGACAGGCCCTCAAACCTTCAGCTTATGTTCGTACATGTGATGCGAACGATCATCGGGATCGGCCATCAGGAGGTCCATCGGCGATGGATATCGGCGTTTTCATCCCCATCGGTAACAACGGCTGGCTGATCTCGGAAACCGCGCCGCAATACATGCCGAGCTTCGCGCTCAACAAGGCCGTGGTGCAGAAGGCGGAGGGCTACGGGCTCGACTTCGCCCTGTCGATGATCAAGCTCCGCGGCTTCGGCGGCAAGACCGAGTTTTGGGACCATAACCTCGAGTCCTTCACGCTGATGGCGGGCCTCGCCTCCGTCACGCAGCGCATCAAGCTCTTCGCCTCGACCGCGATCTTGACGCTGCCGCCGGCGATCGTCGCGCGCATGGCGACGACGATCGATTCCATCGCGCCGGGCCGGTTCGGCATCAATATCGTCACCGGCTGGCAGAAGGCCGAGTACGACCAGATGGGCCTCTGGCCGGGAGACGCCTATTTCGGCTACCGCTACGACTACGCGAGCGAATATGTGAGCGTGATGAAGGACCTGTGGGAGACCGGGCACTCGGATCTCAAGGGCAAGCACTTCACGATGGACGACTGCCACATGTCGCCCAAGCCGACGGGCGACGTGAAGATCGTCGCCGCCTGCCAGAGCGCCAAGGGCATGGCCTTCGCGGCCGAACATGCCGATTTCAACTTCGTGATGGGGCAGGGGGTGAACACGCCCTCGGCCTACGCGCCGAACAACGACATCCTGCTGAAGGCCGCCGCGACGACGGGCCGGGACGTCGGAGCCTATGTGCTCTTCATGGTGATCGCGGCGGAGACCGACGAGGCCGCGATGGCGCGCTGGCAGACCTATCGCGGCGGCGTCGATGCCGAGGCGCTCGCCTGGATGGCGGACCAGGGCTCGAAGGACACGACGCTCGACGCGACCTCGACCGCCCGCCACATCAACCTCCCCGAGGGCGCGGTGAATTTCAACATGGGCACGCTCGTCGGCTCCTATGCGACGGTGGCTCGCATGCTCGACGAGGCGGCGGCCGTGCCGGGGACGAAGGGCATCATGATGACCTTCGACGATTTCCTGAAAGGGCTCGACATGTTCGGCCAGCGTATCCAGCCGCTGATGGAATGCCGCACCGCGCGGCAGCGGATGGCGGCTGAATAGGGATGTCGATGGTATCGGATCGGGGATCGGCGACGATCGAGCCGCTCAGCCTCATCGATCCCGCCGACGCCGACAGACGGCTGCAGCGGCCCGCCGGCGGCTGGTCGGCCGAGCGTCCGGCGTCGGCGGTGCGCCTGGCGGCCCCTCTCGCCAGTGAGCGTCCGGGCTTGCACGAGCTCGGCGTGAGCGAGCTTCTGGACGCCTTTCGCACGGGTGCGACGACGCCCGCGGAGGTGTGTGCGGCGCTGACGGGCCGCATCGGCAGCCACCCGTCCGGATCGGAGGCCGTGCTCTCGCTGCTGCCGGTCGGGGCCGCGGCCGAGGACAGTCGTAGACGGTATGCCGCCGGCACCGCACGCGCGCTCGAAGGGATTCCCGTCGGCGTCAAGGCGATCGTCGACGTGGCGGGTGCGGCCGTGACGTGCGGCTCTCACCTGACCGGTGCGCGTGTCGCCCCCGCGGATGCGGCGGCCGTCGCGCGGCTGCGCGACACGGGCGCCATCCCGTTCGCGGTGCTGGCCACCACGGAATTCGCGACCGGCTCGCCGGACAATCCGCGCCACGGCCGCGTCTGCAACCCCTACGACCGCCGCCGCTGGACGGGCGGCTCCTCGACGGGGTCGGGGGCCGCGCTCGCCGCGCGCCTCCTGCCTTTCGCCATCGGCACCGACACCGGGGGCTCGATCCGCGTTCCCTCCGCCTGGTGCGGCACGAGCGGGTTGAAGCCGACCCGCGAGCGCGTGTCGCGCCGCGGCGTCGCGTGCCTGTCCTTCACCCTCGACCATGTCGGGCCGATGGCGCGCTCCGCCGGCGATCTCGCCCTGTGTTTCCCGGGCATGGCGAAGGCGTCGCCCGTCGTGCCGCGGCCCCTGTCCGACCTGCGTATCGGCGTCGCCGCGGGATGGTTCGCCGAGGCGGTTTCGCGGGATGTGGCGACGGCCTTCGCCGAAGCCGTCGGCGTGCTGCGGCAGCGGGGCGCCTCGATCGTGCCCCTGGCGCTGCCGGACATCGCGCCGTTTCACGCCATGGCCTGGAAGATCCTGTTCAGCGAGCTCGCGGCCCTCTACCGGCCGTTCCTGCACCGGCGCGCGGAGCTCGACGAGGCTCTGCTCGGCCGGCTCGACCAGGGCCTCGCGATCGGCGCGGGGGATTATATCGAGGCGATGCAGGGTCGCGTGGCGGCCCAGGATGCGCTCCTGGCCGCCATGGCCGATGTCGATGTCATGCTGACGCCCGGCATCGGCGGTACCGCGGGCCGGCTCGACACGCGCACCGTCGCGGTCGATGGCCGTTCGTTCGCCTTCCAGGAGATCGTCTCGCGCAACACGATGATCTTCGACTACACCGGCTTCCCCGCCTTGATGCTGCCGACGGGGATCGCGGCGGACGGTCTCCCGGTCGCCATGCAGATCGTGGGGCGGCCGTTCGCCGATGAACTGTGCCTGGCCGTCGGCATGGCCTTTCAAGACGCGACCGACTTCCATCGCCGCGCTCCGCCGGAGACCGGCGCGCGGGTCGAGGGACCGACCCGATGAGCGAGACCCTCGCCGACAATTATGCCCGCGCGGGCTACCACAAGCCCCTCGGTTTCGGCCGCCGCCCGGCGCTGCTGGCGATCGACTTCGTGGAGGCTTATTTCGATCGGGCCTCGCCGCTCTATGCCGGCGTGGAGGCGGCGCTCGCCTCGGGCCTGCGGCTCGTCGCGGCGGCGCGCGCCGCGGGCATCCCGGTCATCTTCACCAATGTCTCCTACCGAAACGGTCCGCTCGACGGCGGCATCTTCTTCCGCAAGGTCCCGGCGCTCGGCGTCATGGCGGCGGGGCATCCGTGGGGGGCTTGGCCCGCGGGATTGGAGCCGCGGGACGACGAGTTGATCATCTCCAAGCAATATCCGTCCGCCTTTTTCGGAACGTCCCTGGCGTCGACGCTCGTGGCGGCCGGCGTGGATACGGTCATCCTGTGCGGGCTCTCGACCAGTGGCTGTGTGCGGGCGACCTGCGTCGACACGATGAGCCACGGCTTCATCCCGATCGTGTGCGCCGACGCCTGCGGCGATCGCGCGCCGGAGCCGCATGCGGCGAACCTGTTCGACATGTCGGCGAAATATGCCGACGTCCTGTCGGAAGCCGAGGTGTTGGCCGGCATGTGCAGAGCCTGATACGCTCTCGTCGTCGATGAAGCGAACCGGGGCACTTGAACGCTCGCACGACCACGGTTTGTAGGGCGATGCCCGCGTTCGACCCGCACTCCGGCCGAACGTGAATCATCGAGGATCCCTTCGCAAGGCGATCGGGCTCATGATGGTCGCGCATGGTGGTTTCCGGGGTGGTGGCGCGACGGCCGGCCGACGCGCCGCGGATGATGCCCGACCTTAAGGAGCGGCCGGGTTCGGGCGTTCGCGGCCTCGACTCGGAAGGCCCTTGGTGATCGGCGGCATGACGTCTTCGCCTTCTTCGGGTTCGCCCGCTAATGCGGGTGGAGGCGCCGACGCGCCCCGAAGGCCGAAACCGGGAGAAGGGCGCCTTGCGCCCTTCTCCCGGGCGACACGGCGGGATGCCTTCCCATCGATGCGATCACCTCGGCCGAGATGCCGGTCGACGGAGCGCCCCAACACTACGGTTGCAGGGTTGCCTTGAAGTGGGCCCGTGGCGGCCGCGGCGAGGCCGCGGTCGCCGATGTCGCGCCCCTCGAGGCTGGTCCAGGACGCGGCGTCCCGCTCGTCGGCTGCCTGCTCGGGTTTTCCTGAATGTCTCACCGCCCGGCGAGGACGACGGTTCGCCGGGCACAACCGCCGAACCGAAGTCCATCCCCCGTTCAGATCGACGGAAGTCCCTGGACCTCCACCGTGACGTGGGACAGAGACCGAAAACGTCCGAGCCGCGCCTTGTAGTAGGCCGCTCCTCGCGGCTTACTGGTCATGACGGATACGATGGCGCCGAGGTGGCCCGGCCCGAGGCGCCAGACGTGAAGGTCCGTGACGCGATCGCCGTCGTTCTCGATCAGAGCCTTGACACGGTCGGGGAGCCGATCGTCGGGAGTGACGTCGAGCAGGATGGCGCCGGTGTCCCGCACGAGGCCATAGGCCCATGACGCGATGACGAAGGCACCGGCGATGCCGGCCAGGGGATCCATCCACAACCAGCCGAAGTAGCGCGCCAGGAGCAGTCCGGCGATGACCAGGACCGAGACCGCGGCATCCGCCATGACGTGGATGATCGCGGCTCGCATGTTGTTGTCGCGATGCGCCGCGGCGTGGATGCCGTCCTGGCCCGCTGCCTGATGATCGTGGGCGTGACGATCATGGTCTTCGTGGGCGTGTTCTTCGAACGCGATGGTGGCGCTGTCCACACCCGCCAGGCTCACGATGGCCTGGAAGGCGTGCGGCTCGGGGATCGGCTCGAAGGATTCGAGGTACCCGTCACGCTGCGCCATTGCGAACTTCTGGCGTGCTCCATCAGACCGGATCGTCTCGACCGCGACCGGTCCGAGCGGCAGGGATGACCCGTTGCCGGAGCGGATGCGGAACACCGGCGGAACACCGTCCTCGAAGACGCTGAGGACCATGGGGCCGGCGGCCGTCAGCACGCGATGCTCGTCGTCGTGGTGATGGCCGTGGTGGTCATGATCGTCGTGATCGTCGTGACCGTGTGAATGGCCATGACCGTGAGAGTGGCCATGGTGGTCGCCACTGAGCAGGAAGACCGACCCGATGTTGACCAAGAGGCCCAGGATCGCGATCGGGATCGCCTGGGCGAAGTCGATCGGCACGGGCGAGAACAAGCGGCTGACGGCCTCGTAACCGATCAGCAGGGCGATCATCGTGAGGACGATGGCGCTCGTGAACCCGGCGAGGTCGCCGAACTTGCCGGTGCCGAAGGTGTAGCGGGGATCCTTCGCGTGCTTGCGGGAGTAGGTGTAGGCCAACGCCGCCAGGAGGAGGGCGCCGGCGTGGGTCGACATGTGGAGACCGTCCGCGACGAGGGCGATCGAGCCGAACAAGATGCCGCCGACGATCTCCGCGATCATCATCGCGCCGCAGAGGATGATGACGTACCAGGTCCTGCGTTCGGAAGCCTCGTGTGCCTCTCCGAGAAAGACGTGGTCATGGCCGCCGGCCAAGACGGTCGTGTCCATCTTGTTCATGCTAGGGTCCCTCATTTCAGGTAGGTGTGAACCACCTCGATGAACTGCTCGGCGGCCTCCGACCCGGAGGCGTCCTTCGTCGGATCGACCAGGAAGGATCGAACGTGCTGTTCGACCAGTTCAGCCATGAGGCCGTTCATGGCCCCCCGGACGCCGGCGACCATGTGCATGACCTCCTGGCAACCGGCTTCGCTGTCCAAGGCGCGCTCGATGGCCTCCACCTGGCCCCGCATCCTGCCGACTCGGGCCAGCAGCTTCTGTCTGCTCCGGTGGGTCATCGTGGCTGCCCAATAGGGTGGGTGACTATCCTAAAGCCGATCGTCACGTCAAGTGTCCTCCTGGATCCCGAACGAATGCGTCGTCGCGGGTGACCCCGTCCTGAGGCATGCCACGGCATGTCCCACCGCCTGTTCGTGGAGGTCGGGGCGTTCCACGGCACATCGAGGGATCGCGATAGGACAGCGCGACCGGAAGGCGCAACCCGCCACCGACGATCCCGCCGCGAGGTCCGCCGCGAGCGCTGGTCGTCGTTGCCGAGGCATCGCACCATGCAACGATGGCACCGCCGCGATGAGCGCCGCCGTGTACGGGTGACGCGCCGAGCCGAGGACGTCGTCGACCGGACCGGCCTCGACGATGCGGCCGCGGTACAGGACGAGCACACGATCGCAGAGGTGATCGACGACCCCGATGTCGTGGGTGATCAGCAGCATCGACAGGCCGAATTCGTGGCGGAGGTCGTCGAGCAAATTGACGATCTGGGCCTGGACCGACGCGTCGAGGGCCGCCGTAGGCTCGTCGGCGACGAGCAGGTCGGGCCGGAGGACGAGTGCGCGCGCGAGGCCGATCCGCGCGCGTTGGCCGCCCGAAAAGCTCGCCGGCCTTCGGGCGAGGTCGCGGTCGGAGAGGCCGACCCGCGCCAGCACCTCGATGACCGCGGCACGTCGTTCGGCGCGGCTGCCGACCCGGTGCGCGGTCAAAGCTTCGCCCACGATGTCCTCGACCGACATCATCGGATCGAGGCTGCTGGTCGAGTTCTGGAAGGCCATCTGCAGGCGCCGGCGCACGGGCGTCAAGGCGCGACGTGGCAGGTCCGTGATGTCGAGGCCGTCAAACAGGATCTGCCCATCTGTGGGTTGGGCCAAGCGGACGACCATGCGACCGATCGTGCTCTTGCCGGACCCGGACTCGCCGACGAGCCCGACGACCTCCCCGCGACCGATCTTGAAGCTGACCCCGTCCACGGCCACGACGGGATGCCGCGCCGGTGCGAACATCCGCGACCTCGGCGGATAGTGCTTGACCAGGCCCGCGACATCGAGGATCGGCGGCATGCCGGGCGTCATGAGCCGACCCTCAGGCACCGGGCGTTATGCCGGTCGCCGAGGTCCACCGCTACGGGTCGACGTTCGAGACAGTCCGGGACGACGTCCGGGCATCTCTGCGCGAACGGGCATCCCTGGATCGCCACGGTGAGGTTCGGCGGTTGCCCGGGAAGGTAGGCCAGGCGCCGACGCCCGAGACGCGCCGGACCGCGCGCCGCGGGAACGCTGTCCAGGAGCGCACGCGTGTAGGGATGCGCCGGACGGCTGAGGATGTCGGCACGCGTGCCGACCTCGACGACGGTGCCGGCGTACATGACCGCCACGAGGTCGGCGATTTCCGCGACGACACCGAGATTGTGGGTGATGATGACCATGCCCATGCCGATCGCAGTGGATTCGCGCAGGTCGCGGAGGAGATCGATGATCTGGGCCTGGATGGTCACGTCGAGGGCGGTCGTCGGCTCGTCCGCGATGAGCAGCGCGGGCAGGCACGCGATGGCCATGGCGATCATGACCCGCTGCGACATGCCCCCGGAGAGTTCATGCGGGAACTGCCGGGCGACCCGGGCGGGGTCGGTGATGCCGACCTGCCGAAGGAGTTCCCCGATCCGACCTTGACGTTCCTTCGATCCCATCGCGGTGTGAAGGCTCAGGACTTCGTCGATCTGGGTGCCCGCCGCATAGAACGGGTTGAGGCTGGTGGACGGATCCTGGAAGATCATGCCGATCTCCCGTCCTCGGACGTGACGCAATTGGTCGGGCGTAGATCGCACGAGGTCCATCGTCATCCCTTCCCGGGGTCGGAAGAGAGCCGCGCCGTTCACTACGAAGTTCGACCTGTCCAGCATGCCCGTGGCGGCCATGCAGGTCATCGATTTTCCGGAACCGGACTCGCCGACGATCGCCAGCGTCTCTCCCGGGGCGAGGTCCAGGTCCACGCCATCGAGGAGGCGCACGCGACGCGAGCCCGCCGGCACCTCCACGGTGAGGTTCCGGATGGACAGCACCGGCTCTCCTGCGCCGACGGAGGGCACGGCGCTGGGCGCCTTATCGGGCCGGAAGGCGACAGCGCTCATGACGTCTTGACCTACCATCCCGAATTCTCTCGCGACCGGGTTGACGCCGTTCGGTTCAGGGTCTCTTAATATACCAACCGGGGTACCCTATACAAGGTTCGACGACATGGGCCACACCATCGCGCGGAAGCCACAGCTGTTGGCGCGGGTTCGTCGGTTGAAGGAGCAGCTGGCGGAGCTGGAGGACAGCGTCAAGAAGGGGGTCGACCCCGCCGAGTCCCTGGATCTGGTCGCCAACAGTCGGACGCTGCTGAACGGCCTCATGGCCGACATTCTCGAGGATCACCTGCGGGTACACCTCCTCGAGGGAGAGCATCCTCCGTCCGCTGGCGCCCTGGCGGCCGGCGAGAACCTCATCCAGGTCGTCCATGCCTACATGGGCCACTGAGATGGACGAGCGCGGCTCCTTGCTGCCCGGGACCGACCCGCCCGTGGCGACGCCGGCCAGGGATCACGTCCTATACGTCTGCACGGGATGCAACCACACCAAGAGCGGAGAGGAACGGATCGGCGTTCGGAGCGGCAAGCGGCTTTGGGACGCCCTCATCGCGGAAGTCGCGCGCCGGGGCGGTTCCGCGGTCCACGTCGCACCGGTCGCGTGTCTTTCGGTCTGTAAGGACACCTGTGCCGCCGCCCTGACGGCGCCAGGCAAGTACACCTACGTCTTCGGATGGCTCGACCCCCTCACGTCAGCCGCCGACCTGCTCTCGTGTGCGGAGCTTTATGCCGGCGCGGAGGGCGGTCACGTGCCCCGCGCCGAGCGACCTACCGCCACGCGCCGCCTGATTTCCCGCGTGCCGTCGCCAGGGCGTGACCCCGACGTCGACGACGACCCCCGCAACCCTCGATCGGCGGCTCAGGTACCGAAGCCTCCCCGGCCCTGGTGAACCAAGGCGGGTGACACGGCGCGACCCTTGAGGGCCGCGCATCCAGGGAGAGCGACGTCAAGCCCGTGGGCCCTTTGGTCACGCCGACGCTCGTGTCGGCTTATGATGGAGCAGTTCTATGACGTTAGCTCGATTTTCGCCGACGCGCCGCGAGTTCGGCGCCCTGCTCGGGGCCACCACCCTGACCGCCGCGCTCGGAAGCCGGGCGTCCGCCGGCGGCGACGCCCGGCTCAAGATGTCCTGGCCCCGTGACGTGGGTCCCCTCAACCCGCACATGTACAACCCGAGCCAGTTCTTCGCCCAGAACTGGGTCTACGACGGCCTCGTCAGCTACGGAAAGGGCGGCGAGATCCTGCCGGCGCTCGCGAGCGCCTGGACGGTCTCCGAGGACGGCAAGACGCTGACGTTCAAGCTGCGCGACGGCGTCAGGTTCTCCGACGGATCGCCGTTCGATTCGGCCGTCGCGCTTCGGAACTTCAAGGACGTCCTCGCCGCCAGGGACCAGCACGACTGGTTGGAGCTGATCAACCAGATCGACGACGTCTCGGCCCCTGATGCGGGCACGTTGAGGATCGCCCTGAAGTCGGCCTACTATCCCGCCCTCCAGGAACTCACGCTCATCCGGCCGCTGCGCTTCCTCGCGGCCGCAGGCTTCCCGGACAAGGGACTGACCAAGGACGGCATCAAGGCGCCGATCGGGACCGGTCCTTGGAAGCTGTCCGACCACAAGGTCAACGAATACGCGGTCTTCGAGCGCAACGAGCACTATTGGGGACCCAAGCCGGCCCTCGAAGCGGTGACGGTGCGCATCATTCCGGACGGCGTCACCCGGGTCCTGTCGCTCAAGAACGGCGACATCGACCTCATCTTCGGCGCGGGCGTCATCGGTCTTTCGGACTTTGACGAGCTACGGAAGAGCGGACAGTTCCAGACCTACGTCTCCGCCCCCATCCTCACGCGTCTCGTCGTCATCAACGCCAACAGGGGCCCGACCGCCGACAAGGCCGTGCGGCAGGCCATCCAACACGGGTTCAACCGCAAGGAAGCGGTCGAGGGCCTGTTCTACGGCGTCGAGAAGCCGGCCGAAATGTTGTTCGCGCCCGACGTGCCGTATTGCGACGTCCCGCTGTCGCGACCCGGCTATGACAAGGCCGCAGCCGAACGCCTGCTCGACGGCGCAGGGTGGCAACGCCCCGCCGCAGACGCGGTCCGCATGAAGGACGGCGTCCCGCTGGCGCTCGACGTCAGCTTCATCGCCACGGACGAGATCAACAAGTCGATCGCCCAGCTCCTTCAGGCTCAGCTGCGCGAGATCGGCATCGACCTCCGCCTGCTCGGCGAGGAGAAGCAGAGCAACGTCAGGCGCGCCATGGAGGGCGGCTTCAACCTGGCCTTCTCGGGGACCTGGGGTGCCCCCTACGACCCCCACACATTCTGCGCCTCGATGAGGGTGGCCAACGAGGCCGACTACCAGGCCCAGCTGGGCCTCCCCGACAAGAAGGAGATCGATGCGTTGATCTCGACGGTGCTCGTCACGACGGACAAGACGGCTCGCGCGCGGACCTATGCGACCATCCTGCGCAAGCTCGACGACGGGGCCATCTACCTGCCCGTCTCATACGAGGCCAACGTCGCGGTACTGCGGAAGGGGATCCAGGGGTTCTCGTTCGACCAGCAGGAGTTCGAGATCCCGACGGCGCGGCTGTCGGTCTGAGCGGCGAGTGCTCGCGTTTCTGGTGAAGCGGCTGGCAGGGCTCGCCATCGTCCTGTTCGCACTGTCGATCGCGAGCTTCGCCCTGCTCCACGCCATTCCGACCGACCTCGCGACGGCGGCCGTCACCGCCGCGGGGCTCCCGCCGACGCCGGCCCTGGTCGCGTCGACACGCGTCGAACTCGGTCTGGATCGTTCCCTGCCGGTCCAATACCTACGCTGGTTGGACGATGTGGCCCATCTCGACCTCGGCAGGTCGTTCACGTCGCGCAGGCCCGTGACCGAGATGCTCCTGCCGCCCCTGATGGCCACGCTCGAACTCGCGAGCGCGTCCTTCGCCATCATGCTCTTCGGAAGCGTCGCCATGGCGGTCGGCACGATCCTGTCCGCCAGTCGCCGGGTCGAGGCTGTGGTCCGGACCGTCACCGTCGCCGGAGCCGCGCTGCCGATGTTCTGGTTCGGCTTCCTGTTGCAGTATCTCTTCGCCATGGAGCTGCGTTGGCTGCCGTTGAGCGGGCGCGGTTCTTGGGAACACCTCCTGCTGCCCGCCATCACCCTGGCGGTGACCGACACGGTCGTCCTGACCCGCATCCTTCGGTCCTCGGTGGGCCGGGAAATGCGTCGGACCTACGTGCAGGTGGCGCGTGCCAAGGGTGTGCGGGAGACGGCGATCGTGCTTCGCCACGTCCTGCCGAACGCGTTGACGGCCTACCTTACGGCGTTCGGGCTCGCGGTCGGCAACGTCCTCGGCGGCGCCGTGGTGGTCGAGGCGGTGTTCGGCTGGCCCGGCATCGGGGAATACGCGCTTCGCGCCATCCTCGACCGGGACTATCCCGTCATCCAGTCCTATGTGCTGCTGGTGGGGTTCATCTTCGTCATGACCAGCTTCTTCGTCGACCTGGCGTTGATGGTCATCAACGGGCGCACCCACGGCGCCGCGCGCGCGTGAGCCGCGCAGGCGCCCTCGCATCGCTGCGGCCGCCGCGCGAGCGCCGGCTCGGTTGGGTCCTCGTCGCCTCGGTCGGTGCGGTCGCGGTCCTCGCCCCCTTGCTGTCGCCGCACGATCCCTTCCTCGTCCACATGGCGGCGCGGCTGAAGGCTCCGTCGCTGACCTACCCGCTCGGGACGGATTCCCTGGGTCGATGCCTGCTGTCGCGTCTGATCTGGGCGTCGCGCTCCACGCTCGGGACCACCCTCGCCATTGTGGCCATCGCCTTTTCCGGCGGGTTCGCGATCGGGCTCGGTGCCGGCCTCGTCGGCAGGGCTGGGGACGGCGTGATCATGCGGCTCGTGGACCTCGTGCTCGGGTTTCCGAAGCTCCTCCTGGCGCTCGGGCTCGTCGCGGCCGTCGGTCCCGGGCTGACGGGGGTCGTCATCGCCCTGTCGGTGGCGCACGGCGTCATCATGGCGCGCCTCGTTCGCAACCTGATGGTCCAGGCCCGCCTCGAAGACTACGTCGAGGCCGCGGTGGCGGCGGGACTCTCGGACCTGTCCATCATGCGCAGACACGTCCTGCCGAATATCGTCTCGCCCATGCTGGTGTTCCTGTCCTTGGAGGTCGGGGTGGTCAGCCTGGAGCTGTCGGGCCTATCCTTCCTCGGACTCGGGGTGCAGCCTCCCACGGTCGATTGGGGGGGGCTGATGGCGGAGGGCCGGGCATTCGCAGTGAGGCAGCCGCTGCAAATGATCGCCCCGGGACTGATGCTGTTCCTATTCGTCCTCGGCGCCAACCTCGCCGGCGACCGTCGCGGTGCGTCGTCTTGAGGATGGTTTCCGTCTCAGTCGCCCGCGCCCGCCCGAAGACCTCCGCCGTGGGGGAGATCACCTCGTTCGAAGGTGCGCTCCTACCGGCCGGTCGCGCGACCACGCTCCTTGCGCGGGGTGGTCTGACCGTCCTCGAGCTGCCGGACGCGACGGGACAGGTCCGCCTCCAGCGCCGTGCGTCTGAAGGGGGGAAGCTTCTTCCACCTCCTGATCTCCTCGATCGTGCAGCCGCAGCCCATGCACCAGCCGGTGCGCCCTTCGAACTGGCACACCGAGATGCACGGGGACCCCTTTTTCGCCATTGCAGCTAGACCCTTCCGCGCATCAGAACGTTTTATACGTTAGCCCCCTACGCTACCGTTCTCAAGCCTATGATGCCCCGGGACCGGAGGTGGCGCCGGTCGGCGGGTTACCAGGGATCGGAGTGCCGGGCGACGGTGGTCGGCGACTTCGGTGCGACGCCGCGTCGGGGGATCAAGGGCATCTGCGCGGCTCTCGCGGTGGTCAGCGTCGCGACTGGGTCTGGGCTCTGGCCACGTTCCGCGAGGACCCCGTGCAGACCGGTAGCGCGGTCCTCGCCTACTCATGACGGACGGCAGGCGCCCGGTCGCCGTCGGCCTCTTCGT
This sequence comes from uncultured Lichenihabitans sp., assembly GCA_964244255.1. Taxonomy (GTDB): domain Bacteria; phylum Pseudomonadota; class Alphaproteobacteria; order Rhizobiales; family Beijerinckiaceae; genus Lichenihabitans. Next base: position 1,635 of record CAXTIC010000010.1, on the reverse strand, counting down.
CTCGCTCGGCCACTCGACCGTCGTCGTCCGGTCGCTCGTCATCGCCCTCCCTACGCCCTTCAGACTTTGGAGCGACAGGCGCGACCGGTCGGGCCCAGCGTCCGACCGTGTTGGTGCGTCCGCGGCCGCGGGGCGGGTGTGCACCGATCCGGTCGGAATGGCACATCACCGGGGCGCCCCCACCACATCGACGAACGAGAGTGGCACCTCGGTCGTGGACTTGAGCTCCTCCATGGCGAACATGGACGTCACGTCGGTCAGCGCCACCTTGGAGATCAGACGCTTGTACAGCGCGTCGTAGCTCCGCATGTCGGGCACATAGGCGCGCAGCAAGTAGTCGATCTCCCCGCTCATCCTGTGAACGTCGACAATCTCCGGGATGTCCTTGACGGCGCTTGCGAAGGCCTCGAGCCATTCGACGGTGTGCTGGCTCGTCCGAATCGCTATGAATACGGTCATGCTGGCGTTGAGCCGCCCCCTGTCGAGCAGGGCGACGCGTTTGCGGATGACGCCCTCCCGCTCGAGCTTCTGCATACGTCGCCAGCATGGCGTCGTCGACAACCCGACTTTCTGGGCGAGGTCGGAGAGGGGCTGAGCCGCATCCGCTTGCAACTCCTTGAGGATGCGGAGGTCGGCCGCGTCGAGGCGGGGACGTGTCGGCTTCGCCATGAATTCTCTCGGTGGTCGGCGCTTGAAGAACGCTTGCCTCCTCTCCGGGCAACCGACCGAACTCCGAGGCAAGAAAATATTACCGCTGATGATGCCATAGGCGGAATGAACTTGCCGGTTTTTGAGTCAAGAATGGAAAAATGGCAACCTTATTCCTTCGATGACGCGATAATCTAGTATCGCCATTCGCGTAGAAGGGGATCACCCATGACACCTGCTCGACACCAGATCGATGTAGCCATGCTACGATGGCTCGGCGGCGCGAGCAGAGGGCATGCGACCGACTACATCGCCGCGACCCAATTCGCTCTCGAGCGCATGACGGCCGATCCTGGACTTCTTGACATGCCGAGCCTCGAACGCATCCCCGGAAGCTATGCGCGCAACCTTCTGTTTGGCGACGCGGATATGAGCGTCTGGGCGATGGTGTGGGATGTCGGCGCCCGCACTTCCGTGCACGACCATCATTGTTCGTGCTGCTTCGGCATGCTCACCGGTGAGTTGCGGGAGGTGAGCTTCCGGGCGGTCGACGAGTCGACCGCGCTGCTGGCCGGGGAGGCAAGCCGCGGGGCTGGATTTGTAGGTTGCATGCTGCCGTCCGGTCCGAACCTTCACCAGATGGTCAACGATGGCGCCGTCGAGGCGGTCTCGATTCACATCTATGGATTCGACCACAGGATGAGGGCTTCGTCCGTGCGTCGTGAGTACAGAGTGGTTGCGCAATAGGCGACGCCTCCAGGTAAGAAGACGGATCGATACTTCATAAGTTACTCGCTTCTGGGTTCTACGACCGAAAACGTCGAACAGGGTGGATGTAAAGTGGCCTTTGTCGTGGTGGCTATAGCGGAACTACACCATCAAACCACGACAACCAGACAGCGAAAGCTCTTGGTTTGTCTCAGGCCCTTAGCGCACGATCGCGGCTGATTGAGTCGAGAGGATTCCTTTGGGGGGCGAATCTGATTC
>CAXTIC010000009.1:0-100096 GCA_964244255.1 uncultured Lichenihabitans sp. | reverse complement strand
ATGATGGTCGTGCACATGCTCTCGCCCGACGACACGTTCGACCAGCTCTACGTGTCGAACTACGCCCGCAACAACGTGCGCGACGAACTGCTGCGGCTCGACGGCGTCGGCGACCTCACGATCTTCGGCGAGCGGCAATATTCGCTGCGCGTGTGGCTCGACCCCGACAAGCTCGCGGCCTTCGGCATGACGTCGGGCGATGTCGTCAAGGCCATCCAGGAGCAGAACGTCCAGGTGTCGGGCGGCGCGTTGGGCCAGGAGCCGACGCCCAAGGACAACGCCTTCTCGCTGACCGTGACCACGCAGGGGCGCTTCGACAACCCCCGGCAGTTCCGGCAGGTCATCGTGCGCGCCACCTCCGACGGCCGGCTCGTGCGCGTCGAGGACGTGGCCCGCGTCGAACTCGGCGCCCAGGACTATTTCACCAACTCGTACCTGAACGGCAAGACGGCCGTCGCCCTGGCGATCTTCCAGCGCCCCGGCACCAACGCGCTCGATGCCGCGAAGCAGATCATCGCCACCATGGACGGGCTGAAGAAGAACTTCCCGCCCGGGCTCGACTACCAGATCGTCTACAACCCGACCGAGTTCATCGGCGAGTCGGTGGGCGAGGTCTACAAGACGCTGTTCGAGGCCATGATCCTCGTGGTCGTCGTGGTCGTGGTGTTCCTGCAAAGCTGGCGCACCGCGATCATCCCGATCATCGCCATCCCGGTGTCGCTGGTCGGCACCTTCGCGGCCATGTCGGTGCTGGGCTTTTCCATCAACACGCTGACCTTGTTCGGTCTCGTCCTGGCCATCGGCATCGTGGTCGACGACGCCATCGTGGTGGTCGAGAACATCGAGCGCAACATCGCGAACGGGCTCAACCCGCGCGACGCGGCCCACCGCACCATGGACGAGGTGGGCGGCGCGGTCCTGGCCATCGCGCTCGTGCTCGTGGCGGTGTTCGTGCCGACGGCCTTCATCCCCGGCATCGCCGGGCAGTTCTACCGCCAGTTCGCGCTGACCATCGCGGTGTCGACGGTGATCTCGTGCTTCGTCTCGCTCACGCTGTCCCCGGCGCTCGGCGCCATATTGCTGAAGGGCAAGGGCGAGGCGCCCCGCTCCCGCAACCCGCTCGCGCGCGGCTTCGGCTGGGCGGCGGACACGTTCAACGCCGGCTTCGACCGGACGTCGAACGGCTATGCCGCCGCGGTCGGCGCCGTGGCGCGGCGCAAGCTCGTCGTCCTGCCGATCTACGCGGGGCTCCTCGCCGGCACGGTGTGGGTCGGCGGGCACGTGCCGCAGGGCTTCATCCCGGCGCTCGACCAGGGCTACGCGATCGTGGTCGTGCAATTGCCGGACGGGGCGTCGCTCGCGCGCACCGACGCGGTGACGCGCCGCGTCTCGGACATCGCCCGCGCGACGCCGGGCTGCCTCAACGCGGTCGCGTTCGCGGGCTTTTCGGGCGCGACCTTCACCAACGCCACCAACGCGGCCGCGGTCTTCGTGACCTTCAAGCCCTACGCGGATCGGCTACCGGCGCAGCAGACGGCGGATTCGATCATCAAGGATCTGTTCGGGCGCATGCAGCAGGTCGAGGAGGCCTTCATCATCGCGGTCCCGCCCCCGCCCGTGCGCGGCATCGGCAATTCCGGCGGCTTCAAGATGATGGTCCAGGAGCGGATCGGCGCCGAGGAACACCGGGTGCTCGGGTCGACCTACGAGCTGATGGCCAAGGCGCGGCAGAACCCCTCGCTCGCCGGCGTGTTCACGACCTTCTCGGATTCGACGCCGCAGGTCTTCCTCGCCGTCGACCGCCAGAAGGCACAGATGCTGAACGTGCCGATCGCGAACATCTTCGAAGCGCTGCAGAACAACCTCGGCACGGCCTACGTCAACGACTTCAACGCGTTCGGCCGCGTGTACCAGGTCCGCGCCCAGGCCGACCAGCGGTTCCGGATGGACAAGGACGACATCAGCCGCCTGCGCGTCCGCTCGGCCACCGGCGCGCTCGTGCCGCTCGGGACGCTCGTCGACATCCGCGAGATCAGCGGCGCCGACCTCATCCAGCGCTACAACATGTATACGGCCGTGCCGCTGCAGGGCAACCCGGGGCCGGGCGTGTCCTCGGGCCAGGCTCTCGACACGATGGAGCAATTGGCGCGAGACACGCTGCCGGCCGGCATGAGCACGCAATGGACGGAACTGTCCTATCAGGAGCGCGCCACCGGCAACACGGCGGCGTTCATCTTCGCGCTGTCGGTGCTGTTCGTGTTCCTGGTGCTGGCGGCGCAATACGAAAGCTGGACGTTGCCGCTGGCCATCATCCTGATCGTGCCGATGAGCGTGCTGTCGGCGCTCCTGGGCGTGATGATCCGGGGCCTGGACAACAACATCCTGACCCAGATCGGCCTCGTGGTGCTGGTCGGGCTTGCGGCGAAGAACGCGATCCTGATCGTCGAATTCGCGCGCGACGCGGAGGCCAACGAGGGCAAGAGCCCGGTCGAGGCCGTGATCGAGGCCTGCCGGCTGCGCCTGCGCCCGATCCTGATGACGGCTTTCGCGTTCATCCTCGGCGTCGTGCCGCTGGCCATCGCGACCGGACCGGGCGCGGAGTTGCGCCAGGCGCTCGGCACCGCCGTGTTCTTCGGCATGCTCGGCGTGACGTTCTTCGGCCTGTTCCTGACGCCGGTGTTCTACGTCGCCATTCGCGCCGCCGTGCTGCGCTTCCGGCCGAAGGCGGCGCGGCCCACCGCGGTCAGCCCCGAGCCCGCATCCGCCACCGCGGCCGAGTGAGCCTGACCCGGGCCCCGGGGTCCGTTCGCCCGGGCGAGAGCCGGACCCCGAAGGGCATGCCCGGCGGATGCCGAAACGCGTGCGGTCCAGTGCCGGCCGGCTTTTTCCGGCGCGCGCGGATCAGGGGCGCCATGGAGGGTCTCTCCAGGCTAACCGTCATTCCGTGTCCACCGCCGCCTTGGGCTTGAGCACCTGGCGGCCGCGGTACATGCCGGTCTTGAGGTCGATGTGGTGAGGGCGGCGCAGTTCGCCCGAGTCCTTGTCCTCGATGTAGGTGGGCTTCTTCAAGGCATCGGCCGAGCGGCGGAAGCCGCGCTTCATGGGCGATGTTTTCCGTTTCGGAACGGCCATGTCGATCTCCAAACGCAAGCGGGCCGTCCCGCGCGGGCAGGCAGCCGAAGCGGCGTTCCTTAGCGGGAAACGCTCCCGGATGAAAGCTGAATCACGCGGTCCTTGACGGTCCCGCCCGCATCCCCGAGCGCCGTCCGGCGCGGCGCTCGGGGATCGGCTGCCCGACGGCCTTCAGCCCGACTCCCCGAATGCTCCCGTCCAAGGCAGCGTTCTCGGTTCCGCACGCCGCGCACGTCAATCTCGCCCAGCCCAACATGAACCGGGCGAATGCCTGGCTGTCGCGCGGACCCGCAACCACGATTACGGCCCGCGGTCTTCGTCGTCGGGCACCACCTGCGCCGAACGGCCGCCTGTTGCCGCGCACAGCCGCGTCCTATATTCGGGGCACGCCCGCACACCATCGAGGCAGCCAATGGCCGACGCGCCGCAGCGTCCTGGGGCGATCCGGCATCCGAGGCCGTTGTCGCCCCATCTTCTGATTTACCGTCCGATGCTCACCATGGTGATGTCGATCGCGCATCGCATCACGGGCGTCGCCCTTTACGCCGGCACGCTGTTGCTCGCCTGGTTCCTGATCGCGGCGGCCAGCGACGAACGGTCGTTCCGCGTCGTGGCCCGCGTCATGGCCTCCATCCCGGGCAAGGTCGTCCTGTTCGGCTTCGCGTGGGCGCTGTTCCATCACCTGCTCGGCGGCATCCGGCATTTCGTATGGGACGCGGGTTATGGGATGGATCATCCGCAGCGGGAGTGGCTCGCGCAGGGCACGTTGATCGGCGGGCTGCTGCTGACCCTCGTGGTCTGGGCGTTGGCATTCGCGTGATGCCCGGAGACAAGCCGTGAGCGACGATCCGCAGGGTTTCAGGACCGACCTGCGCCGCGTGCGCCATCTCGGTTCGGCACGTTCGGGAACGAGCGCCGCCTCGCGCATGCGGCTGACCTCCCTCGCGCTCGTGCCGCTCACGTTCGGCTTCGTTTGGCTCGTGCTTTCGTTGGTCGGCAAATCCTACGCCCAGGTTTACGCGGTCCTGGCGCGCCCGGCGCCGGGGATCGTGATGATCCTGTTCATCGGCGCGGGCATCTATCACATGCAGCTCGGCATGCGGAGCATCATCGACGATTACGTTCACGGCGAGCATGCGAAGGACCTGTGCCTCGCCTTGAACCTGTTCTTCTGCGTCGCCGTCGGCATCGCCTGCCTCTACGCGACCATGCGGCTGAGTTTGGTTTGACGTTTCGTCCGCGCGCCCGACCGGCCGTCGCGAGGAACCCTACGCGGGGGAGTGTGATCCATCATGGCCCAGGGCATCAACGGCGCGGGTCCGACGGGTAAGGCCAACGGCAAGGTCGGCCCGGCCTACCCCATCACCGACCACACGTTCGACGTCCTCGTCGTCGGCGCGGGCGGCGCAGGCCTGCGCGCCACCGTGGGTTGCGCCCGGGCCGGCCTGCGCACCGCCTGCATCACCAAGGTGTTTCCGACGCGCTCGCACACCGTCGCGGCCCAGGGCGGGATTTCCGCGGCGCTCGGCAACATGGGGCCCGACGATTGGCGATGGCACATGTACGACACCGTCAAGGGGTCGGACTGGTTGGGCGACCAGGACGCGATCGAGTACCTGTGCCGCAACGCCGCCGAGGCGGTCTACGAACTCGAACATTGGGGCGTGCCGTTTTCCCGCACCGAAGAGGGAAAGATCTACCAGCGCCCCTTCGGCGGCATGACGACGGACTTCGGCAAGGGCACCGCCCAGCGCACCTGCGCGGCGGCCGACCGCACCGGCCACGCCATTCTGCACACGCTCTACGGGCAGGCGCTGCGGGCCAAGACCGAGTTCTTCATCGAGTATTTCGCGATCGACCTCGTGATGGAGGATGGGCGCTGCCGCGGCGTCATCGCACTCAAGCTCGACGACGGCACCATGCACCGCTTTCGCGGCAACCTGACCATCCTCGCCACGGGCGGCTACGGCCGCGCGTACTTTTCGGCCACCTCCGCCCACACCTGCACGGGGGACGGCAACGCCATGGTGCTGCGCGCCGGTCTGCCGCTGCAGGATATGGAATTCGTGCAATTCCACCCGACCGGCATCTACGGGGCGGGGTGCCTCATCACGGAAGGGTCGCGCGGGGAAGGCGGCTACCTCACCAATTCGGAAGGCGAGCGCTTCATGGAGCGCTATGCGCCATCCGCCAAGGACCTGGCTTCGCGCGACGTCGTGTCCCGCGCCATGACGATGGAGATCCGCGAAGGCCGCGGCGTCGGCAAGCGCAAGGACCACATCTACCTGCACCTCGACCACCTCGACCCGAAGATCCTGGCCGAGCGCCTGCCGGGCATTTCGGAATCGGCGCGCATCTTCGCGGGCGTCGACGTGACCAAGGAGCCGATCCCGGTGCTGCCGACCGTGCATTACAACATGGGCGGCATCGCGACGAACTACCACGGCGAGGTCTTGACCAAGAAGGACGGCGACCCGGACAGTGTCGTGCCGGGCCTCATGGCCCTGGGGGAAGCCGCCTGCGTTTCGGTGCACGGCGCCAACCGGCTGGGCTCCAACTCGTTGATCGACCTCGTCGTGTTCGGCCGCGCGGCCGGCGAGCGGGCGGCGCAGATCGTGACGCCGGGCGAAAAGCAGATGGAGATGCCCAAGGATTCGGCCGACCTCGCGCTGTCGCGCTTCGACCGGTTCCGCTACGCCGACGGCGCGCGGCCCACGGCCGAGCTGCGCCTCGACATGCAGCGCACGATGCAGAACAATTGCGCCGTGTTCCGCACGGGGGAGGTGCTCGAAGAGGGCGTCAACCTGATCCACGATGTATGGCGGGGCACCGCCGACATCCGCACGACCGATCGTTCGCTGATCTGGAACTCGGACCTCGTCGAGACCCTCGAATACGACAATCTCATCAGCCAGGCCGTGGTCACGATGGAATGCGCGAGGAACCGCGAGGAATCGCGCGGCGCCCACGCCCGCGAGGACTTCCCGAACCGCGACGACAAGACCTGGATGAAGCACACGCTGGCCTGGCTCGACGCGGGCGCCCGCACGGTCGCCATCGACTACCGGCCGGTGCATACCTACACGATGACCAACGAGGTTCAGTATATCGAACCCAAGGCACGGGTGTATTGAGGTGAGGGCGACGCATGCTAACGTCTGAGCCACCAGCCGGCTTCGGCCATAATCGACGGACCGGGAGAACACGCGTGTACGCTGTCACTTTCGACTTCGATGTCGAGATGCTGGAGCGGCTTTATCACAGCGCCTCCTGGCGAAACGCCTACAGCGATGTCCGTCGTTTTTTTGAGGAGAATGGCTTCGAGAACAAGCAGGGGTCGGTCTACTTCGCACGCGACGATATCGACGCGCTCGAGTGCGCAGCGGTAGTGCAGGATTTAGCCGACACATACGATTGGTTTACGCCATCTCTCAAGGACATCCGCATGCCGAGGATCGCAGAGAACAATGACCTTATGACGATCTTGGACAGGAAGCGTCGGCGCAAGGTAAGGTAAAGGCGGTCGAACGCGCACATGACACGGATCACCGAAGCTTCATCGACCCGCCGCACCAGCGCATGCGTGTCGCTGCCCGCCACCGACTGGCGGCCGCAGGCGGACGCCGGCGCGCGCGCCACGGCCGCAGCGGCGCTCGAACGCGGCGACATCCTGTTCTTCCCCCGCCTGCCCTTCACCCTGTCGCAGGCCGAGAAGGACATGCTCCGCCCCGACAGCGTCAAGCCCGGTAGCAAGACGATCAAATACGATTCCGCGACGCGCCGGGTTTGGGGGACGGCGACGGACGCCGATGCCGCCGCGGCAAAAACCATGCTGAGCCGCTACGCGGATGCCGCGCGCGGCCTCGTCGAGGCGCTCATTCCCGAATACGCGCCCTTTCTCAAGGCCGGCGCAACCTCGTTCCGGCCGGTGGAAACCGAGGGGCGTCGGCAAAGCAGGCGCCAGGACGACACGCTGCTCCACGTAGACGCCTTTCCGTCGCGGCCGAGCGCGGGGGAGCGCATCATGCGGGTGTTCAGCAACATCCACCCGGGCGATCGCGCGCGGGTGTGGCGGGTGGGCGAGCCGTTCGAGGCGGTTGCGGCCCGCTTCCTGCCAAGGATCGCCGCGCCGCTTCCCGGAAGCGCGCACGTGCTGCACCTGCTGAAGCTGACGAAGGCGTTGCGCAGCCCCGCCGACCATTACATGCTGAAGCTGCATGACCGGATGAAGTTCGACGCCGGCTACCAGCGCGACGCCCCGCAATCGACGGTGCGCTTTCCGCCCGGCTCGGCGTGGATCGTGTTCACGGACCAGGTGTCGCACGCCGCGATGTCCGGCCAGTACGCGCTGGAACAAACCTTCACCCTGCCGGTCGACGGCATGGTCGATCCCGATCAGGCGCCCGTGCGGGTGCTGGAGCGCATGAAGGGCAGGGCGCTGCACTGATGCCGCTCCCACGTTCGTCCCGGGAAGCCGGGATCGAGGACAGGCGCGAGCTTGGAACGCAACGGGGGAAACGGCTTGACCCCGTCACGGCGCACTGGACCCCGGCTTTCGCGGGGTGAGCGGCGTCGCCGTTCCGCAAATTCCACACGATCGCTAGCTTAGGCTCAACATGGTCCAACTCACCCTTCCGAAAAACTCGCAGCTCCGGCCCGGCAAGGTGTGGCCCGGGCGCGCCGAGGCCAAGCGCACGCAGGAGTTCCGCGTCTACCGTTGGAACCCGGACACGGGCGGGAACCCGCGCATCGATACGTTCCACGTCGACCGTGACGATTGCGGCCCCATGGTGCTCGACGGCCTGATCTGGATCAAGGCCAAGGTCGACCCGACGCTGTGCTTCCGGCGCTCGTGCCGCGAGGGCATCTGCGGCTCCTGCGCGATGAACATCGATGGCACCAACACGCTCGCCTGCACCAAGGGCATGGACGAGGTGCGGGGCGCGGTAAAACTGTATCCGTTACCGCACATGGAGGTGGTGAAGGACCTCGTGCCCGACCTCACGCGCTTCTACGCCCAGCACGCGCTGATCGAGCCCTGGCTCAAGACCGACAGTCCGCAGCCCGAGAAGGAATGGACGCAGTCCCCCAAGGAACGGCGCGCGCTCGACGGCCTCTACGAGTGCATCCTGTGCGCCTGCTGTTCCACTTCGTGCCCGAGCTATTGGTGGAACGGCGACCGCTATCTCGGCCCGGCGGCGCTGCTCCAGGCCTACCGCTGGCTCATCGACTCGCGCGACGAAGCGACGGGCGAGCGCCTCGACACCTTGCAGGACCCCTTCCGGCTCTACCGCTGCCACACGATCATGAACTGCGCCAAGGCTTGCCCGAAGGGACTCAACCCCGCCAAGGCCATTTCCGAGATCAAGAACATGATGATCGCCCGCGAGGTGTGAAAGGCTTGCCGCGCCCCGTCGCGGGCTCGAGGGCCGTCGACCTCGTCGGCGGATCGTTCTGGCGCCCGTCGCGTTGACGCGATGATCCTTGCCGGCGCGCGTGGGCGCCGTGAACGCGGTTTCGGAGCGGTGATGCGTCAGAATGTTGCGGGCAGGGCATTTCTCGGCGGTCGCGTCCGGGCGGGCGCGCGAGCCGCTTCGGCGGTATTCCTGTTCCTGGGGATGCTTGGCGCAGCGGGTGCCGCCGAGCGGCCGGCCGACGCCCCGTCCGGCGACGGCTTGCGCCCGGGCGGCGCGAGGGTGCGGCACGGGGCGCGGTTGGCGGCCCGCCCGCTCACGGTTCGGGTCCGCCCGAACCGCATCCTTCCGCGGGAAGCCCGGCGCGATGACGCGCCCCCGGTCGACGACTTCGTTTTCCGGGACTGGAACGATACCCGGCTTCGGACGCTCTACGGTTTCCGCCTAGGCGGCAACGTGTTCTACGGCGACGGCCGTGGCGATCCCATCAATTACGGGAACGCGACGCTGGCCGGGATAGCGGGCTATGGCGGGGCGCGCGGCGGTTTCGGCGGCCCGCACTTCGACAGCGTCGGCGGCTTCCATCCGGGACCCGGCCCGGAATACAAGGAATCGCTCGATTACGCCTCCGGCCGCATCTGGACGCCGGAGTACGACGTCCCGCAGCCGCGCTATCCGAGCGTTTCGGGGCGCGTCGCGGCGCTCAACGCCGGCATCGCGCCGGCTGGCTACGTCGTCGGCGGCGAACCGCGCGCCCGCCCTGCCGTCCGGTACACGTCCACCCGTGTCCGACAGGCGCCGAGCCTTCCAGCGCCCACGCCGCCGGCGGCCCGCGATGGGAACGACGAGGACGGCGGACGCCCGGCGACCGCCGACGACATCTTCCCCGCCTTCGACCTCGACGCGCTTTAGGCCGAGCGTCGGGCGACACCGGTGTCCGCCTCCGCCGCAAGCGCCGGTGGGCCTCCATCCTGAGCCGACGGCGAAGCCGTCGAGTCGGAGGAGGGGGTGCCCTGCGCCGTCGCGTTACCGGGATCCTTCGAGTAGGCCGCTACGCGGCGGCTTCCCGCTGGCTTCCCCACCGGGCTTCGCGCGCGGGAGCCGCAAGCCAGCTTCGCTCGGGATGGAGGTGGCCTCCGGCGCTTGCTGGCCGCGCCCGCCGCCCGCGCCCGCTCACGGTAGCGGCGTTTGCAGCAGCGAGTCCGTGGCGTCGATGAAGCCGCCGGATTGGCGGTTCCAGAGTTCCGCGTAAAGGCCGCCGCGCTCCAACAAGGCCGCGTGCGTGCCGGTCTCTATGATCCTGCCTCGATCCATCACGATCAGCCGATCCATGCGGGCGATCGTCGAAAGGCGGTGCGCGATGGCGATGACGGTCTTGTCCCGCATCAAAGCCGCGAGGCTGTCCTGGATGGCGCTCTCGACCTCGCTGTCCAGCGCCGAGGTGGCCTCGTCGAGGCACAGGATCGGCGCGTCCTTCAGGATGACGCGCGCGATCGCGACCCGCTGCCGCTGGCCGCCGGACAGCTTGACGCCCCGCTCGCCCACCTGCGCGTCGTAGCCGCGCCGACCCTGCCAGTCTTCGAGGTCTTCGATGAAGGCGTGGGCGTGGGCTTGCCGGGCCGCCGTCACGATCGCCTCGTCCGACGCCCCGGGCCGGCCGTAGGCGATGTTGTCGCGGATCGAGCGGTGCAGGAGGGACGTGTCCTGCGTGACGACGGAGACCGCGGCGCGCAGGCTTTCCTGCGTCACCGCGGCGATGTCCTGCCCGTCGATCAGGATGCGGCCCGCCTCGACGTCGTGAAAGCGGAGCAGCAAGTTGACGAGCGTCGTCTTGCCGGCCCCCGACCGCCCGACGAGCCCCACCTTTTCGCCCGGCGCGATGACGAGGTTCATGGTTTCGATCAGGCCCGCTTCGCGGCCGTAGCCGAACGACACGTCCTCGAAGCGGACCCCGCCGCGCGCCACCGCGAGCGCGAGCGCGTCGCTCCGGTCGGCCATCGCGATCGGGCGCGCGATGGTCATCATGCCCTCCTGGATGGTGCCGATGTGGTCGAAGATGTCGGTGACCTGGGTCGCGACCCAGCCCGCCGCCGTGGTGATCTGCCAGGTCAGCGGGATGGCCATCGCGACCACGCCGACATCGATCGCGCCGCGTTGCCACAGCCACACCGCGAGCGTGGTTTCGCTGCCGAGCATGAGGGCATTGAGCGCGTGCAGGCCCATGAAGAACATCGAGAGCGCGCGCATCTGCCTGCGGAACACCAGCGTGTGGGCGTCGAGCGCCTCGCGCACGTAGGCGTCCTCGTGGCTGAGCCGGGCGAACAGCTTCAGCGTCACCACGTTGGTGTAGCTGTCGACGATGCGCCCGACGAGGGCCGAGCGGGCCTCGGATGTGCGGATCGAGCGCAGGCGCACGCGCGGCACGAAGAGCCCGAGCATCAAGCCGTAGGCCGCGAACCAGAACAGAACGGGCAAGCAGAGCCAGGCGTCGACCGAGCCGAGCAGCGTCAGCGCGCTGACGCCGTAGACCGTGATGCCCCACACGGCCGTGATGGCCGCGATGGCGCTCTGGCGCAGCGCCGGCCCCGTTTCCATGACGCGCGACGCGATGCGCCCGGCGAAATCGTTCTGGAAGAACGGCCAGCTTTGCCGCACGACATGGCGGTGGCTCTGCCAGCGCACGAGGTTCGTGACGTTGACCACGATGCCGGCCGACGACACGAGGTTCTGGGCCGCGATGGCGAGCGGCCGGGCGACCAGCACCACCGCCGCCATGGTGGCGAGCAGGGCCGCGTGCCGCGCGAGGAACGCGTCGCGCGGTGTCGACGCGATGGCCCGCACGAGCCGGCCGATGAACCACGGCACGGAGGCATCGAGCATCGACAGGCACAAGCCCGCCGCGAACAGGGCGGCGAGCAGCGTCCACGCCTGCCGCGCGAAATGCCAGTAGAACCGGAGAAAGCCCTCCGGCGGCTGCACGACCTCACGCTCCGCCGTCGGCGACAGGATCGATTCGAAGAAACGGAACATGGTCTCACCCGCTCGGGCCACGCGGCCGCGGATTCGCGAAACTGGACGGGACGATGAGGCGGACAATCCGGTGAAGCCCCTCGAGGCTCCTCCCGAGCCGGCCGAGAAGCGGCCGAGTCGCAGCACGAGGGGCCGCCCTCGTGCTGCGACTCGCTTGCTTCAGAAGCGGCTTGGCATGAGGGCGGACAAGCTTCACCCGATTGGCCCAGGACATCGAGGTAGCGGAGTCCGGCCGCGCGGCATAGCTGTTTAGGGCTTCAAAGTGGCGGCATCGTGCCGGGGAGCGACCGTTGATCGCCGATGGCATCGACGACGGGCGCGCCGGCGGATGGGAAGCGTCCGGGCGGCGCCGGCGCACACCGAGATTCAGGCGCGTCACGCTGGTGGCCGACGGCCAGTCGCCGATGGGAATGGCAGGTCGATCGAGCTTGGGCGATCGGCCGTATCGCGCGAGGCTTCGACAGCGGGCTGGGCGGCACAGCGGACCCTTTGAAACGCGGACGACGTCCGGACGCCGGGCCGGGATGCAGTCCCAATCGGTGAGCTCCGCGCTTCGGCCTTCGACCATCATAATAGCTTCACAGGAAAATGCGCCATGAGGGCCGACCAGTTTCCTGTGCGCCGAGCCCGCACCCGAAGGCGGCTGATGGAACATGATGACAGAGCAAGTCGGTTCGCAGCACCGCGTCGTGATCCTGATGCTCGACGGGCTCGGCCTCGACTACTACGAACAAAGCCGGATGCCGGTGCTGAAAGGTTGGGCCGATACCGGCGTGTTCGCCAAGGTCAAGGCGGTCATGCCGTCCGTGACCAACGCCAACAACGTGTCGATCTGTTGCGGGTGTTTTCCTGAAACGCATGGGGCAGTAGGCAACTCTTGGCTCGACGAGACGACTGGACAGGAGGAATACCTCGAGGATGGCGCCCTTCTGCTCGCCCCGACGATCTTCGAGAGGGCCGCTCGGTATGGCGTCAGCTCCGCCCTCCTCACATCGAAGAAGAAGACGATCAGCCTGATGCGAAGCGGGACCTCGCTCGCCCTGGCGGCCGAGGCACCCGGCGGGGAATGGACCAGGCGCCTCGGCGAAGCACCGCCAATCTATTCCGCCGAGATCAATCATTGGCTCTGCTCGGCCGCGCTCGAGGTGCTGCAAGCGCATCCGGAGATTGGCTTGCTGTATATCCACACGACCGACTTCCCGATGCACGAGTGGTCGCCGGAATCACCGGAGTCGCTTGCCCATTTGGCTGAGCTGGATCGGCTGATCGGTGAGATGGCGCGTGTCGCACCGGATGCGGCCTTCCTGGTCACGGCCGATCATGCCATGAACTACAAGACCCGCGTGTGGGATCTCGAGAAAGCGCTCGCGAAGCGGGGAACCCCGCTGCGGATGGCGATCTCCGCCGAGCGCGACAGATACCTTCGCCACCATCGCGGTTTCGGCGGGACCGCATGGGTGCATCTGCGCGATCGGGCGGACGAAGAGCGGGCCACCGCGGCGCTGCGGGAGCTCGCCGGCGTCGAGCACGTCATGTCGCGTGTCGTAGCGGCGCAAGCGATGAGGCTGCTGCCGGATCGGATCGGCGACCTCGTCGTGCTCGGCGACGCAGACACCGTGTTCGGCCATCTCGAATCGCGCGACGTCGAGAGTTTGCCCCCAACGTACCGGAACCATGGGTCGACCTACGAACTCGACGTCCCGCTCGTCATCCACAACGCAGGCGATGCGCCCGGCCGAAGCTATTTCTCCCACAACCTCGACCTCGCCCGTTGGCTCTACCCGGAGTGACGGTTCTCACCCGCGTTCAGCCGGGACGGGCCGCCGAAAGCCACATCCCTCACCAAGGAGATTTCCGATGACCCTGCTCTCTCGCCGCGACGCCATGGCGGGCGCCGCCGCGCTGGCGGCCTCAGGTTTGGTCGGGCGCGCGAATGCCGCCCCAATGCCTCTTGTGATCTATCACGCGATCGACTTCGTCGGATCGGCGTCGAAGGCGTTCACGGCTAAGACCGGAATTCCGGTCAAGATCGTCGAGGAGGACAGCACGGGTCTGGTTCTCGGCAAGATTTCGGCCGAGGGCGACCATCCACATTTCGACCTTGTCTGGATCGAGGGCTCGGCCGTAGCGGAGCGGCTCAGCCAGGCCAAAGTGCTTCACGCCTTCCCGAGCGTCGCCGAGAAGGCGGCATACACCGAGGTGGGCCGGAAGCTTGCTCCCGCTTCGGGCTTCTACTTCCCCACCAACGTCAGCGCGACCGGGATCGCGGTCAATACGTCCAAGGTCGCGGCCACGGCGCTCCCGGCCTCATGGGCGGACCTCGCGAAGCCGGAATTCGCCGCGTCGGTGGCTGCCAAGGACCCGAACCTGTCCGGTCCGGCCTTCCAATGGCTCGCCGGCTTCTTCCAAACCGTCGGCGTCGAGCAGGGGAAAGCCCTGTTGCCCAGGATTCTAACCAATAAGGCACTGTCCGGATTGCCAAGCGGCGGGGCTGTGAACAAGCAACTGCTGACCGGAGACGCGAAGGCCGGGATCGCTCAGGATAGCGCCACGTTCAGCAAGATCGCCGCGGGCGAGCCCTTGCAGGCCATCTACCCCGCCGAGGGCGTCGTGGCGCTGCCATCGACGATCGGCGCGAGTGCCCGGTCCAAGAACCTGGATGCTGCGCGCCAGTTCATCGAGTTCGTCCTCAGTCCGGACGGCCAGGCCGCCATGATGGACGGCGACGACGCCGACTTCTACTTCGTTCCTGTCATTAAGGGCGTGAATGCGAAGCCCGGGCGCAAGACGGACATCAACTTCGTGTATCTCGACGACAAGCTCGCCAGCGCCCACGAAGTCGAATGGAAGAAGTGGTATCGGGAAAGCTTCGTCCCCTGAGCGAGATCTTCGCGCCGCTCCGGCTTGACGCGCACCGTTGGGCGCCGCTCTCCGGCTCCCAAATCGGCCGGAATGCGTTCACGGCCGCGATTGGTGGTGCCTTCGTACTGCTGATCGCGCTGCCTCTCGGCCTCGTTCTGGTCCAGGCCGTCATGCCGGCCCTGTTCGACGCCGACACCGGGCCGGGTAGCCTGAGCTTGACGGCTCTCGCCCATAGCTTGTTCGACGAACGCAGTGCCGTCGCCATCGTGCACTCGATGCTGCTCGGTGGCATGGCGGCCGCGAGCGCCACGACCCTCGGGTTCGCCTATGCGTTCGTGATGCAGCGCACCGATGTGCCTTGGCGGCCGGCGCTCGGCCTGGCACCCTGGCTGGTGTTCCTGACCCCAGGATACCTGAAGGCCTTGGCTTGGGTGCTGCTGATGGCCCCCAAGGGGTATCTCGCCCAGTTCGGCCTGTTGCCGATCTGGCTGCAACACGGGTTTTTCGGCCTGCCGGGGCTGGTTTTCGTACACACGCTGAACCTCTTCCCGCTTGCCTACTTCATCGCCGCGGGCGCGATGGCGGGACTGGGAGGAGAGTTCGAGGATGCCGCCCGCACGGTGGGCGCCTCGCCCTGGCAGGCCTGGGTGCGGATCAACTTGCCGCTGCTGGGGCCAGCGATCGCGCTCGCGTTTCTCTCGATCTTTGCCGAGGTCGTGGCGGACTTCGGCATGGCGGCGACGATCGCCCGGACCATCAACTTCGGCCTTCTCACCTATAGCATCTACACCGCGACGAGCGATTTCCCCGTGGATTTCGCGCTCGCCGGGAGCCAAGCGCTCGTCCTCCTGTGCATGCTCATGGTGGTGCTCGCCGGTGACCGCTTGTTGCGACGCCAACGCAAGCTCCGGCTGATTTCGGGCCGCTCGCGACCGGCGCGTCGGATGCGACTCGGAGCAGCGCGTTGGGGGGTCGCGGCGGCGGTCCTCCTGGTCGGCGTTCTTGCGGTTTATCTTCCGCTGATCGCGATCGTGCTGCGGGCGGCCTGCCGCACGCTCGGCCAGGGACTTGTGCCGGGCAACCTAACCTGGCGTTTCCTGCTCCAAGCCGTCACGCCTGACCATCCCGCGAACACGGCGCTTCTGCGCAGCCTGGGCTTCGCGGGGCTTACCGCGCTTGTTGCCGGGGTGGTGGCGCTCCTATTGGCCTGGCGCATCGAGCGCGGCGGCAAGCTGGTGCGCCAATCGGTGCTGCTGGTCGCGATCGGCACGATCGCCATTCCGGGCGTCGTCCTCGGCCTCGGCTACATCCTGGTGTGGGACCGGCTGCCGGTTTTCCGCGACATACCCCTCTACGGCACGTGGCCACTCCTGGTCATGGGGTATGTGGCGGCGGGCCTGCCTTACGCGCTGGTGATCGTGCTCTCCGCGATCGGCCAGATTTCTCCCAACCTGATCGACGCCGCCAGGCTCCACGGCGCGAGCGAGGTGGGGCGACTGGCTCGGATCGTCGTGCCTCTGATCGCGCTGAGCCTGATCACGGCCGTGCTGTTCGTGTTCGTGCGCACGGTGTTCGAGCTCCCCATGTCGGAAGTGCTTCAACCGGCCGACGGCCCTCCCGCGCCGGCGCTGATCGTGCGCCTCTTCGGCAACGACGACGATGGCATCGGCTCGGCTCTCTCGCTCGTTGCAATCCTCGGCACCGCGGTGTCGGCAGGCGGCCTGTGGCTCCTGGCGGCGCGGGCCCTGCGTGGCTTTGGGAGGACCGGGCTTGATGCCATGGTTGGTATGTCGCGAGCTCGCTAAGCGGCTCGGCAACAAACAGGTCCTGCACGGGCTGAGTCTTTCGGTCGACCGCGGCGAGGTGCTGTCGATCCTCGGGCCCAGCGGCTCGGGCAAGACCACGCTGATTCGTCTGATTGCGGGCCTGGCCGATCCGGACGCCGGGGACATCACGATCGCGGGGCGTACCCTCTGGAACTCGGTCACCAACCTCCCCGTCGAGCAGCGCGGTGTCGGCTTCGTGTTCCAGGATTACGCGGTGTGGCCGCACATGACCGTCTCGGGCAATGTCGGCTTCGGGCTGCGGATGACCGGCATGGCACGTGCCGACCGCGATCGGCGCGTGCGCGAGGCCCTCGAGGCCGTGCACATCGCCGATCTCGCCGAACGCTATCCGGATCAGCTCTCCGGGGGGCAGCAGCAGCGGCTCGCCCTTGCTCGCAGCCTCGCGTCGCGGCCGAAGTTGATTCTGATGGACGAACCGCTGAGCAATGTGGACGCGGCCCTGCGCGAGCAGTTGCGGACGGAGATCCTGCAGGCGGTCCATGCGCAGGGTGCGACCGCGATCTACATCACCCACGACCAGAGCGAAGCCATGGCGATGTGCGACCGGCTGGCGGTGATGCACGACGGGCGCATCCTGCAGACGGGCGCTCCCGAAGACCTCTACCGCCGGCCGGCATCCCTGTTTGTGGCGAATTTCCTCGGGGGCGCCAACCTCCTGCGAGGCACGGTGGCGATCACGCGGGGGATGCCCGAATTCGTCGCAGGAGCGTGCCGCATGCGGCTTGCGAGCGCCCCGACGCTTGGGCCGAGCGACCTCGTGTTCCGGCCCGAGGACACGGTCCCGGCGGGCAGCCTGGACTGCAACCGAATGGAGGGATCCGTGACGGCGTCCGTGTTCATGGGCCGGTGCTGGCGCGTTATGGTGCAGGTCGACCGCCACATGATCCAGGTCGACTGGCCGACCCGCGTGCCGAGCGGGGAAACCTTCGCGTTCGGGGTGCCTCCCGATCGCTGCGTCACCCTTGCTCCGGAGCCGAGCCCGTGCCCGATCTGATCCACGCCTTCCCCTCGATGCTGGCGGCGTTCCTGGCCTCCCTGGTCGAGTTCGTCGAGGCCCTCACGGTCGTGCTCGCGGTGGCGGTTACGCGGGGCTGGCGCGGCGCTTTGTCCGGCGCGGCCTTGGGGCTCGGCCTCCTCGCCGTTCTCGTCGTCGCGTTCGGCCCCGCGCTCACCCGCATCCCGCTGACGCTCGTTCAGCTCGTCGTTGGCGTCCTGCTGCTGCTCTTCGGCCTGCGCTGGTTGCGCAAGGCCGTCCTGCGGGCTGCCGGCCGCATCGCGATGCACGACGAAACGGCGGAATTCGCCAAGGCCACGGCCGCGATGCGGACCGCCCCGCAAGCCGACCCATGGGACAGGATCGGTATGGCAACGGCGTTCAAGATCGTGGTGCTCGAAGGCGTGGAAGTGGTGTTCATCGTCGTGGCGCTCGGTGCCGCGGGAGGGGCGCTGCTGCCCGCGACGATCGGAGCGCTCGCAGCCCTCGGGGCGGTCGTGCTTCTCGGCGCCCTGCTTCACCGCCCCTTGGCCAACATCCCGGAAAATACGCTGAAGTTCACGGTCGGCTGCCTATTGGCCGGGTTCGGCACTTTTTGGACCGGGGAGGGGATAGGGGTCGCGTGGCCCGGCGAAGACTGGTCGATCCTGGGCCTCGTGGCGGGGTTCTTGGCAGCGGCGCTCGCGCTGGTCGCGGTCAAACGTGGTGCGCCGAAGCGGAGGCCGGCTTGAACGCTTTCGGCGCCATCCTGCGTGGACTGGTCGGACTTTTCATCGACGATGGCGCGCTCGCGCTCGTCACCGTGATCTGGGTCGTTTGCGTCGGCTGGCTGCTGCCCGTCATTTTCGGGCCAGTGGCCTGTGCGTTGCTTCTCTTCCTCGGGCTCCTGGGGGCTTTGACGTTCTGCGTCTTACGCGCCTAGCCGTTTACTCCTCGAGAACCGCCATCGGGGCTCGGCCAAATGGACGACCCGGGACGG
The DNA here is from genome assembly GCA_964244255.1 of uncultured Lichenihabitans sp. Lineage (GTDB taxonomy): Bacteria > Pseudomonadota > Alphaproteobacteria > Rhizobiales > Beijerinckiaceae > Lichenihabitans. Next base: position 81,838 of record CAXTIC010000009.1, on the reverse strand, counting down.
TCCGGGCTGTGAATGTCCCCCGCCGACGGGATCCGTTCGACCGCCAGGATGCGCCAGCCGGCTCGGATGGGCAGGTCGTGCAGGGCGGCCGCACTCAGGGTGTGAACGCGCCCAATCGGCCTTTGCAGAACTTGACGGACACAACTCAACCACGATGGCCGTGGGACTGATCACCGGAGCTCCGCGATCCCCGGCGGGGTTGGCACGCGGCGGCCGAGCTTGGCGCGACCGCCGCCGCCGCAGTACTGGCGCTCCCCGCCGCATGCCCACGAGGCGCTGTTCGGCGACGTTTCGTCCGCTGTACGATGACGCGGATTCCGAAAAGGTCGCGCCGTCGAGAGCGGCATCCGGGTCACGCTTCCGTCAGCATGAGGCCGATCGGCTTGAGCTTGGGCCGCTCGCCCGGGTGCGGGCCGAAGTCCAGCGTGAAGGTGAGGCAGCGGTCGGGTCCGAAGGACCCCGTGGGCAGCAGGCCGCGGACCGTCTGGATGGGGGCGCCCTCGCCCGCGACGCTGATCTCGAACGGTTGACCATTGGCGAACAGCGCCACGGGAGGCGAGCCCGGCGCGTTCCCGTTGCGCTCGACCGCGAAATCCAGGGTGAAGGCGAGGTCACGCGCGCCCTCCGGGAGAATGAAGCGCATCTCCGCACGCCGCCTGGACGCCTCGAGGAGCCCGTCCGGTCCGGCCGTCCATCCCCGCAGGCCACGCGGGCCGACGCGGAAGGCGTCGAGTCCGACGTATTCGCCGATCGGGCATGTGGCCGACCGGCGCCCGCGCCAGCGTTCCGCCTCGTCGGTCCGCTTCAGCGCCACGAGGGCCTGGTCGAGTTCATCGAGCAACCCCTCGTGATGCGGCGCGACGAGCAGGCCCTGGATCAGGCATTCGACGCTCGCCGCCGTCTGCCCCGCCCCGCGCAGCCCGGCACCGACCAGGTGGTAGCCTTCGGTCTCGAGCGGGCGCTGGCCGATGACGACGGCCCCGTGCACGGCCGCGAGCCAGGGATCGCCCGTGTCGAGCGCCAGCCGTGCCGCGAGCGCGGCGACATGGGGGTCGCCGGGACGTCCCACGGCCACCCGCTCGACCAGCCTGCGTCCCGTTTCGACCTGGCCCGCGCGGGCCAGATGCGCGCCGACCGCGAGCAGCGCCGCCGGATCGTCGGCTTTGAGCCGCAACGTCCCGAACGGCTCGTCGACCGCGGCCAGGGTGGGCTCGGCTCCCGGCGCGAGCGCGCCGACCTGGGGAAAGTCGTCCGAACGTGCGGCACGGCGCGCCTCGATGCCCTCGCGCCAGCCCATCGCGGCATCGATGGCGCCGTAGACCGCCCCCTGCGAAAACCGCTCCTCGGCGAACTGCAACGCACTCGCCCGCAGCTCGCGCCAGCGCCGCTCCTCCGTCAGCAAGGCCACGCAGCCGCGCGCGAAACTCTCGCCGGAGTCGGCGACGATCGCGAAGCGGTCGGCCACCGCCTCGAGGCCCTCGACCGCGAGCGGCAGGCAGACGGAAGGCAGGCCCAGGCAAGCGGCCTCGACGGTCTTGATCTTGAGGCCGGTGCCGGCGACGCACGGGTTGATGGCGATGCTGGCGCGATTGCAAAGGCCGAACATCGCCTCCCGGCTCGTCTCGCCGATCACCTCGACGTTCGGCAGCTTGGTTTTCCAAGTGTCGCCGACGCGGCCGCAGATCACGAGGCGCGCGTTCTTGACGGCCCTGAGGATGTCGCTCCAGCATTCGTCGACGAACCAGTTCAGCCCGGCGATGTTCATCGGGTTGGCGCTGCCGTGGAACACCAGGGTCCGCGCCGCGAAGCCGGTGTCCGGCACGGTGAACGGGCGGGTTTCATCGAGCGCGTCGTATTCCGTCAGCACGACGGGGTTCTTGACGCCGAGCGCGCGGAAATACGCGGCCTCGCTCTCCGAAATCGCCATGACGACGGCGGGGGCCGCGTCGAGCGCGTCGCGCTCCATCTGCGGCGTGCAAGCCCGGTACATGGTGTCGAGCGGCTGCCCCTCGAACGTCGTCGGCAGTCGCGACAGCGCGTCGTGCGTGATGACGCAGACCGGCGGCAGTTCCACGAAACGCGCGAGTTCGGCGGTGACGCGCAGCATATGGGTGTAGTTGACCACGACCGACGCGTACCGATGCGTCGTCGCGAGCGTGCGCGCGACCTCCACGACGGCGTCGCGGACGATGAAATACGGGTGGTAATGCCTGCTTTCGCGCGCGAGCGCGTCCGCGACCGCGGCGTCGAGGGTCGCGGGCCGTAAGGTTTCGGCGATGTCCTTGATCTGCCGGCGACGGCGCACGGCATCGCAATCGGGCCAGTTGGGAAACGGCAGCGCGAGGATGCGCACGTGGTCGGGGAAGACGCGGGTGGCGTCGAACGCGTCGATCCAACCCTGCAACAGCACATCCACGTCGAAGCCCAGGTCGACCAGGTGCTGGATGAAGTTGCGCGTCACCACGCGGTTGCCCTGGTTCGCGGGCGCGGGAGGTACGAGGGTGAGGAACAGGATGCGCGGCCGGTCCGTCCGGGGCTTGTCGGAGGGGGCGAGCACGACGCGTCCGGTTCGGCGCGCTTGATCGACGAGCTGGACGTGCAAGGGATCCTTGGCGGCGTATCCCGCGTCGGGGTAAAGCCAAGGCACCTGGCTCCGCTGCGACGCCTCCGCCTCGTCGAGCCGGGTGGCCGCGCCGGGAAACCCGTCCGCGTCGACGTCGAGGGCGCAATCGAGTGTCGCCTCGATGGCGTCAGGCATGGGGTCGGCGGAAACGACGCGGGCGACGCGTCCGCTGGGGAAGCGGAGCGGCGTTCCCCGCGACACCGCCGCGTCGCGTGGCAAACGCACGCGGGTGCCGTGCCGCTGCGAAGCGTCGTTCCCGGCGAAAACGCCCGTCCGCCACGCCCTGTTCTGCTTTCCGGCGAGTAGGGGAACGGCGTTCTCGGGGCTTGATGGGGCACGGCCCATCACCCGCACCTGATGGGGCGCCCCGTCGGTCTGCGGCTTGATGCGGCCGTCGAGCCAGATGCGAACATCGCGCCCTTCGACGACCACCGCCTCGACCCTACGCGGGCCGCTGCCGGCGAAACGCAAGCGCGCGCCCACGCCGATGCCCATCGCCCTGGCCTGATCGGCACGGAGGAAGAAGCCGCAGCGCCATCGCTCGTCGCGATTGTTCCAGACGCCGTGCCACCATCGGGTGTCGGTCCAATCGTTCAGCACGAAGCTGGGCGGTTCGGTCGTGTCGGGCGCGGCCGCCCCCTCGAACACCTGGAGCCGCTGGGGGAAGCCATCGACATACGGGTTCAGGGGACCGTCCAACAGAAGGACGACGCCGTTCCCTTCCGCGGTCGTGCCCGTCACCGTGCGGGCGCCTCCCGAGGCGCCGCGTGCCACCATGCCGGCAACGAGCACGGCCGTCCTATCGTCGCCACGCAGCAGGACGGCGCCGAGCCGGTCGATCCCTCCGGTGCGGCTTACCCCGTTGTGCCAGCGCGTGTCGTTGACGTTGACGATGTCGAGGGCATCGGCGACGAGCGGAAGCGCGATCGGCACGGGTCCGGCCTTGCGCTCCGGAGCGTGCGGCGGTTTCGGCGTCGCGGCTGGCGCGGCGGCGGGGGGCGACGCGGGGGCGGCCAGCTTGGGCGTCTCCGTTCCGAGCGCCACGTCGGCGGCGTAAAAGGACGAGGGCGCGGGTGGCCAGCCCTTGAGCGTGTCGACGAGATCGTCCCCGTTCATCGCCATCACGCGTGTGTCCGCGTCGAGCTTGGTGCCGGACGGGAGTTCCAACACGAACTGGCAGCGGGCCGTGGCGTAGGTCGGGTGCTTGGCGAGGACGTCCGACCGGTCGGTGGAAATGGCCGCGGTCCACCACCGCGCACCGTTGCCGATGCGGATGGCCGTGACGGGCCGGCGCGCCAGCACCCAGGCGCGAATGCGGCGGACGTCGCCCTGGGCGGCGTCGCCGCTGATGCCGAAACGCACGGGATGGTCCTTCGCCGCCCCTTCGAGCGCGTCGACCTGAAACTCGAGCGAGTCGCCCAGGCGACGCGATCCGGCGAACGCCTCGACGAGGACGCGGCGGCGGAGAATGCCGCCCGGGGCGGCGATGCCGACATCGAGGCGGACGAAGTTGCGGGGGGCCGGCGTCGCGGCCCAGCTCGCGACCAGCGGCGGCCCGCCCGGGTTGCGAGCTTCGACCCGGTCAGGCGCTTCCGAAACGAAGAGGGTGGCGCTGAACAGGGCGTCCCCCGAGGTCGCGATCCCGGCCGCGCGCAGGCTCGGCGGCAAGGGCGGCGGCGGGGCGCCGCGGTCGACCTCGGCGGCGGCGCGGGGCGCGGTGCGCGCGAAGGGGCCGATGGCGGCGCGGTGGCGCCGCGCGGGCACCGGCCTCACCACCTCGGCCCCGCGCAGCAGGATGTCGACGAGTTGCGCCGAAGCGCAGTCGAAATCGGCGAAGCGGTGTACCGCGCGGCGCAAGTCCGCCCGCCGCTCGGGCCGCTCCAACGCGGCGGCCAGCGCGCGGCCGAAGGCCGCCATGTCGTCCACCGGGGCGAAATGGGCGACGCCGCCCACCGTCTCCCTCAACACGGGAAGGTCGAAGCACACCGATTCGGTTCCCGCGAAGGCTGCCTCGACCGGCGGGTAGCCGAACCCCTCGAAGCGCGACGGGAACAGGACGGTCTGCGCGGCGGTCGTGAGGCGGAACTTCTGCAGGTCGGAGATGCGGGTGAGGATTTCGAGCCGGCTGCCCGGCGCCTTGCCGAGGTGCTCCCCGATGGCGGCGCGGAACTCCGGCGTCACGTCGCGCCCCGCGACGAGGCGGAGCGTCCGGTCGCGGAACAGCGTGGCGTCGATCGCGGCGAGGTCGATCGAGCCCTTGTGCCTGTCCTGCGGGCGCACGAACGCCAGGATGCTGCCATCCTTGGGCATGCCGTCGAAGCGCATGGCGGCCCGCGAATTGACCGGCGGCGACCAGACCTCGAAGCGCAGCGACGCCCCGGCCTCGGCGGCGTAGAACGTACGGGCGAAGCGGTGCGATTCGCGCGCACTCGACAAGACGAGCCCGCCTTTCATTACCGTGCGGCGCCAATAGTCCCACAGGCGCGGATCCTTCGGCTCAGGCGCGAGCGCGTTGAACCAGTTGGCCGATTCGAAATTCACGAGCGCCACGCGAGCGCCGGCGCGGGCCGCGAAATCGAGGCAGTTTTCGTAGAAGTCCGGAAGGAAGACGCCGGTGGGAACGACGACCACCCAGTCGAAGCGGCCTTCGGGGAGCCCCGAGGCGAAGTCGGCGCTCCTGTGGAAGGCCACCTTGCCCGGAGCCAGGGGCTCGCAATCGGCAGCAAAGCCCGGCACGTGGTCGGTGACGACATGGCTCTCAGCGCCGCCGGCGGCGGCCGCGTAGGCCAGCAGCAGCCCATGGTAGCGGCCGCCGGAATAGTTTTTCGGGTCGTTCGTCCCGACGACCGCGACGCGCAACGGGAGCCGCATCGCCTAGGCCCTCGCGTCGGTGCGCGAGGCCCGCGTTTCCTGCGCCGCGACCTCGAAAGGAACCCGCTCGAACATTTCCATCAACCCGCCCCGGCTCGCGTTCCGCAAGAACCCGCCCTCCGATTCGATGATGCGTCGAGCCGTGAGGAAGCCGGCCCCGATGTCCTTGAGGCTCGGCGGGCACCACGCCTTGCCGCCGCGGTAGTTGCTGATGAAATGATTGTCGTCGCCCTTGGCGGAACGGAAGTTGTCCGGCCCGCGCGCCTTCTCGAAGGCGAACTTGAAGTCCGTTCCGTAAAGATAGAATTGCCGGATGCCCATGAGGTAGCCGATTTGCATCGCCATGTAGAGGGAGGAGCCGCCCGGCGAGACCATGTGGTCGGCGGTCCTCGAGAACAGCGGCGGGTGGACCTGCAGGAGCCGGATCCAGATGTAGTCGCCGACGAGGTCGGGGGGGCGGTCGTGCACCACGAAGACGGTGCCACCCGCCTCGTCGACGATCTGCTGGCCGAAATCCTCGATCATCTGCTTGTCGCCCGTCACCGTGTAGGTGGGACGGAATCGCATGCGGTCGTAGGCCATGTGGAACCTGTTGAAGCAGAAGCTCAACCGGCCTTCGAGCGCGTCGAGATCCTCGGTCCGCACGCTCGGCCCGTTGCCGACGATCCAGGCGGTTTCGCCACGGTAGCGGTCGCGAAGGTGCCCCAGGCGGGCCGTGGAGGGGAGGTTCTGGGCGAGCCAGTCCATGGGACGGCTCAACCGCTCCGAAAATCCGTCCCCGGTCGCGATCGACAGGGAGGTGCCGCTCGAGGCCGGGACGCGGCATTGGAAGATGCCGGTAGGCTCGGGGGTAACGTCGAGCGTCGCGACCGGCCCCGCCCCGCCCCGGACGTCCACCGTGACGGCGCCGGCATTGGACCAACCGGTGACACGCAGCCCGTCGCCGTCCCGTTCGAGCGCGAGCATTCCGGCCGAGGCCCTCGGCACGGGGGCCGGCGGATGCCGTCGCAGGACGGGCCGGCCCCAGGCGTAGAGGACGACGTCCGCGGCCTCCGGGGCGATGCCGGGCGCAAGCACCGCCGTCGCTTCGACGAGCGTGTGGCCGTTGGGCCGTTGTCGCAAGGCGACGAAGGCGTTCGGCAGATCGGCGCCCCCGACGGCGCCGAACTCGCCCGACAGCGCATCGAACGTCGCCGCGACCCTGACCTCGAAGGTCCACACGAGGAGTCGGGTCGCGTTGTTGAAGGTCGCGACCTCGTCGCCGACGTCCGCGCCGAGGTTGCGCCCGAAGACCGCGGCGTCCGCAACTCGTTTGACCCCCGCGAGCTCCTCGAAACAGGCCCCGACGGTCGCGAGCAGCGCCTGGTGCGAATACGATTCGCGAGCGAGTTCCCAGCCCGCGCGGGCGATCCGCCCGGCGCGCTCGCGATCGGCGAACAGTTCGACGATCCGGTCGGGGAAGGCCTCGAGATCGGGCTCGATCACGGCCTCGACCCCGTTCCGGGCCTCGATGCCTTCGATGCCGACGGGAGTCGACAGGACGGGGCGCCCCGCCGCCATGGCCTCGACGATCTTGAGGCGGGTGCCGCCGCCGAGCGTGAGCGTGATCGGGACGATCGCCGCCGTCTCGATGAACGGCGCCACGCTGGGCACTTCGCCCACGACCTCGACCGAGGGGTGGCGCCTGGCCGCCTCGACCACGCTCGCGGCGGCGCGCCCGACGATACGGACGCGATGCTCGACCCCGCGCGCGTCGAGCGCGGCCGACACCGCAAGGAGGCGGTGGGCCGCGTCCTCGTTCGGGAAATAGCCGCCCTGGCCGACGAAGACGAGGTCGCGCGAATCGGGCACCGGGGTCGGCGGCCCCACGTCGTAGACGTTGGGGACCACCCGGATCTTGTCGTGCGGGACAAGGGAGGAAAAGCGTTCGAGATCGACCCGCGAGCACACCCAAAGCTGGTCGATGTGGGGCGCGTAGGTCCGCTCGGCTTCCGCGAAGGCCCGCGACGCCGCCGCGTTCCACCGGCGCAAGGCGTCCGTCGGCGCGGTGCGCGCCATGGTCTCGTAAAGGCCGCCGTCGAAGTTGTGCGGGCCGACCACGACCTTCACGTTCCCCAGTGTCCGCATCGCCGGGGCGAGCAACCCCATGGTCGAATCGCACAACACGACGATGTCCGCGCCGGTCCGCCGGACGCGTTCGACGATTCGCTCCGCCCGCCGGTCGTTCATCGCGTGGCGGATCACGGCGGGCGCCGCTCCGAGGTCTCGCAGGAGCGCGTCGGGCAGACCCTCGACGCCGAGAACCTCCCATAAGCCGGGCTCGGTGATGGGTCGGCCCGCCGCAAGGGCCTCGAGGAGCAGTCTCGGCAGGTATTTGCGGCGCGGCATGAACACGGCGCCGGCCTGCCGGGCGGCGGCGCGGGCGCCCGCGCCGGGATTGTCGCCGACGACGATCGGCACGACCTCGGCGAAGGCGCTCATCGCCCGCCACAGGTGGTGGGTGCGGATGCGGCCCCCGCGGTTGGGCGGCAGGATCGCATACGGGGTGACGTAGGCGACCCGCAGGCGGTTCCGTCCCTTTCTCGAAACCATACGCGCCATCCCCTGCCGCCGGCCGGCCCAAGTTCCATCGCCGCGGCCCGTGCGCATCGCTGGCGATGCAAGGATCGAGCGAAACGCCCGGTCCGCGAACATTGCCACCGGCACGCATGGATCGGCGCTTCGGCAGTCGGGCGGCTCGCGAGCGGCCACGTGACCGTCGTCGGCCACGCGTCGGGGCGCGTCGGGCGGCCGAGGACGCTTTCCGCCATTGCCGCCCAGGGTCGTCCGATGCTCGATCGCGGCGCGCGACCTTTGCCACAACGATCTTGGGCAGGAAACATTTTCCTGTACAGATTCGCGACGGCCGCCAAGGATTTTGCGCGGCGCAACACGACGCCGGGCACGGACGACGCGACAGGAGCGGCGCCCGTGCCGCCTCGGAGATCGGACACCATGTGGCAGGATTGGCTGAGCGGCTACTTCGACCGCTACAAGGCGGCGCTCTCGACGGACGGGATCGAGGAGCGGCTCGTCGCGTTCCATGACCTGGCGCTGTCCGTCCGCGCGCGGCGCGCCAAGCTGATCTTCGCCGGGAACGGGGCCAGCGCCTCCATCAGCGCCCACGGTGCGGTGGATTTCACCAAACAGGGCAAGGTTCGGGCGGTCGATTTCAACGAGCCGAACCTCATCACGGCCTTCAGCAACGATTACGGATTCGCGAACTACATCGCCAAGGCGGTGGCGTTCTACGCCGACGACGGCGACGTGCTCGTGCTGACCTCGGTTTCGGGACGATCCCCGAACGTGGTCGAGGCGGCGCGCTACGGCAGGTCGCGCGGGCTCGGCATCGTCAGCTTCACCGGCGGCCAGCCCGACAACCCGCTGCGCGCCGCCTCCGATATCGCCTTCTGGGTGGACAGCAGCGCCTACAACGTCGTCGAATGCACCCACATGATCTGGCTGACCACGGTGGTCGATATGCTCGTGGGCCGGGCCGAATATAGCGTGACCTGAGCGCGGCGCGCCGCCGCCGGCAAGCCCACGCGGCGCCGGGGCCTTGCCAAGCGGCGGCGCGAGATCCCAAGGATGGCGCCGAAAGTTCCTCCGCACGGTGCCGCCATGTCCCCGGCCTCGGCCGACGCCCGCCCGCCGGCCCCTCGACCGGCCGATCCGCCGCCCGCGCGCGGCACGTGGGCGCAGCCGGTGTCGACGGGCATCCTCGCCGCGATCGTGGGCTTCGCCAGCACCTTCCCGATCGTCCTCCAGGGCTTCATCCGCCTCGGGGCCACGCCCGCCGAGGCGGCGTCGGGATTGCTGGTCATATGCGTCGTGCCGGGCGTCCTCAGCGTCATCTTCAGCCTCGCCACGCGCCAGCCGATCAGCATCGTCTGGTCGACGCCGGGCTCGGCCCTGATGATCGCCACCGGCGTGCCGGCCGCGGGCGGCTACCCGGCGGCCGTCGGCGCCATCCTGTTCGCGGCCGCGCTCATCGTGCTGGCCGGGCTGTGGGGGCGTTTCGGCCGCGCCGTCTCGGCCATTCCGAAGAGCCTGGCGGCGGCCATGCTGGCCGGCATCCTCTTCAGCCTGTGCCTCGCGCCGGCGCGCGCGCTCGCGGAAACACCCTTCCTCGCGGCGCCGATCGTCATCGCCTGGGCGCTGGCGTGGCGGTTCGCGCGGGCCTACGCGGTTCCGGTCTCGCTCGCCGTGACGGCGGCGATCGTGGTGTTCGTGACGAAGCTGCCCCCGGGTGCGCTCGCCCAGGGTTGGCCGGAGCTCGCCCTCACCCCGCCGGCGTTCTCGCCGGCCACCTTCGGCAGCCTGGGCCTGCCGCTGTTCATCGTCACCATGGCGTCGCAGAACGTGCCGGGCCTGGCGGTGCTGCGCGCCAACGGCTACGACCCACCCATCGGTCCCGTGTTCATCGCCTCCGGGCTCGGCTCGGTGGTGTGCGCGTCGTTCGGCGGCCACCTGCTGAACCTCGCCGCCATCACGGCCGCGCTCTGCGCGGGCCCCGACGCCCACCCCGAACCCGCCAGACGGTACTGGTCGACGGTCGTCAACGGCGTCTGCTACATCGCGCTCGGGCTGTCGGCCGGCTACGCCGCCGCGCTGGTGGCCGCGAGCCCGCCCTCGCTGATCCAGGCGGTCGCCGGCCTGGCGCTGCTCGGCAGCCTCGCGGGCGCCCTGTCGGGCGCCCTTGCCGATCCCGGCGAACGCCTGCCCGCGACCGTGACCTTCCTCGTGGCCGCGTCCGGCGTCGCCTTTCTCGGGATCGGCGCGGCGTTCTGGGGCCTGCTCGCGGGCGGCGCGCTGCTGGCCTTGGACAGGCTCAGGGCCTGACGTCGACGGGCCGTGCGGCCGCGACCATGTAGTTCACATCCATGTCGCGCCCCGTGATCCAACGGTCGCGCAAGGGATCATAGATCACGCCCGTCCGCGCGACGATGCGCAGGCCCGACGCCCGCACCGGGGCCGCGACCTCCTCGGGGGTGCGGAACCGTGACCAGCGGTGGGTGCCGCGCGGCAGCCACCGCAGCACGTATTCGGCGCCCACGATCGCTAGGGCGAAGCTTTTCGCGGTGCGGTTCAGCGTCGACAGCACGAACAGCCCGCCCGGACGCACGAGCCCGCAGGCGACCCGGACGAAACCGTCGGGGTCGGGTACGTGCTCGACGACCTCCATGGCCAGCACGAGATCGAAGCTCTCGTGCGCTTCGGCCAGAACCTCCGCGGTCGCCGCCCGGTAGGTCGCGGTCACGCCCGCCGCCTCCGCGTGGCGCCGCGCCGCCTCTACGTTGCCGGGCCCGGGGTCGATGCCCGTCACGACCGCGCCGAGACGGGCCAGTGGTTCGCTGAGAAGCCCGCCGCCGCAGCCGATGTCGAGGACGCGCAGGCCGGCGAGCGGGAGCGTGCCGGCCTCGGCCGGGCGCCCCGAACCGGTCGGGGCGAAATGCTTGACGGCGAGGTCCCGCAAATAGGCGAGCCGCATGGGGTTGAGCCTGTGGAGCGCACCCATGGCGCCCCGGGGATCCCACCAGGCGTCGCCGAGCCGCGCGTAGCGCGCCACATCGGCGGCGTCGAAAGCTGCCGCGTCGGCGGCGTCGGGCGGATGGAGTCGGGTCTCTCTCATGGGATCTCCTTGGCGAACGCGGGATCGATCACGAACGTGCGCACCGCATCCGCCGATCCCGCCTCACCTTTCCGCCGCAGCCAACAGGGCGGCCTGATGTTCGGTCGCGAGCGCGTCCACGACCTCGTCGAGCGCCTCGCCGGTCATCACCTTGTCGAGCTTGTAGAGCGTCAGGTTGATGCGGTGGTCGGTCAGCCGGCCTTGCGGGAAATTGTAGGTGCGGATGCGCTCGGAGCGATCCCCGGAGCCGACCTGCGCCCGGCGGTCGGCGGCGCGCTCGCCGTCGGCCCGCTGCCGCTCCATGTCGAAGATGCGGGAGCGCAGCACCGCCATGGCCTTCTGCCGGTTGCGGTGCTGCGAGCGCTCCTCCTGCATGAACACGACGATGCCGCTCGGCAGATGGGTGAGGCGGATCGCGGACTCGGTCTTGTTGACGTGCTGGCCGCCGGCGCCCTGCGCGCGCATCGTGTCGATCTTGAGATCGGCTTCGTTGATGTGGACGTCGACCTCCTCGGCTTCCGGCAGCACCGCGACGGTCGCGGCCGAGGTGTGGATGCGCCCCTGCGTTTCCGTTTCGGGCACGCGCTGCACGCGGTGCACGCCGCTCTCGTATTTCAGACGGGCGAACACCGCCCTGCCCTGGATTTCGGCCACGATCTCCTTGAAGCCGCCGGCCGAGCCCTCGCTGGCCGAGAGCACCTCGAGCTTCCAGCCGCGCAGGTCGGCGTAGCGGGCGTACATGCGGAACAGGTCGCCGGCGAAGATCGAGGCCTCGTCGCCGCCAGTGCCGGCGCGCACCTCGATGATCGCGCCCTTGGCGTCGGCCGCGTCCTTGGGCAGGAGCGCCAGCCGGATCGAGGCTTCGAGATCGGCGAGCGCCGCGCGTCCGCTTTCGCGCTCTTCCTCGGCGAGGCCCCGCATCTCCGAATCGAGCGCGGGGTCGGCGATCATCGCCGCGATCCCTTCGAGCTCGGCGGCGCGGGCGCGATAGGCGCGGATCGCCTCGACGAGGTCGTCCGTGTCGGCGAGCTCGCGCGACAGCGCCACGAAGGTCGCCGAATCGGGTCCCTCGGCGAGGCGCGCCGACGCTTCGTCGTGGCGGCGGAGGATCAGGTCGAGCTTGTTGAAGGGCAGCATGAACACCAACGGGACGGTCGGGACGCGCCCGCCGCAACAGCGAGGGTCGAAGGGCGACGGGCGGTCAAGCGGAATTTCTTCGCGACGGGCCCCGAATCCGGTGAGGCGGCGTCGGTTTCCGTCCTGGCCGGGCTTGTCCCGGCCATCCACGTCGACGCCGGCGGTTGGCGGAAGCGGGCGTCGGCCGGTGTCCGCGTGGCTGCCCCTGACAGGCACGGGCATGACGGACGGACGTCGACGTTCGCCGCCGCGATATTGCCGCGCGGTCAGGCCTCGTTCAGATTGCGCGCGGCCCCATTCGGGCCGTGCCACGGCCGTGGAGGGTTCGATGCGATGGTTCCTGCCCGCGCTCTCGGGATCGATATTCGTCGGCAGCCGGCCGGCACCGGGACGGGCCGCCGCCGACCTCGCCGCGATGTCGCAGCCCGGGATCGAGGCGCTGCGGCACCGTCTCGCCGACGCCTTCCTCGGGGACCGCATCAAGGACCTCGCCGGCGGCCGGCGGCATCCCGTCATGACGAGGCCCAAGACCGCGCCGGACGTCCCCATCGCGACGGTGCGGTAGGCGGGCCCGCGCCATGTTCATCGGCATCGATCTCGGGACCTCCGCCGTCAAGGCCGTTCTCGTCGACGAGGGCCAGCGCATCCTGGGCTCGGTCGAGGAAAGCCTGAGCCCGGTCCAACCCCGGCCGGGCTGGTCCGAGGACGACCCCGACGCGTGGTGGGCCGCCGTGCTGCGCGCCATGGACCGGCTCGCCGCGACCCGCCCCATGGGCGGGGTCCGCGCGATCGGGACGGCCGGGCAGATGCACGCGCTCGTCCTGCTCGACGCCGCCGACCGGCCGGTGCGGCCGGCGATCCTGTGGAACGACGGGCGCGCCGCGACCGAGGCCGCCGAGCTCGCCCGCGATCCGGCGCTCGAGCGCCTGGTCGGCGTGCGCGCCATGGCGGGGCTGACGGCACCGAAAATCGCGTGGCTCGCCCGGCACGAGCCCGCCGTCCTGGCCCGCGCCCGTTCGCTGTCGCTGCCCAAGGATGTCATCCGGCGGAAACTCGGGGGGGAGCGCGCGACCGACGTGACCGACGCGGCCGGCACCTGGCTGCTCGACCAGGAACGCCGCGCCTGGTGCCCCGGGGCGGTCGCGGCCTGCGGGCTCGATCCGGCGATCCTGCCGCCGGTTCGCGAGTCGACGGCCGTCGTGGGCCGGCTCGTGCCGGACCTCGCGGCCCGCTGGGGCATGGGGAGGGTGGCGCTCGTCGCCGGCGCCGGCGACGCGATGGCGGGCGGCGTCGGCGCCGGCTGCGTGCGCCCCGGCCAAGGATTCCTGTCGCTCGGCACCTCGGCGCAGATCTTCATGGCCGACGACGCCTATCGCCCCGACCCCGAACGCCTGGTGCACGCGTTCTGCCACGCGCTACCGGAAACCTGGTGCCGCATGGCGGCGCTGCTCAACGGCGCGAGCCCGCTCGCGGCCGCCGCGCGCTGGCTCGGCGACGCCGATATCGGCGCGCTGCTCGCCGAGGCGGAACATCGCTTCGCGGGACCCTCGCGGCTTCTCGCCCTGCCCTATCTCACCGGTGAGCGGACCCCCCACAACGACCCCTCCGCGCGCGGCGTGCTGTTCGGGCTCGACCCCTCGACCCGCCGCTCGGACATCGTTCAGGCCGTGATGGAGGGCGTCGCCCTCTCGCTCCGCGACGGGCTCGACGTGCTCGCGGCCTCCGGCACGCGATTCGAGCGCTTGGGCTTCATCGGCGGCGGGGCACGCTCGCCGTTCTGGGGCCGCATCATAGCGGCCGCGCTCGGGGTCCCGCTGGCGCTCTACGGCGCCGCCGAATGCGGGCCGGCCTTCGGCGCGGCGCGACTGGCGCGGCTCGGGGTCGGCGGCGAGGACCCGCGCGACATCGCCGCCGAACCCGCGGTCGAGCGGGTCATCGCGCCCGACCCGCGCCTGCGTGACGCCTACGCGGAGCGTCTCCCCGCGTTCCGAAGCCTCTACCGGGCGCTCAAGCCGGAATTCGCGCGCCAGGCCGGCGCCGACCCGCACGTCTCGAGCGGGTGAGGGCCTTCCGGCGGGTCCCAAAGCCGGAGCGAGTCCCCGTCGTTTGCCGGGACGGCGGGCCGCACCACATCGCACCGGTTCGCGCGGCAAGGCAGGCCCATGCTGCCGCTTCGACGATCGCGCGTGCGCTCCGACATGATCCGGTTCGGACGGCGGAGTATCGGCAAACTGCCTGGCCTCGCCGGGGACGCACGCCGGCTGAGCACGAGATTCCGACGATATGTGAAACTTTAGGCTGCGCAGCACAGTTATTGGGCAACGCGTTCCCACGCGTTCGTCCAAGGAGGAAATCCATGCCGAAAGCCGCGCACCAGGAAGCCGCCGAGAGTCACGAGAAGGCTGCGAAGTCGCATCGTACCGCCGCCGAGCACCACGAGAAGGGCGACAAGGCGGCCGCGTCGAAGCACTCCGAGGAAGCGCACGCTCACTCGACCAAGGCGCACTCGAGTTCGACGGCCGCTCACGGCAAGTCGAAGAAGTAAGACGACGACGGGCAGCGGCGGGTTCTCCCGCGGCTGCCCGGTTCCGGAGTTCGGAATGTCATCCGGGCGGACTCGGGCGCCATCGCGTCGGCCCTCCTGCCCCTCATCGAAAGAATCTTCCGAACGATGCGGCCCGTCGCGAGACTAATCGTGTCCGTCGTGAATAAGCCGCGCTCACTGGCGGTAGTGCTGAATCCGGGTCGTCCGCAGCCCAGCCAGGCCGTGCTGATCGATCGACATCTGCCAACTCAGGAATTCGTCGACGGTGAGCGTATAGCGGCTGCAAGCTTCCTCCAAGGAAAGCAGGCCGCCGCGTACGGCCGCTACCACCTCCGCCTTGCGGCGGATCACCCAGCGCTTGGTCGAAGGCGGCGGCAGGTCGGCGATCGTCAGCGGACTTCCATCCGGCCCGATCACATATTTAACCCTGGGCCGGTGCATGTCTACCATGGCTTCACTCGCCTACTCGACGCCGCGAACTGCCAGACCCTAGGCAAGCGGGCTTAAGACTTGGCTAAGTCAAGCCGCTGAATTCGATAGGCTTTTGGTTTCCAAAACGTTGCCGTAGAGGGCCGGGGGACGCAATTGTGTTCCGTTCCGGGACTACCGGACCGCTCCCGGGTCCGCTGCCGGAGGGGGCGTGGCCGTTTGGCAACGCGGGGCTGGAAAACGAGGACCGCCGGCGCTAAGTGTTCGCGTTCCGACCTCGCCCCCCTCGGACCCGATGCCCGCCTCCCTCAATTCCCTCGATGTGCCGAAGGCGCCCCGCGACACCCGCGTCGTGGTGGCCATGTCGGGCGGCGTCGACAGTTCGGTCGTCGCCGCCTCGTTGGCGCGGGAAGGTTACGAGGTCGTCGGCATCACGCTCCAGCTCTACGCCCATGACGGCGCGAACCCGATTCGTCGGGGAAGCTGCTGCGCGGGGCGCGACATCCACGACGCCCGGGCGGTGGCGGCCAAGCTCGGCATCCCGCACTACGTCCTCGACTATCAGGCGCGGTTTCGCGACAAGGTGATGGCCCCGTTCGCGGACAGCTATCTCGGCGGCGAAACCCCGATCCCGTGCGTGAGCTGCAACCAGCACGTCAAGTTCGCGGACCTGTTCGACACGGCGCGCGGGCTCGGGGCCGACGCGCTCGCGACGGGCCATTACGTCGCGTCGCGCGAGGCGGCCGATGGGCGTGCCCTGTTCCGGGCGCGCGACGGCGCGCGCGACCAGAGCTATTTCCTTTATGCGACGACGCGGGACCAGCTCGCCTTCCTGCGCTTTCCCCTGGGCGACCTCGGCAAGGCCGAGGTCCGCGCCCGCGCCCACGCGTTCGGGCTGGAGGTCGCCGACAAGGCCGACAGCCAGGACATCTGCTTCGTGCCGACCGGCCGCTACACCGACGTGATCGCCCGGCTCCGGCCCGAGGCGGCGAGCGCGGGGGATATCGTGCATGTCGACGGACGCGTACTCGGGCGCCATCGCGGCATCGTCAACTTCACGGTCGGGCAAAGGCGCGGCCTCGGCCTCGCCGACGGTCCCGGGGGCGGTGGCGAACCGCTTTACGTCGTCAAGCTCGACGCGACGCGCGCGCGCGTGGTGGTCGGCCCGCGGCGCGCGCTCGCGACCGTCGCGGTCGCGCTGCGCGACGTGAACTGGATCGGTCCGGGCAGCCTCGGCGAGGCCGCGACGGGCGGCGGCCCGATCGCGGTCCGCCTGCGCTCGACGCGCCCGCCCGTGCCGGCGCGCCTCGCCGTCGCGGACGGCGCGGTGACGCTCGAGCTCCGCGTGGCCGAGGAGGGCGTGTCGCCCGGGCAGGCCTGCGTGTTCTACGCATCGACGCGGGACGGGGCGCGCGTGCTCGGGGGCGGGGTGATCCGCACGACGGTGCCGGCCGACGGGGCGGATCGGCTTCGCGACATCGCCGACGCGACGCCGGCCCTCGCGTGACGGGTCCCTCGGGCGGCGGCGCTATAACCGACGCCGCCGGGGTGGTGGCGGCCTATGCCCGCTGGGCGCCCGTTTACGACCTCGCCTTCGCGGCCGTGATGCGCTCCGGACGGCGGGCCGCCGTCGCGGCGGCGGGGCGTCCGGGCGGCCGCGTGCTCGACGTCGGCGTCGGCACCGGCCTCGAACTGCCGATGTTCGACGGCGACACGCGCCTCGTCGGCATCGACCTCGCGGTGCCCATGCTGCGGCGGGCGCAGGCGCGGGTCGCGCGCCTCGGACTGTCGAACGTCGCGGGACTGGCGGCGATGGACGCGACGCGCCTCGCCTTTCCGGACGCGTCGTTCGACGCCGCGGTGCTCCCCTTCGTGCTGACCGTCGTGCCCGAACCCCGCGCGATGCTCGACGAGGTGGCGCGCGTCACGAAGCGCGGCGGCGACATCGTCCTCGTCAACCATTTCGGCGCCGAGCGCGGCCCGATGGCGCACCTCGAAGCCTGGCTCGGCCGCCGCAGCGCGACGCTCGGCTGGCATCCCCAATTCCCCTTCGCGGTGCTGGGCGACTGGGTCGCGGCGACGCCCGGCATCGTTCTCGTCGAGCGCCGGACCGTGCCGCCCTTCGGCCTGTTCACCCTGGTGCGCTTGCGGAAGGACGCCTAGGGCGACCGATGTTGCGGCGCAGCGCATGGTTTGGATCCTCACCCCGCCCCCCTCCGCAAGGGAGGCGGGAGAAGACCAGCACCTCGATCGCGGGTCGAACAAGCGGAGGGACCGCAAGGGGCGGCGCTTCTTCCCCCTCGCGGAGGGGCGGGTCGGCGGGCGAGGGTCGGCCGGCCCGGCCGAAGCGTGGGGGCGCCCGGATCGGGGCGGATGGCGGCGCGACCTTGACGAAGGCTTCGCTCTGGGGCTGTTCTGCCGGCCATGCTCATTCGCGCGCTCTCGGGCTCCGCCGACGACGATCGTAGGTGCGGCCGCCCCTCCCCCACCACGCTGGCCCTCGTGGTGACCGAACTCCGCTCCCGTTTCGGCGACCGGCTCGCGACCGGGGACGCGGTCCGCCAGCAGCACGGCAACACGCGCACGTCCGTGACGACCGAGCCGCCCGACG
Organism: uncultured Lichenihabitans sp.; assembly: GCA_964244255.1. GTDB lineage: Bacteria > Pseudomonadota > Alphaproteobacteria > Rhizobiales > Beijerinckiaceae > Lichenihabitans. The sequence continues at coordinate 63,951 of CAXTIC010000009.1, read as the reverse complement.
CCGTGGCGTTCCCGCAGACGACCGCCGAGATCGCCGACATCGTCAGGCTGTGCGCGGCGCACCGCGTGCCCGTGATCCCGTTCGGCACCGGCACGTCGTTCGAAGGGCATGTCAACGCGCCGTTCGGCGGCGTTTCGGTCGACACGGCGCGCATGGACCGCGTGCTCGCCGTCCATGCCGAGGACCTCGACTGCGTGGTCGAGCCGGGCGTCACCCGCAAGGCGCTGAACGCCCACCTGCGCGACACGGGCCTGTTCTTTCCCATCGACCCCGGCGCCGACGCCTCGCTCGGCGGCATGGCGGCGACGCGCGCCTCGGGCACCAACGCGGTGCGCTACGGCACCATGAAGGATGTCGTGCTCTCGCTGGTGGCGGTCACGGCCTCGGGCGACGTGATGCGCACGGCGCGCCGGGCGAAGAAGTCCGCCGCCGGCTACGACCTCACGCGACTGCTCGTCGGCAGCGAGGGCACCCTCGGGATTTTCACCGAGATCACCCTCAAGCTGTCGGGGACGCCCGAGGCGATCTCGGGCGGCGTGTGCCCGTTCCCGAGCGTCGAGGCGGCGTGCAACGCCACCATCGCGACCGTCCAGGCCGGCGTGCCGGTGGCCCGCATCGAAATGCTCGACGCCCTGCAGGTCAAGGCGTGCAACCTCCATTCGAAGCTCGCCCTGCCCGAAGTGCCGATGCTGTTCGTCGAGTTCCACGGGACGGCCGCGGGCGTGGCCGAACAGGCCGGAAGCTTCGGTCGCATCGCCGAAGGGGAAGGCGGCGGGCCGTTCGAATGGGCCACGCGCGCCGAGGAAAGGTCGCGGCTCTGGCAGGCCCGCCACGACGTCTATTGGGCCGGGTTCGCGCTGCGGCCCGGCGCCAAGACGGTGCCGACCGACGTGTGCGTGCCGATCTCGCGCCTCGCCGAATGCGTGGTCGCGACCCAGCGGGACATCGACGAGACCGGCCTTGTCGCCCCCATCGTCGGCCACGTGGGGGACGGCAATTTTCACGTCGGCATTCTCGCCGACGACGGCGACCCGGCCGAGATGGCGCGGGTCGAGGGCTTCCTCGAACGGCTCGTGGGCCGCGCGCTCGCCATGGAGGGCACCTGCACGGGCGAGCACGGCGTCGGCCAGGGCAAGGCCAAGTACCTGTTGGAAGAGCACGACCCCGCCGCCCTCGCCGCCATGCGGGCCATCAAGGACGCGCTCGACCCCCTGGGCATCATGAACCCCGGCAAGATCTTCGTGTGACGGCCCGCCAGGAACCGCGATGAGCAGGCAACCGCGCGATGTGCTGCGCGACGTGTTCGGGCACGACGATTTCCGGGGACGCCAGTTCGAGGTGGTGCGCCAGGTGGTGGGCGGGGGCGACGCCGTCGTGCTGTTCCCCACCGGGGCGGGCAAGTCGCTGTGCTATCAGGTTCCGGCGCTGTGCCGGGAGGGAACCGCGGTCGTGATCTCGCCGCTGGTGGCCCTGATGCGCGACCAGGTCGAGGCGCTGAAGCAGGCCGGTGTCAACGCCGGGGCGCTGAACGCCAACGTCGCGGCGGAAGAGGCCGGCCGCGTCAGGCGCGATTTCCTGAACGGCTCCCTGAAACTGCTCTACGTCGCCCCGGAGCGGCTCGGCGCCGGCGATTTCATGGCGTTCCTGGCCCGGAAGACGCTGGCCTTGATCGCCATCGACGAGGCCCATTGCGTGTCCCAATGGGGGCACGACTTCCGTCCCGAATACATTCGCCTCGGGGAGGTCGCGGAACGCTTTCCCGGCGTGCCCCGCATAGCCTTGACGGCCACGGCCGACCCGCAGACGCGCGACGACCTGCGACGGCAACTGGGCCTCGAAGACGCGCCGGTGTTCTCGACGAGCTTCGACCGGCCGAACATCCGCTACACGATCGTGCGCAAGGAGGCGCCCGCGCGCCAGCTCCTCGGCTTCCTGGCGGGCCACGCGGACGACAGCGGCATCGTCTACTGCCTCAGCCGCAAGAAGGTCGAGGACATCGCCCAAACCCTGTCCGGCCACGGCGTCCGGGCGCTGCCCTACCACGCGGGCCTCGACCGGGGCGTGCGCGACGCCAACCAGGACGCCTTCCTCAAGGAGGACACGCTCTGCCTCGTGGCCACGGTGGCGTTCGGCATGGGGATCGACAAACCGGACGTCCGCTACGTGGCGCACCTCGACCTGCCCGGATCCGTCGAGGCCTACTACCAGGAAACCGGCCGCGCCGGACGCGACGGCCTGCCCGCCGACGCGTGGATGACGTACGGGATGACCGACCTCGTGCAGCGCCGCCGAATGATCGACGACGGCGCCTCGCCCGACGCGGTGAAGCGCGTCGAGCGTTCGAAGCTCGACGCGCTGCTCGGCATCTGCGAAACCGTGGACTGCCGGCGGCAGGCCATCCTGGCGCATTTCGGCGAGCGGCATCCGGGCGGCTGCGGCAATTGCGACGCCTGCTTGAGCCCGGTCGAAACCACCGACGGGCTCGTGCCGGCGCAGAAGGTGCTCTCGGCCATCTACCGGACGGGGCAGCGCTACGGCGCGGGCCACGTCGCCGACGTGCTGCTTGGCAAGAGGACGGAGAAGGTCGTCCGGGCGGGCCACGAGCACCTGCCGACCTTCGGGGTCGGCACGGGCGAGGACGAGCGCTTCTGGCAATCCGTCATCCGGCAACTGGCGGCGACGGGCATCATCGGCATCGACCACGCCGCCTACGGCGCCCTGACGCTCGGCGAGGGCGCCCGCGCCGTGCTCAAGGGCGAACGCGCGATCCGGATCAGCGTGGCGCAACCCCTCTCGAAGCCGCGCCGGACCCCTTCCGCCACACCCCCGGACGCGCGGTCGGACACCCTGTTCCAGGCCTTGCGGGCCGAGCGCATGCGGCTCGCCAAAGCGCAGGGCGTACCGCCTTACGTCGTGTTCCCGGACACGACGCTCCTCGCCCTCGCGGCGAAGCGCCCGGCAACGATGTCCGACCTGCGGGGTATCCCCGGCATGGGCACCGTCAAGCTCGAACGCTACGGCGCCGCTTTCCTCACGGTCGTGGCCCGGTTTCCGGGTGGGGGGTAGGAGGCACGTCGCTTGCCCGGGAAGCCATACGCGCGACCACAGCCGACCCTCTGGACCCTGGGACCGACCCAAGCCCTCGAAGCGTTCTCACGGTCTTCTCGTCGGAGAAGGGGACCGTAATCCTGCGCCCCACGTGCGACGGTCGGGCCCACATCGGCCGAACCGGCGATGAGCGACGATCGTCTTTTCAGGATCGACCAACCCGCGGCGCCTACGCGCTCCAAATCTGGTACTCCAAGGAGCCCGTCCGGATCGAAAACGCGACTCGGCACCTTCAGGGCCGTTGCGCGCCGGGCTTGGCGTGGACGCCTTATCGCGCCGTCACCCAGCCGAGCAGGTTTTGCCACAGGGTTGCGTAGCCGGGCCAGTCGACGAAGGTTTGCGGCAGCCAATGCGGGCCGATGTCCGACGTCCAGACCGCCGTGCGCCCCCGGCCGAAGCGGCCCGTAGCCAGCAGCGGATGGCCGCCCTGGTCGTCGGGCAAGGAGGCGAGGACCTCCCCCCCGGCCTTCAACACGACCTCGTTGGCCCCGAGCAGCACCGGCCAGTCGGTCCCGAGACCCTTCAGGATCGGGTGGTCGCGAGGACCCTTGACCACGGCCTTGAATCCTTCGGGTATTTCCAAACGGTCGTCGTAGGGTAGGCAGCTGACGGGCAGCGCCTCCTCGACAGCGGTCCGGCCCCAGCGAGCCTTGCCGTCGATGCCCTGGAAGCTGAGATAGCCGCCGATCATGATCAGGCCGCCGCCCCCGGCGGTGTAGTCGCGCATCAGCTTCAACCTGTTGGGGTAGGTTTTGCCGTGCAGCCACACGTCCGGATGCAGAAGCAGCGAATTAGCCCCGATGTCGGACAGCAGAATGGCGTCGTAGGCCATCAGGCCTTCGAGCGTCGCGGGAACGGCGTTTGCCGCCTCGTGCCCGGGCATGTAGGTCAGATCGAACCGACTGTCCTTGAGGGCTGCCACCAGTGGCTCCGCCCCGAGGTGAAAAGTGACGCTGCCGAACTGGTCGAACCCTTTGTAGTGGGTCGCCGCGCTGACCCAGCTTTCCCCGACCAGCAGAACTGTTTTCTTGTCGCTCATGTGGTGTCTCGCATGTGGACGGCAGGCCCTTCGTGTCAGGCGACTTTCGCCAGAACCCGGCCGGGCCGGAGCAGGAAGGGAGGCAGATAGGCCGGAACGTTGCTGGTCGGGAGCACGGCGGGCCTGAGCTGGATGCCGAGCACATCCGCCATGAAGGCGCGGCGGGCCACGATGCGGGCCCAGGCGCCCGGGTAGCGTTGCGCGAATATCGCGCGCTGCGCGTCATCCAGGAGGATGACCCCGTCCTCGAGGCCGGATGTGAAGGCGCCCGACGCAACCGTCGGGAGCAGGTCGCATTGAACGGCTTGGCCTGACTGGAGGGCCTCCCGGCTTTCGGGATAGATCGGGGTGTTCAGCCATTCCTCGATGTGGATGAGGTGCCCCGGGTTGAGCATGAGGGTGATCCCGCTGTCGCGCAAAGCCGTTTTCACGGCGGCGTCGATTGCCCCGCCAGTAACCCCGATGTCGATCGTCTCGTACCAGACCGTCACTGCCTTGTAGAAGGGAGCCACGATCGCTTCAACGTAGTCCTGCGCGCTACGGGGCAACTCGTCCAGGTCCTCCACGAGCCACCCGGCGCGGTTGTTGAAACCACCCCAGAGGCCGTAGCCGAAGCACACGGGGTCGCCGCGCTCGACGCGCCGATGGCTCGGACTGTTCAGCCCGAAGCGGGCCCTGGGGCCGGAGGCGAGCATCGGGTGGCAGGATACAGGCAATCCGATCGACCCCGTCAGCCCCGCCACCTCGAACTCCCGCATCCCGGGCCTGATCCCGAACAGGATGTTGCGGATCGCCTGGGAGCTGTGGCTCGCCCCGAACTCGAACCGGGCCAGTTGATCGATGTCGTTGACGGCGCGCAGCCCCGTGGTCGGATGGCTGAACAGGGCGGTCGCATTGACTACACGGCCGGTCTCCCCCACCGCTTGTCGTAGCACGTCGACCACGAAGGCGGGGGCGTCGATCCAGCCGTCGGGATCGGACGTTTCGGCGGCCGAAAAATAGCGGCCGCCCACGACACCGACCGCCATGCCCGGGGCGAGACCGCAGGCGGCCAGGATGTCCGCGAGCTTCGGTGCGCGGCTCCGGTCGGTGCCGAGCACGCCAAAGGGCGGATAAAGTACCGTGCGCGGCTTCAAGCCGCCGGAGGCGACGAAGCCGACGTTCTCGGGCCCGGTCACGACCGTCGGACCGCGGCCGGGCACGTGGATCAAAAGCGCCTCCTCGAAGCGCGGGTCCCATCCCGTGAGATAGGACATGCTTGCCGGTCGCTCGCGATCGGCATGGAGGACGAGGGCGTCGAGTCCGGCCTCGCGAACGCGGTCCGCCATCTGCGCGTGTCGAGCCGCGAACAGCTCATCCGGCAGGTCCGGCATCACCTCGGGCAGGCCGAAGTGCGGCAGGACGCAGTCGATCAAGTGGACCCGTGACATGGACGATCCATGGTGCGTGCGAAGGGAGGAGGACCGTCGACCCGGCTCGCTTGCGGGTGGATAAAGCGATCGCGCGTCACCTCACCCCCGACGCTTGCCGCGAGCCTCAGTCGCAGGTCGACTTGTAGAAGTATTTCGAGATTTGCGGATCGCTCATGTTCTCCCGCGTCGCGAAGACGAGCGGAAGGAAATTATCGTGCTTGACCTCGCTCTTCTTGACCTCGCCCCGGATCACGGAGGCCGCGGTCTTGACGGCCTCGTAGCCGATCTCGAACGGCTTCTGGACGATCAGAGCGTCGTAAACGCCGTCCTTGAGATCCTTTACTTGGGCGGGTTCCGCGTCGAAGGCAATGATCTTCACCTTGCCCCGCATCCCGGCTTCAAGCAGCGCCGCGGCGGCCCCTTCTGCGGCCGCGGAATGGCTGGCATAGATGCCTTTCAGGTCCGGCGTGGACTGGAGCAGCGCCGACACCTGCTCGGCGGCCTTGGCGTTGCTGTAGTCGGGATAAAGGGTCGGCAGCAGGACCGCCTTGGGATGCTCCTTGCGGTAGGTGTCCAGGAAGCCGTTCACCCGACCGTCGATGTCGGGCATACCCGGGCGCATGCCGATCGCCACGAAGGTTCCGGTGTCGCCCGCGACCGTGTGCATGGCGGCCGCGGCCGCGACGCCGCCTTTGTAGTGGTCGGCCTGCACGTTCTGGGTTTCGACCGGCTTGTCGAGCGGACCGTCGACGGTGACGACGGGCGTTCCGGCGGCCTCGAGCGCCTGGACCTGGGACACGAGCGCGCCGCTGTCGGTGGGCGACAGGATGTAGCCCTGCGGCTTGAGCTGCACCGCGGCATCAATGAAAGGCTGCTGCTTGGAAATGTCCCAATCAGCCGGCCCGCTCCAGGTGAGGTCGACGTTGAACTCCTTGGCGGCCTTGTCGGCGCCGCACTTCATGGACGTGTAGAACGGAATGCCCACCATGGCCGGTAGTCCGGCGATCTTCAAGGTTTCCGACGCCATGGACGGAGGGGAAAGAACAAGGAAGGACAGGGATACGCCAGTGAGCAGGATTTTCATCGCCATTCTCCTTTTTCGGCATTCAGTGCAACGACGCGTAGGCAACGGCAGCGCATATCCGTGACGCGAGACTTCAGGGACTGTTCTGGCGCTGTCGCTGATCGATGAAGACCGCGATGATGACGATCAGGCCGATGACGATGAGCTGGTAGAAACTGTCGACGCGCATCATCACCAATCCGGTGCCGAGCACGACCGGGATCAGGACGCCCACCAGGGCGCCAGGGATCGAGGCTACGCCGCCGAATAGGCTGGTTCCCCCGATTACCGCGGCCGCAATCGCCTGCAAGTTATCGGTCTGGTGCCCACCGATGTTCGTGGTCGTGAAGCGCGAAATGTCCAGCATGGCGGCGCAACCCGACAGCAGTCCCATCAGGCAGAACAGGGCGATGAGGTGAGCCTCGCAGTCGATGCCGGCACGCCGCGCCGCTTCGGGCGAGGAGCCGATTGACAGGGTGCGAACCCCGAAAGTCGTGAGGGCGAGGACGAACCACAGCACGGCCACGATGCCGAGCGTGATCGCGACGGGCACCGGCACGACCCCGCCGAGGCGGTAGGTCGCAAACGAAGTTTGCAGCACCCGCGGGATGTCGGGCACATTGGTGCCATGGGTTATCACCAACGCGACACCCAGACAGATCACGGAGGTCGCGAGCGTCACCAGCAGCGACGTCATCTTGAGGCGGGTCACGAGAACGCCGTTGACGAGTCCGACGACCGCGCCCGTCCCGAGCGCCGCCAGCGTCCCGGCCGTGATCGCCAAGCCAAGATGGGGATAGTCGCCGGCGCTCATTTCTGCACTGGTGCCCGCGAGTGCGGTGATGGTCTTGGCGCCCACCACGGACGACATGATCACGTTGGACCCGATCGACAGGTCGAGCTGGCGGGCGCCCAGAAGAAACGTCATGCCGGTCGCCAGCAGCAGCAGTTGCGACGCGTTGAGCGCGATCGAGAACAGGTTGCCGATGCTGAAAAACACGTGGTTGGGGCTGATCACCCCAAACAGCGCGACCAGCCCGAACAGCACCAGCAGCATCCAGAACGCGGTCATCCCCCGCAGCCGGCGCGCCAGGGTGGGACCATCTTCCAGAACTGGCGCGGCGAGATCCAGACCGCCCGAGGCTGGGGCCTCGCTCCCGGCCATCAGGCGGCCTCCTTGGCGCCGAGCATCGTATCCACCACCGCGCGGACGGTGACGGCCTTTGGGTCGAGATCGGCGATCACCGCACCCTGCCGCAGCACGATGATCCGGTGCGCCAACTCGATGACCTGGGGCAGATCGTGGGATATGAGCAGGACCGCAATGTCGCGGGCGGCCGCTGCCCGGATCGCGTCGTAGACCATCTGCCGTTGGCGGGCGCCCAAGGCCGCGGTGGGCTCGTCGAGTAGGATGGCGTGGCTCGCCCATTTCATCGCGCGGGCAATCGCTACCCCCTGGCGCTGGCCGCCCGATAGGCTCTGGGTGGTGGCCCGATAAGACTTCAGCCTGACGCCCAGACCCGACAGGATCTTGACGGATTCGTCCAGCATCGCGGCTCGGTCCACGACGCCCAAGCGGCCGGCGAATCCGCGCGCCAGGGTTTCGCGACCGAGGAAGATGTTGGCTGGAACCGACAGATCGGGCGCCAGCGCGAGGTCCTGATACACCGTTTCGATGCCCAGTCGCTGGGCGTCCTTGGCCGAGCGCAGCACGGCTTCGCGGCCGTCGATCAGCAGCGTGCCGCTGTCGGGCAGGTGCTCGCCGCTCAGCACTTTCATGAACGTCGACTTGCCGGCGCCGTTGTCGCCCACCACGGCGGTGATCTGGCCGCGAAGCAGGCTGACGGACACACCCCGTAGCACGTCGAGCGAGCCGAAGCGCTTAACGATGCCGACGGCTTCGACGGCCGCCCTCGGGGACGATGCCTTTATCTCGAAGGCAGGTGCCGCGCTCATGATCCACCCGTGATCAGCACACGCATGACTTTCAAATCGAGGTGCCAAGGGCACCGGTAGGGCTGATTCCGCGCGATGCGGATTTTCGACATCCGGCCAACCCTGCGCCGCAGCACTCAAACCGATCCGCGGGGCTACATGAATTGAACCGGTTCAAATTGAATGAGCAAGCGGATAATTGTGGCAGCGGAGGGTGGTTCACAGGCACGATGCCCGGTTTTCAAGCCCGTCCGCCGGATTAGCGTCGGGGCTCGGTCAAATCGGTTCAACTTGGCATCGCCATTGGGTTATGAGCACCTGTCCTCGGGACCAGGGCGGGCCGGAGCGGACGGTCCTACAAGGGAATTGGCGATGGCCCGTACCGGCGACCGCGGCGAAACGACATTCGGGCCGCCCCTGCAGCCCCCGTCGCGCGGCCGCGTCACGATCCGGGATGTCGCACGGATGGCCGGCGTATCGATCGGCACCGTCAGTGCCGTTATCAACGACAGCACCGCGGTCGCGACCGGCACACGGCGCCACATCCTGACCTGTATCGCGACACTGGGCTTCGAACCCAACGGCACGGCTCGCAGCCTGAGAAGCAGGCGCGTCGCCTCCGTGGGGTTCATCGTCCCCACGCTGTGCAACCCGTTCTTCGCGGCGGTCGCTGAAGGTATCCAAGCGGCGCTGACCGGCAGCGACATCCTTCTCGTCCTGTGCATTACCGAGGCCAGGATCGAGCGCGAGGATTACTACGCCAAGCTGCTCCGCACCCAGCGGCTCGACGGCGTCATCTACCTGTCGGGCACGGGCCTGCCGAGCACCGCGCTTCTCGCGCTGGCCCGATGCGGCCCGGTGGTTTTCGTGGACGAGCGCCTGCCGGGCCTCGACGTGCCTTCCGTTACGTCGACCAATCTGGCAGGCGCCAAAACCATCGCCACCCATGTGATGACCTTCGGCCACCGGCGGATCGCGATCGTGGGCGGTCCGGCGCGGCTGTGGACCAGCGAGCAGCGTTTGGCCGGCTATCGCGAGGCCATCGCGGCGTCAGGCCTCGATCCCGACCTGTGCGATTTCGTAGAGGGCGACTACACCGAACATTCGGGCTATGGCGCGGCCGCGCACCTCCTCGACCGACCTCCGTCGGAACGGCCGACCGCAATCTTGTGCGCCAACGACTTGATGGCGATGGGCACCATTCGCCGCTGCCGCGACCTGGGGCTCGCCATTCCTCTCGATGTGAGTGTGACCGGCTTCGACGACATTCCCGCCTCGGAACTGCTCGACCCGCCGCTCACGACCGTGGCGCAACCCGGCCGCGACATGGGCGAGGCGGCGGCGCGGCTTCTGGTGGGGGTGATCGGCACCGACGGCAAATCCCATGCCCCGCCATCCCTCGTGACTGTCGCCCGTTTCCGAGGTTCGGTGGCGCGGCCCCGCCCGATCGAGCGTCGAAGCTGACGGGTCGCGCGATCATTGCTCCGGCCGCAAACGCCAGATCAGCACGCCACGCTCGACGCCTGGTGTGCCCTGATCGCGGACCTCCCCTCAACCCCCCGACGGCTCACGCGAGGGCGGCAGTTGCGTCAGCTTCGGGGCCACCTCGGCGCCCGGCTTCACGCGGAGCAGGCCGTTGATGACGATGGTGTCGTCGGCGCCGAGGCCTTCGCGGATGACGCGGTAGCCGTCGATGCGGGGGCCGGGGCGGACGACCTTGGCGGTGATCTTGTTGTCGGGGCCGACGGCGTAGACGACGCGGCGGTCCTGGTCGGTGCCCAGGGCCTCGTCCGGGATCAGGATGGCGTCGTAGGGCTTCGAGCCGGCGATCGAGATGCGGCCGAACAGGCCGGGCGTCAGCGACAGATCGTGGTTGTCGAACACGGCGCGGCCCCGCATGGTGCCGCTCGCCTGGTCGAGGCGCACGTCGATGAAGTCGATGCGGCCCTTGTGGCTCGCCTGTGCTTCGCCGGTCAGCGCCACGGAAACCTCGCGCGAGCCCGCCTTCTTGGGATCCGAGCCCGGCACGAAATCCTGCAGGTAGCTCAGGAACGAGCGCTCGTCGGCGTCGAAGTAGAACTGGATGGGGTCGAGCGACACCATGGTGGAGAGCAGCGTGTCGTTGGCATTGACGAGGTTGCCGGCGGACACGAGGCGGCGCGAGATGCGCCCCGCCATGGGGGCGCGGATTTCGGTGAACTCCATGTCGAGCTTGGCGCGGTTCAGCGCCGCCTGGGCCAGGTCGACCGAGGCGCGCGCGCCGAGCGCCGCCTGGCGGCGCTGGTCGGCGACCTGCTCGGTGATGTTGCCCGTCTTGCGCAAGGCCTCGGCGCGTTCGAGGTCGGTCGCCGTGAAGTCCCGGCTGGCCTGGGCGGACGCCAGCGTCGCCTGCGCCTGGTCGAGCGCGGCGCGATACGGCCGCTGGTCGACGGTGAACAGCAGATCGCCGGCCTTGACGACGGCACCGTCCTTGAAATCGACCTTGTCGAGGTAGCCCGACACGCGCGCCCGGAGGTCGACCGTGTCGACGGCATCGAAGCGGCCGATGAAATCGTCGCGTTCGACGATCCGCTTCACCACCGGTCGCGCCACCGACACGGGCGGGGGCGCCGACGGGGGCGCCTGGCCCAGGGCCGCCGCGCCCGCGAGGCAGAACGCGGCCGCGGCGAACGGAACGAGGAGGCGCGGGCCGAAGCGGGCCGGTTTCGCGACGGTGCTCATGAGGTCACCTCCCCCGGGAAGGCCCGCTCGCGGTGGCGCCGGCGTCCGCCAACCCTGCCGCGATCGACCCTGACGGGCTTCGTATCGGCGAAAGCGGAGCCTAACACAACCGGGTGACCGGGTACGCGGGGAGGCTCGGATCGTCCGCCCGATGCTGTTGGACCCTCATCCTGCGCCGATTGCGAAACAACCGAGTCGAAGCACGAGGGTCGAGACCGCGACTTCTTTCCATCGTCGTTCGACTCGGATGCGCGCATCCGGCCCAGGAGGGCGGGCAAGCCAAGCAGATCGCTCCGCGAGGTTCCGTGGAGCGGCCTGCATGGTTCCCGGCACCACCTCCCTCGGCGGCCCCCGACGCGCCCCGCCCGCAGGCGCCTCAGAACAGGCGGCCGCCGTCGGGCACCTTTTGGCTCGGGCCGATGAGCACCACCTCGCCGTCCGCGTCGGGAAAACCCAGGGTCAGCACTTCGGACAGGAACGGCCCGATCTGGCGCGGCTTGAAATTCACCACGGCCGCGACCTGCCGGCCCACCAGCGTTTCCGGCCGGTAGTGCCGCGTGATCTGCGCCGAGGAACGCTTTTCGCCGATCCCCGGACCGAAATCGATCACCAGCTTGAAGGCCGGCTTGCGGGCCTGCGGGAACGCTTCCGCCTTGACGATCGTGCCGACACGGATGTCGATCCCGGCGAAATCCTCGTAAGCGACGACCATGGGCGCCGGGGCGGCGTCCATCGCCTACACCACGGCCCCGAGATCCTCGTCGTCGAGCGGTTCCGCCCGCGCCGACGCCGCGCGCGGCGTCTTGTCCCGCCGCCGGCGGCGGGCATCGGACAACGCGCGCGCGAACAGGCGCAGCGGCGAGGCGAGGCGGTCGAGGTCGTCGATGCGGGCGGCCCACGTTTCGCCGCGCGCCAATTGCTTGTCGAGGGCCGCCATAGTCCGCGCGAGGGTCGGGTCGTCGTCCTCGAGCCACACTTCGAGCACCCGTCCCCAGGCGATCACCAGGCCTTGCAGCTTGAGGGCGCCGCGCGTGCCCTCGTTGTCGATGCCGGCGGCGGCGAGCATGAAGCGCATGGAATTGGTGACGACGCCGTTCAGCGCCACCGCGGCCAGCGGCTCGCGCCGGACCCATTCGCTGACGCTCTGCAGGCCCGAACGGTAGGGCGCCATGGCGTCGAGGCGGCGCATCAGGACGTCGAACAGCCGCTCCCGCGCCGGCTCATCGGCCGCCGGGATGGTCGCCATGTCGAGCACGGCGCGGTCGATGCGCTTCGACAGCCCGGCGAGGACAGCCCCCTTGGACGGAAAGGCATCGCGGAACTCGCCCAACGACGCGCCGGCGCGTGCCGCGACGTCGTTGATGCTGAAATCGTCCCACTCGCGCTCGGCCGCGAGTTCCATGAGGGCGTCGATGATGCGGTCGCGGGGCGAATGCGGGGCGGGCGGCTTTCCGATGGGATCGGCACCTCTCGCTTCCGGCTTCGTCACCTCGGGCCGCGGGGGCGGACCAGGGTCGTCCTGCGCGTCGGGCACCATGATGTTTCTCCGCTCTCGCCGGGGCTTATCTAGGCCGCCTCGGGCGCGAAGTCCAAGCCGGGGCGGATGCGACGGTTAGCCCGCGAGTTCCCCCGCCCGCCGCTTCGCCGCCACCACCGCCTCGTCGAGCAGGGATTGCAGCCCTTGCGGCCGCAGCAGCACGTCGAGCGCGGCCGCGGTGGTGCCGCCGGGCGAGGTGACGTTCTGCCGCAACACTTCGGGCGCGAGCGCGGCTTCGCGGAACATGAGTTCCCCGGCGCCCTCGACGGTGGCGCGGGCGAGGCGCCGCGCGAGGCCGGGCGGGAGCCCCAGTCTTTCGCCGGCAACGCCCAGGCACTCGGCGAACAGGAACACGTAGGCCGGACCCGATCCGGAAACCGCCGTCACGGCGTCGACCTCGTCCTCGGACGCGAGCCACTCGACCCGCCCCACGGCGCCGAGAAGCCGGTCGACGCGGTCGCGGTCGCGCCCCTCGAGGTCCGCGCCGGGGTGGACGCCCGTGATGCCCCGACCGACGGACGCGGGCGTGTTCGGCATGGCGCGGACCATGGCGCGCGCACCGGGCAGCCGGGCCGCGAGATCCGCCAGCGTCTTGCCGGCGATGACCGACAGCAGGAGCGTGTCCGGCCCGACCAGGGGCGCCAGGGCCGGGGCCGCGGCGTCGAGCATCTGCGGCTTGATGGCCAGCACCAGGATGTCCGGGGGAGCGGGGTCGGACGGATTCAGCGCAACGCCGCGCTCCCGGCACAGCGTTTTCAGGGCCGGCGTGGCCTGGGGGTCGAGCACGCCGATGAGCCGCCCTTCGATGCCGATGGACAGCCAGCCTTGGAGCAGGGCGCCGCCCATCTTGCCGGCCCCGGCGAGCAGGATCGAACCGTGGGCCGCCAAGGCCTCGCCCTGCGCGGTCAAGCTTCTCCCTCGGTCTCGAACATGGCGCTGTCCAACGCTTCCCGGGGCGATTTGCCCGCCCAGAGAACGAACTGGAAGGCCGCGTGATAACGGTCGCACGCGGCCACCGCCAGCTTGAGGATCGCCTCGCACTGCCGGCCGTCGGGGTCGGCCCCGCCCGACATCAACAGCGAATGGCGGAACATGATCACGTTCTCGCCGATCCACAGATCGAAATGACCGATCCACAGCTGCTCGTTGATGAGGGCCACGAGGGTCTGAACGGCGACGCGCCGGCGTTCCGGAACCTTGAGGTCGAAGGCGCAGCCGACGTGCAGCGCTTCAAGATCGGCGAGCCAAGTGAAGGCGACGTGGTAGCCGGCGGCGTCGCCCTCGACCGATATGGAAATCTCGTCCTCGTCGTCGCGGTCGAACGACCATTGGTGCGTGGCGGCCAATCGCTCGACGACGTCGACGGGATGTTCCGCGCGGTCGGGCTCGATGGGAAGCAGGGACATGCGGAACTCTTCCGGCAAGAGGAGGAGAAGGCGAAACAAGCGGGGCCCCGGGTCACCTCCGGCACGACGTCGCGCAGGGGACCTCCGCACGGGGTCGCGCCCGCGTACGAATCACCTGCCCGCCCACTATAGCGGCAAGCGACTCGGGTTTGAACGCGCGCATCGGCGAGCCCCACAGGTCATCGCTGCGAAAAAGCCGCCCTCGAGCCGGGCGTCGGCGGGTTCGGCCAGCGGCGCGGCAGGCAGGCATGTTCGAACGTCGCCTTCTGCCGCTCGACGGCTTCGATCGCCGTGATGATCGCGGGTCGGGCCTCCTTGAGTTCGGACCGCACGGCGGCGACGAGGCGCGCCCGCGGCTCCGGACCCCGGACCCCGGACGATGTGGCGGACGACGGGCGTCGGGTCGAGCCGGCTGGCATCGTTCATGACATCGCGCGGGTCGGCCAGGGCGCCCGCCGGTACCCACGCCCCGGCCCCGGCCGCGAGTGCGGAACCGAGAACGGCTCCCCTGGACGACCCCTCAGGTCATGACTTTCGCGCGAGGTCGAGTGGTCCGGGATCACGCCCGGCATATCGCCATCCCGACGGCTCGTGGTGTTCGGCCGTTATCGGCCGTCCGATGCGCGCCGGCCGCCCCTTCGGGCCGATCGTGCAGAAGACCATGGAACGCGGTTCGGGTCCGGACACGATCCGCCAGGCGCGCGAGCACGGCGTCGCCCGAGCGACGAGGGTTCACGGCGTGCGGCAACATCCGCCCGCGGGAGCCGACCTCCGCGCACCCTCAAGCACGGGCCTTGACCCGCGCGCCGGCATCGGAGCGGTGAGACTTGCGATCGAAGAAAAGCACCTGGCTGATGACCGCCCGCAAGGCTTCGACGGAAAACGGCTTGGCGATCAAGAACGCCGGCTCGGGCGGGGCGCCCGTGAGGAAGCGCTCGGGATAGGCCGTGATGAAGATGACCGGCACTTCGAAAGCGTCGAGGATTTCATTGACGGCCTCGAGCCCCGAACTTCCGTCGGCGAGTTGGATGTCGGCGAGAATGAGGCCCGGCTGATGATGCGCCACCGCGGCCAGCGCTTCCCGGTGGGTGCGGGCCATGTCGACCACCCGATGCCCCAGATCTTCCACGACGTTCTGCAGATCGAGCGCGATCAGCGGTTCATCCTCGATGATCAGCACATCGGTGCAGATTTGCGCCGCGATCTCCACGTTCGCGGTTTCGAGCAGCGCCTTCGCTTCGTCGCCGGAACAATCGAGCGTTCGGGCGACCTCGGCGGGACTGAACCCTTCGAGGGCGGTCAGCAGCAGGGCGACACGGGGTCGCAACGAGATCGCTTCGAGCCGCCGCGTGGCACCGATCTCATCGGTCGTCGACGTTCCCCCATCCGTGCGGCCGTTGACCGCGATGGATGTCCAAATCTTCAAAAACAACCGGTAGAGGGCGCACCGCACATCGCCGCGCGGCTCGAGGTTCCCGTGGTCGACGACGATGGCTTCGAGCGTCTCCACCACGTAGGCGTCGCCGCCCGCCTGACTTCCCGTCAAGGCGCGAGCAAACCGGCGCAGATGCGGCAGATGCGGAGCGATCGCCTGGGATATCGACATTCGTAACCTCTGTCCGTCACTCACCGGATCGCAACCGCAGAGCGTTCGCAAACGCCTGAACTCTTAAAAAGTTGCGAAAGCCGGAACATATGGTGCGCCGCCGCGTTGCACTGCCGCGATGGAGGCGAAAAGCGAGGGGATCGCTGGTCTCATCGGCCTGCATCGTAAGGTGACGGCGCTGTGATCGCAAGTCGGCCGCGAGCGATCGGGCGACCGTGGAGCTGACATGAAAGACGATAAGAAGGTGCAGGTTCCCCCTGGCGTTGACGTCGAGACACCCGTTCCCTTCGAGGGCGACGCTTCCGGGGCGACGAACGTGAGCAGGGCCGGACACGATGCGACCGAAAAGTCGGCGGCGGTCGACGTACAATCCTATATCGGGCGGCAGTTGCGCGCCATCTACGACGATGTGGCGAACCAGCCCGTTCCCGACCGTTTCTTGACGCTCATGAAGCAACTCGACGGGAAGTAGCGGCCGTTTGCGACGGGCGGGCGGCGACGCGGGTATCCGCCTTCGGACGAGCCGCGATCGCGGCGGTCGGGTGGCGCGATCGGCCGATGCGGGGCCGGATGTCCGCGAGGCGCAGCCGGACCCCGCGCTCAATGCGCCTGGTCTTGCTCCGTGCCCGGTGCCATTCCGGAGCGCAGGCACGCGGCGGCGGCCTGACGCAGGCGGTCGTCCGAGGGTGGGGGCGCACCAGACATCGGCCGGTCGAGCTTGGCGGCGGCGCAGCGGCAGGCGGTGTCGCACAGCCGCGGTCGTGCCCCCGCCGCGGCGCATTCGGCGCGGCATTGCGCGGTGAAGTCGGCGCGCTCCGGCGCATGCGGTGCGACGAGCGCGCCGAGCGGCACCAGGATGGCCAGGACGACGGGCTGGTGCCCGAGGTACAGCACGAGGCTGTGCCGCCCGGCCCAGGCCAGCCCCGCCGCGATCTTGCCCCGCGCCGGCCGGCGGGGCATGGGATTCGCGACCCTGGCGGACGCGAGCCCCAGGAGCACGACCCCGAACCAAGGCAGGACCGGGCGGAAGTCGAGGCTGCGCGGCACCGCCGAGGTCAGGCCGGTCCACGCCCATCCGGGGCCGGCCTCGGCCGGAAGCGCCACGACGGCGGGCGCCGCCACCCCCGCTACGGCGAGCAGGACAATGACGGGCAACGGCGCGCGCAGCAGCGGCAGGGCAAGGGCGTTCGTCACCGCGATGCAATGAAGTATGCCGAACACGATGGCGTCGTCCGGAAAGAGCCGGAACGTCGCCAAGGTGACGCAGGCCGCCGCGCCGCCGATGACGGCGATCCGACGCGCCGCGGCGCCGAGCCCCTTCGGTAAGGCGAGAACGAGCCCGAAGCCCGACAGGAACAGGAAGCACGCGGCCACCAGATGGCCGAAGATCGTCCATCCCGCAGAGGCGGCCGGATCGCCGTCGCGCCAGCGCAGGAACGCGAGATCCCAGTCGACGTGGTAGACCGCCATGCCGACGAGCGCAGCCCCCCGGGTCACGTCCACGGCCGCCCAGCGGCCGGCGGGCGGCCCGGCATTCCGCCCGGGATCCGATCGCGGACGGAAGCGGCCGGTCGAAACCGCCGGAGGTTCGTTCGGGAGGTCCGCCTTCGGGTCGGCCATGTTTCCTCCATACCACGCGCCCAAGACACGCGCACCTGAACGGAGCGGGAGGCGAGCGGTGCGGCGGTGGACGATTATGGCTCTGGTGGCGGTCGTACTCGGCTGCGCCTACTGGATGTGGCCCCTGGCGGACGCCGCCAGCCTCGCGCGGGCGGCCCGGGAGAACGCCGCCGGCGAGGTCATCGACCGCGTCGACATTCCGGCGCTGCGCCGTTCGCTCGCGCGCCAGATCGCGACGGCGTATCTCGACGCCTCCGGCAAGGGCGGCAAGCTCGGCACGCTCGGCCGCGGTCTTGCGGGCGCCGCCGCGACCACGGTAGCCGATCCCTACGTGGCCGAATTGTTGACCCCCGCGAACATCGTCGCCCTGCTGTCCGAGGGCAAGGTCAACCAGGTCGCGCTCAACGGCCACACGTTGGCCGTCAAGGAAACGCTGCCGGGGCTGACCGACCTGTCCGCTTCCGACGCGCTGGCGCGGGTCACCGGTTCCTACTTCGAAGGCCCGACGCATTTCGTCGTGCCGGTGAACCCGAATGCCGGGCCGGCGGACGCGGTCCGCGTTCATCTCAACCTCGGCGGGCTCCGATGGCGCCTGTCGGGCATCGACCTGCCGCCTGCGCTCGTGGGCGCGATGGCGCGCGCGGTGCTGGCTTCCGGCGAAGCGTCGACGCCTTGAGGGCGGGGGGCTTGCTCGGCAAGCCCCGAAGCCGTCGAAGGTGGGTTGGCGGCGGCGGCCCGGGCTGGGCTTGGCCCGACGCGTATCGCGACCGTCGCGCGTGCGGCATCCGGCGAAGGCCGCGCTTGCCGCACGCGCGACGGCTTTGCATAAGGGGGTGCGTCCGGCGGAAGACCGCGACACGACGCCGGAGCGACGCATGTTCATCGGCATCGACATCGGCACGACCTCGGTGAAATCGGTGCTCGTCGAACAGGGGGGCGGCGTCGCCGCCGCCGCCACGGCGCCGCTCGCCGTGTCGCGGCCGCATCCCGGCTGGTCCGAGCAGGATCCGCGCGACTGGTGGGCGGCGGTGGCGGACACGCTCGACGCGCTGCACGCCGCCGAACCGGCGCGGTTGGCGGCCGTGCGCGGCATCGGCTTGTCCGGTCAACAGCACGGCGCCACGCTGCTCGACGCGGCGGGGGAGGTGCTGCGCCCCGCGATCTTGTGGAACGACGGCCGCGCGGCGGCCGAATGCTCCCTGATCGAGGCGGCGTTCCCCGAGGCCCGGGTCGTCACGGGCAACGTCGCCATGGCGGGCTTCACCGCGCCCAAGCTCGCCTGGGTGCGCGCGCACGAGCCCGAGACCTTCGCCCGCACCGCCAAGGTTCTGCTGCCCAAGGACTACGTCCGGCTGAAGCTCACCGGCGAATACGCGACCGACATGTCGGACGCTTCGGGCACCTATTGGCTCGATGTCGCCAAGCGGGACTGGTCGGAGGCGCTGCTCGCCGCGACGGGGCTCGACCGTTCGCACATGCCGCGCCTCTACGAAGGGACGGCGGCGACGGGTCGCCTGAGCGCAAGCCTGCGGGCCCGCTGGGGGATGACGGCGGCCCCCGTCGTGGCCGGCGGAGGCGGGGACAACGCGGCCTCGGCCTGCGGCATCGGCGCGGTGACGCCGGGTTCGGCGTTCCTGTCGCTCGGCACGTCGGGCGTCCTGTTCGTGTCGAACGCGCGCTTTTCGCCCAACACGGCCGGCGCGGTGCACGCCTTCTGCCACGCGCTTCCCGACACCTGGCACCAGATGGGCGTGATCCTGTCGGCGACCGACAGCTTGAACTGGCTCGCCCGCCTGCTCGAGGCTCCCGCCCCCTCGCTGACCGCGGCGCTCGGCGAGCGCGTCGCGCGGCCCTCCCCGGTGCTGTTCCTGCCCTACCTTTCGGGCGAGCGGACGCCCCACAACGACACGGGCGCGCGCGGCGCCTTCGTCGGACTCGACCAGACGATGGGACGCGCGGCCCTGACGCAGGCCGTGCTCGAAGGCGTCGCCTTCGCGTTCCGCGATTGCCTGCGCGTGCTGGAGGACGCCGGCACCGGGGTGGCGCGGATGTTCGTGGTCGGCGGCGGCTCCAACTCGGCCGTTTGGCTGGCGATCCTGGCGAGCGTGCTCGACCGGCCGCTCGACCTCGCGGCCGAGGCCGATGTCGGGGCGGCCTTCGGCGCCGCGCGGCTCGGCATGGCGGCGGCCATCGGCGGCGACCCGGTCGCGCTCATGCCCCCGCCCCCCGTGCGACGCGCCGTCGAACCCGACGGGCGGCTCGTCGCGGCCTACGCCGAACGCTACGATCGCTACCGGACCCTCTACCCGCTCGCGCGGGCGACCGCCTGAAAGGGCACCATGAGACGCTCCACCGTCAACCAGCTCATGGCGGCGGCCGAGTCGACCTTCGCGCGGCACGGCTACGCACCGCCCCCCTGGCTGTTCTGGTCGCCTGAAGACTGGACCGCCCATCCCGAACAGGCGCGCTATCGCGCCCGCCACCAGATGGGATGGGACGTGACCGATTTCGGCGCCGGACGGTTTGCCGAGCGCGGGCTGATCCTGGTGTGCACCCGCAACGGCCTCCTCGGCGTCGCCGGCGAACGCCCCTACGCCGAGAAGATCATGATCGTCGGCGAAGGCCAGGAAACGCCCTACCATTTCCACAAGGTCAAGGCCGAGGACATCATCAACCGCGGGGGCGGCGATTTCGCGATCGAACTCGTCAACACGGACGCGGGCGGGCGGCCGGTCGACACGCCCGTCGCGACGCTCGTCGACGGCGCCCTCCGGCATCTCGCGGCGCGCGAGCCGCTGATCCTCAAGCCCGGCGAGGGCGTGACGCTGCTGCCCTGCGTGGCGCACCGCTTCTACGGTGTCCCCGGCACGGGCGAGGTTTTCGTCGGCGAGGTGAGCCAGCTCAACGACGATTGCACCGACAATTACTTCCTCGAACCGGTCGGGCGTTTCGGCGCCATCGAGGAGGACGAGGCGTCGCGCCGTCCGCTATGGTCGGAACTGGCCGCCTTGCTGCCAAACCCCGACCATGGGTCGCGACACGGCGCGGAACCAGTTGCGCCAGGGCCCGTTCTCACATAAACATATCTTTATGTGTTTCTGAGCGAACGAAGATGGTCTTGAACGAGCTGCCCTTCGACGCCGCGGTCGCGGCCCTCGAAGCCGCCGGGGAACGCACGCGGCTTCGCCTTCTGGTGCTTCTCGCCGAAGCCGAGCTGACGGTCAGCGAGCTCGTCGCCATCCTGGGGCAGTCGCAGCCGCGCGTGTCGCGTCACTTGCGGCTGCTCGTCGACGCCGGCCTCGTCGAGCGCCATCGCGAAGGGGCCTGGGCCTTTTTCACGGCGGCGAGCGCGACCGCGTCCGCGAAGCTCGCGCGCGACATTTTGGGCCGGCTCGACGTGGGCGACGCGACGCTCGCTGCGGACCGCGCGCGGCTCACCGAGGCGCGCGCTTCCCGCGTGGCCTCGGCCGAGCGGTATTTCGCGATCCAGGCGCCCATCTGGGACCGCGTGCGCGCGCTGCACGTCGCCGAGGAAAAGGTCGAGGCCGCGGTCTTCGACGCGGTCGGCCCCGGCCCGTTCCACGCCGTGCTCGATCTTGGAACCGGCACCGGCCGGATGCTCGAATTGCTGGCGGGCCGGGCCGCGCGCGCGGTCGGGATCGACGGCAGCCACGCGATGCTCAATGTCGCCCGCACGCGGATCGAGCGCGCCAGGCTGCGCAACGTGCAACTGCGCCAAGGCGACCTCTACGCGCTCCCGGTCGAGCGCGACGGCTACGACCTCGTGATCGTGCATCAGGTCCTGCATTACCTCGACGAGCCGGCGCGCGCGCTGCGCGAAGCCGCCCGCGCGCTGCGTCCGGGCGGCCGGTTGCTGGTGGTGGATTTCGCGCCGCACGCGAACGAGGATCTGCGCAGCGAACACGCCCATCGGCGCCTTGGTTTCGCGCGCGCCGAGATCGACGGCTTCATGCGCGATGCCGGGCTCGACGTCGTGGCCGGGCACGACCTCGCGCCGCGTCCGGGCGAGTCCGACACGCTCACCGTTTCCCTGTGGATGGGCCGGGACGCTCGGCTGTTGTCCGACGCGCCGCGCCCGCGGCATCAGGAGGTCGCATGACGGGACCGCATAAGCAGCGCCCGAGCCGCACCGCGGGCGCACCGATCCGCGTGTCGTTCGAGTTCTTCCCGCCGAAGACGGCCGAAGCCGAAGGGACGCTGTGGGCGAGCCTCGCGCGCCTGGCGCCGCTCGCGCCGAACTTCGTGTCCGTCACCTACGGCGCCGGCGGTTCGACGCGCGAGCGCACCCACGCGACCGTCGCCCGCATCGTGCGCGAAACGGCGTTGCGGCCGGCCGCGCACCTGACCTGCGTCGGCGCGACGCGCGAGGAGGTCGACGGCGTCGTGCGCGACTACTGGCGGGCGGGGGTTCGCCACGTGGTGGCGCTGCGCGGCGATCCGCCCGGCGGCGTCGGCGGTGCCTACACCCCCCACCCGGGCGGCTACGCCCGTTCGGCGGACCTCGTGCGCGGCATACGCCGGGGCGGCGACTTCGAAGTGTCGGTGTCGGCCTACCCGGAAAAGCATCCGGAAAGCGCGACCTTCGAGGCCGACCTCGATGGACTCGCGGCCAAGATCGACGCCGGCGCGACACGCGCCATCACGCAGTTCTTCTTCGACAACGCCCACTATTTTCGCCTTCTGGAGCGCGTTCGCGGGCGCGGGCTCGACGTGCCCGTGGTGCCGGGCATCGCCTGCATCCAGAACTTCAGGCAGACGGCGAACTTCGCGGCCCGGACCGGGGCTTCCGTTCCGGACTGGCTCAAGGCGCGGTTCGCCGGGCTCGAAAACGACCCCGCGACGCACGCCCTGGTGTCGGCCGCGGTCACGGCCGAGCAGGTCCTCGACCTCGTCGACCACGGCGTCCGCGACTTTCACTTCTACACGATGAACAGGCCCGAACTGGTCTATGCCATCTGCCGCCTGCTCGGGCTGAAGCGCGACGACGAGCGCGACGCCGCTTGAGGTTCATGATAGGCATGGCCGAAATTGGAATGTAAGAGGTTGGTTCCGGGCCGTACCGAAACCGTGTCGGGCGCGGGGGCCGTGCTGCCCTTCAGGGAGATCGAACCATGGGAAATCCGAGCCGTCGTGCCCTTCTCGCGGGTGCCGCCGCGGGCGTGGTCGGGATGGCGTGGAGGCTGCCCGGGGCAGCCGCTCAGTCCGACGACGCCGATTCGCTTTACGCCTCGATCGAGGGCGAGCCGTTCCCCGTGCCGGCCATCAACCTCGGCCGGATCAACGCCCGCTACCTGCGGCAGATCGTGCCCTACGACACGGCCGAGGAACCCGGCACGATCATCATCGATCCGGCCGAGCGCTTCCTTTATTACACGAACGGCGACGGCCAGGCCGTGCGCTACGGCGTCGGCGTGGGTCGCCAGGGGTTCGGCTGGTCCGGCGTGGCCGCGGTTCACAACAAGCAGCAATGGCCCGACTGGTACCCGCCGAAGGAAATGATGGAGCGCGATCCAAAGATCATGGCCGAGATGAGCAAGCTGCAGAGCGGGCTCGGCATGCACGGCGGCCCGGGCAACCCGCTCGGCGCCCGCGCCATGTACCTGTGGCAGGGCAATCACGACACGTACTACCGCATCCACGGGACGGTCGAGCCCTGGACCATCGGCACCAGCGTGTCGTCGGGCTGCATCCGCATGATCAACCAGGACGTCATGGACCTGTACGAGCGCGTGCCGGTCGGCACCAAGGTGATCGTGCTGGGCTCGGTCGGCATGCCGACCGCCGAGCGGGCGCCCCCGCGCCGCCACGCGTCCCGGTCCGCCGATGCCGGGGGGCGGCGCGCCGTATCGCCCGATCCGGCGACCCTGCCTGCGGACCAGTAAGCACCCCCGCGGGGAACGTCCGGTCGCTCGCCGGGCGGCTCCCCGCGTCCCTTCGCATGAGGCGGCGATCAGAAGCGCCGCATCAGCCGCTCCAGATAGTCGAGGTCCTGGCGCGGCCGACCCGGGTCGCCGAGCCGACGGCGGAGCTCTTCCAGAACCTGCTGGGCGCGGGCGGCGAGGCCCGGGCCCAGGCCCAGGCCTGGGCCCTCCGAACCGCGGCCCTCGCGCGTGCGCCCGATCGGGTCCGTCGACGATCCGGGGCGACGGTCGCTGCCGTCCTGCTGGCCCGAGCCGTTGTCGCCCTGCCCGCCCTCGCCTTCGCCCCTCGCCATCTGGCCGGCCACGCCCTGCTGGCCCTTCTTGAGCCCCTGCAAAGCCCTCCCCTGCGCTTCCACGGCCTTGTCGTTGCCGCCCGGGCCTCGACCCAGCGCGTCCTGCGCGTCCTTCATGGCGTCTTCGGCGTCCGCGAACCCGCCCTCGCCCTGAAGTCCCAGTTGCCGCAAGCGCTGGCGGAGCTGTTCGAGCCGGCTCCGAAGCGCCCCTTGCTGCCCCTGAAGGTCGTTTTCGGCGCCCTGCCCGCCCCCGTCCTCCCCTGGCTCGGCCCCCTGCCCCGGCGGCGGCGCGGCGCTCCCGTCGGGGCTCGGGCGTTCGGCGGGCGGGTTGCGCCCCCGCCGGAAGGTCTTGTCCCGCAGCGCTTGCTGGTTGCGCATCAACCCTCCGAGCACGTCCATGGACAAGTCCATGTCGCGGGCCGCCTCGTCGGCCGCCTGGCCCCGCGTGGCCGATTGCAGGTTTTCGAGCAGGCTCTGCAAGGCCTCGAGCGTGCGCTGCGCGTCCGCGGCGTCGCCGTTCTTGGCGCTGTTCTCCAAGCGGTCGAGCATGGACTGGAGATCCCGCGGCGAAACGGTGCGCGCGGCGCCCTGTTTGCGTCCGGGCGGGGCGCCCTTCTCGTTCAATTCGGCCACGAACCGGTCGAGCTGCCGCCGCAGCGCTTCGGTCAGCGCGGCGATCTCCTCGGGGGGTGCGTTCCGGGCGATCGCATCCTTGAGGCGCTGCTCCAGGGCGCGGAGGTCGCGTTCCGTCTGGCTGAGGCCGTTGTCCTCGATCTGGACCGCCATCGCCCACAAGAGATCGGCCACCGCGAGCAGATCGGCGTCGGACTTGGCCCCCGCCAGGCGCACCTTGGCGACATCGAGCCCGAGGAAGACGGCGGGGGTCGTACCGAACAGGTCCGGACCCATCATCAAGGCGTCGAGCGCCTCGCCGACGCCGTCCCGGTGGTCGGGATCGAGGACGAGGTTGCGCCGCTGCTCGACGAGCGCACGTGCGAGCGGCTGCGCGAAGGCGCGCGCGGGCAGCCGCGTCATCGAAGGCGCGCTGAGGCCGACGTTGCCGGCCTCGTCCCGGGCGCCGAGCACCATCGTCGCCTCGGCGCCCGCCCACGGGTGCCCGGACAGGTCGAGGGTGCTCTTGGCCTCGCCGAGGCCGCGCGGGGCCGCCGGCAGCGCGAGCGGCGCCTTCGGCGGACCGACGAGCGAGCGGCCGGTGACGGGTTTGCCGTTCACGACCGGGTTCGAGAAGGTCGCTTCCGCGCTCGCCACGCCGTAATCGTCGCCTACCTTGTAGGACAACGTCAGCGACCCCCGCGCGTTGGCCCTCGGCTCGCCCGTGAGGGCGATCGTGGGCGGCAGGTCGGGGACGGCGCGCAGGTCGTAGGTCGCGATGGTGGCGCCGTCGCGCGTGACCGTGAGGCGCCCATCCCCCGCCAGAAGGAACCGGTGCTCCCCCACGACGGCGCCCGAAGCCGGCGCCGTCCGGGGTTCGGCGGATGCCGCTCCTTTGTCGGCGGGGGCCACGGCCTTGAGCCCGCCGGAAGCAACTTCATCGACGACGCCGGCGCCGGCCGATCTGACGACGACGGTGGCATTCACCGGCGCGTCGAGTCGCCCGGCGGCCTCGGTGCGGCTCGCCGGCAACGCCGCCGACAGCAGCACCGGCGGCCGGCCCGTGTAGGCCGGCGGATCGATCCACGCGTCCAAGCGGAAACCGGCGACCGGGGCTGCCTCGCCGCGCCAGTCGAAGGCCGCGGCGAGACGTCCCGCCTTGTCGGGGCCAGCCACGAAAGCGGCCGCGACCAGCGCCAGCACGGCCCCGGCCCGGAGCGCGAACGGGTCGCGGTCGACGAGCCGCGGCGAGGGCGGCCGCAGGCGCACCCGTGCGGCGGCGTCCGCGAGCCGTCGGCGATGCACGTCCCACAGGGCGCGGGTGGTCGGGTCGGCATCGGGATTGGCGAGCGCGTCCTCTCGCGAGGATATCGGGCGATGGCTCGCGCCCGAGTCCCGGTCGAGGCGTCCCAACGCGGCGCGCCGGTCGGGCCACCCGGCACGGGCGGCCGCGACGGCAGCCGCGACAAGCCCGCCGACGAGCGCCAGCAGTCCCAACCCCCGCGCCCAATGCGGGACGTCGACCCACAGCCCGAACCACGACGCCGCCAGGAACGCCGCCACGACGACGGCCGCGAGAACCGCCGCCGGCCACAGGCGCTCGAAGCCCACGACGAGCCTCGCCCGTCCGACAAGGCGTTCGAGCTTCTTTCCCGCTCCGTCGGTTCCTTTCGGCACGCTCGGCCAACCCCGCTCGCTTCGCCAGACCCGCGCCACCGTAGCCGGGGAAAGACCGCTTGGCGACCCGCGCCACCACGGCCGGCGAGCGGCATCGGGGCACGGGCGTGTCTTGACCTCGTCACCGTTCTTCAACAAGACGTTGTTTTCGTGTCCGCCGGAGCGCGTGCTCCAGCGTCACAATTGGGCGGCGTGTTCGGATGCCGCCCTAGCGGAGCCCGCGCGACATCATGCTCGACGCCCTTTCGACCATCCCCGACGACGCCGCCGGCCCGCTCGCCCGGCGCCCCACCGTAGGGGTGCGGGTCGGCAACGTCACGGTGGGGGGCGGCGCCCCCGTCGTCGTGCAATCCATGACGAATACCGACACCGCCGACATCGAGGGCACGGCGCGACAAGTCGCGGCGCTGGCGCGGGCGGGATCGGAACTCGTGCGCATCACGGTCGACCGCGACGAGGCGGCGGCGGCGGTGCCCCATATCCGCGACCGGCTCGCGCAGATGCGCGTCGACGTGCCCCTCGTCGGCGACTTCCACTATATCGGTCACAAGCTGCTCGCCGACCATCCGGCCTGCGCCGAGGCGCTCGACAAATACCGGATCAACCCCGGCAACGTCGGCTTCAAGGACAAGAAGGACCGCCAGTTCTCGGCGATCGTCGAGACCGCCATCCGGCACGGCAAGGCGGTGCGCATCGGCGCCAACTGGGGCTCGCTCGACGGCGACCTCTTGACCGCGCTGATGGACGAGAACGCGAAGCGGCCCCGGCCGGCCGGGGCCCGCGCCGTGACCCGCGAAGCCATGGTGCGCTCGGCGCTGCTCTCGGCGGAACGCGCCGAGGAGATCGGGCTTCCGCGCGACCGCATCATCCTGTCGGCCAAGGTTTCGGCGGTGCAGGATCTCATCGCCGTCTACCGCACCCTCGCGTCGCGCGCGGACTACGCCATCCACCTGGGCCTGACCGAGGCCGGCATGGGATCCAAGGGCGTCGTCTGCTCGTCGGCCGCCCTCGGCGTGCTGCTGCAAGAGGGGATCGGCGACACGATCCGCGTGTCCCTGACCCCCGAGCCCGGCGGCGACCGCACGCTCGAAGTGAAGGTCGCGCAGGAAATCCTGCAAACCATGGGGTTCCGCACCTTCGTGCCCCTGGTGGCCGCCTGCCCGGGCTGCGGCCGCACGACATCGACGACCTTCCAGGAACTCGCCCGCGACATCCAGAGCTACATCATCACCGAAATGCCGGCATGGAAGACGCGCTATCCCGGTGTCGAAGCGCTCAACGTCGCCGTGATGGGCTGCATCGTCAACGGCCCGGGCGAAAGCAAGCACGCCGATATCGGCATCTCGCTGCCCGGCACGGGCGAAACGCCGGCCGCCCCCGTGTTCATCGACGGCAAGAAGGCCTTGACCCTGCGGGGCGCCAACATCGCGGCCGAGTTCAAGCAGCTCGTGGACGACTACATCGTGCGCCGCTTCGGCGTCGCGACGCAGAGCGCGGCGGAATGATGGGGCGGAAACCAGGACCCAAGCACGTGGCGGGCTGACAGACCCGCCATTCGCGGGGCGAACGGATTGGCTGGAGCAAGGCCGCCGCGCGGGCAATTCCCCGCCCTGCATCTTGATCGAAGCGCACATGCCATAGCATGGGGTGCATACAGCCAGGGTCGAAGACGGGTCGATGCACCGTCAACCCGAACCGTCGAGCCGCGCGCGGAACAAGCGCTCGAAGGAATCGAGTTCGGCAGGCGCCACATCGGATACCGCCCAGTAGCGCATGCCGCCCGTCAGCCATTCGCGCACCGTGAAGCCCCGGTCCCCTGCCGTCGGGCCCGCCGGGGCCGGGGCGGACCTGACGGACGGCTGCGCCATCAGGCTGATCAGGTGCTTGTCGTGCCGAAACACGAGCGTCGCCGCCGGCTCGCCGCCGACCACGTCGACGCGCCCGCCGGCCAGCGGGAAGCCCGCCTCGACGAGGTCGAACACCTGCGGGGCGAACGACAGGCGTCCGGTGAACCACGGCTTGACCGTGTGCTGATCCGACGACGCGACGTCGAAGGGCTGCGGCGCCATGACGGCGCGCAGATGGTCGGCGACCACGTCGGCTGTCTCGGAGGTCGGCCCGCGAGCGGTCGTCAGCACCGTCGTCGCCCCGGCCCCCAACGCGGCGCCGAGCAGGCAGGCGGCGGTCGCCATGCGCCAGTCCCGGGCCATCGGGCGCCGGGTGAACAGGCTGCCGGAGCCCGGAGCGGAGCGCCGCCATCCCGGCGCGGTGCCGGCGCCCGCTTGCGCCGCCATGGCGGCTCGCAGGCGGGAGGGCGCCTCATCCCGCGGAAGGCTTTCGCGCAGCAGGGCGCGCAACGCGACGAGCTTGTCGCGGGCCGCCGCCAGCGCCGGTTCGGCGGCGAGGCGCCGTTCGAACGCCAGGGCCGAGGCGGCGTCGAGCTCACCGTCGAGGGAGGCGTTGAGCAGAAGCTCGGTTTCGGGGTCGTCGGAAGCGGCGATCATTGTCTTTCTTCCGCCAGGGATTCGATCAGCATGGTCCGCGCGCGGGCCAATCGCGACATCACGGTGCCGAGGGGAAGTCCGAGCACTTCGGCGATCTCGCGATAGCTCAGGTTTTCAAGCTCCCTCAGCACGATCGCCTCGCGGAATCGCGGCGGCAGGGCGCTCACGGCCGCGGCGACCCGGCCGCTCCGCTGCTTCCCCAGCAGAACGGCTTCGGGCGTCGCGGACGGCTCCGCCCCGAACGCGGGCGGGGTGTCGCCACCGCCCCGTTCGGCGCTTTCGAGGTCGTCCGAAAAGACGAGGTCCTTGGGCCGGTTCTTGGCGATCCAGGTGAACGCCGTGTGTCGAACGATGGTCAGGAACCAGGCGCGCGGACTGGCTCCATCGAAATCCCCGATCGACCGGAAGGCGCGCATCGAGGCGTCCTGGACGACATCCTCGGCGTCGCTGCCGTTGTGCGTGAGCCAGCGTGCCAGCCGATAGGCCTGGTCGGCTTGCGGCATGACCACCTCGGCAAAGCGGCGGCACGCTTCGTCTCGCGTCACGGGCGAACGACCTCACGGAACGACGGTGATCTTACCCTTCATTTGCGGGTGAAGGCCGCAAAAGTAGGTCATTCCACCCGGTTTGCCAAAGGTGAACGTCGCGCTGTCGTTGGTGTCGAGGGCCTTCGAGCGGAAGGAGCCGTCGGTGAACACCACGAGATGGGGGATGTCGTCGTCGTTCTCCCACCTGACCGCAGAACCCACCTCGACGGTCCGATCAGCCGGCTCGAAGCTGAAATTGTCGATCTTTACCAAGGCGGCGACATCCGCCGCCCCGGCCCGGACCAGGCACATCCCGACCGCGAGGCCGAGTCCCAGAGCGATGCCGACCACCGTCGTCCGGCGCCCGACCGGAGCGCCGTTCCTGTGAAAAAAAATCATGCCGCTTCCCGCTTGCTGCTCGCCAATCTCCCCCGGTCGCGCTCACGCGCTCGCGAGCGTCCGGTCCACGATCGCCAGGGGCTGCGAGCCTCGGATGATCTCGACGCTGGTGATGCCGAGCATGGACCGAAGCTTCTCGGCGGGGACGAGCATCGGCCCCGGAGAGGGCGCCGTGCCGGGCGCGGGTTGCGGAAAGGCGGTCGAACGGGCGGTGTGGAAGGTGACGTTCCCCTCGACCTTTTGCATGATCTGGTGGATGTGACCGTTGAGCACCGTCACGGAGCCGAACGGCCGCAGCAGCGCGAGCACCTGTTCCGCATCCGTCGTTCCCCAGCCCCAGGTCGGGTAGAGCGCCCAGAGCGGGATGTGGGCGAAGACCACGATCGGCGCCGACGACGCCCGGCCGCGCAGATCGTCGGCAAGCCAGGCCAGTTGTTCCGGGCCCAGGTTGCCCATGCCGCCGGCCTTGAGATCGACAACGTTGACGAGGCCGACGAAGTGAACGCCCTCGCTGTCGAAACTATGCCATCCGGCTCCCTTGGTGCCCTTGCCATAGCGGTCGAGGTAAAGCTTGCCGTTGTTCTCGTCGATCATGTCGTGTTCGCCGGGCACGGTACGGACTTCAAGTCCGGCACCGCCGATGAGCTTGTCGGCGTCGTCGAACTGGCTCGCCTTCGACAGGTGGCTGATGTCGCCCGTGTGGAGCATGAAGGCCGGCCTGACCGGCAGGGCCTTGACGAGGTCGATGGCTTCCCCGAGCGTCTTCAACGCTTGCGGGTTCGCCGGTTTGTCGAAGCCGACGTGGCTGTCGCTGATCTGCAGGAAACCGAGGCCGCGGGCGGGCGCCTCCGCCGCCGTGGCGGCGCCGGTCAAAAGGGAGGATCGCGGGACACCGCCGCTCAGCGTCCAAAGGACGCCGGTTCCCGCCCAGATCATGCATTCGAGCGCCTGCCGCCGTGTCGTCCCGGCCGCGCCGGGTTCCTTGTCGTTCGCGTCGGTCACGAGTGTGTCCCCATTTTCCCAGGGCGCGCCGCCCTTGCGTCGCCGCTGTGAAGACCCGCCTCGGCGGCGGTTTATTCCCGGGGGCCGTGCCGATTTTTCTGCCCCGCGCGGACACCCGACTGCCTCGGTCCGGCCGAGCGTGCCGCGCCGCGTCGCGCCGCGATGATTGAGTAAAACCGTCCGATCTCGTATAAACTGCACGACAGCGCGGTCTCTCGTTTGTTTTCGCACAAAGGAGAAAGACAATGAACATCTCTCATGTGCATCTTGATCGCTGTCACCGGCCTGGCCTCCGGCACGCAGGCGAGCTATCGCCTGACCAAGACTGTGGTATTTCGGCGGGGCTCCGTCGCCAAGGTGGCACCCGTCGGGAGTGACATCAGCGGTTGCGTCAGGTCCTGCGAAACGGACCTCGATCGCTGCGACGCACCCTCGTTCAAGGGGCGGATGGGCGGTGCTCCGGCATTTGACGCCGGACGTTCCCTGCGGCGCGGTTGCGCGCCGAAGCTGCGCCGCCGCCCCTCCGAGGCCTACGCCGACAGGGTCGGGAAGAGAAGCGCTCCCCGGTGGGACGCCCGGACTTCAAATCCGGGAGGGGCCGCGAGACGGTTCCTGGTGGGTTCGACTCCCACTCTCTTCCGCCAAACCGCGCCGTCTTAAAGGCAGTCCCGCGTGCGCTTCGGCTCGCCCGGCGGCGTCGCCGTCCACGCGCGCTGCCCAGGAACCAATCCGGGCGCTCGGCGATTGAGCAGTGCCGCCTACGCGGCGATCGCCGTGGGGGCGATCCGAGCAGGTCGGAGACGCGACGCTGTGGCGGAGCCGGTTCGCCTTACGAATCGTCGCTGCCGGACACGGCTTTGCGCAGGAGAAAAGCATGAAGCTTCGCATTCTCACCGCCGCGGCGGTGTTGGCGGTTGTGCCGCTCGTCGCGGAAGCGCAGGTCGTCCAAGGCACGGTTAACGGCGCCAAGCGCGGTGCCAACCAGGGCGAGGAAGTCGGCGGCCCGGTCGGCGGCGTCGTCGGCGGCGCGGTCGGTGCCGGTGTGGGCGCGGTCGGCGGTGCGCTCGGCACTGCCGGCGAGGTCGTCGGGGGTGTGTTCGGCGTCGAGGAACGCCCGCGTTTCCGCGAGTTCGTCGTGCGTGAGAGGCGGCCGTCGTTCGCGCTGCGGGGGCCGGTGCGCGTCGGCGTGGTTCTGCCGGAGCGGGGCGTCGAATTCTACGAAGTACCGCCCGAGTACCGAGCCAAGCCCGGCTACCGCTACGCGGTCGTCAACGACCGTCCGGTCCTGGTCGAGCCGCGCACGCGCCGCATCGTCGAAGTCATCGAATAACGCGATCAGCGGGTCGGGTCATCGTCGGGGCTGTCCTCCTCGAGGCGAAAGACGCCGGATCGGTCCACGCGTCCGGCGCCCTCGGCGATCGTGAGCCCGCTGACCGTCCGGTCCGGACGGAGTTCGGCCAACGGAACCAGGACGAAAGCGCGGTTGAGCAGATCGCGGTGCGGCAACGTGAGCGGCGGCGTGTCGAGCGAGACGTCGCCGTAGTACAAAATGTCGATGTCGATGACGCGCGGCCCCCAGCGGACCGTGTCGGTGCGGCCGAGGGCGACTTCCGCGGCTTTGATCCGCCGCAGGAGGTCGTGCGGCGAAAGGTCGGTGATCCCGGTCGCGCAAGCGTTCAGGTAATCGTCTTGCGCGACCGGGCCCCAAGGGGCCGTGCGGTAGATCGACGAGCGGCGGAGGTCGCGCGCGATCCCCGCCGCCCCGATGACCGCGAGCGCGCCCGCCAGGTGCGCCCGGCGGTCGCCGATATTGCTGCCGAGACCGAGCGCGATCTCGACGCCCCCGGCGGATGCGTTCACGCCGCGCCGCCGTGGATGGCCTCGAACACCTTCAGCGCGGTCACGTGTTCGCTCACGTCGTGAACGCGGAAGAGGCGTGCGCCGGCCGCCGCCGCCGCGAGATTCGCCGCGATAGTCTCGATCGCGCGCTGGCCGACAGCGGCCCCGGTGATCCGCCCGAGGAACGACTTCCGCGACACGCCCACCAGCAGGGGCAGCCCGTAGGGCAGCAGTTTGGCGATGCCCCGCAGGGCGTCGAGCTGCTGGGACGGCGTCTTGCCGAAACCGATGCCGGGGTCGAGGATCAGTTTAGTCGTCGGGACGCCGGCGCGGCGTGCGATGTCGAGCGAGCGGTCGAAGAAGCGGCGCATGTCGTCGACGATGTCGACCGCCGGGTCGGGTCGGTCGCGGTTGTGCATGAGCACCGCCGCCGCGCAGGCTTCGGCGACCGTCTCGGCCATGGCGGGGTCCCCCTGGAATCCCCAGATGTCGTTGATCAGCCCGGCACCGGCCGCCAGGGCGCGGCGGGCCACCGCCGACTTGGTGGTGTCGACCGAGATCGGGACGTCGAGGACCGCTACGAGTTCGCCGAGAACCGGCGCGATCCGCGCCCATTCCATGTCGGCCGGAACGGGCGTGAACCCCGGACGCGTCGACTCGCCGCCGATGTCGAGCACGGCCGCGCCCTGCACGACCATTTCGCGGCCCCGCGCGGCGGCTAGCGCCGGCGCCTCGAAGCGGCCTCCGTCCGAGAACGAATCCGGGGTGGTGTTGAGGATGCCCATCACCACCGGCTCTCGACGGGCATGATCGAGAAAGCGTTCGAGCCTCCCCCGCTTCGCCGCGCTCATGGCCGCGACGCGCCGGTCCGCGGACGGTGCGCCTTCCGCGGACCGGCCGAAAGCCGGGCGCCGGGGCCAAGCGAGGAGCGGGCCGTCATCGGAGGGCCGCTCGGGGCTTCGGCTTCGGGAAATACTTGAAGTCCTGCCCGGCCTTCTCCCGCCGGCGTGCGACCGAGGACGGGATTCGCAGGCTCTCGCGGTATTTCGCGACGGTGCGCCGGGCGATATCGATGTCCGCCGCCTTGAGGCGCAGCACGATCGCGTCGTCGGACAGGACGTCCGTCGGGCTTTCGCCGTCGATCATCTGCTTGATGCGGAAGCGCACGGCTTCCGCCGAATGGGCGTTGCCGCCGAGCGTCGAGGCGATCGATGCCGTGAAGAAGTACTTCAGTTCGAAGGTGCCCCGCGGACTCGCCATGTACTTGTTAGAGGTGACGCGCGACACCGTCGACTCGTGCATGCCGATCGCATCCGCGACGGTCTTCAGGTTCAACGGCCGCAGGAATTCCACGCCGCGGGCGAGGAATTCGTCCTGTTGGCGCACGATCTCGCTCGACACCTTGAGGATGGTGCGCGCCCGCTGTTCGAGGCTCTTGGTGAGCCAGTTGGCGGTCTGCATGCAGTTGGCGACGAAGCTCTTGTCGGCGTCGCTCACGGGTTTGCGGACCACCCGCGCGTGGTAGCTCTGGTTGATCAGCACCCGGGGCAGGACGTCGGTGTTCAGTTCGACCGCCCAGGACCCGTCGGGGGCGGCGCGGACGTAGACGTCGGGAACGATCGTCTGCAGGGGCGCGCCCCCGAAGGCGCGGCCGGGCTTGGGATCGAGACGGCGGATTTCGGCCACCATGTCGCCGAGATCCTCGTCGTCGACGCCGCATAGCCGCTTGAGGGCGGCATGGTCGCGACGGGCCAGGAGGTCGAGGTTCGCCACGAGGGACCGCATGGCGGGATCGAAACGCTCGCGCTCGCGCAGCTGCAGTTCCAGGCATTCGGCGAGCGAGCGGGCCGCCACGCCCGTGGGCTCGAAACCGTGGATCACGTCGAGGACCGCCTCCGCGCGGCCCACCGCGATGCCGAGCCGCACCGCGATGGCGTCCAAGGGTTCGCACAGGTAGCCGGCTTCGTCGACCGCGTCGATGAGCGCCGCGCCGATGAGCCGGTCGGCGGCGGCGGGCAGCGCCACGTTGAGCTGGGCGTGCAGGTGGCCGTGCAGGGAAGCTTCCGCGGC
This sequence comes from uncultured Lichenihabitans sp., assembly GCA_964244255.1. Lineage (GTDB taxonomy): Bacteria > Pseudomonadota > Alphaproteobacteria > Rhizobiales > Beijerinckiaceae > Lichenihabitans. The sequence continues at coordinate 29,639 of CAXTIC010000009.1, read as the reverse complement.
GACGAAACGTTCGAGGTTCGCGTGTTCGCCATCGGACGGCGCGCCGGCACCCGTCCAGGACGTGGCCGACAGGCCCTGGCCTTCCATCGGGGGTTCGGCGGCCGTGGGGGGGCCGTCGCGCTCGAAGGCGTTTTCGAGCTCGGTGCCGAGCCCCGCTTCGAGTGCGACCTGGTTCGTTTCGAGCTCGCGGCTCGCCCAGTCGCGCGTGGCGACCTCGCCCTCGTAATCCGACGCGGGCGCGGCACCGGAAGTGTCGGGGGCTTCCTCAGCGCGTTCGAGCAGCGGGTTGCGTTCGAGTTCGTCCTCGACGAAGGACGCGAGTTCGAGGTTCGAGAACTGGAGAAGCTTGATCGCCTGCATCAACTGCGGCGTCATCACCAGGGCTTGGCCCTGGCGCATCACGAGCTTGGCCGAAAGCGCCATTCAACACGCTCAACGCTGGTCCGAACACGACGGAAGCGGCCGGCGATGCGCCCGCGACGCCGACCCTATACCACGCCGCGCCACGCGCGATACCCGGCAAGCGCCGGCCGGCCCCATTCTTGCAAAGCGGTTAGCGGTCGAAGCGGTTGCCGGTGCGCCGCACGGCCCCTTCGGGCGGGGCCGCTAGCTGGCTCGCCACACGCGCTGGACCGCACGCGTTCCGATGATCCCCACGCCTTGCGCCGCGCACAGGTCGCGCACGGCCCCGCGGGCGAACAGCGCGTGTTCCGCGAACCGCCAAGGGGCGTGCGCCGGCGCCATGTCGGCGAAATCACCGGGAACCGTGCAGTGGAGCGCGAGGTGCGTCACCCCGCGCGGCAAATCGGCGATGAGCGCCCGCCACCGCTCCTCGAGGACGGCGGGCTCGACCGCGAGGGTACCGCGGCAATGATCGAACACCGGCGCCCCCGCCCGGTCGAGCGCCGCGACCGCCCTCCGGTACACGGCGGGATCGGGCGCCCAGACGATCGAGCGTGGCAGCACGGGGACGAGGCCGAAGTCCCGCCCGAGCCGCACGTGCGCGTCGAGCAGAGCCGGCAGCATGGCGGCCGCCATATGGGCGTCGATGTGGGTCGGCGCGATGCCCGCCGTGACCGCCCGCTCGATCTGCGCCCGCAATTCCGCTTCCGCCGCCTCGGGCACGAGATGGCGCCGGACACTTTCGAGGTCGCGCCAGAAATAGCCGTCCTCGTCGATCAGCCCCGAGGCACGGCGCGTGGTCGAGATCGGTGCCCAGCGACACCTGTCCCATTCGCTGGTGAGCGTGAGGTGGACGCCGATGTCGAGGCCCGGATCGGCTTGCGCCGCCTCGGCGATGTCGCGGAACCACGGCCCCGGCACCATCACGGAGCCGCAGGTCACGAGCCCGCGCGCGGCCAGATCGAGGAAGGCCCGGTTCGCGCCCCGGCTCGCGCCGAGGTCGTCGACATGGGGCACGACGGCGCGGTCGAACGCCATGTCGGGCATTTGGTCGAGCATGGTGGGCGCTTGAGAAACCAGCCTCAAGCCACCCCGATCGCGTAAAGGTCGTGCAGATGCAGGATGCCCACCGGCATGCCGGCGGCGTCGACGACGGGCAGCACGGATCGCCGCTGGCCATTCAATAGGGCCAGGGCCTCGACCGCGAGCGCGTCGGGGCCGACGGTCAGCGGCGACGCCGTCATCACGGCGCGCACGCTGGCCCGCAGGAGGTCGGTCCCCATGTGGCGCCGTAGGTCGCCGTCGGTGACGATGCCGACAAGACGGCCGGAGGCGTCGACCACGCACACGCAGCCGAAGCGCTTGCCCGTCATCTCCATCACGGCGTCCGTCATCGGGGCGCCCGCCGCGACGCGGGGGATGCGCGCACCCGCGTGCATCACGTCACGCACGAAGGTGAGTTTGGCGCCGAGCTTGCCGCCCGGGTGAAACGTCTTGAAATCGCGGGCGCTGAACCCCCTGGCTTCGAGCAGCGCCACCGCCAGCGCGTCGCCCATCGCGAGCTGCACCGTCGTCGACGTTGTGGGCGCGAGGCCGTTGGGGCAGGCCTCCTCGCTCGGCGGCAGGGCGAGGCACAGGTTCGATTCCCGGCCGAGCGTGCTCCGCGCGTCGCTGGTCAACGCCACGAGCGGGATGCCGAACCGCCGCGCGTAGGTGATGATATGGGCGAGCTCCGCCGTTTCGCCCGACCAAGACAGGGCCACGACGGCGTCGCTCGCCTGGATCATGCCGAGGTCGCCGTGGCTCGCTTCGGCGGCGTGCACGAAGGCGGCGGGCGTCCCGGTCGAGGCGAAGGTCGCGGCGAGCTTGCGCGCGATGTGGCCCGACTTGCCCATCCCGGTCACGATCACGCGCCCGGCGATGCCGTGCAGCAGCGCCACCGCCCGATCGAACGCGGCCCCGAGCGTCGGCCCCGCGAGCGCCTCTTCGAGCGCCGCGATGCCGGCACGTTCGAGGGCGAGGGTGCGCAGCGCCGAGCGCAGCGCGCCCGAGGGGCGCACGGGCAGGACGTGGGCGGACAGCGGGCCTGACGCGGTCATGGCAGCCTGGATACCACCGGCGCGCCGCTTGGGCAAAGCGACCGCCCCGGCCGAGGCCCGGCATAACGCGCCATTAACCATGATGCGGTTAACCTCCGTGAAGGATCGATCGACGGCGTGGCGCGAGGGGTCGGGGAGCGAAGTGTCGTCGACAGCCAAGCGCTCCATCGTCGCCAGGTCGCTTGCTGTCGCGCTTTCGGCCGCTCTTCCCTGGGCCGCCCGATCCGGGAGCGCCGCGGCGCAGCAGACGAGCGGCGGCATTTCGACGACCATCCCGACCCTGCGCGGGCCGGTGGGCGAGGACGGGCCTCAGGCCCTGCCGTCCGCGACCGAAGGCATCGGCGGGGCCGTCACCTCCGCCGACCCGGACACCGGCTTCAAGCGGACCGACGATGCCGCCCGCCCCAAGTTCGGGTTTCCCAAGGGCACCGCCAAGACGCGCGACCGCACCAAGGTGCCGCGCAAGGGTGCCCCGCCCCTGCCGTCCCTGCAAGCCTATCCGACATCGGCGCGGCCCAAGGGCGGCGGCGCGGCGATCGACACGCTCGACCGGGAGATCCGGCCCGCGCCGGCCGTCGCCGCCCTGCCGGTCGCGACGCGGCCGCGCACCGGCGTGGAGGAAAAGCCGTTCGAGCCCGTCGGCGTCGACGTGGGGTCGCTGCGGCTCACCCCCTACGTCTCGCAAAGCCTCGGCTACGACTCGAACCCGGACCAGACGCAGATCGGCGTGCGGCCGTCCGGATTCAGCCGGACGGAAGGCGGCTTCGGCCTGCTGTCGAACTGGTCGTCGAGCGAACTCAAGGCCGCCATGCACGGCGCCTACAACGACTATTTCGACGACCCTCAGGCGAACCGTCCCGACGCGGCCGGCGTCGTCGACCTCAGGCTCGACGTCGACCGCAACTCGGTCATCGATGCCGAGCAACGCTTCACGGTCGACACGCAGCGCACCAACTCGCCCGAGGTGAGCGGCGCCGTGGTCGGCCGACCGCTCATCACCACGTTCGGCACGACGCTCGGGGGGACGGAAACCCTGGGCCGGCTGTCGCTCGGCCTGCACGGTTCCTTCGACCGCGTCGCCTACGACAACGCCGCGCTCGCGGGCGGCGGCCTCGACGACCTCGCCAGCGAGAACTACGACGATTTCGGCCTGCGCGCGCGCGTCGGCTACGAGATCACACCCGCGTTGAAACCCTTCGTCGACCTGTTCGTGGACCACCGCGCGCACGACCGGCTCGTCGACCTGTCCGGCTTCCGGCGCGATTCGGACGGCGCCATCGGCCAGGTCGGGGCGAGCTTCGAGTTCAACCGCCTGTTCACGGGCGAAGCGTCGGCGGGATACGGCGAGCGGACCTATGCCGACAAGCGCCTCCGCAACCTCGAAGGGCCGGTGGTCAACGGCGCCGTCAGCTACGCCGCGACCCCGCTCACGCTGATCACGCTGCGCGGCGCCACGAGCTTCGACGAGACCACGGTGGCGGGCTCCTCGGGCGCCCAGTCGCGCTCGGCGACCTTCGAAGTGTCGCACGCGCTCCTGCGCAACCTCACGATCACCGGTGCCCTGTCCTACCTCAACACCGACTATGTCGGCGTGCCGATCGCCGAGGACACGCTGGCCGAAACCCTGAAGGCGGAATATCACTTTTCGCGCGCGCTGGTCGGCACCGCGACCTACAGCCACGAGGACCTCACCAGCACCGTCAAGAACGCCTCGTTCTCGCAGGACGTGCTCCTGTTCGGGTTGCGCCTGCAACGGTGAGCCGGGGCCACGCCCTCGGAGCGGACGGACGCGCGTGAGATTTCGTCAGGCGGCCCTGGATCGGCGCAAAACCCGTTCAACGTCACGGCCTCCGTGCAAAGCGCCGACGGTAGCCATGTGACACGAAAGGTCGAAGTCGACCGGGTTGGGATGTGACAAGGTCCGGCGCATCGGTACGGGGGGCCTCCCGTCCATGACCTCGCGCGTGGGGAGCGCTTCCGTGGCCCTGCATTTCGAACCCGCCGAGATGGCCTCGCGCATGGCGCGGCTGCAAGCCGCCATGGCGGCGGCCGAGCTCGACGGCATGCTGCTGTTCTCTCAGGAAAGCATGTACTGGCTGACGGGCTACGACACGTTCGGCTTCTGCTTCTTCCAGTGCCTTTACGTCGACGCGGGAGGTCGCACGGCGCTGCTGACACGCTCGGCCGACCTCCGGCAGGCGCAACGCACGTCGGACATCGCCGCCATCCGCATCTGGCGCGACGGCGCGGACGCGCGACCCGCGCGCGACCTCGTCGCGCTGCTCGACGACCGCGGGGCGCGGGGCACGCGCCTCGGCGTCGAATACGACAGCCACGGCCTGACCTACGGCAACGGCCTCAAGCTCGCCGCGGCCCTCGACGGCTTCGCCCGGGTCGCCGACGGGTCCCGGCTCGTGCCGGAGCTGCGGGCGACCAAATCCGCGGCCGAGATCGCCTGCGTGCGGCAGGCCGCGGCCCTGTCGGACGCCGCCGACCGCGCCGCGGTCGGCCTTCTCGCGCCGGGGACCGACGAGGGCGACATCCTGGCCGCGCAGCACGCCGCGCTGTTCCGGGCCGGCGCCGACTACCCCGCCAACGCGTTCATCATCGGCTCGGGCGCCGACGCCCTGCTGTGCCGCTACAAGGCGGGGCGCCGACGCCTCGACGCCGACGACCAGATCACGCTCGAATTCGCGGGCGTTTGGCGGCACTACCACGCCGCCATCATGCGCACGCATGTGACGGGCGCGCCGAAGCCGCTCCACCGCGCCTATCACGCGGCGGCGCGGGACGCGCTGCTGGCCTGCGAGGCCGAGCTCAGGCCCGGGCGCACGGCCGGCGACGTGTTCGCGGCCCACGCGCGCGTCCTCGACGCCCACGGCCTCGCGGACCACCGCCTCAACGCCTGCGGGTACGCACTTGGCGCGACGTTCGCACCCTCGTGGATGGACGCCCCCATGGTCTACGCCGGCAGTCCCTGGCCGATCGCCGCCGACCAGGTGTTCTTCCTGCACATGATCCTGATGGACTCGGCGACCGACACCGCGCTCTGCCTCGGGCGGACGTCGCTCGTGACGGCCGCGCGCGCCGAGCCGCTGAACGCGCCGGACCTGGACCTCGTGGTCCGATGAGGTTACGAAAGGATGAACGCGGGCGGGGTCGGGAGCGGGACGGGTGCGGGCATCACGCGGCGCTTGCGGCGCCCTGCTTTTCGCGGCGCTGCTCGGCGGCTGCGCCGAGGATATCGCGTCCGGCGGCGGGCGGCCCGACATACGGGCGCTGATCGCCCGGGGCGACATGAAAAGCCCGCGCGCCGCGTCCGTGTCGCTCGCCAGCATCGAGGGCGCGCCCGACACCGTCGTGGCGCGGTTCGAACAGGCGATGACGGCCGAGGCCAAGGGCCGGGACATGACGCTCACGACCGACGCGGGGGCGGCGCGCTATTTCGTGCGCGGCTACCTCGACGCCTACCCGACCGAGGGGGGCATGGCCGTGCACTACGTGTGGGACATCTACGACACGACGAAGCGGCGCACGCGCCGCCTCGACGACGCGCTCACCGTCAAGGGCGCCGCGGGGGACCCCTCGGCCGACCCGTGGGGGGTGGTCGACGACCCCGTGCTGACCAACCTCGCGGCGCGCAGCGCGGACGACATCGCGGTCTTCCTGAGCGAAACCCCCGAGGCCGGGGGCGCGACGGCGGCGATCGCCGAAGCGCCGCCGGCGGCGCTTCGGTAGGATAGGCTCGCGTACGCCGCCGCCCCGGCGGCGACGGCGCCGACGGGTGGGGTACCGGGCCGGCGGATGCCCCGCGTCGCCGAGGGCCAACGGCGCTGAAGCGCGCGCCGACGGGTCGTGGTCGCGCCGCGTTGTCGGGTCCCGCCATCACTGCTAGAAGGCAGCGGGCCGCGATGCGACAGCCGCGTGACGGCCCGCGCAGAACCCCGCGCGTCCGAGGTCGGCAGCCTCGGCACAGCACCGGTCGCCGACCCGTCGAGCCTTGCGAGGAACGTATGCCCGGAAGCGTCAAGGTCCTGGCCGGGAACTCGAACCGCCCGCTCGCCGAGGCGATCGCCGCCTATCTCGGGGTGGAGCCGACCCGCTGTCAGGTGAAGCGCTTCGCCGACATGGAGATCTGGGTCGAGATCCTCGAGAACGTGCGCGGCGAGGACACGTTCATCGTCCAGTCGACCGCCTTTCCGGCGAACGATCACCTGATGGAGGTGCTGATCATGACGGATGCGCTGCGCCGGGCGTCGGCGCGCCGCATCACCGCCGTGCTGCCCTATTTCGGTTATGCGCGGCAGGACCGGAAGGCCGGGCCGCGCACGCCCATCTCGGCCAAGCTCGTCGCGAACCTCATCACGCGCGCGGGCGCCGACCGTGTGCTGACCGTCGACCTCCACGCCGGCCAGATCCAGGGCTTCTTCGACATCCCAACCGACAATCTGTTCGCCGCCCCCGTGATGGTGCGCGACATCGTCGAACGGCTCGATTGCTCGAACGTGATGGTCGTCTCGCCCGATGTCGGCGGCGTGGTACGGGCGCGGGCGCTGGCCAAACGCATCGACGCGCACCTGGCCATCGTCGACAAGCGCCGCGAGCGCGCCGGCGAGTCCGAGGTCATGAACATCATCGGCGCCGTCAGGGACAAGTGCTGCATCCTCGTCGACGACATCGTCGATTCCGGCGGCACGCTGTGCAACGCCGCCGACGCGCTGCTGGCCGAGGGCGCGAACGAGGTTTACGCCTATGTGACGCACGGCGTGCTGTCCGGCGATGCCGTCGAGCGCATCGGCGCATCGCAACTCAAGGAGTTGGTGATGACCGACACCATCCGGCCGACGGATGCCGTGCGGGCGGCGCGCAACATCCGCATCATGCCCGTCGCGCCCCTGATCGGCGAAGCGATCTCGCGCATCGCCGTCGAGGCGAGCGTCTCGAGCTTGTTCGAAGACGCCGCCGTGGCCCACGTGTTCGACGCGCCGCGCGGCGCCGGCCCCGCCGCGCCGATGCAGGTGCAGAAAACGCTGTCCGTGGCGCCGGCCCGGGCGTTGCGCGCCGGCGAGTGAGTGGACGCGCGCGGGGACGCACGGCACCATGCGCGGCACCTCCATCGGCCCGGTCCCCGTCATCGCCGTGCTTCTCGCCACGGGCTTCGTAGCCCAACACGCGCGCCGCTGGTGGCGCCGACGCCGGCTTCGCAGGCTGATCGGGAACGTGACGCGCCACCATCTCACGACGCTGTCCGTCAAGCGACGCCAGCTCGAAATGCCGGACGGCTACGGCAACGTCGACCTCGGCGCCTGGGACGCGCACCTCGATTACTTCATCGGCAACGTCGTGCTGAGGGAGGCCCGGGCGCGACGCGTGTCGACCGCCGGACTGCAACCCGACGCGCGTGCTTGGGAGGACGCGCGGGCGTGGATCGGGGCGCGGGTCGAGCGTTCCCTCGAGGCCCGACGGGACGCGGGCGGCACGCCGGCGTCGATGACCGGCGCGGGCTACGAAGCGCTGTGCGCCGACAGGCTGCGCGACGCGGGCTGGCGCGTGTCGACGACCCCGGCGACGGGCGACCAGGGCGCCGACCTCATCGCCGAACGCGGCGGCCGCCGCGTCGTGCTGCAGTGCAAATTCCATGCGCGCCCCGTGGGCAACAAGGCGGTGCAGGAAGCCTTCGCGGCCCTGCCGTACCATGGCGGCGACCGCGCCGCGGTGGTATCGAACGCCGCCTTCACGCGCGCCGCGCGGCAGCTCGCGCGCACCAACGGCGTCGCCTTGCTCCACCACGACGCGCTGGCGGAGCTTCCCGCCATACTGGCGGACGCAGAGGGCGGGTCCGGGGCCGTTCGAGCGCGCGGGCGCGGCGCGTGGGCCGAACCGCCCGTAGACTGAGGGCGCGCGCCGGGGGAACGGGTCGATGCCTGTGTGCGAGGGCTGGACGGGGCACGCGGTCGACGTGGCCGTGGTGGGCGGGGGCGCGGCCGGGATCGGCGCGGCGCGGCGTCTCATGGCGTCGCGGCCGGACCTCCGCCTCGTGGTGCTCGAAGCGGCCGACCGGCCGGGCGGACGGGCCCACACGGTCGACCCGGCGGGCGTGCCGGTCGACCTCGGCTGCGGCTGGCTGCACGGAGCCCGAACCAACGCCTGGACGGGCATCGCCGGCGAACTCGGGTACGCGGTCGACCGGACCCCCGCACCCTGGGACGACGGCGGGCGCGACCTCGCGCTGTCTCCCAAGGACGACCGCGGCGCCCGGCGCGCGCTCGGCGCCTTCTTCGCCCGCGCGGAAGAGCGCGCCGCGACCGATCCCGATCTCGCCCTGGCGGCGCTGTTGCGCCCCGGCGGCCGTTGGAACAACCTCATCGACGCGGTCGGAACCTACATCAACGGCGTCGAACTCGGCGCGGCATCGCTGCGCGACTACGGACGCTACGACCCCGGGCCGGGGCCGGACTGGCGCGTGCGCGACGGCTACGGCCGCCTCGTCGCGGCCTATGGCGCTCCCGTCGCGATCGCGCTCGGCACGGCGGTTCGCGCCATCGACCATTCCAGGGCCGATGGTGTCCGGATCGACACCGCGCGCGGCGCCCTGCTCACGCGGGCCGTCATCGTCACCGTTTCGACGGACGTGCTCGCCGCCGGGGCGATCCGCTTCGAGCCGCCGCTTCCCGACAAGCTCGCGGCGGCGGCCGACCTGCCCCTGGGCCTCGCCGACAAGCTGTTCCTCGCCGTGTCCGCGCCGTGCGATCTGCCGCGCGACGGGAACCTGATGGGTTCGCCCCACCGCACCGGAACGGGCGCCTACCAGACGCGGCCCTTCGGCGACCCCGTCATCGAATGTTATTTCGCGGGCGCCCTCGCGCACGATCTGGAAAAAGGGGGCGAGGCTGCGGCCTTCGCGTTCGCGGCCGAGGAGCTCGCGTCCCATTTCGGAACGGGCATCCGCGAGCGGATAGCGCCCGCGGCCTGTTCGGCGTGGGCGCGCGACGGACTGGTGCGGGGCTCCTATTCGTACGCCAAGCCGGGCCGGGCGCACGCGCGCGAAACCCTCTCGGCGCCCGTCGACGACCGCCTGTTCTTCGCCGGGGAGGCGTGCTCGTCCCACCGCTTCTCCACCGCCCACGGCGCCTACGAGACGGGGGTGGCGGCGGCCGACGCCGCGACGACGGCGCTCGGCGCCCTTCGCCCATAGGCAACCGGCGGAGCCCAGGGGGAGGACCGCGACCGCGGCAGCCCCCAATCCGGGCCCTCCCCCGGCCCAGCCGACCTCGACCTTCGGCCGTGTCCGAAGAGCCACGAGGCCGGCCGCTTTCACCGCCGCGGCGAAAAGGCTTTTCTCTTCGGGCGCCAAATGCGGCATGCTTCCCCGGTACTTTCAGAGTTCCGGTGAGCGCCCGCCCGCGCTGTCGGACAAGCCCGGCGCGTTTCGCGGAGCCGACCCGACCATGCGGTTAGTCCGTTGCCTCGTTCTCTTGGCCGCGATGTCGGGGCCGGCCGCGGCGCAGATGGTCCTGCCGGGAGCCGTCGCGCCGACGCCAGCCGGGGCGGCGGTGCCCCCGACCTCCGTGGGACGTCCGGCCGCGAAGCTCCGCCGGCGCCCCATCGGCACCGAGGCGGTGCCGGCCCCCGCCAAGCTGACCCCGCCGACGGCGCTCGCGGGCCAGACCCTGTTCCTCAACGGGCGCAGGAGCCAGGTCGCGTTCGACCTGCGCGACAAGGCGCTGGCCGTGACCCGGCTGTCCCTCAGCGGCGAGCAATTGTCGAACGCCCGCGAAACCTGCCAGGTCGAGGCGCCCGGCGCCCCGTTCGCCACGACCGATCTCGGCCATCCGGACGGCGTCGCGCGCGTCGCCATCGCCTTTCCGGCCTGCCCCATCGTGTTCGACGTGCTCGACGGCGCCGCCTTGGCGACGGGCGAGCCCGCTTCCTGCGAGTTCAAGGAAGCGAACTGTCGCGTCAAGCCGGGAGGATTGTGGGGGCCGCAAGCGTCCGCGCTCGGCCCCGACAAGGCGAAAGGCATCGAGCATGACCGCGCGCAGGCGGACAGCGGCGTCCGCGCCAACTTCAAGCGGCTGCTGACCACGACCAAGGACAAGCCGACCATCGTCGGCTACGCCCGCGAACAGGCGGGCTTTTCCTCGGTTCGGGAGGAAACCTGCCGCGATTACGCCGGCGAGGACAAGCACGGCTTCTGCGCGTCGCGGCTGACGGCGGCGCGCGCCGCCACGCTGCGTGCCAAGGCCGACGCTGGCGCCGTCGAAAAGCAGTCCCGCAAGACGGCGAGGCAGAAGGGCTGAGATCGGCGGAGCGGGCGGTCGCGGGACCTCGCGCGTTCATTGACCCTTCAACGTTTTTCATGCTGAGTGCGGCGCACCCCCCGAGGCGCCCGCCCACCCCACACCGGCTGACCACGAGTGAACGACCGCTATCACGCAGCCGAGGCCGAGGGCCATTGGCAAAAGATCTGGGACGAGCGTGAAACGTTCCGGGCGTCGAACGACGACGACCGCCCCAAATACTACGTCCTCGAAATGTTCCCCTACCCGTCCGGGCGCATCCACATGGGGCACGTGCGCAACTACGCCATGGGCGACGTGGTGGCGCGCTACAAGCGCGCCAAGGGCTTCAACGTCATCCACCCGATGGGCTGGGACGCGTTCGGCATGCCGGCCGAGAACGCCGCCATGCGGAACGACACGCACCCGGCGACATGGACCTACGCCAATATCGCGGCCATGCGGGCGCAATTGAAGCGCATGGGTCTGTCGCTCGACTGGGCGCGGGAGGTGGCCACCTGCGACCCGGCCTATTACAGGCACCAGCAGCGCATGTTCCTCGATTTCCTCGACGCGGGGCTCGTCGCCCGCAAGAAATCGAAGGTGAACTGGGACCCCGAGGACCGCACGGTCCTGGCCAACGAGCAGGTGATCGACGGCCGCGGCTGGCGCTCGGGCGCGCTCGTCGAACAGCGCGACCTGACGCAGTGGTTCTTCAAGATCACGGACTATGCGGCGGACCTGCTGGCGGGCCTCGACCGGCTCGACAAATGGCCCGAAAAGGTGCGGCTCATGCAGCGCAACTGGATCGGTCGCTCGGAAGGGCTCGTGGTCCGCTTCGCGCTCGAGCCCTCGAACGCCGGCGGCGGCGCCAGCGAACTCGCCGTCTACACGACGCGGCCCGACACGCTGTTCGGCGCGAGCTTCCTCGCGGTGGCGCCCGACCACCCGGTGGCGGCCTCCGCGGCTGCACGGGAACCGGCGCTCGCCGCCTTCATCGCCGAGACGCGCAAGCTCGGCACGTCGATGGCGGCCCTGGAGACCGCCGAGAAGAAGGGCTTCGACACGGGGCTGCGGGCCGTCCACCCGCTCGATCCCGCGCTCACCTTGCCGGTCTACGTCGCCAATTTCATCCTGATGGACTATGGCACGGGTGCCATTTTCGGATGCCCGGCGCACGACCAGCGCGACCTCGACTTCGCCCGCGCGAAGGATCTGCCCGTGCTCCCCGTCGTGTGCCCGCCCGACGCCGACCCCGCCAGCTTCGCGGTGGGCACCGAGGCCTACGCGGACGACGGGCGGATGATCCATTCGCGCTTCCTCGACGGCCTCACCACGGGCGAGGCCAAGGCGGCGGTCGCGCGCCGCCTCGAAGACGCCGTCCTCGACGGCGCCGCGCAGGCGAGCCGCCAGATCAACTTCAAGCTGCGCGATTGGGGCATATCGCGGCAGCGCTATTGGGGCTGCCCGATCCCGATCATCCACTGCGAGCACTGCGGCGTGGTGCCGGTGCCGCGCGAAAGCCTGCCGGTGGTCCTGCCGGACGACGTCACCTTCGACCAGCCCGGCAACCCGCTCGACCGTCACCCGACCTGGACGCGCGTGCCCTGCCCGGCGTGCGGCGGCGAAGGCCGGCGTGAAACCGACACGATGGACACGTTCGTCGATTCGTCGTGGTATTTCGCCCGCTTCACCGACCCGTGGAACGCGCTGGCGCCGACCACGCCCGCCGTGGCAGACCGCTTCCTCCCCGTCGACCAGTATATCGGCGGCGTCGAGCACGCGATCCTGCATCTCCTGTATTCGCGCTTCTTCACGCGCGCGATGCGCAAGGTGGGCCTGCTCGACCTCGACGAGCCCTTCGCGGGCCTGTTCACCCAGGGCATGGTGGTGCACGAAACCTACCGGTCCGGCGCCGGCGCCTGGGTGTCCCCCGACGAGGTCCGCATCGAGGGCAGCGGCCCCGGGCGCCGCGCCGTGCGCATCGACACCGGCGAGACGGTCGCGATCGGCGCCATCGAGAAGATGTCGAAGTCCAAGCGCAACACCGTCGACCCGGACGACATCATCGCGTCCTACGGGGCCGACACGGCGCGCTGGTTCATGCTGTCCGACAGCCCCCCCGACCGCGACGTGATCTGGACCGAGGACGGCGTCCAGGGGGCGGCGAAATTCGCCCAGCGCCTGTGGCGGCTCGTGACCGAGCTCGCGCGGGCGGCCGGGCGAGCGGAGCCGCTCGCGACATCGCCCGGCGCCGAAGGGTCCGCGCTCGCGAGCGCCGTGCGCAAGGCGGCCCACCGGGCGTTGATCGGGGTCGAGGACGACATCGAACGGCTGCGGTTCAACCGCTGCGTCGCCCACATCTACGATCTCGCGAACCGCTTGACGGCGGCGCTGGACGAGGTCGAGGCGCCGGTCACGCCGGGGGGCGCGATCGCGCGCGCCTTCGGGGAAGCGGCCGACATCCTCGTCCTCGTCGTGGCGCCCTTCATGCCCCACCTCGCGGAGGCCTGCTGGCAGGCGCTCGGGCACGACACGCTCGCGGCCACGGCCGCCTGGCCCCGCGCCGAGCGCGCGCTCACGATCGAGGACATGATCGTGCTGCCGGTGCAGATCAACGGGCGCAAGCGCGACGACCTCACCATCGGGCGGGACGCCGACGCCGCGGCCGTGAAGGCCGGCGCGCTCGCGCTCGACACGGTGCGGCGCGTGCTCGATGGGCGGACGCCCAAGAAGGTCATCGTCGTGCCCTCGAGGATCGTCAATGTCGTGGTCTAGCCTTTCACGGCACCGGGTCGGCACGTTGCGCGCCGTCGTCTGCTGCGGCCTCGCGTGCCTGGCACTGGGCGGCTGCTTCCGCCCGGAATACGCGAGCCTGAACGGAAACCTCGACGGCGAATTGCGCAGGATCGCCGTCGATCCCGTGCCGGACCGGCTCGGCCATTACCTGCAGGACGAGTTGATCACCCGTTTGAATGGCACCGGCGCCAATCCGGACCCCAAATACCACCTGATCCTGACCGCGACGGAGCGCGTACAGACGGCGCTGATCGACAGCGTCACGGGACGCGCCCAGAACGCCACGATCGTGACGGTGATCGCCTATCGGCTCGTGCCGGTGGGCGGCGGTCCGAACGTGGCGGCCGGCTCCGTCACGAGCGCCGCGAGCTACGACCGTTCGGCGCAGCGCTTCGCCAACATCCGGGCCGCGAAGGATGCCGAGATCCGCGACGCCAGGACGGTCGCCGACCAGATCACGACGCGGATCGCCGCGGCGCTGGCGGAACCGATGAAGCCCTGAGGAATCGGGCGCGCATCGTGGCTGATGCTGCGACGAACGCGCCGTCCGGCGCCCGGCCCGGGATGGGGATGCGTCACATCCGTACCTCAAGGACGGCTGAAAGCGGACGTGAGGCATCCGGGGCGGCAGGCCGGCCCTGAGTCGGCGAGGGGACGGCGGGTCCGTTCGGCGTCACGCGGACGAGCGGTGGTTCAACCGAGGCGCACGGGACCATGGTCGCGATAAAGTCCGCCGAGGCCGACCGCTTCATCGCGCGCGACGCCCCGGGCTTCGCGCTGTTCCTCCTGTTCGGCCCCGACACGGGCCTTGTCAGCGAGCGCGCCAGGCGCCTGCTGGCCCTGCTGGTTGACGACCCGGGCGACCCGTTCCAGCTCGTGCGCCTCAAGGCCGACGACCTCGCGGACGACGCGCCGCGCCTGGTCGACGAGGCCATGACGGTGCCCTTGTTCGGCGGCAAGCGCGCCATCCACGTCGACGGCGGCGGCAAGGAGGTCGAACCGGCGGTCGCGCTTTTCCTCGACGCCGCCTCGCCCTGCCCGGCGGTCATCGAGGCGGGGGCGCTCAAGCGCGACGCCCCGTTGCGCAAGCTCGTCGAACGGTCGCGGATGGCGGCCGCGATCGAGTGCTATCCCGACGATGAACGCGACCTCGCGCGCTTGATCGAGGACGAGGCCGCGGCGGCCGGCATGACGATCGACCCCGACGCCAAGCACCTGCTCGCGTCCATGCTCGGCGCCGACCGTCTGGCGAGCCGGTCCGAGATCGGCAAGCTCATGCTTTACGCGCACGGCGCCGCGCGGATCGAGGTGGCGGACGTCGAGTCCGCCGTCGCGGACGCCTCGGCGCAGGCCACCGACGACGCCCTCGACGCGGCCTTTTCGGGAAACCTGCCGGGCCTCGACGCCGCCCTGCGGCGCCTCAAGCTCGGGCCGGTGGAGGCCGGGCTGCTGCTCGGCGCCGCGCTCCGGCACGCGACCCTGCTTCATCGCACGAAACTCGCCGGCGGGCCGGCCGGCGATGGCGCCCCCTACCAGGGTTTCCTCCCCGCCCGGCGCAAGGCGGCTTTGGCGCGGCAGGTCGCCGGGCTGAGCTCGGACGCGATCGCGCGCGCGATCGTGAGACTCGGCGAAGCGATCGGGCAGGCGCGGCGCGACGCCCGCTTGGCGGAGAGCCACGCGGTCCGGGCGCTGTGGGCCACCGCGCTCGCGGCGCGGCCGCGTCGGCCGGGCTGAGCGTCGCCGCGCAGGGCGATCGCGTTTCGTCGTGACCCCTCACCTCATCGAGACCGAGGCCGGCTTGCCGCTCCGGCGGCGAGGCGTCGAAACGAACGTCGAGACGTCCAAGCGACGACCCTCAGTCGCGCACCCCGGAACTGGCCAGGAGCGGCGCGCGCGGCTTATAACGGCCCGATGGCCATCCCTCCCCCGTCGCCGACCGATTCGGTCCTCCGCAACGTCGTGCCGATCGAGGCCGGCGCCCACGTCACGGCCGCGGGCTTCATCGGGGGCGTGCCCGCACTCGCGCTGGGCGACGGTGCGGTGCTGATCGCCGACGACGGGAACCCGAAGCGGGTCGCGGCGCATCCCGACGGCGCGATCCTGGTCGCGGAATTCTCAGCCGATCGGATCGTCACGGGCGGCGACGACGGTCGCCTCGTCGCGACGCGACGCGACGGCACCGCGGCCGAGATCGACAAGGAGGCGGGCGGTTGGATCGACGCCCTGGCGCTGCATCCCTCCGGCGGCCTCGCCTGGGCGTCGGGACGCACCGTGCGCGCCCGCCCGGCCAAGGGGGATACCAAGAGCGTCGCGGCCGCCTCGTCGGTGCGGGGCCTGCGTTTCGCCCCGAAGGGATTCCGCCTCGCCTTCAGTCATTACAACGGCGCGTCGCTCTGGTACCCGAACAGTTCCGAGCCGCCCGAAACGCTGGCCTGGAAGGGTTCGCACCTCGACGTCACCTGGTCGCCCGACGGACGCTTCGTCGTCACCACGATGCAGGAGAACGCCATGCACGGCTGGCGCGTCGCGGACGGCAAGCAACTGCGCATGTCGGGATATCCCGCCAAGCCCCGCTCCGTATCGTGGTCGCCCGACGGGCATTGGCTCGCCACGTCGGGCGCGGAGGCCTGCGTGGTCTGGCCGTTCGAAGGCAAGGAGGGGCCGATGAACAAGCCGCCGAAGGAATGCGGCGCGCGGCCGAGCCGCGTGTCGCGGGTCGCGTTCCACCCCCGCGCGGCCGTGCTGGCCCTCGGCTACGACGACGGGCTCGTGGTGCTTTGCCGCATGGCGGATACGTCCGAAATCCTCGTGCGCGCCGAGGACCCCGCCGGTGGCGGCGTGTCGGCCCTGGCGTGGGACGACGCGGGCACCCGCCTTCTGTTCGGCACCGCACGGGGTCGCGCGGGCCTGCTCACGCTGCCGGTGTGAGACCCTTCGGGCCGGCCTCGGCCGACGGGGCTTCAGCTCTTGACGAACGGCGCCATCAGCTTGTCGAGTTCGGCCACGTTGAGCTCGCCCGCGTGTTTCTTGCCATTGATGAAGAAGGTCGGCGTGGCGTCCACCGTGAACTTCTCCGCCGCCCGGTCGCGGACGCCGTTCACCTGGTCGTAGAGTCCCTGGTTCTTGAGGCAGCTCTCGAAATCGGCTTGCGAGATGCCGGCCTGCTTGACCGTGCTGGCGAGGGCTTCGACCGGCTTGTCGACGAAGGCCCAGTTCTTCTGCTGCGTGAACATGAGGTCGATCATCGCGTAGCGCTTGTCGGGGCCGCTGCAGCGGGCCAGCATGAAGCCCGCGGTGGCCAGCGGGTCGAGCGGGAACTCCCGCAGCGTGAACCGCACCTTGCCGGTGTCGATGTACTTGGTCTTGAGGGTCGGAAAGGTTTCGGCGTGGAAGGCCGCGCAATGCGTGCAGGTCATCGAGGCGTATTCGATCATCGTGACCGGCGCGTCCTTGGCGCCGAGCCACACGTCGGGAAGCTGCGCGTCCGCGAGCATCTGGTCGGTGGGGAAGGTCGTCTGCGCGGAAGCGCGCCTGGACAGCGCCGCCACGGAGACCGCCGCGCAAGCCGCCGCCGCCGTGCGCAGGGCCTGCCTGCGGTGGATGGAAAAGACTTGGCGCATGGAAACCTCGCTCGGTCGCGGCGACGGCACGCCCGGCATCCGCCGCCGCTCATCGACGGTCCTTTTACCGCAGATCATGGCGCGGGGGAACTCGCGGCGGGCGCGGCGGACCGCGGCGGCTTCAGCGCGCGCGCGCCGAGACGAACCAGGGCCGAGCGCAAGGCCGCGTCGTCGATCCCGGCCGTCGCCGCCGCGGCCGAGCGCGCCGCCTCCGGGTCGGGGGCCGGCGGCGGCGGCGCCGCGCCGCCGCGCCGCGTCAGCGGCCCGCCGCGCAGATCGAGCCGGCCGACGCAGCGCCAGCCGAGATGCGTGTTGACCCGCTCCACGATCAAGGGCGCGAGGTGCTGGAGTTCGAGCGCGAAGCCGCCCTCGACCCGCAGGACGAGGGTCGCGGGCGGCGTGGCGGCGGCGTCGTGACGCGGGGAGCGCCGCCAACGCAAGCGCGACGGTTCCGCGCGCGCCGCGATGCGTGCGCCGACGATATCGCGCCAATGGGTGACGATGGCGGCTTCGCCGAACCCGTAGCGCGCGAGGGCGGGGGACAGGCAGCCGTCGACGAAATCCGCCAGCGGTCGCGCCCACGGTCGCTTGCCGATGTGGGGCTGCAACCCGCGTCCCCCCTCATGTCGCCGCCCGGACCCGCCGTCCGGCCCGCGTCCGCAGCATAGGGACGCGCCGTGCCCGCGTCCAACCCGATCACCCGCGACCTGTTGCGCTGGTACGACCGCCATCGCCGCGCCCTGCCCTGGCGGGCGCCGCCGGGCGGGGCCGTCGATCCTTACCGGGTGTGGCTGTCGGAGATCATGCTCCAGCAAACCACCGTCGCGGCGGTGAAGCCCTATTTCGAAGCGTTCGTGTCGCGGTGGCCGGACGTGGAGGCGCTGGCGGGCGCGCCGCGCGAGGCGGTGATGGCCGCCTGGGCGGGGCTCGGCTACTACGCCCGCGCCCGCAACCTGCACGACTGCGCCCGGTCCGTCGTCGACCGCTGCGGGGGACGCTTCCCGGAGGAGGAAGCGGCGCTGCGCGCGCTCCCGGGCGTCGGCGACTATACGGCGGCCGCCTTGGCGGCCATCGCGTTCGGCCACCCCGCCGCGGTCGTCGACGGCAACGTCGAGCGCGTCGTGGCGCGGCTGTTTGAGATCGAAACGCCCCTGCCGCGCGCGCGGACGGCCATCCGGTGCATCGTCGCGGGCCTCGTTCCGCCGGAGCGCCCGGGCGACTTCGCCCAGGCGATGATGGACCTCGGCGCCACGCTCTGCACGCCACGCTCGCCCGCTTGCGCGATCTGCCCGCTGGCGCGCGATTGCGGCGCCCGAATCTCGGGCGATCCAACCCTGTTTCCGAAACGGCTGCCCAAGGTGGCGCGCCCGCGGCGGTTCGGGGCCGTCGCGGTGATCGCGCGCGCGGACGGCGCCGTCCTCGTCCGGAGCCGGCCGCCATCGGGACTGCTCGGCGGCATGACGGAGTTCTTCGGGACGGAGTGGAGCGCGTCGCCGGCCGACGATGGTGCGCTCCGCCGAGCCGCCGACCTCGATCTCGCCGTCGTCGGCCAGGTCGATCACGCGTTCACGCATTTCGCGCTCACGCTCGAGGTGTTCCGCGGACGTGCGGCGGGTGCGGAGGTTTCCGGCTACCGGTGGGCCTCGCCGGAACAGCTCGCGTGCGAGCCCCTGCCCGGCGTTATGACGAAGGTCTTGAGGGTAGCGCGGAAGGGTTCAGCCCTCGTCCGTGTCGGCGCGGCCGACCTGAGTCTCGTAGGCCTCGAACGCCCCGATGAGCAGCGTGGCCGAAACCGCGAAGACCACGAGCCACAAACTCTGCGCGGTGCTGGCAAGCGGCAGGAACTTGCCAAACCCCAGGGTAGCGGAAACGACGCATAACGCCGTCAACGACAGGATCCAACGCACCATGGCCGCGCTCCGCGAGGCGGCCGTGTTCGCGGCCCCCTCGGCAGTGAAATGCTGCGCTGCGGGGCAAAGTTCCTGGACGTGGGGATTTATGCTCTCGCGGGGCGGCTCCGTCCGCTCGCGGGCCTCGCTGCCGGCAGGGCCGGGGCGGCCCGTGCCGCCGCCCTCGCGCGATCGCGCAGAATATCGATGGGCACCAGCCGGCCGCCGTCCTCGACGTGCCAAAACGTCCAGCCGTTGCACGCCGGCAGTCCCTGCACCAGCGCCCCAACCTTGTGGATCGAGCCGGCCACGATCCCGACGGCTATGAGCCCGTCGGCGCGCACGATGGCCTCGACCCGGCGGGCCGGATCGTAAAGTTTCGTGCCGGGACGGAGGAGTCCGGTCTCGATGAGGACCGCGAACGGGAGGCGCGGCTCCGTCCGCCGCGTCGGGACCGGCTCGAGGGTTTCGGCCGGCACGGGAACAACGGCGGCGATGCGCGCCGCCGCCGCCGCCGCATACGCCCGGTCCCGCTCGATGCCGATGAAGCGTCGGCCGAAACGTTTGGCGACCGCGCCGGTCGTCCCCGTGCCGAAGAATGGGTCCAGCACGGTGTCGCCCGGCCGCGACGCGCTCAGCACGACCCGCGTCAGCAAGGCTTCCGGCTTCTGTGTCGGGTGGGCCTTGCGGCCCGCGGCGTCCTTCAGCCGCTCGCCGCCCGAACAGATCGGCAGATGCCAATCGGACCGCATCTGCAGGTCGTCGTTGGCCGCCTTCATGGCTTCGTAGTTGAAGGTGTAGCGCTTCGCGCCGGCGCTCTTCGACGCCCAGATCATGGTTTCGTGGGCGTTGGTGAACCGTCGTCCGCGGAAGTTGGGCATCGGGTTCGATTTGAGCCAGACGATGTCGTTCAGGATCCAGAAACCGAGGTCCTGCAAGGCGGCGCCGACGCGGAAGATGTTGTGATAGGAGCCGATGACGAACAGGGTTCCGTCGGGCTTCATGACCCGCTGAACGGCGGCGAGCCAGGCACGGCTGAACCGGTCGTAATCGGCGAAACTGGCGAAGCGGTCCCATTCGTCGTCGACCGCGTCGACGAGGCTCTGGTCGGGCCGCGTCAAGGCCTGGCTGAGTTGCAGGTTGTAAGGCGGGTCGGCGAAGACGAGGTCGACGCTGTCGGCCGGCATGGCGGCCAGCGCCGCGACGCAGTCGCCCGTAACGATCGTGTCGAGCGGCAGCGGCCGCCCGACCGCGAGGCGGGCCGTCGAAGCTCCAGAACGCGTGACCTTTTGCTGGAGCTTCGAGGCGGCCGATCCGGCCTGTGCTGACGCCATGGAACACACACCGGGGTACTTACTCACCGCGCGACTATGCGGGCGTTAAGGTAAAGCGCTGGTTGAGCCCTCGATGAAACTGCTGTCTTGTTTCGTTACGCTTCGTTGCCGATGCCAGCGCCAAGCGCGCGTTCGGCTTGTGGCGCGCCCACGCGATCGTTCGCGAAACTGCGCCGGTGGTGCGGCGACAGGCCGTGCCGGAGGATGGCGGCGCGATGCAGGGCCGTCGCGTAGCCCTTGTGCACCCCGAACGCGTAGGGCGGATGCGCGGCGTCGAGCCGGAGCATGAGCCGGTCGCGCGTGACCTTGGCCAGGATGGACGCCGCCGCGATCGACAGCACCCGGGCATCGCCCTTGACGATGGCGTGGCCCGGGCACGGCAGATGCGGCGGGTGGTCGTTGCCGTCCACCAGCACGTAGTGCGGCGCGTGCGAAAGACCGCAAACGGCCCGGCGCATGGCGAGGAACGTCGCCTGGCGAATGTTGACGCGATCGATCTCGGCGACGCTCGAGAACCCGATGGAAACCGCGACCGCCTTCGACAGGATCGCCGCATAGAGCAGGTCGCGCCGGGGGGCGGTCAGCGCCTTCGAGTCGTCGAGCCCTTCCGGCAGATCGCGGGCGTCGAGCACGACCGCCGCCGCCGCCACGGGACCCGCCAACGGGCCCCGCCCCGCCTCGTCGACCCCCGCGACCCGCGCGAACCCCGCCGCGACCAGTTGACGCTCGAACTGGAAGTGAGGGCGCGGCCCGTCCTCCTCGTCGAGGCGGCCCGGAAAAGACGCCCCGCGCGGGCCCTGCGCGGGGGATCGTTCCCCCCGCTCGACGACACGCGCGGGGGCGGGCGCCACTCGATTCACGTCACCCCTCCCTCGCGTGATCCGGGACAACCGCGCCCGAGGACGACGGCGCCTCGAGCGAGACGGCGCGCGCCGGGACGGCACCGTCAAGTTAGCTGTCGCGAAACGCCACGCCTTGCCTCATAAGCTGCAAGGCCTCCGAACGCGCAACCTCCTTCCGGTGTCGCCGGCCGGGGACGGGCCGGCCGGTCGATGTCGGAGCATGCCCCGGCCGAAAGCGAGAATCATGGACACGCACTTGGCAGACAACGCGAGCGACCGCGCCGCCCATGGATCCGCGGCGGACGGCAGGATCGTCGCCTACGACGGCACGCTCGTCGATCCGGCGGAACACAACGTCGTTTTCACGAGTCTCGTGACCGGCGACACCGACATCGTCGGGCTCGTGGCCTATTCGATCTACAAGCAGAACAAATATGACTGGCTGCTGGCGCTGAGCCGGGCGCACCAGCGGACGCCCACCGAGGCCGAAGCCGAATCCTACCTTCTCGGGGAAAGCACGCCCCGGCGGCTCGCGACCTATCGTCACCTCGCGGAAGCGACGCTCGAAGGGCGCGGCCTGAAGGTGCCGGGCCAGCCGGACTCCCCGGCCGGCCCCGGTCGCCCTTTTCCGGTGCCCGCGCGAACGGTCGCGGCAGCGAGGCGCGCGCCGTTGAGCCTCACCCATCCGGTCGTGCTCGGCCTCGTCGGCGTGCTTGCCGCCATCGCGCTCCTGCTCTGGGTCCTCCACGTCGGCCCACCCGCCAAACCTTGACTTGGATCGGTCCCATACGGGCCGGCCCTTACGTGAACAAATCGAGCTGCCCGCCGATCGGCACCGGCGGACGAAACAGGTCGCATCGCAATTTCGACCGCGATCTGGGAAATCCCAGCTTGGCGCTGGCGATCTCGAAACGTCGGCCGAGCATCCAGGCGTAAGGCCCCGTCCCGGTCATGCGCTTGCCCCACTGGGCATCGTAGTCCTTGCCGTCGCGCATGGATCGCACGAGGCTCATGACATGGCGGAGCTTGTCGGGGAAATGCGCGAGCAGCCATTCCCGGAACAGGTCGCGCACTTCGAGCGGCAGGCGCAGCACGACATAGCCCGCTTCCCCGGCGCCGGCGTCGCGCGCACGCGCCAGCACCGTCTCGATCTCGGCGTCGTTGATGGCCGGGATCAGCGGCGCCATCATCACGGTGACCGGGATGCCGGCCGCGGACAGGGCGCGGACGGCGTCGAGCCGCTTGGCCGGCGCGGGGGCGCGCGGTTCGAGCGTGCGGGCGAGCGCGCCGTCGAGCGTGGTCACCGATATGGCGACCTTGGCCAGCCCCTTCGCGGCCATCGGGGCCAGGAGGTCGATGTCGCGCAGGACGAGGTTCGATTTCGTGACGATGCCCACAGGGTGGTTGGCGCGTGCGAGCACTTCGAGGATCGCGCGCATCACGCGGTAGCGGCGCTCGATCGGCTGGTAAGGATCGGTGTTGGTGCCGATGGCGATCGTGCGCGGCTTGTAACCGGGCGCGGCGAGTTCGCGTTCCAGACATTCGGCGGCGCCCTCCTTCACGAACAGCCGGGTTTCGAAATCGAGCCCCGGCGACAGCCCGACGAAGGCGTGGGTCGGCCGCGCGAAACAATAGACGCAGCCATGCTCGCACCCGCGATAGGGGTTGACGGAGCGGTCGAAGGAAATGTCGGGCGAGGAATTGCGGGTGATGACCTTGTTGGCCCGCTCCACCGTGATCTCGGTCGCGAACGGGCCCAGGGCCGGCATTTCAGGCTCGACGACGCGAGTCACGGGCTCGAACCGGCCGGCGGGATTGCTGAGCGCGCCGCGGCCGCGCCGCCGGCCGGCGGTGGCCTCCGCCGGCAAGGGCGCGCCGCCGCGCGGCGGACCACGCTTCGCCCGGGCCGAGCGTGCGTCGATCGGGAGTGCCGGAGTCTCGGGACCTTGCGCGCGCAGCATCACATCGTCTCCCCGGCGACGCGGCGTGCCGTTAGAGAGAACAAATAGAGAACATTGTGGCGGGGTCAAGCGCGATCGAGGCACAAGGGGGAGGCGCCTCACCGATCGCACCGACCCTTGGAACGCGGTGAACGTCGCGGCTTTTCGGGCGACGGCGCCCGCGTGTTAGACCCTGCCCGCCACGAACGCGTCCGCGCCGGCGCGAACCGTCGAGCACCGTCACCCCTGGACGGATCGATCCTGATCGGTCCGGACCGCTTTCCCTCATAGGACCGGGCCCATGCTCTCCACCCTCGTCGTTGCCTCGACGACATGGCGCGCGGGCGCGCGACCGGGCGATGCGGTGTTGCGCACGCTCGCGGCCCTTGTCCCGGCGGCCGTCGACGGCGTCGTGCGCGATGTCGCGCTGCTGGGCATCGGCGCGGACGACGCCATCCTGGGCATCGCCGAGGAAGCGGGCTGTTCCACGGTCACCGACGCCGATTTCGCCGGTGCGCTCGCGAAGGGGGCCGCCGCCGCCCGCGGGCCATGGCTCCTCGTCCTGCGGGCCGGCGCCATGCCGACCCGCGGCTTCGGCGAGGAGGTCGCGGCGGAAATCGACGCGGCGGGGCGCGCCAGGCGTTCGCTGATCCTGCGCGAGGCTTGCGGCGCGTTGCGCGGCCTCTGGGGTGTCCTGCTGCCCGTGGCGGGCGTCATCCTGCGCCGTGACGCCCTCATCGGGGCGTCCTGCCGAACCTTCGCCGACGTGGCCCGGCTCGCCCGGCCTTCACGCGACCTGCGCACGCGCGTCGCGGTCCTGACCTGAGCCACGGCGACCGGGTCAGGACGGCTTGCGCCGCAGATGCTCGTCGAGGCGCGGCATGATCTCCACGAAATTGCACGGCCGGGAGCGATAATCGAGCTGGTGGGCGAGGATGCCGTCCCAAGCGTCGCGGCAGGCGCCGGGCGATCCCGGCAGCACGAACACGAACGTCGTGCCGACAAGTCCCGCGGTCGCCCGCGACTGAATGGTCGAGGTGCCGATCTTGTCGAACGACAGCCGGTGGAACACCGCGGAAAATCCGTCCATCCGCTTGTCGAACAGCGGCTCGATCGCCTCGGGGGTGACGTCGCGTCCCGTGAACCCCGTCCCGCCGGTCGTGATCACCACGTCGACGCCGGCGTCCTTGACGAAATCGTCCACCGCCGCCCGGATGCTCGCGGCGTCGTCGGTGACGATCGCACGCCCCGACAAGCGGTGCCCCGCGGCCACGAGCCGGCTCACCAGGGCGTCGCCCGAACGGTCGTCGGCGAGGTCCCGCGTGTCGGACACCGTGAGCACCGCGATGCCGAGCGGCACGAAGGCGCGGTCCGGCGCGGGACGCGGGGCGGGGTCGACCGTCACGGCGGTCAGCGGGCGAACGTGTTGCAGGCCTGGACCTTGCCGGTCTTCAACCCCGTGGTCAGCCATTGCTGACGCTGGGCCGACGAGCCGTGGGTGAAGCTGTCGGGCACGACGCGTCCGCGCGACGCCTGCTGCAGCCTGTCGTCCCCGATGGCCGAGGCCGTCGTTTCCGCCTTCTCGACGTCGCCGGTTTCCAGGATGTGCCATTTCTGGTCGGCGTTGGCGGCCCACACGCCCGCGAGGCAATCGGCCTGCAGCTCGAGCCGGACCGAGAGCGCGTTCGAACCCTGCTGGTCGAGCTCTTCCTGCCTGGCGTGAACCTTGGGCAGAATGCCGAGCAGGTTTTGGATATGGTGCCCGGTTTCGTGGGCGATCACGTAGGCGTAGGCGAAGTCGCCGCCCCCGCCCAGGCGCCGTTTCATGTCGTTGAAGAAGGAGAGGTCGAGGTAGATTTTCCGGTCCGTCGGGCAATAGAACGGGCCCATCGCCGCCTCCGCCTGCCCGCAACCCGACGTGTTGACTCCGCCGCTATAAAGCACGAGGCGCGGCTTCTCGTAGGCCACGCCGGTTTGCGCCGGCAGCACCGTCGACCACGTATCCTCGATTTCGCCCGTCACGGCGGCCACGAAATCGCCCATCTGGTCGCCCGGCGCGCCGCCCGATCGGCCGGTGCTGCCGACCTGCGGCCGCGATTGCGGCTGGTCCTGCGCGGATTGCGGGTCGTTCGGTTGCTGGTACTGGGTTGAGGTGCGTTGGCCTGTGACGATCTCGGCACCGCCGATGAGGACGCGCGGATCGATCCCCGTCACATAGCCGATGATGGCGAGGACGATGACGGCGCCGATGCCGAGCCCGCCGCTGCCGACCGGCAAGCTGAATCCGCCGCCGCCGCCGCCGCCGGCGTCGTCACGCCGATCCTCGATGTTGTCGGAACGGCGCGCGTCTTCCCATCTCATCTACGTCTCCTTGCCCGAACCGTTCGTCGACCAGCCCCAAGGCATCGGCGGTACGCCTGCACTCCCCGCGCTCGCCTAGCAACGATCCGATCGCGGGATTTGATGCACGCGATCCCCGCCCCGGTCCTTCATTTCGTCGCCGGCGCCCCGCGCCGAGCGGGTCGGCCGGGAGGGTCGCACCCGAATCCGCTCCCGGAACCGGCTACTGGTAAACGCCGTTCGCAACTGCGATAGCTGCCCCAATTTCGCCCCACCCCATGGCCCTCTCGCCGTCGAAAGTACCTGGAAACATGACCTTTGATGCGTCTGCCGCGTCCCGTTTGAGCGTTGCCGTACCGCCTGAAAATTCCGATCTTCTGATTTGTTTCAGCCACTTGCGCTGGGATTTCGTGTTCCAGCGACCCCAACATCTGATGACCCGTTTCGCCAGGCGCCTCCCGGTGGTGTTCTTCGAAGAACCGATCTTCACGTCCGGCGACGTGCCTCACCTCGCGCTGCGGCCATGCCCGCTCGGCGTCAGTGTGGCGAGGCCTCACCTGCCACAGGGCCTCCCCGCCCGCGAACGGGAGAACGCGTTGCGGCGGATGGTCGACGAGGTCTTGGCGCACGGGGGCTCGGCGCACGGCGCGGCACGCCATCCGGTGCTCTGGTTCTACACGCCCATGATGTTCCCCCTGGCGTCGCATGTCGCCGCCGCCACGATCGTCTACGATTGCATGGATGAACTCTCGAATTTCCGTTTCGCGCCGCCGGAGCTGCCGGGGCTCGAGCGCCAGCTCATGAAGCGCGCCGACGTGGTGTTCACCGGCGGCCACAGCCTCCACGAGGCCAAGCGGGGCAGCCACGCCAACAGCCACCCGTTTCCGTCGAGCGTCGACGCCGCGCATTTCGCATCGGCTCGCACGGACGGCGACGAGCCCGCGGACCAGGCCGCGATCGCCGCACCGAAGCTCGGCTTTTACGGCGTCATCGACGAGCGCATGGATCTCGACCTGGTCCGAGCCGTCGCCGACGCGCATCCCGAGTGGAACCTCGTTCTGGTCGGCCCGGTCGCCAAGGTCGACCCCGCCGCCCTGCCGCGGGCGGCGAACATCCATTACCTCGGCGCGAAAACCTACGGGGAGCTGCCGCGCTACCTTTCGGGTTGGAGCGCGGCCCTGATGCCGTTCGCCATCAACGAGACCACGCGCTTCATCAGCCCGACCAAGACCCTCGAATACCTCGCGGGGGGCCGGGTGGTCGTGTCGACGCCGGTCCACGATGTCGTCCGTCAGTACGCCGGCGTGTCCGCCGTCCGCATCGCGGCCACGCCGGAGGCGTTCGTGCGGGACTGCGAAGCCGCGCTCGCCATGGCGGCTGAGCCGGACGTCTGGATCGCAGAGGTCGACGCGCTGCTCGCCCGCGTGTCGTGGACGCGCACCTTCGAGCGCATGGCGGCCCTGGTGGACCAAGCCGCCGCGGCACGAAGCATCAAGCGCGCCGAGGCCCCGCTCGTGGGGGCACCGATCGCGCTGCCGAAGGTGCGGCCGTCGCGCCGATCGAAGCCTGCCGACATCCTGGTCGTGGGGGCGGGTTTCGCCGGGAGCGTGGTCGCGGAACGGCTCGCGTCGCAATCGGGCAAGGGCGTTCTCGTGGTGGACCGCC
Source organism: uncultured Lichenihabitans sp. (assembly GCA_964244255.1). Lineage (GTDB taxonomy): Bacteria > Pseudomonadota > Alphaproteobacteria > Rhizobiales > Beijerinckiaceae > Lichenihabitans. Next base: position 2,430 of record CAXTIC010000009.1, on the reverse strand, counting down.
GCCCGCACATCGGCGGCAACGCGTTCGACGCGCTCGACGCCGACGGCCTGCTGGTGCACGCCTACGGCCCGCACATCTTCCACACCAACGCCGAGGACATCTTCGCCTACCTGTCCCGCTTCACGGCCTGGCGCCCTTACGAGCATCGCGTGCTCGCCCGGGTTTCGGACATGGACGTGCCCATGCCGATCAACCGGACGACGATCAACCTCCTTTATGGGCTCCGGCTCTCGAACGACGACGAGGCCGCCGCGTTCCTGGCCGCGCGCGCCGAACCGGTCCCCGCCGTCCGGTCATCGGAGGACCTCGTCGTGTCGAAGGTCGGGCGCGACCTCTACGAGAAGTTCTTCCGCGGCTACACCCGAAAGCAATGGGGCATCGACGCGGCCGATCTCGACAAGTCGGTCGCGGCGCGGGTGCCGGCGCGCGCCGACACGGACGACCGGTATTTCACCGACAGGTTCCAGGCCATGCCGCGCGACGGCTACACCCGGATGTTCGAAGCGATGCTCGACCACCCGCGCATCGACGTGCAAACCGGCGTCGACTACCGCGACGTGGTCCGCGAAAGCGTGTTCGACCACGTCGTCTTCACCGGGCCGATCGACGAGTTCTTCGATCTCCGTTTCGGTCCGCTGCCCTATCGGTCGCTGACGTTCACGCACACGACGCTCGATCAGCCCTGGTTCCAGAAGGTCGGCACGGTCAACTTCCCCGACGAGGCCGTGCCCTATACGCGGATCACCGAGTTCAAGCACCTGACCGGCCAGACGCACCCCAAGACGAGCCTTGTCCACGAATATCCGAGTGCCACCGGCGACCCGTACTATCCCGTGCCCCGCCCCGAAAATCACGCCCTGTTCAAGCAGTACGAGGCGTTGGGGCGCGCCCGGAGCGACGTGACCTTCGTGGGACGACTCGCGACCTACAAGTACTACAACATGGATCAGGTCGTGGGGCAGGCCCTCGCGGCCGCGAGGGCGCTCGGTCGGCGATGGGGCACGGCCGCGCGGGAACCCGCCGAGGCGCCGATGCTCGCGGCGGGCGAATAGGGTGGCGGGTCCGATCGCCGCCGTGGTTCCCGGCGAGCCGTCGACGGTCCCGCCGGCACCGCCGTTCCGCTCGTGGTTCATGGGCGGCTTCGAGGGCTCGACCATGCGTCTCGACACGGGCAAGCGGGTCGACACGATCGCCCACAGCGCGCACGACGCCCGCGCGGAGTCCGACTATCGGCTGCTCCGCGCGTGTGGGATGCGGACCGCGCGCGACGCCTTGCGCTGGCACCTGATCGAGACCGCGCCCGGCATCTACGACTGGTCGAGCTTCCGGCCCATGCTGCGCGCCGCCGATCGTGCGGGGGTCGAGGTGATCTGGGACCTTTGCCACTTCGGCCTGCCCGACCATATCGACGCATGGGCCGCGGACACACCCGAGCGCTTCGCGGCGTTCGCGGCCGCGGCGGCGCGGGTGTTCCGCTCCGAGACCGACGCGGCGCCGTCGTGGTGCCCCGTGAACGAGATGTCCTACTGGGCTTTCGCGGGCGGCACCCGAGGCCATATCCACCCGCTCGACCGTTGGCGCGGCGCCGAATGGAAGCGGCAGCTCGCCCGGATGGCGGTGTCGGCGGCGCGAGCCGTCCGGGAGATCGACCCCCGCGCGCGCCTCGTCCACCCGGACCCCGTGATCCACATCACGGCGGAAACCCCCTCGCAGCGCGACGACGCCGAACGACACCGCGCGCTGATGTTCGAGTCCTGGGACATGGTCGGCGGCCGGCGCGACCACGACCTCGGCGGCGGCCCGGACTGTCTCGACACCGTCGGCGTGAACTTCTACGCCAACAACCAGTGGTTCCATCACGGGCGCACGATCGAGCGCGGCGAGCCCGCCTACCGCCCGTTCCGCGCCATTCTGGCCGAGGTGTGGGCGCGCTACGGCCGTCCCATCTTGGTCACGGAAACCGGCGCCGAAGCCTGGCGCGGGCCACCCTGGCTTCGCGCGATCGCGGTCGAGATCCGCGCCGCGATGGACGCCGGCATCCCCGTGGTGGGCTGCTGCCTTTACCCCGTGATGGATTATCCCGGCTGGACCGACGACCGCCACTGCCGCTGCGGCCCGATCGCGATCGATGCCGGCTGGACGGAGCGCCGCCTCGATCCGGCAATGCTGGAGGCACTGGCCGAGGCGCGCGCCATCGTCGGCGGCGACGGCGGAAACGTGGCGCGGCAGATGGAACCGGGCTGGAAGCAGTCGGCCTGACGGCACTGCGGTGTCGGTTGTGGGCCAGTCTGAGGAAGGGAAGAGGCCGCCGACCGCGGACTTTGCCGTTCCCATCCTTCGCGCCATCAGGTATCGAGCTGCCCCGCCGCACGACGCGCAGGGCAATCGGGTGAGTTGATCACGCTGTAATGATGGTAGCGAGGAAGTCGT
>CAXTIC010000008.1:0-100254 GCA_964244255.1 uncultured Lichenihabitans sp. | reverse complement strand
AATCCCTCGTGACGCAACCTACCCCGATTCAGCTATTTCCTGACGGGCCCTTAGCCCGTGCGGAACCCTCATGGCCGGTGCATAGGCTTCGGCATTTGGCTAGGCTTGTTGGTGGCGGAACGCCGGCCAAGGGCGAGACCTCCTTCTGGGCCGGGGGCACAGTCCCTTGGGCTTCGCCGAAGGATATGAAGAACCGTGTGGTCTTGGATACCCAGGACCACATCACCGCAGACGCAGTCGATGGTAGCGCCACGAGCTATGTGGAGCCCGGGTCGCCGTTGATGGTGGTTCGATCAGGTATTCTGCGACACACACTTCCCATCGGAATTGCCGGATGCCGTTTGACGCTGAACCAGGACATGAAAGCGTTCAGACTATCAAAAACGGTCGGCAACACTTTTTTCGCTTGGTGGGTGGAAGGACAAAGCTCGGAGCTTCTCCTTGAGTGGCGACAGTTCGGCGCAACTGTGGAGAGCATCGACACTCGCCGTATGATGGACGGTCGTATTGCACTTCCAACACTCGATACACAAAGGGCTATCACCACCTATCTCAATCGGGAAGTCGCCAGCATCGAGCAATTGATCGAGAAAAAAGAGCGGTTCGTAGGCACCATCGACGCGAAGCGGAAAGCTCTTACAGCACGCCTCGTCGATGGATCGCTGATCCACGGCGAAGGCGGCGTCGGAACTTTCGGGTGGTTTGGAGTTCTTCCGAAGCACTGGCCGATCAGGCGTGCTCGCTTCCTCTTCCGTGAACGACTAGACCTCAGTCTAGAAGGGTCCGAAGAGCTTCTTACCGTTTCGCACATCACAGGTGTGACTACGCGGGCCGAGAAAGACGTCAATATGTTCCTCGCGGAGACGCTGGAGGGCTACAAGATAGTTCAGCCAGACGACCTTGTAGTGAACACGATGTGGGCATGGATGGGAGCTTTGGGGGTTAGCTCCACGGCGGGGTGCGCCAGTCCGTCCTACGCCGTTTACCGCCCCAAGCCCGGCGTCTTTGATTCCGGGTACCTTGACCTGGTAGTCCGATCTTTGCCGTTTGTGGCGGAAGTGAACCGCCGATCCAAGGGTATTTGGGCGTCACGTCTCAGGCTTTACCCCGAAGCCTTCCTGGACATAGCTTTCCCGGTACCTTCGTTGAGCGAACAGAAAAACCTTGTGCGGGCCTTGAAAGATGCTCTCTTAAGAGAGGAGCAGATCGGGGCTAAAGCCCGGCGTTCGGTAGCTTTGCTCAAGGAGCGTCGCGCCGCTCTCATAACCGCTGCCGTGACTGGACAGATCGATGTTCGCGACACAGCGGTCGAGATCACCACGAAACCGGACCGAAGTAGACTCCGCCTGATCGTCGGCGCGGAGATCGTCGACCGGCACCGCGACACGCGACGGTTTGGGCGCATCAAGAACCAGAAGCTCCTTTATCTCGCTGAAGCCCACGCCGGCATCAGAGAACTTGGGGGCAACTACATCCGGTTCGCCGCTGGCCCCTACGATGAAGCCCTCATCAAGGAGACAGAGCGCGGAATGGAGGCAGCGGCGTACTATCGTGCGCAGCCAGCGAACGGCGACGGCCGGGGTGTCACGTATGTCCCGCTCGCCAAGGCCGGACAGCATGGGGCTGACCTGAAAACGCTTCTCGGCGACCGAACCGACGCGTTACGCCGCTTGATCGATCTTTTGCGCGATTTCGACACTGAGGCTGTCGAGGCGATTACGACCCTTTATGCGGTCTGGAACGACGCGCTCATGGACGGCGAGACGCCGGACGACGCGGCCTTGATCCGGGGCGTGCTCCGCGAGTGGCATCCCGACAAGATGAAGTTCACCGAAGACGCTCTCGCTCATTGGATCGATTGGATGAAACGCACCGGCCTCGTTCCACGCGGCCAGGGTCCGCGCACGGCGCACACCATGACGCGAGACCTGTTCGCATGATGCGCGCCGATGTCTTTACTGAAGAGGCCATGACCCGGCCGCTCTTTGAGGAGCTTACCGGCGAACATGCCCGCGAGGATGAATGGTCGGGGCCGCATGGCTTCGCTCTCGGCGGAATGATGCAAGCCAACGCCGCATCGCTTGCGGAGGAATATTTCGCCGCAGCCAACGAACTGGTGGACGCGATCAAGGACAAGCGCATTGCCGATTATCGGGTCGGCAACGCTGCCCTGTTTCTCTATCGCCACTCCTGCGAACTCATTCTCAAGGCCGCGATGCCCGGCGCGAAGCGGGTTCACGACCTGATCGCCCTCACTGACAGCTTCGTGGCGATGGTGAAGGAGCGATACGGGCAGGACGTTCCCGACTGGATCGTGCGGCGCATGAAGGAACTGGCCGCGATCGACCCTGGTTCGACCGCGTTCCGGTATGGCGGATATGGGACGCCGATTGACGCGGCCGACCAGCCAATCGAGTTCGAGGCCTATGTCAGCTTGTCGTACCTACAAGCGGCGATGCTGGCGCTCAACACAGCCCTGGTTTCGGTGGTCGCGGAGATCGCGATGGCGAGAGGGGACCGGCCATGAACTACGAACAGCCGCCGACTTCACACCCCTACGCAAAAGGCTTTTCCGAGGACACCGTTCACCGCGAAGAGGTACTGGAAGTCCACCTCTGCAAAGCACTGGTGGAGCGTCAGGGTTACCGCCCGCGTGCGCCGGAGGACTACGACCGAGCGTCGGCCCTCGACAAGTCGCTTGTCCTCGACTTCATCCGGGCGACGCAGGCTCCCGAATGGGACAAGCTGGTCGGTCACTACGGCGCGTCTTCCGAAGCCGAATTCTTCAAGCAGGTCGACCAGGGACTGAAGCAGCGCGGCACTCTAGACGTGCTCCGCAATGGCGTGAAGTTGGTTCCGAATATCAAGTTCTTCCTGTGCGCGTTCGAGCCGGCATCCGGACTCAACCCGACCCTCGTGCAGTTGTTCGAGGCGAACACCCTCAGCGTGATTCGGCAGCTCCGGTACAGCACCCGGAACGAGAACGCGATCGATGTCGTGCTGTTCGTGAACGGGCTCCCGGTCGCGACCCTCGAACTCAAGAACACCCTCACGGGCCAGACATTCCGGCACGCCGAGCAGCAGTACCGTCATGACCGAGCCCCGGCCAACGAGCCGCTTCTGGCGTTCAAGAGGGGCGCGCTCGTCCACTTCGCGATGGATCAGGACAACGTGTCCATGACCACGCGTCTCCAGAACGGCAAGACCCGGTTCCTGCCTTTCAACCGAGGCAGCCATGGAGGCGCAGGCAACCCAGATATCGAAGGGGAGTTCCGCGTCGCTTATCTTTGGGCAGACCGACCTGAGGGTCGCGCAATCCTGTCTCGGCGTATCCTGCTCGACATCATCGGTCGGTTCGTGCACCTCGAAACCGCCGAAGGACGGGAGGCGCTGATCTTCCCGCGCTTCCACCAGATCGACGCCGTGCTGACGATGATGACACACGCCCGGCAGAATGGCACGGGTCGGAACTACCTGATCCAGCACTCGGCGGGCTCAGGCAAATCCAACACGATCGCCTGGACGGCCCATCGGCTCGTAACCCTGCACGACGCGGCTGACAAGCCAGTCTTCGACACCGCGATCATCGTCACAGACCGCGTCGTGCTCGACCGCCAGCTTCAGGGGACCGTCGCCCAATTCGAGCAGACGGCCGGCGTCGTTCAAAAGATCGACGGTACCTCACGTCAGCTCAAAGCCGCGATCGAGCGCAACGCCCGAATTATCATCACAACGATCCAGAAGTTCTCGACCGACCATCTGAAGGCCATCTCAGGTCAGGGGACACGTCGCTTCGCAATCTTGATCGATGAGGCCCACGGCTCACAGTCCGGCAAGAGCGCGCAGGCGCTCAGCGACACCCTGAGCCGTGACGGCGCTGTCAACTCGGATGACGTGGAAGAGGTCATCGCGGAGTACCAGCGTCAGCGCGGGCCGCAGTCGAATATCAGCTATTTCGCCTTCACGGCCACGCCCCGGAACGTCACTTTGGAGCGTTTCGGGACACAAGGCGCTGACGGGCTGCCGCACCCGTTCCACCTCTACTCGATGCGTCAGGCAATCGAGGAGGGCTTCATCCTCGACGTACTGCAGAACTACATGACCTACAAGGCTTACTACGCCTTGGAGAAGACGATCGAGAACGATCCGCAGTTCACGGGGCAGCGGGCACAGCGCAAGGTCGCTCGTTTCGCGGCCCTTCATCCGACCGCGTTGAATCAGAAGATCGAGGTGATCATCGAGCACTTCCGGCGTCACGTGCGATCCGAGCTCGACGGCAAAGCCAAGGCAATGATCGTCACGCAAAGCCGCGAGCATGCGCTCCGCTACTACTTTGCCCTGAAATCGTACATCGAAGACAAAAATTACAGAGACCTGAAGGCGCTGGTCGCCTTCTCGGGCGAACTGCATGTCGAGGGTCAGACCTATACCGAGGCCGAGCTGAATGGGTTTGGCGAGACGGAACTTCCGCGCCATTTTGACACCGACAGCTACCAAGTTCTGATCGTAGCGGAGAAGTATCAGACCGGTTTCGATCAGCCGAAGCTCTGCGGCATGTACGTAGACCGCAAGCTGGCCGGGCTCCAGGCGGTCCAGACCTTGTCACGGCTGAACCGAACCTTCCCCGGCAAGGAGCGGACCTACATCCTCGACTTTCAAAACACGATGGAAGACATCCAGGAATCGTTCAAGCCTTACTTCGAGGTGTCTGCCCTAGAAGCCGTCTCCGATCCCAACCAAGTCTATCAGCTTGAGCTGCGCATCAAAAAATTCGGCTTTCTTGATGCTGGCGAGGTGGAGAGGTTCGCCGCGACCTTCTTCAAGGGACCGCTGTCCACGCAGGATCGCGTCGTTTTGGAAGCCCTTGTGCGCAACGCGGTCGCCCGCTTCGAGGCGGAGGAGGACGATGGGCGAAAGGAGGAGTTCCGGCAGCTTCTGAAGAGCTTCATGCGTTTCTACAGCTTCGTTGCGCAGATCGCCCGACTCGGCGACACGAGCCTTGAGAAGCTGCACGCCTACGCCGCATGGTTGGCGCGTATGCTCCCGAACCGCGAAGAGCCGCCCGAGGTCGAGATCACGGAGGAGATGCTTCGGCTTCAAGCCTTCAGGGTGCAGCAGAAGGAGGCTGGCTCTGCGTCTCTGCAAGGAGGCGATACGAAGCCGCTCACCGCGATCAGTGATTTTGCAGCCAAGCCGTATAACGAGGATGAGGCCCGAGCCCTGTCCGAAATCGTCAGGGCGTTCAACGACAAGCACGGGACGCAGTTCACGAATGAGGACTTCCTGCGCTTGGAGCGCGTAAGCCACGCTGCCCTGGACGAAGACATGCGAGCCGTCCTTCGGAATAACCCTCCCGATGTGGCCTACCCGACGTTCTCGCGCCGCTTCTTCGAGGAAGCGATACGACAGTTCCAGCGGGACAGCAGCTTGCAGAACATCGTGATGACGGACCCGGATGTGCGCAACATGGCATTCCGGCACTTCTTCAGCCGGGCGTTGCGTGAGGTTCGGGAGACGCCGAGTGGTTGACCTTGGACGACGCGGCAGATGGGCTGATCGAATGGGAGCTGAATGAAGGCCCATTTAGACCGCCAAGCTGCTCCCCGCTGTCATCCAACAATCCTATCAGCCCACTTCGTCGCGGCGGTCCAAGACGAGCCCAGTCCCGTACGGCAGACGCATGGCCCTCCCTCTTCGCACCTGGACCGCATCGCGCATCATGGTCGAACCGGAATCCTGTTCCCGATCCGGGAAGCCGTTCGAAACGGCCGCCTATGACGGCCGATCTCGGCGGGATTCTCGGCTGCCGACCTTCCAACATCACCCGGCCTTCACCCCGGAAGACTTCCCTCGACGGCTCGCCGCGAGTGCCTCGGCCTGGACGACGACGATCTCAAGCACTTCGTCGGCCAGGACCTGAGCCGCCGAGACCAGCCGAGCAACGAGCTTGGATCGCGCCGACACCTCGTCCTGCTCTCCGAAGCCGAGCAAGGCATCCGGCTTGGTCTGGAGCGCCTCGGCGATCCGCACCAGAGTGGAGAGGTCCGGCTCCCGGATGCCGGTCGCGTAGTGGCCGAAACGGCGCTCGCTAAGGCCGGCACGACGAGCCGCTTCAGCGTGCGCGATGCCGAGTTCGGCGGCTCTCTCCCTGAGTCGGTTGGCGAAGACCTGCATCGGAACAGCCTGTTCCGAGATTCCCCTTCGCTCCAGGAACGTTATGTGCTCTCGTTCATGTACGAAACGTACTTACGAGCGAGAACATGGAGACGCTGTTGCACGCATTCGGCTGGGCCAACTACCTGCTCACCTGGGTGCGGCTGCTGTGGTTCGGGATCGGCATCGTAGTCGGCGGGATCATGCTTGCGCACGACGAGTGGCGGCTGCATCGGACCAGACCCAAGCCCGAAGAGGTACAAGCTCACGCCGACCGGCTCCTTGAGCGACACGGACAGGATGCGTTCCTAATCAACGGCGGCGCCATGGTCGCGGCGCGGTCCGCGAAGGAGTTCAACCGCTATCGCTTCCTCAAGGAGGTGTCCGGCGAGTTGGTCCGTCGACTATTTGGAACGAACCTCTCTGACGGTCCGTCATCGACGGGAAGCCAGGAGCACCGTGAACGACGCGAGAACGCCTGATGCCTCGTGCGTGTTGACCCGGTGTTGAACAATCTCAGAAACACGAAAGCCGCCTTGCGGCGGCCTTGCGTAACACCCTCAAATCATACGGTAATTTGGAGCGGGCGAAGGGATTCGAACCCTCGACCCCAACCTTGGCAAGGTCCAGATTACTCTTCGCCCCACCACTCTCCGACTCTCTATATCACTATAAAACAACGATTTATGTCGGGCGCCCTACGCTTAATCGCGACCAATCCATCCCTTGTTTGCGCTGAACTGCTTACATAGTGCTTACATTTTTTGGTAGGCCTGATAATGTAAGCAGATCGGATCGCAAAGAGGAAGGCGTCATGAGCGGGAGGTTGACCAAGACGGCGGTCGAAGGCCTGACGCCGCCGGACAAGCAGGGCGAACAGGGCTTCCTTTGGGATGGCGAATTGAAGGGCTTCGGCGTCCGGGTCATTCACTCTGGCCTGAAGACCTTCATCCTCCAGTACCGAGATGCCGACGGCCGGACCCGCCGGATCAAGCTCGGGCGCTTCGGCGCGATCACGGTTGAGAACGCGCGCGATCTCGCCAAGGTGAAATTTGGCGAACTGGCTAAGGGTAATGATCCGGCGAAGAAGCCCGACACACGGAGGAAAACGACCGTGGCGGCGCTGTGCGACTGGTATCTCGAGGAAGCCACGGCCGGCCGCATTCTCGGGCGCCGGAACCGGCCGATCAAAGCCTCGACGCTCGCGATGGACAAGAGCCGGATCGAAACCCACATCAAGCCGCTCTTGGGCAAAGCGCTGGTCCACACCCTCAAGATCGCCGACATCGAGCGCATGCAGTCAGACATCGTCGTGGGGAAAACCGCTAAGCCACGCGGCGAGGGTCGAGGCGGCGCGACCACCGGCGGACCTGGTGTCGCCGCGCGCACCGTGTCGACGTTGCAAAGCATCCTCGGGCACGCAACACGCCTCGATCGCATCGAAGTTCATCCGAGCAAGGGCGCTCGGAAACTGGCAGGGAAGAAGAAGAACCGGCGTTTGAGCGTTCCCGAGATCGTGAAGCTGGGCCAAGCGATGCGTCATGCGGCGCTCAAGGAAACCGAAAGCCCCATCGCGCTCGCCATCGTGCGGCTTCTGCTTCTGACCGGGTTTCGGATCTCCGAGGGGCAAGGCCTCGAACGTGAATGGGTCTCTGCCGCGGAAGGCTATGTGGGCTTCCCCGACACCAAGGGTGACGCCCAGGTCAGGGCGATTGGCCCCTCTGCCGTGAAGCTGATCACGCAACAGCCGGTGCGCGTGAATTCGTCCTATGTCTTCCCGTCTGAGGTCGGCGAGGGGCACTATACCGCCGGCAAGGCGTGCCTGGAGCGGCTGTGCGCGTCGGTCGGCATCGAAGGCGTCACGCCCCACACGTTGCGGCACACATTCGCAAGCGTCGCAGGAGACCTGGGCTTTTCCGAGCTGACCATCCGGGCCCTGCTCGGCCACGGTTCCCAGAGCGTGACCCAGGACTACATCCACATCGACGAGGCGCTGAAGCTGGCCACAGCCCGCACATGCGAGGAAATCACGTCCCTGCTGGACAAAGGGGAATCGTCCAAGGCCAACGGCTCTCCCAAGAAGGCCGCCTGACCTTGGGAAGCGACATTCTCTTGACCCGACATAGCTTAAAAGCTATATAAATGACGTGAGATGTTGCTTTCCACAATGAGTTTGTTCCGGAGTTCAAGGCACTCAAGGCATCTGTCCAGGATGGTTTGCTCGCCGTCGCCAAGCTGTTGGCCGACTATGGTCCCCAGCTCGGCCGGTCGCACGCCGATACGCTCAAGGGGTCAAAGCACGCCAACATGAAGGAGCTGCGGTTCGAGGGAGCAGACGGCGAATGGCGCGCTGCGTTAGCTTTCGATCCGGAGCGGCAGGCGATCCTGCTGGCGGCGGGCGACAAATCCGGCGGAAGTCAGAAGCGCTTTTATCGTCAGCTTATCACCAAGGGCGATTCCCGGTCCTCCGCTCAGGTGGAAAGCCTGAAGGCTGGAAAGAGGAAGGTATGAGATGGTCCGGAGCCTGAACGACATGCTCACCGACCTTCCGCCTGAGCGCCAGGCGGGAGTGGAGGCACGCTACCAGGAACTCAAGCAGGAGGTTGAAGGCCTGCGCGAGCTGCGGCAGATCGCCGGGAAAGCGCAACTCGAAATCGCTGAGGCGCTGAACATCAAACAGCCGTCGGTGTCCAAGATCGAAAAGCAGGCCGACATGTATCTCTCGACGCTGCGAAGCTACGTCGAGGCTGTCGGCGGGAAGCTGGAGTTGATCGTGAAATTGCCCCGCCGCCCGGCGTTGCACCTCCAGCATCTGGGCGAAGCGTCCGCTACTCCTTCGGCGTCAGTCGTTAAGCCGCGCGGCCGCCGCCGTGCCGCTACATCGTGAGCCGACACGCCCACGCCGACTACGCCCCACCACGCTCTTGGGAGCAGTTCGAAGAGCTGTGCGCCGACATCTTCCAGTCGGCATGGCGCGATCCCGCACTGGTGCGTCATGGCCGCGCCGGGCAGCGCCAGAATGGGGTGGACATCGTCGCTCGCAACGGCGCGATCTACCCAATCGGGCTACAGTGCAAGAAGCGCTCGAAATGGCCGGTCAGCAAACTGACTACCAAGCAGATCGATGCGGAAGTCGCGGAGGCGCTGAAATTCAAGCCGGCCCTCCAAGCCTTCTACATCCTCACCACAGCACCAGATGACACAACGTTGCTCAACCATGTGAGGACAATCAACGAACAACACCAGAAGAAAAAGCTTTTCGAGGTCGTACTGCTTGGCTGGAGCGAAATCGTTCGCCGCGCCACGCTCGATCCCCAGGTGGCTGACAAACACTTCGGCCCGTCGGGGGGCGGTGCGCCTCGGTCACCTCTCCTCGCGACATGGATGATGTCGAAAGGGAAACTGGAAAAGACCGGCGCCGAACTCGAACTCAGTGTCAAGGAGCTGACCCAGGATCTGCACGATTGGCCGACCGGCCATATCGTCGTCCGTCAGCGCGAAAGCGATGCTCTGCTTGAGAAGCTCAGGGATTACGAGGGCAGAAGACTTCCCGACAAGGAGAGAAAGGAGCGCATCAATCTTCGCGACGATCTTCGTGTTCTGACGGACGCCGAAGATGAAGCCGCCCGCGCCATCATGTTGATGCTCGCCGATACCGATGTGTCGGTGTGGGTCTTGAAAGTTTGGGAAAAGGATGCGCCGCCCGCTATCGAGGCTTTCGTCAACAACCAGCTTCGGCCGAGAAAAAGCTCTTCTAACGCTAGCACCCTATATCTTCGCATGTCGCCGCCAGGCGACCCCGAACGCAGGTGTTCCGAGCACCTCTCCCAGGATGACATATCCGCGATCTCGAAGATCAAGGAATGGCGTCGGGAAAAATTCGGCAAGCCTCTGACTGAAACCGTTGATGAGCTACCGCCTGACGTGCGGGCTCGCGTGGCAATCCCGAGAATCGTCCGAGGGATATTCGAATTCCTCAGCGAGGATCGTCTCACCTGGGATCAGGTGCGCAAGATGAACGCACTCAATATCGGCCAATGGACGATTTCCATCGGCTGAAGGACATCCTGCAATATCGGATAGCACTCTGCATACGCGTCCGAACTAAGGGTGGTCTGCGACCAACACTTGAGACGATTCCTTCAGCCAATCCAGCTGGTCACACACTGCCGAGCGCGTTCCCTGGTGTATAGCTGACCCGAGCTGATCCGATATTTGCGGGCGACCTCGGTTGCGGTCAAATCCGGACCAAGGCTCTCGGCGACGATCTGGCGCTTTTGGTCGGCCGTCCACGAACGCCGCGGTTCACCCCGGGTCAGAACCTCGGCGCGAGCCGCACGAGTGCTCCCCGCACGAGTGCTCTCAGCTTCCGCGACCAGGTTCGGCGACATCACATCCATCCGCAAACCGGATCATACTCGGCTCACGAGCCGCCAGATGTCGCCGACGCAACGCTTACTTCCCTGGCGCGCCGCCGCCAGCATCATCGCCTCGCCGTGCCGTGGCCCTGGTCGTGAAGCTGCCCCGCCATCCGGCGTTGCACCTCCAACACCTGGGCGATGTGCTCACCGACGAGACGCAGCCTACTTCTACGCCGCGCGTCCGCCGCCGCGCCGCTGCGCCGCTGCGTCCTGACATTACCCACCCCGAACGCTCCGCGCCACCCGATTGCCAAATAGCATCGGAATTCCGGCATAGCCGCTAGTCAACTTGCGGCGCAGTGGGCTCTGCCGGTTGATCCGCGGCCACTGGCATTGCGATCGCCTCCTGGGTTACTGCAGTCTGGGGCTCCGCCCTCTCCTCCTCCGCGGTCGCGGCCAGCAACCCCGGGGACATGAAGTCGAGGTCGAAAGCCTGGCGGCTCATCACGCTGGTGTAGAGGTCAAGCAGGGCCGCGGCATAAGGCATCCGTACCCGCCCGCATCGCCGCAGCCTCCAGGTCGCGCGCTTTGGTCGCTCGATCGTTTGCCCATCGACTTTTTGCTTCGACGCGTCCTCGAAAACGGGCGAATGGATGTGCTTGAACACGTCTGCCGACGCGAAAGTCAGTTGCAGGCCGAGCGCAACCCGGCCGCCCTCGGGCCGCAGCTTCGGATCGGCGAGCGCGTCGGATGCGGGCTTGGTGCGATCCTCGTAGAATCGCTGCTGCGCTGGCAGCAGACCCGACGGCGCCGCGTGCCCTTCATCTACTCGTACCCTGCCGTCCGGTCTGAAGGAAGCGAGGTCCAGGAGGGAGAGCCGCGCGACACTCGCTTTCCGGAAATCGCACACCCACTGGCTCCCGTGCAGGGTAAAGGGCAGTAGCGGAGCTTTGGGGTCTGCCTTCGCTGGTGTAGTCTTAGCCTTTAAGGGGATCAGGAATCCGGTGTCCTGCGCCCGTTTGCTCTCTTCGGGCCTCAGCGAGATGTCGCACGGCTGGCCGAGCAGGATGAATTTCTGCTTGCTTGTCCGGGTCGCCTGTTCGTCGGAATCAAGCTCAAACACATCACCACAGGCGATAGGAGTGAGGGCGCGATTGAGAAGCTCCTCCGCCTCCCATACCTCCGCTTCCCGAAAAGCCGCCAGATGCGGTTCGGGGGCCGTAGTCGTGGTGTCCAACGGGATGGCACGCAGGGCGCGCAGGCGCTGAGCACTGGCCAAGACCTGTTCGTCGATTCCAAAGAACCCCCGCGCTTCTTTTCCGAGATGGGCGGTTATCGCCCGCTCGACCACATGCAATTCCGACACGCCCTCCTTATACCCACGCTCAAACACGTGGGATTCAAGCTGTTCGGGCGGAACCGTCAGCAGGTTGAGTGCGGCCTCGTCAATTGCCTCGTGTAATTTAGTCCGGGCTCGGGTAAGGACTTCGTGCAAGCTACGGCGAAGGCCCGCGCGCTTCACTCCCACCCTGAGCGCTGCGGCCATCCCTTCTTTGTCATCCGCCTTATCAGACAGTCGTTCCTTGGCGATCACGCAGACCGGCAGCCCGAGGCCGACCAAGCCGTCGAGGCCCTGCAGCTTCTCACGCAATTCCTGCTCGGTCTTCGCTTCTCCGCTAATATTCGTCTCGTGCGTGAGGATGAAGGCTGTGCCTTGCGATTTACCGTTCCAAAGGGCCTGAAGCATGTCCAAGCCGCGGGTAGCTGAGCCGCCGGACTCGTTCAGATCGACCACGTAGCTCAACTCCGCGTCGCCGGCCTCGCAAAGGCCGGGCAGGTCCCGGTCCGCCTTCTCGAAGGTCCAGCGGTCCTCGGCAGCAACCCCAAGAAGCTGGCACGCACTTGCGATTGCGTCACCGGACAGTTCGTTGGTCGGAAAGCTCTTCTCGGTGCGTTCCTGGGCGAAGAACGTCGCGCGAATTTCTTCAATTCGCTGGGCATCTAGGTCTGTGAGAATCTGGGTGATAGTTTGGACCGCGCCAGCAGGGTCGATCTCGTAGCCCTCCAGCGCCGTCTGCAGCTCCGGAAAGGCGCAGGCCAGCGCGGTCTCCAGGCTATTTGTTAACAGGGTGGCGATCTGGGCGGCCGTGATGTTAAATCGGTCATCAATCCAGATGACCCGCTTCGCGCCCAGTATTTCCAGGGCTTGGGAGACTTGCATGGTCATGCACGCACCAGCGGACGCAGGTTGACAGCAAAGCGGTAGCGGCGCCCGTCCTCGTTGCGGTCTGCGAGCAGGGAGATCTCACATCCGTCGGTACGAAGCAGTTCGGTTACGATGAACAGGCCGAGGCCTTGACCGGTGTCCCGCTCCGGTTTCGCGGTCACGAAGATATCGAACAGCGAGTCCTCGTAATGTGGATCGACGCCCGGCCCCGTGTCCGAAACGATGAAACCTGAAGGCGTCAGCTCCACCGCGATCTCCTTCGGCCGACTGACTTTGCCGGTCAATTCGCCGCGGCGCAGCCAATAAGCGCTATTGCGGACCAAGTTATCGAACACCTGCGTCAGGCGCGGACGATTTGCGCGCACCGTTGCGCCCGCCCCACTAATCCGCGTGCGAATGCCCGCCCGTTCATAGGTGGAGGTTCGGCCCTTGAAGAAATCCTCGACGAAGGCTCGTAGCAGTATGCTCTCTTTGACGGCACGCGAGCGGGGCAGCATGGGATCGATTAGCGCCACGGCGCTTGAAATCGCGGTGCAAGACGCCCGTATAGACCGCAAATGCGGGAGCACTTCGCCGCCGCCCGCCTTGGTCGTTTTCTCGATCGCCGAAGCGCGCTGGCGGATCTCCGTCAGGTGGGTGCGCAACTCATGGGCGAGGCCCCGCGCGCTCAGCCCGACCGCCGCGCTTTCGAACAGTGCGATGGTCTGCTCGTCCTTTTCATCGAACTCCTGACGCAATCGAACGAGATTGGCGCCGGCCTGTGCGCCGTCTGTGAGCTTGATCTGCACACTGTGCATCGCCGCGACGGCACGGTTTGCCACGCTAAGAGCGCGCCCCGCTGCATCACCGGCCGGTCCCCCCGTCGCGGCGTCCCGCTCAAGACGTTCAAGATCTGCCTGCAGCTCTCCGGTGATCCGCGCGGCCTCCGCGCGGGCATCCTCAGCCGACTTCAGGCCCGACTCGACAGCGTTGAATGAACCGCCAACCGGTCCAGTAG
The DNA here is from genome assembly GCA_964244255.1 of uncultured Lichenihabitans sp. Lineage (GTDB taxonomy): Bacteria > Pseudomonadota > Alphaproteobacteria > Rhizobiales > Beijerinckiaceae > Lichenihabitans. The sequence goes on along the minus strand of CAXTIC010000008.1, from coordinate 86,516 downwards.
CCGCCGGTGCATTCTCTGAGGACGTCAGCGTCTTGTAGTAGTCGTCAAGCGCGCGGCGAACCTGCTCCAATGTTTCGTTCGCAAATCCTCGACACTGCTTTGCAATCTGCATGAAGCCGCGATAGGCGGCGTCCTCTACAAATCCTTCGCGATCGGACTTTTCGATCAGTTTGTAGTTGTGTTCGCCCGTCAGCGCGAAATAGCCAACCGTGTTGTCAACTCGCATCCCGTAGGTGCTGCCAAACGTCATCGATTGCGACAGGCCGAGCCAATCCCCTTGCGACCGGACGCGAAAGCCGTCCCGCAAGATAGAGATCCCGATCATGTCCCTCAGCAACTTGCGATCTATGCCGACGCCGGCTACCGCCGGTGCGTCCAGCTCACCCTCGGTGTCGTCGTCCGCGTCGAGCTTGTTGAGGTGGAAGAAGTAGAAGGCACCTTCGAACGTGCCGGGATCGGCCACCGCCGCCCCGGTATCGAGCTGCATGTCCGACCACTGGAACGTGCGTCTGAGCTCGATGAACCACGCCCCCTCCAAATCGATGGTCTTGTCCCGATAGGGCTTCAATCGACGATATGTATCCAGCGACTTGGCGAAGCCCGCGCCGTTGTCCTTGTCGAATACGGCAGCGGTACGTAACTTGTTCTTCTCGCCCCGTTGAGAGGTGAATAGGCGCTTCCGGAACCGCGCTGTCGCCACCAAGACATGCTTGGCCGGATCGCCGGGGTCGGTCTGCCATGCAAATTTGAATTCAGCCACGGCCCGCTTCAGAACCTCGTCCGTCACTGAGACGAGCGAGTGATCGTCGCCGTCGAGTTTAATGCCCACCGGAAAAGTCGACGTGGCTTCGAACGGTGAGATCAGCCGGGCTAGGCTGCGCGTAATTTCCGAGATGCGGTCCTTGCGCCGCCATTCTGGCAAGTCCCGCAAACCGAGCACCGAAACGCGGGTGCCCTTGAAGCGTTCGTGGTTCGGGAGCGCATCGACAAAGACCGGGATCTGGTCGACCGTCCGCGCGGACTCGCAATCGGCCCAACGAAACTGCGCGACCGCTAAGGGTTCGGTGGGCGAGGTCGAGGTTTCGATGCGAAGGATATCGCCCAGTTTCATCGAGCCCAGCCGACCCAACCCCTTGTCACCAAGCGGGGTGCGGCCCTTTTTGGTCTTGGCCTTCTGGCCACCGGCCACGCCCCGTTTGTTCGAGCCGCTGATGACGAGCCAAGAGCTGCGGAGTTGTTCTGGATCTAGCCCGTCACCCCTGTCTTCGATGGTGATGCGACCAGTGTAGTTCAGCTTTCGCGTGATATCGGTGTCGCCGGCGTCTGGTTTGGCCTTAAGCGCCCGACCATCTTGATCGAGCAATTCGACGGTTACGGTCTCGGCGGGCTTGTCGAAGCCCCAGAACCGGTCGACCGACCCGACCTCGGACTGCGAGCCGACCTCGCGGGTGTCGATATCGATCCGGCAGCCCGGCGCATCTGCGTCGTAGGCGTTCTTTACGCACTCGAGGATGGCTTGCTCGACATCGGTCACCAGCTCGCTTCCGAGTTGGACGAGCACGTGCGCTCCGACCCGGAGCTCCGCATCGTGGTCTGCCGTGTCAGCCATCAACTGAACTCGACGACTGTGGTGGTTTCTGCAGTGATCATGACGCCTTGGGAATTACGCGACGGCATCCGCTTGTTCGGCAGTTCGCGTCGCAGAGCGGCGATAGGCTTTCCGCCAAGCCCAGTGACCAGGTCCTTGCAGATCGCGTCGAACGGCACAGTCAGGCCAGCCGCCGTTCGGTTTCCCGTAGTCAACACCCAATGCGCCGTGCCCGTCGATCCCGAACGCAAATGAGTCAGGGCCTCGGCAAAATCGCCGATGAAGCTGGTGACTTTCCGGATGGCCCGACTGCGTTCCGTGCGTTCGGCTTCGCGCACGAAGGCATCGAAATGCCGTGACGCGCTTCGCACTACGGCCTCCTTTTCCTCCGCTCCGCGGACGGTGCCGCCTAGGCTGACGGTGTCGAGCGCGTGAGTGTTGGCCATGAGTTCGGTCGCAACAGCGCTCGGCAGATCGCCCTGCGGTATCCACCGCATCGCAAGATAAGAAAACTGTCCGTATGGGATCGTCGTCTGGTTATCGCCGTAAGGTGGCGAGGTAACCAGGATCTGGTGGTCCGAACTCGCCCAGTCCAGCTTGGCCTTCCGCGCGTCGTCGCAGATGATCTGGACTGACGGTCGGCCACCGCTCCGCTCGCCGAGGAGGTCACGATACTCCCGCACCCGGACCAGCGCCAGGCGGAGATGGGCTTCGAAGGTCTCCAGCACGCGCTCCGCCGCGACCCGATCGTCGGACTTGCGGATGTGAAGCTTATAGGTGCTCGTCCGGCTGTTTGAGCAAAGGCGGACGGTTTCGGCAAACACCGTCCACATGACCTTGCGCTCGCCAACCGCCCCGACCTGCATGATCGCCCGTCGCAGGACCGAGAACCTAACCGCGCTCGCATTGTCGAACCATTTGGTCCGACCAGGAAATTCAACATCGATCGTTTCACAGACGTCCCGGCGTAGGGCCGCGAGGACGGTTTGGGCGGCACCTTCAACGTCGGCGCCCGCGTCGATCGCGGCCTTTGCTTCACAGACCAGCGCTGCCAGCGGATTGATGTCGATGCCCGTGAAGTTGAGGTCGCGAACGAGAGCCTCGGTCATCACTGTGCCGGAGCCGACAAACGGGTCCAGCACACGACAATGACCCGGCCGGTGGGCAAGGATCACGTCGATGATGTCGCCCTGCATACGGGGGACCATCATAGCTGGGTAGCGGAGAAGGCCATGCAGATTGGGCCGCGTGTGGGGGCCAGTCTCGCGCCAAGCGCCCGGCGGCGAGTTTTCGAGCACGAGCAAACGACGCCGCAGCGTAGGGGACTTGGTCACCGTTTCTTGGCCCCCCGACGTCCAGCGATATCGTCGTCGCTTACCGCAACTCCGACCCCGCGTAAGGCCTCTAGCACGAGCGCGCGGCGCGTTCGCCCGGTCTCCACAGACTTAAGATCGAGAGCCCGCTTTACCCGCTTCGGAATCGTGACCTGCAACGGCACTTCGGGCTCCTCAGCAGGTTCAACGCTCCGTCCTTTTGAAAGAGCTCGTGGCACAACGGAACTCCCCCCTCAGCGCCCTGCGCTAGTGATTTAAACAAATCAGTAAGACATTAAATCATGATTGTCAAAGGCAGGCTAAGCGGATGCAACGCGCGCTCGCCTTCTAGCGCCTTTACGACCTTCAAAGGACACTCACCCAAGGCGGCCCCCCCTGCAAGGGCAGGGCGCGCCCTTATTGTGTCGCTGTCGACCGTATAGACCCACGGCACGCGGAAGCCCCGCCAATCTACCTCCGCCATGGTCGACCGTCTCCCAGGGCGCCGGCAGCAGGAAGAACAACGCCGCCTCGAACGCGGGCTGGAAACGTCCCTTGTGCGGTTCGATCCGCCCAAGGCCCTCGCTCAGGTTCATGAACAAGACCGGCACGGCGCGCGCCCCGGGCTCCCGGTTGAGTGGTACGGTCTCCTCGACGACGAGCCAATGAAACGCCGAAAGGCGAACGGCGTCGAAATCCTGGCGCTGATGCGCTCGCTTTAGCCGACGTTCAGATGCCGCGACAATGCAAAGGTCGCTCCGCCCTCGACCAGCCACTCGACCTGCGTCAGGGCGCTGTCGCCCCAACGTGCTAACATCACCGGAGGCGCGTCTTGCAGCATCGCCGTCCTCGCGATTGACGCCGCCAGGGCGCTTGGACCTAACACAAATGTGGTGCTCGCCTCGGGCGCCTGAAAGCCGGATGAAATGGGGCTCGGCCTCTGTCGGTGCTGTTTGTGGCCGCTAACAACTACCTTATTCTCGGTGCGCCATATCGCGGGAACTGACAGCAAGGGGTTCAAGACGCTCTCGCGCGTCTGGGCGGCGCCGGCAGCCGTGTTGGGCGTGCCCTCAGTCATGCGAAGAAACGGGACAAGTCATCCCCCATCGTTGGAACCAAGAGACTACGATCAAGGAAGAGATTCCTCATCTCGCAGCTAGTTTCAGCGATCAGAAGACAGCCATGGCATGCCGCGCCGTGGGTGGCTCGATCTCCGCTTCTATCATCCGGTTCATGATCGGCACACACCGGGTCGTTGGAGCAAATCCGGAGGCGGTCCAAGGCGCTCTTGAGAATGTAAGCAAATCTCGGAGCCGTCGCGACGAGACCGCCAAGTGTGCCCTGCGCACCTGCGCTCGCCGTATAGATAAGTATCCCGCAGCGATCGACGTCGCCGCTCCCTCGCGTACTCGATAACGCGTAGACACGTTCCTTCAGCGAACTGGCGGGATAGCCGCAATCGAGGGCGATCTCGGCCATCAACGCGTGCGATATACTATGAAGCAGCACGTAGGCCGTTCCTGGGTACGCCGGCGCCTTCCCAGCGAAACGCTTTTGCCAGTGTCCGTATCCAGCCAGCAATTTTTGATTGCGCACGGCCGTAGCTTCATTTTGAAGCCATTCGGCGATCGCGGCGGCATCAAAATGGATGAAAATGCCTTCCCCAAACTGCTCGATAGCGGGCAACCAGTCCGCATCACGCGATATGGGCGCGCCACGAACGCTCAACTGAATATCTTCGACGTCCCCATCAGAACCCGTGGGCGCCGCTTCAAAGCGTGTGAAGCCGTAGAGGCATGACACCTCTCTCAGGCGATGCACCGCGACCAAGTTCTTGATCCCGGATAGGTCGACCCCAGCGTTAGGGTCTGCCCAAGCATCGCGCGGGAGGGTCTGTGCGTAGAGCTTTGCGGCCGGATGGTTCGCGCCGATCTCAGAACGGCCACTGGCAAACGTATCGAACTCGGATAGCTTTGGCGAACGCGTGGCGTCTGTTTTTGCACCCTCGCGAATGCGCTGAAGCCTATCGAAAATGTCGCCGTCCGAATAAGGACCTAGAGACGCCGATACCTTCGGATTGAACTTCTTAGCTTGAGCAACGTCCTGCACCGTTTGCACGCCGGCCAGATCACCCGATAGCTCATCGACAAGCTGGCTGAGCTCGTCCTCCTCGGTGGGGAGCGAAATCACCGTGTGAACCTGCGGAAAATAGGTGTTCGTCGCGGTTCGCGTCAGCAACTTGAGATTATCCCCGCACCCTTCAGGGTCCCGGTCAAGCAGCCACGGGCGTTCGCCGCGGCATTTGCCGAGACGCCCTGGCTGAAAGGTGTCCTGAAGTGACAATCTACGGCCGCATCCACACACGATACTGGTGTCGGCGGGGTCCGCGCTGGTTCCCTTTTCCTCCACCCACATCGGCTCGTGGCATGCCCCCGAACCGTGAACGACCCAGCGCCAGTCGATGTCTTGGAGATGCCCCTTGTCGCAGGCGCACACGAAACGGATCGGTGTTACATCGCTCTTGCGCCCGTCGTCGTATTGGAACTTTCTGCGGCCCTTGCTGTCGAGGTCCTGCCAACGCACCAGTCGCCGACGCCTCGTCGTTTTGACCCCGGAGGTGTTCGTTTCCACCTGCTCGCAGATGAACCATGTCGGGAAGATCGGCGCTGCGACGCCACGGGGCACGCCATCCCTCGAATCAACAGACGTCGGCGGTGTTCTCAAGGTCAGACTGGCTGCCGGATCAAGGCGCCCTTGCTCCTTCAGAATCTGCTCAAGGCGCATCGTCAAACGCGGCTCGGGAAGGGTCGAGAAGGCGTTGCCCTTCATGTCCCATTGTTCGAGTCCGCCCACCACGACGGACCGCGTCGGCAGATCGATCATCGCCCCCGGACCGAAGGTCGAAATCAACTGGCTTAGGCGTTGAGCATTCTTGGTCATGTGAGATCATCCGCGTTCGCGATCGTGTTTCCGTGAGGATCCCTGACCTTCAGGGTGACGTTGGGTTCCACGTCGCGCATGGAACGGCCCGCCACAAAACGGCGGTGGGGTTCCGCCAAGTTGCCGATCTCCGGTTCGAGCGGCATGTGCAGCAGTCGATGAGGACTTTTCTTCTTGGCATAGGCAAACGCATTGCCGCCCGCCGCCTGCTCATCGGAAGTCTCGATCCAGGCATCCAAGATGTCGTCGATCAGCTTTGACAGAGCGGCGCGACCGCCCGCGATCATCCGCTCCGGCGCGCGATCGACGATCGAGTCTCGGACCAGGTTACGGATGCCGAAATTGTTCTTCAGTTCATTGACCGCGACATCCGGGGTGAGTGCGCCATCCACATGGCGCGCCGCAGCGACCACGACCGCAGCCAAGGCGCGATCCAGCGCCCGTGCCGCCCAAGGTGTCACGCTCGTCGCTTCGACGGCGCGATAGAATGTGCGGTGAAATTGGCCGAATTGCTCGAAGTGCATTCGGTCACGCGGCTTGTGGAGATTCAGAACCGCCAGCACCAAGCCGGGTCTGGAGTGGTCACGGCCGACGCGGCTGGTCGCCTGAATGTATTCAGCGGCCGTCTTGGGTTGCCCCTGCACCACCATGAGCCCGAGGCGCGTGATGTCGAGGCCAACCGAGATCATGTTGGTCGCGAGAGCTACATCGACGGTTTCGGCATCCCGGCCAAAGATCGCCTCCAGACGCTGCTTCGCCTTCGCCACCTCGTCGGTAGTGACACGAGATGTGAGCTCCATCGGCTCCTTGATGGCTCTATCGGCGAACGGCGTATCGGCAGGGTCCACCCGGCGGCGTTGGGCGCCGTAGCGAGCCGCCCGGTCACGCACTTCATCCTCGACAATGCGCCGCGCGCCACCCAACTCACGCAACGCGTTGAAATAGCAAAGCGCGGTCATGTACGGATCAGCAGGATTTCTGGCCTTGGCGTCGGCGGCGATATTCGCGTCGTAAGCGGCCTGCGCGGCAGCGACGAGCGTTGTCAGAGACCTCAGGAAGACCAGCTTCGGGCCACGGCCTTGCGCCGCGATGCCCAAATAGAGCCGGGCGGGATTGGTCGATGATGGCACCGTCCGCGCGAAGAAGCTGTCGACACGATCGATGCCAGGCGGCGGGAAAATGCTGGTCGTGTCCCGATCAAACAGAGCGGCGATTTGATCGGCCGCCCGTCTGACGGTGGCGGTCGACGCCACGATCTTCGGACGAACGCGGTTTTCACCGGAGCCTCGCGACGCAAGCTGATCAATCGCCGCTTCATACAGACCCGCGACCGTTCCAAGGGGACCGGCAATGAGGTGCAATTCATCCTGGATGATAAGATCGGGCGGATCCAGCGACCAGCCGTTGCCCAATGGTCGGCCTTCGCCCGGCTCAGCCGCCCCATAGAAGCCGACGCCATCTTCGAAACGGTCAACGTGCCCAAAGAAAGCGCCGGTCTCACCCACCCAGGGCAGCGCTGCGAACTTGTCGACCGTAGCGATCAAAAACGCCGGAAGACGCCGGTAGATGGGTTCGTCGACCGTAAGCACCGGCAGCGGTCGATTCCTGCTGAACTCACAGCTGGTGTTGGCGCACCGAATTTCCAAATTGGTCGGTGCATATTCGTTCGGCGTGCAGGAAAACGATGACGGCGTGAACTCGGTTCCGCACCACGGACAAGCCTTGAGGGGGGCCGGCGCGCGCTTGTCACGCCCGTTGCGATAGCGCCGAATTCGACCGACAGCTGTTGTCTCGTCAGACTTTCCTTTGCCGCCCAGCTTGTTCGGCGACGCGTCAGAGCCGACCCACAGACCGATCTCGATTGGCCAGTCACCGAGCATCCGACGACCGCGTTCATCAACATTCTTGGCATCGGTGCGCATCAGTTCCAGCGCGCAGACGACACCAGCCGCGCGAGCGAGCTGGTCGAGCGTCAGAAGGCGCAGGGTGTAACGCATGATGACGGCGACACCAGCGCCGAGCACGCCCGACCCGCCCAGCCGACGGTGCGCAATCACCAAGGCCGCGAGGCCGAGATAGGCCTCGGTCTTGCCGCCGCCTGTTGGAAAAAACAGCAGGTCCGCAGTCTCACGATCAACATGAGTTCGGTCGATTAGGCCGGCCATGTTGAGCAGCACGAAGGCGAGCTGAAACGGCCGCCACTGTGGCTCATCGAGAGCACTCGGATCGCCCGTCGCGCCCGCGACGCGTCGGCGCGCGGCCATGGAAACGGAAAGATTCATGAACCGGAACGCCGTGCGGGCTTTTGCGTCCGTCGATAGAATCTCGATGCCCTTTGCGATCCGGTCCTTCGCGGTCACCATCTCGGCAACAAGGCGTTCGCCGGTCTCGCGTCGGCGGGCGGGAAGGCCTGCGAGTTTGTTGCGCTCGGCGTCGATCCAGATTCCATAGAGTAACGGCAAATCAGCCAACGCAGCGCGAAGAGGGGCGCCATCGCCCTCCGCCAACTGCGCGAGCGCTTCCATGCCGAACGTCACCTGCGCCTTGAATTCAGCGTCCTCGTTCGGCGCTACGCGTTCGACCTCCGCCGACGGCAGCGGATCGGTCCATACCCGGGTCACGCCGGTGGCGCTGTCTTCAGAAGCGTCCCATCCAGCAGCCGCGTTTCGCCCCACCGCCCATTCACGCATGTCGCGATAGTGCAAATCCGCGATCCGCAGATCCCAATCCTGGGCGCGATAGCCGGAAAGGTCGCGACGCGGACGGAACCCTGTTTCGCTTACAAGTTCGAGCCGCGCCTGAAAGGCGTAGCTGACATCGGCGTAGAAGCGATGGACGGTAGCCCGCCGATTGACGAGGAAGACAGTGAGGGCACGGACGCGCTCAGTCTTGCCGTCCGGCGTGGTGTAACTGAACAAGCGGGAATGGGTTTCCAGCACCATGCCGCCACCGCGGCGTTGTTCGGCCGCGCTCTCCGGCACGACGATTGGGCCTCCTCGGCCGTCCTTGATGGGAAGAGCCACGACCCGGTCTTTCGGGGTCCGAACCCATTCGACCATGGGGCGCTCGACGCGCTTGGGCTTGCCGTCCTCGCCAAGCTCCTCGGGTAGGGGCTCGGGCAGAAGGATCGCCTCAGGCAATGGCGGTTCGGTTCGATAGTCACCCCAGGAAACGCGTGCTTCGATCGACGTCACATCCGGATCGAGCAACACCGTCAGCCCAACGGAGGACGGGAGAAAACGCCGACGCGCGTTGGGAGCTTCAGGCTCCTCGTTGTCAGTTGCGGCGCCGCCGGCGCCATCGGCGTCCGGCTCCTCGACGTCGATTTCCATCTCTTCCTGGGCGGACGGATCGTTCTCGTCATCATCTCCGTCCAGGGCGAGCGCATCCTCCGCAGGCGCGATAAATCCGGCCAGATACCAGCGTGCCGGGCTTTCATTCAGCCGTTCGCGGGCAAGATCGGCGTCCTGCGGCCCCGGGCCGATGAGATCGCGACGAAAGACGTCAACGATTTGGGCGCGAATATCGACCGAGTTCGTCATGACCGCCCAAGCCCCTCTGAGATAAACAGTTCTCCAAGGACCTTTTCGAGCCACTTGGTGGTGTAGGCCAGTTTCAGGGCCTCTTTAGGCCGATGCCCTGCATCGTCGAGAAGCGCTTCCAGAGCGATCAGCCGATCCTTGAGTCCAAGCCGAACGCCGAAGCGCATACTGGCCTTGTCCGGCCCGCACAGAACCCAAACGTCGCTTCGCGTTAGCGCATGCGCCCACAAAGACCGCTCGCCGACGTCCAGCGCGATGTCGGGCGCTCGAACCGCCACGACGGCGCGCTGCGCATCCTCCACCGGATGGACTGCCTTCAGCGACGCCACGAGTTGCGCGGCATCGATCTGTAACTCCGCCCTTCGGCGCTGAAAGCCGGTCTGCGTCTCAGTCACGCAATCCTCAACCGTCTCGACGCTGTACCCGTTCGAAAGCGCGCGCCAGGATCCGACCCGGAAGCACTCCAGGATGGCGTTGGTATCGATGAGAACGGGTCCCTGGTGGCGAGCCATTGGACCTCACAGCTCGACAGGGGACGAAACCCCATGCGTCGAGAAGAGGTCAGCCAGATCGTCAACTGTCAGATCCAGTAGCGCACCGGCCCGACGCGCCGAAACGCGGCCTTCGTCGATGGCGAGGCCGATGACTTCCATGAACGGCTTCGAGAACAGCGGCGGCACCGCCGCCGGCACAGCGTCACGTCCATTGTTGCGAAGTGCAGCATCTGGAACCGAGCGCGCGATTGCGGGCTTCAGCCTGTCCATGGCGACGAGCCGCCATTTGAGAGCGGAAGCCGTGACCTGAAGCTCATTCGCCACTGCGTTCAAGCGACCAGTGAGATCGCCGACGTTGATCGCGGACCAATCGCCATAACGATCGAGCACCGGCGTTGGCATCAAAACCGCCGACGCGAAATTGTTGGCGAGTTGCTCCACGCGATTGCCGCCAGTCTCCCGCGCCTCCTCGGAATGCTCAGGCGGCATCGCATCCCAAGTGAGGATATGGAAAAGCTCGTGCGCCAGGTCGAAGTGACGTCGCCCCTCGACCTCGTGCCGATTGATCACCACCACATCGAGTTCCGGTAGGCGACAGGCGGCACCCGAAATGCCCTGAAACGCATCCACCATCAGCACGAGGATGCCCAACTCGCGCTCCATCACCTCGACGAGGCGCATCGCCGGCACGTCACCCAGTCGAAATTCGGCGACAAAGCGCTCTCCGGCCTCCATGGCGTCTTCGAAGCGCTGGTGGCGCGTAATGCCGAGCGACCGGCGCAATAGCGGCGCCGATCGGCCGACCTGAGGCGCGATCGCGCGGAACGCTGCGATCCAGCGGCCGGCGCTTCGCTCATAGGCGCTCAGCTTCTGAGGGCCGACATCGGTTTGACGCCACGAAAAGCGGCCTTCGCCAACGAGTAGGAATGGATCGGTGAAGTAGTCCAGCGACGCGCCGAGCTTCTCGACAGCGAGGACGAGCTCCTCGGCCGTTACCCGCCGCTCGCCGGTTTCGATCGCCGAAACCGTCTGACGGTCCTTGAAGCCGAACATGCGCGCGAGGTCGTCCTGCGAGAGCCTTCGCTCCTCGCGCAACGCCTTGATCCTCGCACCTATGAAATTCGTGGTCATGACCGCCTCCCCGGATGGGTATAATCTTGCAAATGGACAAATGCAAGATTATCTTGCGTTGGCGAGGTCGAGTCGGTCGGCCTTCGACCCATGGAGGTTCAGATGACGGATAAGCGGGTATTCATCGAGCGTCGGCCCGGCGAAGGCGACTATGCGGTTCGCAAGCCGGGTTCAGAGCGGGCCAGCGTGGTCACGCCGACGCAGCGTGAAGCGATCGACTGGGCGAAAGATCGCGGTGCGACGCCCTTGGTTGAGCGCGTGCGAGAGACGAAGGGCGGCAGTCCAGACAAGTGGCGCAAACCCTGATCGGCAGGGCGAGGAAGGCTCATTCGCAGTCCTCGCCCTCAATATCTTCTGGTTCTTCCTCGACAGCCACCAGCCCGGCGGCGCGTTCTTGCGCCGCGCGGGTGGCGTTAAGGGCGAGCAGGCGGGCGAGGACTTCGTCTTTGAAGTCGGATGGCCAGTCCAGGCGGGTCTTGGGCGTCTTGCCCTCGTCGGCCTCCTGCTCAATGAACTCGGCCGCTGCACGCGCGGCGAGATCGTTCCAGCCATAGGCGCGCAGCACGGCGACATCCATCTCGTGGTGGAGTGAGCGCAGGCGGCCGATGTCAGCCCCGTTTTCGCCGCGCGCGTGGAAGCGATTGTAGGTCTTGGTCAACCCTTCGTTGCGCGCGATCATCAATTCGGCGCGGAAGGCGTGATATGCCTCGCCTGCCGCTTCAAGGGTAACGTCGGTTTCGAAATTGACGGGGAATGGGAAGGTGCGGAAGCAGTCAGAGGGCGCATAGCGAAGATCGTCCTTCATCGAGGATGAAAAGAAGCGCGCCCAGAGTTCATGAATGCGACACTGAACAATGGCAAAAGATTGAAACTCGGCGTAGGCCAGTACTGCAATTGTGTTAGCGTAGACGCTACCCGATTTTAGGAGCGCAAAGCCGAATTGAGGGCAGGCGCCGCAGTTGATCGCAAGCACGCGGCTCAAAGGGGAAATGGCATTGTAAAGCCCAGGACGCTTTTCGGCGTACTGCCACCACCGGTCACGCAATGCGTCTCGTTTTTGTGGGTCACGTTCTGGCTTAACTCTGCGACGGACAATCTCGATCAGATCCGGCCAGTCCTCAGCTACGTCTCCGGGATAGTCTATCGGGACCACCCCATCGCGCAGCCACTCGCGCCGCCGCTTTTCGCATGCCTCTGTTCCTTCGTTCAGGAACCAAGACTGCAGCGTTGGCTCGCGCCGCAGCGGCCTGTCAAAGAAATTGATCACATACCGATGATGCGCATGCGTCGGTGAGTTGTTGACCTCCTCGCCCCCGATGTAAGGGAAAATCCGCTCTGCATTACTTGAATCCCGTTCGACGAGGGCTCGCATTGTCTCAAGACTTTCGGCCTCACCCTTCGCCGCGGCGACATCATCGAAAGTGAAGCCCATGCCGAGCACGATGGAACCCTGAAACGCTGTTCCGGAATTAGCCGCCAGCGCGACCGGCGAGATATCGAGATCGCCCTCGACCAGATAAGCGGAGATGCGACGCGCCGGCCTTGTATCAAGCACCGGCGCGGTCGCTTCGCCCTTCACGATATGGACAACTGAGACCACGACTGCTGCTTCGCCTGGCCATTTCAGTCGCCGCGTGGCGCGCGAGATCGCGCCGCCATCGGCGATGATCCTGGCTAGACCCGACGCGCGCGTATCGCCCTGGCCGATGGTGTTCGTGGCGATAAGCCCGAACACACCGCCTTGGCGCAGCAGGCCGAACGCGCGCCGGAAAAAATGTGCCACCAGATCGGCGTTGCCATGCGCGCCTTCATGGATGGTTTGCAGCCACGGGAGGTAATTCTTCACGCTCCCAGCGATGATCGTATTCTTGCCCGCGAAGGGCGGATTCCCGACGATGGCGTCGAACCCACCATTGTCGCGCGCGAACACCTCGGGGAACTCGACCTGCCAGTGAAACGGCGTGATGCCGTGCTCTCCCGCACGCAGCCGAGCGGCCGCGGCTTCCAGCAAACTCCAGCGCGGCGGCATGCTGGAGATTTGGCTCTCGACATCGGCGCGGGCCTTCTCGCGCGCCTTTGCTTTGTCCGCCGCAAAAAATGCCGAGATCACCGCATCGCCCATGACACGGATGGGTGAGACTTCCGATTCAAGATTGCGATGACGTGCCTCCTGGATCGCGCGCATCGTATCGTCTGGCGCGTTCTGGATTTCAGCACGGCCCTTCATTACCTTGGCCACGTTGTCTCGCACCAACTGGCGAAACAACGGCAGCCCCGGCTTCGATTCATCCCAGTTTGCTGCCGCGATCTGCGCCGTCGTCAGCCCAACAAGGCTATCGCCGCATTTCAGCGCGTGATCGAGGAAGGTGAATTCATGATCTCGCGCCAGCGTGGCCAGCCAGAGCGACAAGCGCGCCAGATCGACCGCGCGCGGGTTCTTGTCGACGCCATAGAGGCATCGCTGCGCCACCAAGCGGCGGGCATGTAGCTCCTCATCTTCATCCGCCGGGATTTTGGGCCGCTTGTCAGGCCAGCGCGCCCAGGCGGCCACCAGCCGCTCGCCCAAGGCGCGGCAGGCCTCGACCAGAAAGGCGCCGGACCCCATGGCCGGATCACACAATTTCAGTTCTAGCACCTGCTCTGGCGTCGCGTCTGGTCCGAGCTTCCCGAAAGCTGGCTCCAACGCGTATTTGACGATCGGCGCGGTGAGCGACCGAGGGGTGTAGTGACTGCCGGTCCGCCGCCGTTCGCCGGTAGGCTGCAGGATCGGCGTTCCGGATGCCGCCACTCGCTTCTTTGGCGACCCGCGCTCGTCGACCATGCCGTCGAGCGCCGCCACCAGATCGTCGATGCTCTTGGTATCCTCGACCGGCTTTCCCTGCGCCGCGGTCAGTGCGCGGCCGACATTCTCCTTCAGCTCCTTGATCCGGTCCTTGCCCTTCTTGGCTACAAGGTCGTCGAGCGCGACGAACACCGGCGTCTTGTTGTTCTTGCCCGCCTTGATGGCGAGCACGCGGCTTTTGGCGGCCTCGACCGTGAAGCCCATGACGGTTTCATAGACCGAGCCGATCTGCTCGACGTCGAGGGTCCGGTAGGACAGTCGCTCGCGCTCAGCGCCGCGCAGCTTCAGGGTCATCAGCCCTTCGAGGATGCGAAGCAGGCACCCGTCGGAAACGGCCAGAATTCGGGCCGGGTCATCCTTCGAGGCGCGGCCCTCAAGAAAAGGAAATTCGTCCGGATCGAACAGCTTGCCGCCACGTGCCTGAACAAAGCCGGTCTTGTGGCCTTTGTGGATCAGGCGAAAAAGCGCCAGCAATCCGCCCCATCCGCCGCGCCGCTCGTCCATCGTGTCGGGATTGAGAGTCGCGTCTTCCGTGAGCTTTGCGTAAAGCCCGCGAACCGAATAACCGGTTTCGTAAATCTCCCGCGCACGGGCGTCGGATCTAGACGGAAGCAAGTCCCGGTCTTCGGCGTAGAGCACGAAGACCAACCGCATCAGGACGGTCAGCAGCCCCTCATAAAGATGATCAGGACGGCTCTCCGCGAGTTCGCGGACCAGCCCCGGCTCGGCGGCGTCCAAACCGCGGAGTAATTCGTGGAGCGCGCCGAGCACCTGCTCGGCGAGCGCGGTTGAAACGAGGGCCTGGGCGTCGCGGCTGTGCTTCAGCAGCGCGGGCAGTCGCCGATCATCAGCATCCGAGAACAGCCGGAAGCGATCGAGCAAGAGCTTCAAGCCGCCGAGCATCGGCCGACCGGCGACCATCGCCATGGGTCGGATTGGAAAGCTCTGGTGGCCCGACGTCTCGCCGCGCGGAGCATAGATCAGGCGAAACTCGGGATAATACCGAACCTCACCGTCCTTCCGTTCGTCCCGCTCGGAGATCAGCAGACCGGCAAAGACGCCGGTGTCACGCAAGAGCCGCTCGAAGCGCTGATGTGGGGTCGCCTCCCAGCCGTCGAGGGCGTTCCGGGCGTCAGGATCGACGCCTGGCGCCTCGATCCGCACGAGAAGCTGCCAGCGGCGATCGCCGTCGCCGAGTTCAGCGACAGCCCATGTCGGCCGAAGTGTGGTGCCATGCTCTGGGAGCGCCACGAGCAGTTCGTCCGGAATGGCAGGACCGCCGGGCGCGCCAGCGACGTGGCGCACTTCCCAGCCCAGAACCTGTTCGAAGAAGACCCAGGGATCAGTGAGAGCCGGCTTGGAAAGCTCCGAGCCGATAATCTCGCCAACCTGGCCGGTGTCGATTGGTGTTTGCCTGAGCGGCAATAACCCCAATTCCTTGAGGAGCGTCGGCGCGACGACGAGGCCAACCGGGGGCACATGGTCGAGCCATTCGAGATCGGGATCGCGATAGATTTCGGCAGCCATGGTGCTTACCCCGATACCGGCCAGAGATAGACAAGGCCGACGGGCTCCAGTCGATGCGCTCGCACCTCATAGGAGTCGCGAAGCCGCTTCGGTTCATCGCGCAACTCGCGCTCAAGGCGCGTCAGGCGACCTTCCCAGTGCCGCCGGTCAGCTTCTCGCTCGCGCCGCTCCTCGGGCACGAGATCGAGGGTGAGTTGGTTGGGATCGAACTCTTTTGCCGCCTTGGCGATGCGTGACCGCTGCTGTTCGAGCAGGTCCGACAGCGAGCGCGCCTCCTCCTCCCCTCGCTTCTGGAGTTGAGCCGTAACCGTCGTCAGTCGCTCTGAGGCGATCTTTTCCAAGGCCGGGACGAGGTCGGCGATATCCTTCGCGACGAGAGCCTGGATACGGGCGACGGCGGCGCCTGACGCTTCACGGGCGTCACGCAGGGCGTCTTCGAGCTGATTGAGGGTCTTCTCCTCGCCACTCTCGCCCAGCGGTCGGAGCGCCTTGTGGTCGCGTTCTGACTCCGTCCAGATCGCGGTAATCGGAATGACTTCTTCATGCAGCCGGGCTGCGCCCGCGCCAAAGACCGCCAGGCGTCCCATCAGTACGATACGAGGCTGCGCCCCCGGCCCATAGATGACCGACACGCGCGAAAGCTTCGACTGGAAGCCTTGGCTGAGGAAGCGAGACAGGAGCCGTCTGACCAGGCGGTGCTCAAGATGCACTTGCACCACGTCCGAGGCGTCACGGCCGTCGGCCATGATCGGCGGACTGAAGGCAATTGACCGGATGGGCGCATCGCGCCGCCAGTCGCCGAGACGCTCACCGCGCTTCCGCGGTCGCACTCGCAGATCGTCAAAGGCGTCGTCCCAACCCGCATCCTTTGTGAACGCCGGATCGTTGGGATTGAGGCGGTAGGTTGCCACCTTACCGATCGCCGGCCCACGGGCGTCGTCAAGCACATACCCGGCGCGTGACAACGCCGCCGCAGCCACACGATGAAGATCTTCCGGGTCGACACCGACTCGCTCACGCGACCGTTCGAGTGCGCGCTGCAGATCGGCCTGTTCCTTCAGCAACCGTTCGTGACGCGCGCGCTCGTCGTCGTCCATTTCGGCGCGTGCGCGATTGAGCCGTTCGGCATCGCTTTCCTCAGCGATGGCCCGAGCGATCGCCGCGCCCTGACCACGCAAAATGCCGCCTTCGGCCAGACGCTTCGCGATGCGCTCTTCAATCACTTGGCCGACCGATCCGAGCTGCTCGCGGATGGTCTCCGTCTTCCGGACCAGCGCTTCCAAAACAATGTCGGCTTCGCGCTGCTCGTAGCGGAAGTAACGGCAAATAACCTGCTTCGCCGGTTGAAGTTTGCGATCGATCCGGCCGTTGCGCTGCTCCAGTCGGGAGGGGTTCCACGGCAGGTCGAAATGAATCAGGTCGGAGCAATAGCTTTGGAGGTTGATGCCTTCGCGGGCCGCATCAGTGCAGATTAGGATGCGCAACGGCTCAACATCGGGATCCGCGTTGAACGCTCGCTTCACCTCTTCCCTTCGATCCGATCCAGTTGCGCCGGTGAAGACGCCAATTCGGTCATCAGCGCGATGCGTGTCCGACACCGCCTCACGCAGGCGTCGTTCGAGCCACCGCCGGGTGTCTTCGTATTCCGTGAAAATGATGAGACGCCGGCGATTCCAGTTTTGGCCGCTGAGAAGGTTGGCTTTGATCCAGTCGGTCAACCAGCGCACCCGGGCGTCGGGCCGCGACGCGTAGCGCTCTGCGATGGCCAACATGTCGTCGACCGCAGCAAGCTCTGCGCGCATGTCGCCTTTGGGGGCGTCAGCAACGCCGAGGGCTGAGGCGGCCTCCGCCGTCGCGTCGTCATCGGCATCGATGGTTTTCTCAGCCCGCTCGTCCTCAAGCCCAAGTTCGGCGCTGTCTTCACTGCCTGGGCCGCCCACGAACGCAAGGGCAGCGGCGGCGACCATGCCGGCCTCTTCGCCGTCAAGCATTCGCTGCAAAGTCGCCCTATGAACCTTGAGCGTCCGTGCGAACGCCGCGACCGATGACAACAGCCGTTGCTGGAGACCTACAAAGGCCAGCTTCGCCATCGACGCCTTTTGGGTCGGAAGATTGGCGATGCGCCGCATCCGCATCTCGCCGTACGCGGCAAGCTGCCGGGCGAGTACAAGTTCAGGCGTGTCCTCCGGCAGACCGTCGATGCGAACCGCCTCGATGATCCGCTCCGGGAACGCTTCGCCAAGGCGCCGAAGATCGGCCTTAAGCCGCCGGACCATGACGGGCTCAAGATCCTTTGGGCGAACCTCGACCCCTCGAGTGAAGCGCTGGGGATCAAGCATCTCAAGCAAAGCCGAGAAGCTGTTCGAATGCCCATTATGTGGCGTGGCTGTCAAGAAAAGGCGGTGCTCGAACCGCTCGCCGAGTTCACGAACGGCCTTCGTGAGCTGGCTTGAGATTGCGTAGCGAATGCCCGCCGCGGGCGCGGCGTGGTGCGCCTCGTCCAAAACGAATAGCGCACGAGCACGAAACTCGCCGAGTACGTCACGAAGTCCAGCGGCATAAACCTCATCCGTGAGGAGACGGTGCGAGACGATGAATCGCGAGCCGGTCGCCCAGGGATTCACGGAGAAGCCCCGAAGCCGGCGCATCTCGCCTATCCGCTCCCTGTCGATGATTTCGAACGAAAGCCCGAACTTCGCCTCCAGTTCATCCTTCCACTGGATCGTCATAGCGGGCGGGGCCGCAATGACCATGAAATCGATCCGGCGCCGAAGGAGTAGCTCGCGCGCGACCAGGCCTGCCTCGACGGTCTTGCCCAAGCCCACGTCATCCGCGATCAACAGATTCACGCGCGGAAGCCGCAATGCCTTGCGAAGCGGAAGAAGCTGATAGGCATCGAGCCGAATGCCTGCCCGAAAGGGCGCTTGCAACAGGTCGCGATCGGCGGCGGTCGCAGATCGCCATCTTATCGCGCGAAGGTGGGCGGCCAACACCTCAGCCCGGTCAGGGAGCCCGGCGCCGACATTCCGCCATCCATCCTCATCGAGCACGACAGCGCCGATTTCGGCATCCCAGAGGACTTCCAACCGCTCACCCTGAGCATCGTCGGAAATGCACGAGAGGTTGAGGGTCTGAAGGTCATCAGCCTCCCCCTGGACTTCCTCGACCAACCACGGACGGCCCCGCAGCTCGACAAAGCTTCCCGGTTCGATTGTCGCCCCAGCTACACTCTGCATTACTTCAACCCCACAAACACGATAGTGGCGCCGCCGCCAGCCGGTCGCCGAACGGCACGACATCGGTGCTGTCGTAGAGGACAACGCCGAAGGCAAAGCGGTCCCCGCAAGCCTCGGCCAATGCCCGCAGGCCCCCGAAGTCCCCGGCCTTAACCGTGGCGCTCGCCTTCACCTCGATCCCCACGATCGTACCGTCATCGCGCTCCAGCACGATGTCCACCTCACGCATGTCCCGATCCCGGAAATGATGAGGCGTCAGTCGCAGGTTCGAGGCCGTCAGGAGCTTCAGGACCTCGGAGAACACGAAACTCTCCAGCAGCGCGCCGAATGTCCCACGATCTGCCTTGACCCGGTCGAAGGTGAGCCCGCGCACGGTCGCCAGCAGGCCGGAATCGAGGAAATGGAGCTTGGGTGTCTTGACGATCCGCTTCAGCGAATTGGTGAACCACGGCTGCACGGTCGCAATCAGGAACACCTGTTCGAGCAGCCCCACATAACGCTGCCCGGTCTTGTGGCTGACGTTGATGCCGCCCCCGAACTGCGAATAGTTGACCAACTGGCCGGAGTGTTCGGCCAGTAGCCGCACGAACTTCGGAAGCTCGGTCAGTTTCTCCACCTCGGCGATGTCCCTGAGATCGCGGGTCAGGATTGAGGTGAGATAGGACCGCAACCAATCTTGCCGCCGCCGCTCACTTTCGCGGCTGATCGCCTCGGGAAAGCCTCCGAGCAGGACGAGCTGGACAAGATCATCGCCGACGATCGCGTCTCGCTGGCTCTGGATCTTCCCCTCGAAAAGGCGGTCCAGGAGCGTCGGTGTCCGGCCGTCGATCTCAGCCCTGGCCAGCGGCAGCATCTGGATGGTTTCCATCCGGCCGGCCAGGCTATCGGCGATTCGCGGCAGGGTCAGCACATTCGCCGAGCCGGTGAGCAGAAATCGACCAGGACGATAGTCCTCATCGACTGTCTTTTTGACCGCCAGCAGCAGGTCGGGCGCGCGCTGGATCTCGTCGATAATGGCCCGGTCCAGGCCCCGAATGAAACCTGCCGGATCGGATTGGGCGGCCTCAAGCACGGTCTGATCGTCGAGCGTGATATAGGTTCGACCGGCTTCCCCCATCTTTCGGACGAGCGTGGTCTTGCCAGCCCGGCGCGGTCCCACGATCAGGACCACCGGGGTGTCCGAAAGGGCTTCCTCGGCCCGCCGCTCCACAAACCGTTCGAACATGCCCACCCCGATCCCCGGACGATTGGAACTATCATCCTCGGCTAATTGGAAGTCAATAGCCCGCTTAATGGAAGTGCATGTGCCGCGATCTGGAAGCATTGATGGGGAAGGCCTTCCCCCGCGGCCGAGCCAGGGTCTCGGCCGCCCCCTTCTGCGGGGGCACCCCGCAACGCCCCGAGAGTGAGAGTGCGGACCGGGTTCGCCGTGACGGATTGAGGGCTGGAGGAGAGGCCTCCGGCGCCCGTCGCGGAGACCCACGATGTCCAGCAAGACCGCTTCGGCTCGCCCCGGCCACGATCGGGCGAGCCTCTATGATGAAATCACCGGCCAGATCATCGCCGAGCTGGAGGCCGGCCGTGTGCCCTGGGTCCAGCCCTGGGGGACGGCGGCGGCGAAGGCGCCGCTCGCCATGCCAAAGAATGCCGCCACCGGCCGGCAGTATTCGGGGATCAACGTCCTGATCCTCTGGGGCGCCGTGATTGAGCAAGGCTTCCCTGCCCAGAGCTGGCTGACCTTTCGCCAGGCGCTCTCGCTCGGCGGCAATGTCCGCAAGGGCGAGCACGGCACCACCGTCGTCTATGCCGACCGCTTCGTGCCGGATGACGAGAAACGACGCGCCCGCGAGACCGGCGAGGAAGCGGCCGCGATCCCGTTCCTGAAGCGGTTCACCGTCTTCAACGCCGCGCAGTGCGAGAACCTGCCCGCCGAGGTTGCGGCCATTGCGCCACCGCCGCTGCCGGGCCTGATCGAGCCCAGCGTCGAGGCGCTGATCGGCGCGACTGGCGTCGACTTCCGCATCGGCGGCAACCGCGCCTTCTACGCGCCAGGCCCGGACTTCGTCATGGTCCCGCCGCCGCAGGCCTATTTCGAGCCGATCAACTGGCACCGCACGGCCCTGCACGAACTGGGGCATGCTAGCGGCCATCCGTCCCGCCTCGGCCGCGATCTTGGGGGCGCGTTCGGCAGCAAGAAGTATGCATTCGAGGAACTGGTGGCGGAGATGAACGCCGCCTTCTGCTGCGCTTCGCTCGGCATCGTCCCGACCGTGCGCCACGCGGACTATATCGGCTCCTGGCTTGATGTCCTGCGCGACGACAATCGCGCCGTCGTGCGCGCCGCCTCACAGGCCAGCAAGGCGGCGGACTGGATCCTTGGCTTCCTGCCAGCCGATGACGCTGTTCTTCAAGGCGAGCCCTCAACCGATAGGAGGGCGGCATGATCCTCCTGTCTCGACCTGCGCGACCGCCTGCTCGTCAACGCCCGTATGCCGGACGCGGACCATGTCCCCGTGGTCAAGTTCTTCAACCCGCTCGGGGAAGGCGTTTGGCTCGCAAGGGAGATGGACCCCGATGGCGACACCCTGTTCGGCCTCGCCGATCTCGGCGAACCCGAACTCGGCTCTTTCAGCCTCAAGGAGATGGCGTCTGTCCGCCTGCCGCTCGGTCTTGGAATCGAGCGTGATCTACATCTTCGAGGGAATGGTCCCAATGTCGGCCTGGGCCGAGGCCGCGCGGCAAACGGGCAGCATCCGCGCGGCAGAGCGTGCGCTCTACGCGGCTGTTAGGGCAAAGCGGCAGGGCGCGTGATGTACCGCGTCGCTGGCCCGACGGATGCGATGGCATCTTCAGCGTTTGAACCGCCTGAAATCCGGAAAAGCGGGAAGGCTGATTTCCGGCTTCGCGTCTTTCCGGTTCGTCGGCTTTGCGGCGCTGTCCTCAAGAGGAAGAGGGCTGCGCCGGTTTTCGCGGCGGGTTGGAGGTCGAGAGAGAGTCTCTTGGCCGCCCGCCGCGGAGACTACCCCCATGGCTACTGCCATTCAGAAGATCACCCTGTCGTCCTCGCGCGACATTCCCTTCAACAAACTGGTGCTCAGCCAGTCGAACGTCCGGCGCGTAAAGGCCGGCGTCTCGATCGAGGAGCTGGCTGAGGACATCGCCCGACGCACCTTGCTCCAGGGCCTGAACGTCCGGCCAGTCCTCGACGCCGAGGGCGCCGAGACCGGCATGTTCGAGATCCCGGCCGGCGGTCGGCGCTACCGGGCGCTCGAGTTGCTCGTGAAGCAGAAGCGCCTGGCGAAGACTGCGCCGGTCCCGTGCGTGGTCCGCGATCCCGGCACTGACATCCTCGGCGAGGACGACTCCCTGGCCGAGAACATCCAGCGCGCGCCGCTGCACCCGCTCGACCAGTTCCGCGCCTTCCAGGCCCTACGCGAGAAGGGGCGCTCTGAGGAGGACATCGCGGCGGCGTTTTTCGTCGGTGTGAACGTCGTGAAGCAGCGCCTGCGCCTGACGTCGGTCGCACCGACCCTGCTCGATATCTACGCCGAGGACGGCATGTCGCTCGAGCAGCTCGTGGCCTTCACCGTCACGTCCGACCACGCCCGCCAGGAACAGGTCTGGCAGGCGATCTCCGGCTCTTGGCAGAAGGAACCCTATCAGATCCGTCGCATGCTGACGGAGAAGACGGTGCGCGCCTCCGACCGACGGGCGTTGTTCGTCGGGCTCGACGCCTATGAGGCAGCGGGCGGCGTGGTTCTACGCGACCTGTTCCAGTCCGACGATGGCGGCTGGCTCGAAGACATCGCGCTGCTGGACGGCCTGGTCGCCGAGAGACTGAAGACCGAGGCGGAGACGATCGCCGCCGAGGGCTGGAAGTGGATCGAGGTCGCCATCGACTTCCCCTACGGCCACACCCACGGCCTGCGCGAACTGGAGGGCGTCGCTATCGATCTCACCGGCGAGGAGCAGGCGACGATCGACGCGCTGAAGGCGGAATACGCCAAGCTAGAGGAAGAGTATGACAGCGCCGACGAGCTGCCAGACGAGGTGGACCAACGGCTCGGCAAGATCGAGGCGGCGCTCGCCGCCTTCGACAATCGGCCCGTCACCTATGATCCGGCCGACATCGCCCGCGCCGGCGTCTTCGTCAGCATCGATGCCGAAGGCGTCCTGTCGGTCGATCGTGGCTACGTCCGGCCGCAGGACGAGGCGCCCGTTGGCGAGCCGGAACAGGACGGCGACACCGATCCCGCAACGGCGGGGCCGGCCCACGCCGATCCCGACGCGCACGTAGTTCAGCGCGCCGTCATCACCATCGGCGGCCAGGTAGCCGGGCCGGAGGATGAAGACGACGAAGACGTGAAGCCGCTCCCCGACCGCCTCGTGACCGAGCTGACTGCGGAGCGGACGCTGGCGCTGCGCGACAAGCTGGCGAATACGCCCGCCGTCGCGTTCCAGGCCGTGCTGCACAAGTTCTGCCTCGACGTCTTCTCCCGTTACTTCTCTTACGGGACGGCGATGGAGGTGTCCGTGCGCAGCGCCAGCTTCCCGGTGCAGGCCCCGGGACTGAAGGACACGCCTGCGGCCAAGGCGATCGACGTGCGTCACAAGGCTTGGGAAGGGCGCTTGCCCAAGGACAAGGCCGATCTCTGGGACTGGCTCACCACCCTCACCGGCGACGAGCAGGCGACGCTCTTCGCCCATTGCGCCTCCTTCGGCGTCAATGCGCTCTACGAGAAGGGCGACCGCTACGGCGCCGGCGTCTCATCCCACACCGTCGAACAGCGGATCGCCGAAGCCGATCGTCTGGCCCAGGCCGTCGATCTCGACATGGTGCAGGCCGGCTGGCGTCCGACCGTCGAGAACTATCTCGGCCGCGTGCCCAAGCGCCGCATCCTCGAGGCGGTGCAGGAAGGCGCCGGCGATCGGGCAGCGCAGCTCATCGATCACCTGAAGAAGGGCGACATGGCCAAGGAGGCCGAACGGCTCCTGGCCGACACCGGCTGGTTGCCGGAGCCGCTGCGGATCGCCGCCGTGGACGACGCGCCAGTCGAAGCCACCAAAGCCGATGACGACGGCGAAGCGCTGCCGGAATTCCTCGCCGGCGACGAGGAGGAGGCGGTAGCCGACGCGCCGCAGATGATCGCCGCGGAGTAGCGCACGCGCGGGGCGGCTTCGGCCATCCCGCGTCCCTTTCCCCTTTTCAGCCAACCCGACCGCCCGGCCGTCGCGCCGGGCATTTTCGTTTCAGGAGACCCTCATGACCGACACATCCGCTACTACCCCCGAGCCCGTTGCGCCGCTGTCCGACTGGGAGATGAAGGCGGTCGCCCAAGCCAAGCTCGAAGCCGAACTGTTCACCCTCAACAAGGGCGCGTTGCTCAATGCGCTGGCGCTCGCCGGCGTCACGCGTGTCGTCGTCAGCTTCGACGGCTACGGCGATTCCGGTCAGATCGAGAATGTCGAAGTTCAGGCTGGAGACGATCAGGTCGCCATGCCTGGCGCAGCCATCGAATTCTCCGAGGCCATCTGGGATCAAGCCGAACCAAGGCGTTCGTCCGCCGGTATCGCCGCCGTCGTCGAGCGCCTGGCCTACGACGTTCTCGAAAAGACCCATTGCGGCTGGGAGAACAGCGACGGTGCTTACGGCGACGTCATCTTCGATGTCGCGGAAGGGGTGATCACGCTCAACTACAATGAGCGCTACACCGCGTCCGAAAACTACACCCACGCCTTCTGAGGAGGCGGTCATGGGACACTGCTATCACCACGCTCTCTCGTCGGTGAGGAAATGGGGCGGCGTCGCGGAAGACTATCTGCCGCTGCACCAATGGTTCGACGAGTCGAAGGCGATCACCGCCGACTTCCGGCATCGGGCGCTCCGGCATCACGCTGAAGGCATCTTCATGCTGGAGCGCTTCTTCGGCGCGACCATCACTATCTCGATAGGCCGCGTCGTTCCGGTGCGGCTTATCGGCGAGCAGCATGTGGTCGAAGATCTCGGCTTCATCCCGAGCTTTGCCGACTGGGTGCGCTGCATTCGCCCCCAGCCGTGGATGGGCCGCGCGCAGCCAATCCACAAGCTGGTCGATCCCTTCGCCGCATCCGACGCAGACGCCGTCGAGATCAAGCCGCCGCTGCATCCCTAGCGGCAACCACCTTCGTTCCGTTCACCTGAGCCCGGCATTGCCGGGCTTTCGCATGTCTGGAAACCGTCATGACCACGTTCACCGTCGAATCCACCTACCGCATTCCGATCTTTCGCCAGCGCGGCTACCATGCCGACACGCTGGCCGAAGCCTGCCGCCTCGCCATCGAAGACGATGACTGGGAGGGGCAGAAGGAGGACTACGAATCCGCGGGCGAGACCTATGTGACCGGCGTCTGGCCGGGCGACGTCACGCCCTACAGCGTCGCGGCGCTTCCGATCCCATCGCATTTCGGCGAGTCCCTTCAGCGTAAGGCCGAGCACTTCGAGGTTCTGCTTGGACTGCTCAAGGTCTTCGCGCTCCCGCCCGATGGCGGCCTGGCTGACGAGCCGTTCTGGCGACAGCGGTGCCACGCCGCGATCACGAAGGCCGAGGCGATCCTCTCATGCGCACGCGATCCAGACGACGAAGGAGGCGCGTTATGACCGAATATCTCGTCAAGATTGCCTTCTGGCTGCGCGCCTTCGACAGCGTGACCATCGAAGCTACGTCTGACGCGGAAGCGGTCGAGAAGGCAAAAGTAGCCGCGACCGCCGCAATGCAATCGACGGCGTTCCCGGAACACATCGACACCGACGAGCGACGGGAAGGCGTCATCGCCTACATCGACCGGACCGCGCCGGACGGCCATGAGCCCGTCATCGAGGATGTCGCGTTCGACGACGACCGCATCCACGGTCCGCCCGCCAGGTGATCCCAACCACATCCGAACCCACCCGAAGCCCGGCCCCGCGCCGGGCTTTCGCATTTTAGGGAGACTGACATGGCCGACTACTTCACCCACTTTTCATGCCTGCTCGACCTCGGCACACCCGAGAACGCTGCGCGCGCACTCGACCTCTACGCCAACACGCCCGAGGACGAAGATGGCCTTCGCCTCTCGGACGGGTTCGACCTTTCAGTCCAGACGGAAGGCGGATCAGAACTGTGGATTCACGACGACTGTTCGGGAGACCCTGAGCGGGTGATTGAGTTTGTCCTGCTCTGCGCGGAGGAATTCGATCTCAAAGGCCTTTGGGGCTTCGAATACGCCAACACCTGCTCGAAGCCGCGCCTCGATGCCTTCGGCGGCGGCGCGCATGTGATCGACCTCGGCGCGCGCAAGAGCGTCGGCTGGACCAGCACCAACGAGTGGCTGTGCCGCGCCTTGGAAGGAGATGATCCCGATGCCTGAGATCATCGAAACCACGGTCTATCGCCTCGACGAACTCTCCGACGCGGCCAAGGAGAAGGCCCGTGCCTGGTATCGCCAGACCGGCTTCGACCATGACTGGTTCGAGTTCGTCTATGGCGACTTCGAGCGCATCTGCGTGATCATCGGCGTCGATCTCAAGACCGTGTCGGTTCGCCTTTACGGCGGCGGCACACGGCAGAAGCCCTGCATCTGGTTTTCCGGGTTCTGGAGCCAGGGCGACGGCGCCTGTTTCGAAGGGCGCTACGGCTACGTGAAGGACGCGCCTCGGAAGATCCGCGACCGTGCGCCGAAAGATGGCGAGCTTCACCGCATCGCCGATGCCTTGCAGGCGATCCAGCGCCGGAACTTCTATCAACTCCACGCCACCGTGACCCACCGCGATCGCTACTACCACGAATACTGCATGGCGATCTCGGTCGAGCGCGACAGCCCCACCGGCCAGGACATGACGGCCGATGGCGAAGAGACCGTCACCGAGGCGCTGCGCGATCTCGCACGCTGGTTCTATCGCCAGCTCGAACGCGAATATGACTATCTGACCTCGGCCGACGTCGTCGACGACGCCATCACCGCCAACGCATATACCTTCACCGCTGCAGGCCGCCGGTTCGGCTGACGGCCAACACCTCGCTTTCAGAACCCTGCGGCGCCGCTCCCGATCGCCGGGCTTGTCTTGCCTGGACGACGCGCGACGCCGGTCAACGGGCAGGCCGTTTCCGCGCAAGGCGCGTGACCGTCGCCGCTTCACGCCGTCCGTGGCCGAAACCGCCCAACGGATCGGAGGCGGCGCAGATGTGCAAGGTTCTCAACAAGCGAGTGAATGACGTCCCAGCCGGCGCCGTCTATATCGGCCGCGGCAGTAAATGGGGCAATCCGTTCCGGATCGGCCCTGACGGCGATCGGGCCGCCGTCATCGCGAAGCATGAAGGATGGCTGGCGGATCAGCACAATCTGCTGCGCGCGCTCGATGAGCTGCGCGGCCGCGACCTCGTCTGCTTCTGTGCGCCGCTTCCCTGCCACGGCGACCTCCTGCGTCGGTTGGCGAATGCGACCCGCGACGTGCGGATCGCGTGGTGGCGCGCCGTGAAGGCGGCGGCGTGATGAGAGGAAGAGGGCGGCCGGAACGGGTTTGAGCCGGTGCGGTCCGAGAGAGAGCGCCGCCCGGCTCGCCCAATTCCCGCTCTCCCGAGGCTCCCTTCATGAACGACCTTTCTCCAATCGCGGCCGACCAGGCCGCGCAGCCGTCGCCTGTCCATCGTCCTGACGTCGCCGGCGATATCATCGCCGCCGCCCAGCTTCTCCTCCCACATCTCGAGCGCGGCCAGCGCGTCGACGCCGCGATCCTGCGCACCGCCATGGAAGCGGCTTTCGGCGCTTCGGACGCCTCAGGCGCCTGGGACTGGAAGACGGCCTATGACGCCTGCGAGGCCGCGACCGTCCTCTTCCTCCGCAAATACGGAAAGGCGCTGTTCCGCAAAGCCGACTCTCCGGCTTCCCGGCTTTCCGCCTTGACCAAGATCGCCGGCCTACTCCCGACCCACACCCGCCGCTCCGCCGAGAGCGAGGCCTTCCAGCAATTTTCCACGCCAACCCCCCTCGGCTTCGTGGCTCTGACCGCCGCCGCCATCGGGCCCGCGGACCGTGTGCTGGAGCCCTCGGCTGGAACCGGCCTCCTCGCCATCCTGGCCGAGATCGCCGGCGGCGCGCTCGTGCTGAACGAACTGGCCGAGACCCGGTCGGCGGTGCTCACCTCCCTCTTTCCGGCCGTCCCCGCCACGCGCTTCGACGCTGCCCAGATCGACGATCACCTCGATCCGGCCGTGGTCCCGAGCGTCGTGTTGATGAACCCGCCCTTCTCGGCGATGGCGAACGTAGCCGGGCGCATGGCCGACACCGCCTATCGCCATATCGCCTCGGCGCTCGCGCGTCTCGCCGACGGCGGGCGGCTGGTGGCGATCACCGGCGCGAGCTTCGGGCCGGACACCCCGGCCTGGCGCGACGCCTTCGTCCGGCTGCAAGAGCGCGGCCGCATCGTGTTCACGGCCACGATCGACGGCGCGGTCTACGCCAAGCACGGCACCACGATCGACACACGGTTGATCGTCATCGACAAGGCGCCCGCCGAGAACCCGGCGGCTCTGCCGGAATCGCAGGGCATTGCGCCTGACGTTGCGACCTTGTTGGGTTGGATTGCGGAGCACGTCCCGAGCCGCCTGCCGCTCGCGACGGGCCTCGCCATCCCAATGTCGGCTGTCTCCGCGCCGCGGACGGTGCGCGGCTATCTCGCCCGCGCCGCTGCCCCGCAAACCGCCAGGCCCCCTGTCGCTGACCCGGAGGCGGTCGATCTCGCCTATGAGACGATCGACTGGACGCCGCCCGAAGGCGCGCGTCTCAGCGATGCGATCTATGAGGAATACCGGCTCCAATCGATCCGCATTCCGGGCGGCCAGGCGCACCCGACCAAGCTGGTGCAGTCCGCCGCGATGGCTTCGGTCGCACCGCCGAAGCCGAGCTATCGACCGCGCCTGCCGCTCAATCTCGTCAGCAGCGCGCTCCTGTCCGACGCCCAGCTTGAGACGGTGATCTATGCCGGCGAGGCGCATGGCGACTATCTCGCCGGCGCGTGGACCGTGGACGAGACCTTCGATCTCGTCACCGCCGCCCGCGACGATGCGCCGAACGCCATCCGCTTTCGCCGGGGCTTCATGCTCGGCGACGGCACCGGCGCCGGCAAGGGCCGCCAGTCGGCCGGCATCATCCTGGACAACTGGCTGAAGGGTCGGCGCAAGGCGGTCTGGATCTCGAAGTCCGACAAGCTGCTCGAGGACGCCCAGCGCGACTGGTCGGCCCTCGGCATGGAGCGCCTGCTCATCACGCCGCTCTCGCGCTTCCCCCAGGGCAAACCGATCCGGCTGTCCGAAGGCGTCCTATTTTTAACCTACGCTACGCTGCGGTCCGACGACCGCGGCGAGAAGCTTTCGCGCGTCCGCCAGATCGTCGAATGGTTGGGCTCCGATTTCGACGGAGTGATCATTTTCGACGAGAGCCACGCCATGCAGAACGCCGGTGGCGGCAAGGGAGAGCGGGGCGATGTTGCGGCCTCGCAGCAGGGCCGTGCGGGCTTGCGCCTGCAGCACGCCCTGCCGGACGCGCGCGTCGTCTATGTCTCGGCGACCGGCGCCACTACGGTCCACAACCTCGCCTATGCCCAGCGGCTCGGCCTCTGGGGCGGCGAGGATTTCCCCTTCGCCACACGCGCCGAGTTCGTCGAGGCGATCGAGGATGGCGGTGTCGCCGCCATGGAGGTGCTGGCCCGCGATCTCCGGTCGCTCGGGCTCTACACCGCCCGATCGCTCTCCTATGACGGCGTCGAATACGAGCTGATCGAGCACCCGCTCAGCGACGATCAGCGGCGCATCTACGACGCCTATGCCGCCGCCTTCGCGATCATCCACAATCACCTCGATGCGGCGATGCGGGCCGCCAACATCACCGGCGACAGCG
The DNA here is from genome assembly GCA_964244255.1 of uncultured Lichenihabitans sp. Classification (GTDB taxonomy): domain Bacteria; phylum Pseudomonadota; class Alphaproteobacteria; order Rhizobiales; family Beijerinckiaceae; genus Lichenihabitans. The sequence goes on along the minus strand of CAXTIC010000008.1, from coordinate 56,992 downwards.
GCACGCTGAACGCCCAGGCGAAGTCGGCCGCCCGCTCGGCTTTCGAGAGCGCCAAGCAGCGCTTCTTCGGTCATCTGCTGACCTCGATGAAGACGCCGACCCTGATCCGCAGGATCGATCAGGACCTCGCCGACGGCCATGCCGCCGTGATCCAGATCGTCTCGACCGGCGAGGCCCTGATGGAGCGCCGGCTCGCCGAGATTCCGACCGAGGAATGGAACGACATCCGCGTCGACATCACGCCGCGCGAGTATGTTCTCGACTACCTCGCTCATTCCTTCCCGGTGCAACTCTACGAGCCGTTCACCGACAGCGACGGCAACCTCTCGTCCCGGCCCGTCTTTCGGGACGGCCAGCCCGTCGAGAGCCGCGAAGCCGTCGCCCGCCGCAATGAGCTGATCGAGCGCCTGGCTTCGCTGCCGCCCGTTCCCGGCGCGCTCGACCAGATCGTCCAGCGCTTCGGCACGGACCTCGTCGCCGAAGTGACCGGACGCTCGCGCCGCGTGGTGCGCAAGGGTGACCGCCTCGTCGTGGAGAACCGCGCGGCCTCCGCCAATCTCGCCGAGACCGCCGCCTTCATGGATGACATGAAGCGCATCCTGGTGTTCTCGGAGGCGGGTGGGACGGGCCGCAGTTACCACGCCGAACTGTCGGCGCGGAACCGCCGGCTGCGCGTCCACTATCTGCTCGAACCTGGCTGGAAGGCCGACGCCGCGATCCAGGGCCTCGGGCGGACGAACCGCACCAACCAAGCGCAGCCGCCGCTGTTCCGGCCGATCGCGACCGACGTGAAGGCCGAGAAGCGCTTCCTCTCGACCATCGCTCGCCGGCTCGACACACTCGGCGCCATCACGCGCGGTCAGCGCCAGACCGGCGGCCAAGGACTCTTCAGGCCAGAGGACAATCTGGAATCGCACTACGCCCGTGACGCGCTGCGCCAGCTCTACATGCTGCTCGTCCGCGGCAAGATCGAAGGCTGCTCGCTCCAGATGTTCGAGGACGCCACGGGCCTCAAGCTCATGGACGCGAACGGCATCAAGGACGAGCTGCCGCCGATCACGACCTTCCTCAACCGCCTGCTCGCTCTCACCATTGATCTACAAGGCGTGCTGTTCACCGCGTTCGAGCAGTTGCTGAACGCCAAGATCGAAGGCGCTATCGCCAGCGGCGTCTATGACGTCGGGCTGGAGACGCTGCGAGCCGAGAGCTTCGTCGTCACCGATCGCCGCGCGATCTACACCCATCCCGCCACGGGCGCGGAGACCCGGCTGCTCACCATCACCGAGCGCCGGCGCAATCGCCCGGTGACGCTCGATGAGGCGCTGGACCATCTCACGGATCGCCGCTCCATGCTGCTGGTCAACGAGCGCTCGGGGCGCGGCGCCGTGCAGATCCCCGCGCCGAGCCTCATGCTCGACGATGGCGAGATCGAACGCCGCGTGCGGCTGATCCGACCGATGGAGCACCATCATGCGTCGCTGAAGATGATGGACGAGAGTCACTGGCAGGTGGCGGAGCGCGAGGCCTTCGCCACCGCATGGGCTCGCGAAGTCGCCGAGGTCCCCGAGTTCGCCGACAGCACGATCCATATCGTCGCCGGCCTGCTGCTGCCGATCTGGAAGCGCCTGCCGAACGAATCGACGCGCGTGTATCGCCTCCAGACCGACAGCGGCGAGCGCATCATCGGCCGCAGGGTCTCGCCCGCCTGGGCGGCGAACGCGTCCGTGACCGGGACCATCGCCCTGACGCCGGATGCCGCCTTCACCGCGCTGATGGAGGGCCGCACCGTTCTCGACCTCGCCGAGGGCCTGCAACTCCATCGCGCGCGCGTCATGAGCGCTCACCGCATCGAGCTGTCGGGCTTCACCGACACGATGCGCGACCGCCTGCGCGCCTACGGCCTCTTCAGCGAGATCATCTCGTGGAAGCTGCGCATGTTTGTGCCGACCGACGCCACCGGCGCCGGCGTGCTGGCGAAAGTCCTCGACCACTATCCGGCCCTGCGCATCGGTGAGCGGGAGGCCGCGTGATGGCACGCCACGACGCCTCCGAATTGGCTCACCGTCTCGCGCGTGACGCCGAGGCGGTGTGCCGCCGCTACCTCTCCGCCGGACGGCGGGAGGGCCGCTATTGGCTGGTGGGCGATGTGCGCAACACGCCGGGCCGCTCGATGTTCGTTCGGCTCAAGGAGTCGCCAAAAGGGCCGGCCGGGAAATGGACCGACGCCGCGACCGGCGAGCATGGCGATCTGCTCGACGTGATCCGGGAAAGCTGCGGCCTGGTCGACTTCAAGGACGTTGCCGATGAGGCACGTTCGTTCCTCAGCCTGCCGCACACTGAGCCTGAGCCGGATCGTCCCCGATCGCGAACGCCCAGCGTTCCAACCGGATCGCCGGAGGCAGCACGGCGACTGTTCGCCATGTCGCAGCCGATTTCTTGTACTCTCGTAGAAACGTATCTTCGCAATCGCGGCATTACGGTTTTGCACGGAACCGGAAGCCTCCGCTTCCACCCGCGCTGCTACTATCGGCCGGACGAACACAGCCCGACCGAGACCTGGCCGGCGATGATCGCTTCCGTCACCGATCTCGCGGGGCATCTGACCGGGGCGCACCGCACCTGGCTCGATCCCGGCGGCTTCACCGAGACGACGCTCGGCAAGGCGCCGATCGACACGCCGAGACGGGCGATGGGCGATCTTCTCGGTCACGCTGTTCGATTTGGCGTGGCGGGCGAAGTGATGGCGGCCGGCGAGGGCATCGAGACGATGCTGTCGCTCCGATGCGTCCTGCCGACCATGCCGATGGTCGCAGCCCTCTCGGCGGCGCATCTCTCCGCCATCCTGTTCCCGGACACGTTGCGGCGACTCTATATCGCGCGCGACGACGATCCCGCCGGTGACGGCGCGATGGCGACGTTGATCGAGCGGGCGCAGGAGACCGGGATCGAGGCGATCGTGATCTCGCCAAGGCTCGGCGACTTCAACGAGGATCTCCGACTGCTCGGAATCGACGCACTTCGGGCCGCGAGCCGGGTGCAGATCGCGGCACAGGACGTCGCCCGCTTCATGGAGCTGGCGGCATAGCCGGAACGGGATGAGGGGCGGGTCGGCATCGTCGTCACTGTAGGCGGCGGTCATGCTTTCCTCAGCATCGGAGAGGACCACGCCCACGGCCTTCTGAGAGGGCGATCGGGCAGCAAGCGGCCCGGACCGGCAACCTCGTGGGCCGACTATTTTCCGTCGGCGGCGGAGCCGCCTTTACATCGCGAGACAAAATAGTCGGCTCCATTCGGTCCTCCGCCGAAGCTTCGGCCCTCCGCTGCGCTGCGGGTGCAAGTCCGTTCCGCCCGCCGCCTTCGTCGCCATGAAGGCCGCGATGGGCGCGGCCGATCCGACAAGGAAAGCCGCGATGACCACCAACCAGGACGACGATTTCGAGCCGCACCACACCTCATCCCCGACCGACCAGGTCCTCCACGAACTCCAGCTCTATGGCTACCGTCCCTTCAACGACGAGCCAGATCCAAGGCCACTTCCAGAAGCGAACATCCTCGCGGGCAGCATCTCCGACATCTTCGACGCCCTCGTGGTGGCGCTGGCTGACACTCGCCTCGAACCCGACCTCGAGGACCTGCTCTGGTCGACGGTGAATGTCTTCCATCGGGCCATCGAACGGATCGAACGCGAACTCGACGACAACGAGCTGGCGCAGCAGCGCTCGCAACGGGAACAGGATGGCAGCGAGGTCAAATCCGTCGAACTGGAACGCCTGACAGCGGAAGGCCAGACGCTGATCGAACGGCGCAACGCGTTCGAGCTGATGCGCGACCAGGCCGCGGACCAATTCGAGCACCACACCCATTCAACCTGGCGGCCACGCAACGGGTCGAAGGTCAACCATCGCAATCTGACCTCCGCGATGATCGACAGCCGCGACTTCCTGGCGGCGAAGAAGCGCGCGGCGAACCAAGTGCTCCTCCCCCCGGGTCCGAAGGTCGCACTCACCGGCGGGCTCGACTTCAACGACCACCGGCTGGTCTGGGCGAAGCTCGATCAGGTCCACGCCAAGCACCCGGACATGGTGCTGCTGCATGGCGGATCGCCAAAGGGCGCCGAGCTGATTGCCGCCAAATGGGCCGACAATCGCAAGGTCCCGCAAATCGCCTTCAAACCCGACTGGACGAAGCACGCCAAGGCAGCGCCGTTCAAGCGCAACGATGCGATGGTGGAGACCCTGCCGATCGGCGTTCTGCACTTCCCGGGCACCGGCATCCAGGACAACCTCGCCGACAAGGCGAAGAAGCTCGGCATCCCGGTCTGGAAGTTCGGCGGCGCGTGAGCGCCGCCTAGCCCAGATCGACCTTCCAGAAGTTCAGGACGTCCTCAACCTCGCCCTTTGGGTAGTGCAGGTATTCGGCATTCGCGAGATCGGATCGGATCTTCGCTTTCCGTTTTGCGATTTCGCGCTCGATCCGCGGTGTGAAGGGCGCTGTCCCGGGCGGCAGGACGCTCCGTCGCTCCTCGCTAGGCCAACTCTTCGGATAGTTGGGTGGTATCCATCCGAATCGTACTTGTTCTGCTTGTGCCGCTACCGACTCGTGTTCGCACACCCAACCGTACAGATGGAACGCGCACACGCGCAGCATCGCCTTGATCTCTGGCAGCGTGTCAGTGAACCCCTTCAGCGACGTTGGCAGCCATATCATGTTCGCGACGCACGAGAAGTAGCGAGGGTCCTGAACGACGCTGCTGCGCTCCGCGAAGGACGGATCGTCGTAACCCCATATATGACAGACGGTCCAATTCCTCGGCTTGGGAGACGACACGTCGAGCGCAGCCACCAGAGCGTTCAGCGCTGCCACGTTCCCCTCGAATTTCTCGGCCGTCAGACCCGTCGCCTTGCGCGTATTCGTGTAACGCCGCGCCCACGCCGCATCATATAGCGGGCGACCTCTTGCGGTGTGGGGCGCCCACACCGGCAGGGCGCGGAACGTGTCGGGATGCACCCAGCGCGCCGTTCGTTCGATGAGTTCGACGATCGCAGGGATGTCAGCCCGCAGAGCGTCGTTGCCGTCCGGTACATTGAATCCGTTTGCCAAGAGCCCCCGCCAGCAATGTCGCCTCGGCTGCGCAAGACTTCCTGCTGAGGTCCAGGCGGCTGAGCTGCTGCAACTCCATCGATTACCATTCCTGTCCGGCCGACGCACCCCGCTTATCTGCGCTGATCCTTGGTCTGACTGAGTGCCTGACGCCATCAACCCATAAAGGGTCGGCTATGCGAGCATGCCGCCGCTCCGGCTGCGCCTGCGCGGTGATTGCAGCACTCAGTCCGACACTTCGGGCGCCTGTCAGCGGGGGACGGTCCTCCGCTCGGAACAGGAGCCGGATCAATGTCTCAAGCCCTCGCATTCGCCAACGGCTGGAACCTCGCCACCACCCTCATGGTCTGCGTCGTCGTCTTTCATGCTGACACTGGCAACTACGGCGTCATGCTGGCCGCCGAATATGACGGCGATCCCGGGGCCGTCATCCACGAATTCGACCCCTTCCAACCATGAAGGGACGAATCGCCACCCAAGCTGGACCGCAGAGCGCCAGCGGGATTTCCCCTCCCGCTGGCGCCTGTTTGGGGCTATACTCGTGGTCGCGCCGTGGTGGTGGTGGAAGGCGCAACCGTCAGACCTTTATCTCACGGAGTTCACCGCCATGATCATCTTTGGACCACTGCTTGTCATCGTCGGCATCGGCTTCTTTTGCTGGCTGCTGTTCACGCTTGCTGTCTTTGCGCTGCCCTTTTTCGTCGGCCTGACGACCGGCATCTGGGCGTTCCACACCGGGGCCGGCGTGCTCGGTGGAATCATCGTGGGCCTCGTGGCGGGCGGCGTAACCTTCGGCATTGGCCAACTCGCGCTCGCCTTTGTGCCGTGCGCGTGGCTTCGACTCTTGATCATCCTGCTCTACGTCGCGCCCGCGACCGTCGCCGGTTACAGCGCGACGCACGGAATCGCGCAGATAGCGATGCCTTCGCCAACCTGGCAGACCATCTTCGCCGTGATCGGCGCGATCGCCGTCAGCGTCACGGCGTTCGTCCGCTTCACCGGAATGGCCGCGCCCGGACCAGCCGGACAGGGCTTGGCGCGGGGCTGACACCGTCACGTCGACGGGGCGGGGCTGGATCAGGCTTCCGCATGCCTGCCGTCCTCTTCGTCGTCGAACACGGAACGAGGGAGGTGTGGCGTCGGAGCTCGCCGCGTCGTCGCAGAATACCGGGCGTCGTGGCAGGCCGTCGAGGCGTCTGGCCCAAGTGGCGATGTCACACGCATACGACCAACGAAGTGCGAGGCAGGGCGTACAGCCGGAGCTTGGCCTCGGAAAAAGGAGATCCGTCGGTTTGCCTGGTCGGGGACAGAACATCGTCGAATATACTGGCCAGCCTCCGCAGTGACTCGAAAATCGCCACGTTCCCCTTGATGTCAGCTCTGTCAGACCGAGCGCACCGAACGGCCTCTTCGATGGACTGATCTGGCCGAAGGCCGGCTAAAGCCTCGACCGCCTATGGCGCAACAGCGGCGTCAAAACTTTCTTCCCCTGCCGGCGGCGCCGTCATTCCTCGCGAGACAAGAAAGCCCCTCCTTTGCTGTCGAGCCCCTTCGGGGTGCGCCGTCGATCGCCTCCGGCCCCTCGATCACCATCGAGGCCGCAATGGTGCGGGCTCGGAAACAGAGATCAAGGAGAACTACCATGGCGACCATCGGCACCTTCAAGAAGACCGGCTCGAACGAATTCACCGGCGCAATCGTCACCCTCTCGGTCCAGGCGAAAAACGTCCGGATCGTCCCCGAAACCAACCGCTCCGGCGACAACAGCCCCAGCCACCGCGTCTATGTCGGCCGGGTCGAAATCGGCGCCGCCTGGGCCAAGCGCTCCAACGAGGGCCGCGACTATCTCGGCCTCAAGCTCGACGATCCGAGCTTCACCGCCCCGATCTTCGCCAACCTCTTCGACGACGAGGACGGCGAGGGCTACAGCCTGATCTGGTCCCGCCCCAACGGCCGCCGGAGCGACTGACCCCGCCTACAATGCCCCGTCCGGCTGGTCCGGGCGGGGCATCGCCTCGATAAGCTCTAGTGGCGTTCGCGCTCCCGACTAAGGATTGCTTCCGACGGCAGTGGTCGTGTCGCCGCCCTTGGGCGTCGCTTTCCGAATCAGATCCGCCGCCTCGATGCCGAGTGCGTCCGCGATTCGGCCCAAAACGGTGACGCTTGCGGAGACATCCGCGCGCTCGATCGCGCCGACGTAACGGGCGCTGAGCCCGGCGCCTTCCGCCAATTCCTCCTGCGTCATTTGCTTCGCATGACGTAACCGACGCAGATTGATCGCCATGACCTCCTTGAGATCCATGGCGACATTCGAGCCGAGTTAGGAACTATCGTTCCAGGAACGATAGTTCCGATTCGTCAGCAGGCGTGCTATTCTAAGCTGAGGCGGATGCGTCAATTGTCGACCCCGGTGACACACGTGATGCGCGCTGTGCAACACCTTGATGGATCGAATTGGCACATCACTTGCGTAGTATTGTAGTAAATTTGTGGTAAAACTATACGGACTGGACCTTGGGGGAGGCCCGATATGGCGACGCCACCCTTCGATGATCGCCCACGCGAAACAGCGCGCGTGAACGCCTACGACGAGCGGCATTTCGTGACCTACCTGCGGCTCCTTGACGCCGATGCGGAAGGCGCCGACTGGCGTGAAGTTGTCCTGATCGTCTTTGGGCTGGACTCTTCGCGCGAGCCGGATCGCGCCAGAATCATCCACGATAGCCACCTGGCGCGGGCACGCTGGATGACGCAGCACGGCTACAGACATCTCCTCGAACTGCGGATGCAGTAGCCGCCCAGGGCGTTCGCGCTGTCATCGATGTTGAACCCGTCGCTCAGCTAGCGAGCGCACGTGATGCAACCTTAGGGGCTAGTTTCACATCGCTGTTTTCCAGATCGTCGCCGTTTCCCCTCGTCCAACGGGGGGCCAGTGCAAGGAGGCGACCATGCCTTTTTCATTCTGGCGGTCATCGGAGGCGATGGAACAACTGAACCGCCTCGACCGCGCCGGCTTCGCAGTCGAGTTCCTGCGCCGAAACGCCGGCTATCGCCGAGACTACGTACGCACGCTTCGTCAGATCGCCGGAGGAGTCGATTCGGACGCCGCACGGTTCGGGCTCGCCCGCCGTTGGGGGTTGTCCTTTTGTCCACGACCCGGACTTACCCGCCGAGAGAGCGGCGGCTCTGTGGCGACCGGAGGTCTCGCCTGGGACGATGATCATCGCGCCCGCGCCGCCCGGCTTTGACGCCCTCCCGCCGATCGATCCGGCCCAGCTTGGCCCGATCCTGGCCGACCGGGAGGGGATCGATGGCCGAAGCGTCATAATCGGCGACCCGTCCGGCGACATTCACATCTGGCTGCCGCTTAGCGAGGCCGCCGGGCGGACGGCTTTAATCGTGCCAAACGATGGCGGCTTTGAGCTGCGCCTCGATATCGCATTGCGGTTTTTTCGACGGCTTCGTGGCCAGCGTGTCGCGCTCCTCCCGCGCGCCTTACAACTCACGCCGTTACAGCGGTCGCGGCTGATCCAGCTCCTGCTTGCCCACGACGTCCAAGAGCTTGGTGGCGGGCCCCGCGAGATCGCCACGGAGGCGCTCGGGTCGCTGCAGGCCACACTCCCCTCGGTCGAATGGAAGGATTCAGCTGCTCGTCGGCACGCAAACCGTTTGATCCGCGACTCCTTCGCGCTCGTGAACGGCGGCTATCTGCGCCTGCTCCGCGGAAAATAGCGCCACCCGCCACACGCCTCCTTCCCCTCACGGCTAATTCCCCCTGTTGGCGCCTCTCCTTCGCGCTAGCCCCTGAGATATCCATGGGGGACACGACGCCGCGAAATTCTTCGTCCACCCCCAACGCCTGAACTCTCCGCCACCGTGACCTCGACATGCCGCGACTTTGCCGCGGCGCTTCGAGGCAACACGGAGGCTTCCTATGCTCGACAGGTCCGCGCAGCTCGCCGCCCGCTACGTCAGAACCCATGAGGCGGCGCGCATCCTCGGCATCTCACCGCGCACGCTGGAAAAGTATCGCTGCCACGGCAGCGGTCCAACTTTCCGCAAGCTCGGCGGTCGCGTTGTCTATGCGGTGGGCGATCTCGAAGCCTGGGCCGACCAGGCGGCCTGTCGCTCGACGTCGGATCCTCGATACGTCGAGGCCCGCGCCGCCGGCCACGCGCATCGCTGAAGCGGCGCTCGTCGATGTCGTCGCCCCGCCCCATCACAGCCAGCGAACGGAGCAAGCTCGACCCGTTCGTCGTCGCCACCGGCGACGCCAGCCCACGCGATCAGCGCGACCTGATGGAACGGCCGTTCTTCTCGCTCGCGAAGGCCAGGCGCGTGGCGCCGATCGTCTACGAAGCCGCCGGAGTTCGGGTCGAGGTCTACGCCGTCCCTGAGCACGGCATGGCGACCATTTGGGACGCCGACGTGCTGATCTGGGCGGCGAGCCAGATCGTCGAGGCCGAGAATCTTGGATTCAAGACCTCGCGTTTTCTCCGATTCACTCCCTACCAACTCCTGACCGCGATCGGTCGGCAGACAGGGGCGCGCGACTACAAGCTCCTGAAGGGCGCGCTCGCCCGCCTGCAGTCGACCGTCATCCGCACAACCATCCGCAACGGCGAGCATTGGAAGCGGCACCAGTTCTCCTGGATCAACGAGTGGGAGGAATGCACGACGCGCGACGGCCGCATCGAGGGCATGGAGTTCGTGCTCCCCGACTGGTTCTACCGCGGGGTCATCGACCGCTCGCTCGTCCTGGCCATCGACCCCGCCTACTTCCGTCTGACGGGCGGCATCGAGCGCTGGCTCTACCGCGTCGCCCGCAAGCACGCCGGCCGCCAGCCAAAGGGCTGGTTGTTCGAGATCGCGCATCTCCACGAGAAGTCCGGAAGCATGGTCCGTGTCTCGGACTTCGCGCTCCAGATTCGCCGCATCGTCGCGCGTCAGCCGCTTCCCGGCTACCGACTGCGCATCGAGCGTGATGGCCGCCGCGAACTGCTGCGCATCCTGCCAGCCCACTTATCCACAGCCCCTGTGGATGGCGCTGTGGGAGCGCTCGGGACTTCGCACGCAAACGGTATCGGGATTCCGCACGCAGCCCTATCGGGACTTCGCACGCACGAACCGCAGCTAACGCTTTGGCCGGAAACGGCGATTCCAGGCCTTAACTTAGAGTCTAACTCAGAATCTAACTCTTGTAGTTGGCGCGCGCGATCTGCGGATAAGCGCGCAACCCCCGCTTCGCAGACCTCCGAACCACCAGCACGACAGCCGTCGCTGCCACTCGGACGCAAGCCGGGAGGGAAGCGATGATCGTTGCTCTGCTCAATCAGAAAGGCGGCGTCGGCAAGACCACGCTCGCTTTGCATCTCGCCGGTGAATGGGCGTTGCACGGCAAGCGCGTAACGCTGATCGACGCAGACCCGCAGGGCTCGGCGCTCGATTGGTCAGAGCAGCGGGCGCGGGAGAACGTCTCTCGGCTCTTCGGCGTGGTGGGTCTCGCGCGCGACACGCTCCATCGCGAAGCGCCGGAGATTGCACGCACCGCAGATCACGTCGTCATCGACGGGCCGCCGCGTATCGCTGGCCTGATGCGCTCGGCGCTGCTCGCTGCCGATCTCGTGCTGATCCCCGTGCAGCCGTCGCCGTTCGACGGCTGGGCATCGGCCGAGATGCTGGGCCTGCTCCGCGAGGCCCGCATCTATCGCCCCCAGCTCACCGCGCGCTTCGTGCTGAACCGCTGCGCCGCGCGCACGGTCATCGCCCGCGAAACGGCCGAGAAGCTCGCCGATCACGACCCGCCGGTGCTGGCCAGCACGGTCGGCCAGCGTGTCGTCTTTGCCGACGCCGCGCAATCCGGCCGGCTTGTGTTCGAGCTGGCCGAGCAGAGTGCCGCGGCGCGCGAGATCGCCGCGCTCGCCGAGGAAGTCGCGAGGATCGCGCCATGAGCGCGGGGGGGCGCCCGACGCGGCTTCGCCGCCCGGCCTGGCGATGCCGAGAGCTGGATCAAGGCGCCCGACGCCCCAAGCCGTCGCGGCGACGAGGCGTCGGCCTTCACCGCCCGGTTGACGATCGACGTCACGCCGGCGCTGCGCGGCCGCATCAAGGTCGCCGCCTTCCGGCGCGGGATCACCGTCGCCGACATGCTGCGCGACCTCTTCGCGCGCGAATTCCCCGCCGATCCCGGAGAGACCTCATGAACGACAACGAGCCGTCGCCGCCGCGTGTCGTGCCGCCCTCGCATCGGCGCACCGTAGCACTCACCCATGTCGAGCTGACCTGGATCGAGAAGAAGATCGAGCACTGGCTGCGCTTCGGCCGCCGCGCCGAGGAGAAGATCCTCGATCGCCGCCGCAGCATCTCCAGCTTCAAGCCAGGCAGCATCTTCGCGTTCGTGCGCTGGGCGTCGAACGATTACGGCACCGTGATCTCGCGCATGGACATCGTGCGCGCGGTTGAGCCTGGCGCACGTTTCCAGACGCTGCCTTTCGTGCGCCCTGGCGGCGAGATCCTGCTGCGGGTCGATAGCTGGCCGAAGGTCGAGCGCGTGCTGCAGGCGATCGACGCCGTCGAGACGCTCGAAATCGATCCCGCCGAAGCCGCGCCGGAATACTGGCGCCACCTCCACAACCGTCTCGCCGCCGGCCATGAACCGCGCCCTTACACGCGCGATCAGCATGCCGCTTGGCTCAAGCGCCGGAGCCTCACGCTATGACCCGCTTTGGCTACGTCATGACGACGTATTTCGCCGTGCTCGTCTTCATCGGCCTGGCTTTCGTCCATCCGGCGGCGCGCCTGATCTGGAACGCGACGGCGAGCACGCCGACCGGGCTTTATGCACTCCGCCCGGCCGGACAGCTCCATGCGCTCGAGCTGGTCGCCGTGCGCGCGCCCGAACCGATCGCCAGCTACCTCGCCGATGGCGGCTTTCTGCCCAAGGGCGTGCCGCTGCTGAAGCATGTGATGGCGCTGCCTGGGCAGACGGTGTGCCGCGCGGGCGATGCCGTCACCGTCGATAACATCGCCGTCGGCGCGGCGCGTGAGCGCGACCATCTCGGCCGTCCGCTGCCGCGTTGGAGCGGCTGCCACACGCTCGGCCCCAGCGAAGTCTTCCTCATGAACCCGACCGTCCCGGACAGCCTGGACGGACGCTATTTCGGCCCGCTGCCCACCACCGCGATTGTCGCCCGCGCGGTCCCGCTGTGGACCGACGAGGCCGGTGACGGCCGCTTTGTGTGGCGCGCCGCCACTGATTGACCCGCTTCTCAACCCGCCAACAACGGAGGTTTCCCATGGCGCAGATTGGTCAGTTCACCCGCGACAAGTCCGGCTTCACCGGGCGCATCCAGACGCTCTTCTTCTACCGTGACCTCTCCCTCGTTCCGGCCGAATCCTCCGATGCCGAGAATGCGCCAGACTATCGTGTCCACGTGGGCGATGGCGACGGCCCGGAGATCGGCGCTGGCTGGAAGCGCACCGGCGAGAAGGCCGGCGAGTACGTCTCACTCGTCATCGACGATCCCGCACTCGCGCAGCCGATCCGCGCCAACCTCTTTCAGTCGGGCGACGACAAGTCCGCCTGGGTGCTGAACTGGAACCGTCCGCCCAAGCGCGGCGATAGGAGCTGAGCGCATGCGGCGCGCGCTTCTTCTGTTCGCCAGCGTGACGGCGCTCGGCATGCCCGCCGCCGCCGTCCATACTCAAGCGGCGCCCATCGCGCTGCAGGCTTCGGGCGACTCCTACGCCGCTCTCGTTGCCGAAGCCGCGCAACGCTTCGGCATCCCAGCAGCGTGGATTCGGGCGATCATGCGCATTGAGAGCCGCGGGGATCGCCGTGCCGTCTCGCCCAAAGGTGCGATGGGGTTGATGCAGCTCATGCCCGAGACCTGGGCTGCGCTGCGCGCTCGCTACGGCCTCGGGCGCGACGCGTTCGATCCGCACGACAACATCCTGGCGGGCGCGGCTTTCCTGCGTGAGATGCACGACCGCTACGGATCGCCGGGATTCCTCGCGGCGTACAATGCCGGGCCCGGGCGATACGAGGATTATCGCGACCGGCATCGTCCGCTGCCGCCGGAAACCGTCGCTTACGTTGCGGCGCTTGTCCCTTTTGTCGGGGACGGCGCGACCGATGGGCCTGTCCTCGTGGCGGCCTTCGATCCGTCGTCCTGGACACGGGCGCCGCTGTTCATCGTGCGATCGGCAAGCGCTGAACCTGTCAATCGTGCGGCAGCCAAACCGCCGCCGAACGACTCGCCGCCTGCGGTCGCGGTGCGCGACCTGTCGGCCATCGCACCGCAATCCGATGGGCTGTTCGTCCACGTTTCCGCAGCGGGGCCGAAGCCGTGATCGCGCCGCTCTCCCGTCGAGGTGCCGCTACATCGCCTCGGTCAGCTCACGCTTTCCCTGTCGGCTCGGCGGCCTCCGACATCGCCGGAGGCTACATCGCGGCTCTCGGGCGCGATTTCGTAGGCAGGCGCGGCACAGCGTTCTTCCGGGAAGAAGGAAGGGCAGGCAGGGGAGGAGCGCAGAAACCAACCGACCGAGGGCGAGATAAAAGGCCGCAAGGTGCGGCTCGGTCGGTCGGTTGTTTTTATTGGGATTTTTCAGCGATCCGGCAATGTGCGCCCATGGGGCGCAAGGTGCGTTGGACCCGCAACGCTTTGCCGGAACTGACTTTTCCGCACATTGCCGGGGCCGGCAATGGCTGAAGAGAATGACTTCCAGCCCCGACCAGGCCGCATCCGTTCTTCGCGGAGCCAACGGGTCAAGCCCTTCATCGCCCAGGCGCTCGCCGCCGCCCAGCGTGCCGGCGGCGGCGTGTCGCGGCAGGGCATGCTCAGAACTGGGAAACGCTCGACCTTCGGCCGCGGCCGGGTCGCTAGTGTGCAGGCGAACCGTCTGCTCACCGGCCGCTCGCGTCTGGTGACGGTCAAAACCCGCGTCGTCCGTCATACGGCGAGATCAGCGCCGCTCTCGGCCCACCTCGCCTATCTCCGGCGCGAGGGCGTCACCCGGGACGGGGAGAAGGCCAGGCTGTTCGGACCGGAGACGGAGGATGCCGATCCCAAGGCCTTCGCCGAGCGGTCTCATGATGATCGCCACCATTTCCGATTCATCGTCTCACCCGAGGATGCCGCCGAGCTGTCCGACCTCAAGGGCTACGCCCGTGAGCTGGTCGGGCAGATGGAGACGGACCTCGGCACCAAGCTCGATTGGGTGGGCGTCGATCACTGGAACACCCAGCATCCACACGTCCACATCATCGTGCGCGGCGTCGCCGACGACGGCCAGGACCTCGTCATCTCGCGCGATTACATCAAGGAGGGCATGCGCGCCCGTGCTCAGGATCTGGTCACTCAGGAACTAGGGCCGCGCACAGATCTCGACATCCGCCGCGCGCTCGAGCGCCAGGTCGATGTCGAGCGCTGGACTCAGCTCGACCGGCAGCTCGTCCGGGATGCCGATCAGCACGGCGTCATCGACCTCGCACCAGATGCGGGACGCCAGCCTGATCCGTTCGCAGCGCTCAAAGTCGGACGATTGCGGCGCCTGGAGGGTCTTGGTCTCGCGCACCAGCTCGGGCCGGGTCAATGGACGATGGACTCGGCCGCCGAGACGACCTTGCGCGAGCTCGACGAGCGCGGCGACATCATCAAGCGCATCCACCGCAGCCTGACCGAGCGTGGCATCGAGCGGGCCGCGGCGAGCTATGTGCTCGCCGGCGAGAGCCTGGACGTCCCGATCGTCGGCCGCCTGGTCGACCGCGGTCTCGACGATGAGCTGAAGGGTACGGCCTACGCCGTGGTCGACGGCGTGGACGGGCGGACCCACCACATCAAACTTCCCGATCTCGACGCCGCCGGCGACAGCGCGCCGGGCTCGATCGTCGAGTTGCGCAAATTCGACGACGCGCAAGGCCGGCGGCGCGTCGCCATTGCGGTGCGTTCCGACGTCGCCATCGAGGACCAGGTGACGGCGAGCGGCGCAACCTGGCTCGATCGCCAGGCCGTCGCGCGCGATCCGGTGGCGCTCGGCCAGGCGGGCTTCGGGGCCGAGGTCCGCGAGGCGATGGATCGCCGGGCGAACCAGCTCATCGAGCAGGGCCTGGCCGAGCGACAGGCGCGGGGGATCGTGTTCGCCTCCGGCTTGATCGGAACGCTTCGACGGCGGGAGGTGGAGGCGCTGGGCGAGCGGCTCGCCGCCGAAACCGGCCAGCCGTTCAACGGCGCGGCGACGGGCGAGTATGTTGCCGGGACCTATCGGCAGCGCTTCGCGCTCGCCTCCGGCCGCTTCGCCATGATCGACGACGGCCTTGGCTTCCAGCTCGTACCGTGGACGCCCTCCCTCGAAAAGCAGCTCGGCCGCCACGTCTCGGGCATCGCCCGCGCGGATGGCGGGATCGACTGGGGCTTCGGCCGCAACCGGGGGCTCGGGCTGTGAACGAACCTTCCAATCATCGACCTCAGGAAAGGACGTCTTCTATGTCCGCCACCAAAATTCTCTGGGGCCAGGTCATCACCGTCTTCGCGATCGTCCTGCTGGCGATCTGGAGCGCGACGGAGTGGACGGCTTGGCGCCTCGGCTTCCAGCCCCAGCTCGGACACCCCTGGTTCGAGCTGCTGCATTTCCCGTTCTACCTTCCGCCGGCCTTCTTCTGGTGGTGGTACGCCTACGACGCATACGCGCCTGACATCTTCATCGAGGGCGCTTACATCGCCGCATCGGGCGGGATCATCGCCGCGGCTGTCGCGATCGGCATGTCCGTCTGGCGCGCCCGCGAAGCGAAGAATGCCGAGACCTACGGCTCTGCCCGCTGGGCGCAACCGAAGGAGATCGAAGCCGCCGGACTCAGCGGACCCGATGGCGTCGTGCTGGGCCGCTACCAGCGCAGCTATTTGCGCCACGACGGGCCGGAGCATGTGTTGTGCTTCGCGCCGACGCGATCGGGCAAAGGCGTCGGCCTCGTCATCCCGTCGCTGTTGACCTGGCCGGGCTCGGCGATCGTCCACGACATCAAGGGCGAAAACTGGCAGCTCACCGCGGGCTTCCGCGCCCAGCACGGCCGCGTGCTCCTGTTCGATCCGACCAATGCGAAGTCATCGGCCTATAATCCGCTGCTCGAAGTGCGGCGTGGCGAGTGGGAGGTGCGCGACGTTCAGAACATCGCCGACATCCTCGTCGATCCCGAAGGCAGCCTCGAAAAGCGGAACCACTGGGAGAAAACCAGCCACGCGCTTTTGGTCGGCGCCATCCTTCACGTCCTCTATGCCGAGGAGGACAAGACGCTCGCCGGCGTAGCGTCGTTCCTGTCCGATCCGAAGCGGCCAATCGAGACCACGCTCTCGGCCATGATGCGGACGCCGCATCTCGGCGAGGCGGGCGTTCATCCCGTCGTCGCCAGCGCCGCCAGGGAGTTGTTGAACAAATCCGGCAACGAGCGCTCCGGCGTCTTGAGCACGGCCATGTCGTTCCTTGGCCTCTATCGCGACCCTGTGGTCGCCGAGGTGACGCGGCGCTGCGACTGGCGGATCGGCGATATCGTGGGCGGCGAGCGGCCGACGACGCTCTACCTCGTGGTGCCGCCTTCGGACATCAACCGCACCAAGCCGCTGATCCGCCTGATCCTCAACCAGATCGGCCGGCGTCTGACCGAGGACCTGCTGGCCAAAGCCGGCCGGCGGCGGCTCCTCTTGATGCTCGATGAATTCCCGGCGCTGGGGCGGCTCGACTTCTTCGAGTCGGCGCTCGCCTTCATGGCGGGCTACGGCATCAAGAGCTTCCTGATCGCCCAGTCGCTGAACCAGATCGAGAAGGCCTATGGGCCGAACAACTCGATCCTCGACAACTGCCATGTGCGGGTAAGCTTCGCCACCAATGACGAGCGGACCGCCAAGCGCGTCAGCGACGCGCTTGGGACGGCGACCGAGATGAAGGCGATGAAGAACTATGCCGGCAGCCGCCTCTCGCCCTGGCTCGGACATCTGATGGTCTCCCGATCGGAGACGGCGCGCCCCCTGCTCACGCCGGGCGAGGTCATGCAACTCCCGCCTACCGACGAGATCGTCATGATGTCTGGCGTACATCCGATCCGCGCGAAGAAGGCGCGCTACTACGAGGATGCACGGTTGCAGGAGCGCATCCTGCCGCCGCCTGTGCCGACGCCGCCGAAAGTGAGTCGTTCCGACGACTGGAGTTCACGGCCATTGCCGCCGCAGCCACCGGCGCCCGCGATGCGTGACGGCGAGGAGGCCGACGATGAAGATCCGAAGAATTCGGACCGTCGTCGCCAGCCTGAACTGAACCAGGAGACGGTCGAGAAGCAGCAGCCGATCGACAACGAATTCGCCCTCGATCCGACCGACGAGTTTGAGGAGGATGCGCCCCGCGTAGGTCGGATGAACGACCTCATGCAGGGCTTGGCGCGCCAAGCCTCCCTCGACCCCGGCGACGACCTGGGACTGTGAGGCTGGGATGCCGGCGCCGAAAAAGAAGGCTCAGGTCTCCGTCTATCTCGATCCGGACGTGATGCGGTCCCTGTCGGTCTATGCGGCGCGGCGAGAGCAACCGATGTCGCTGATCGCCGAGGCCGCCATCGCCTCGTTCCTTTCGCCGGACGCAGATGAGCGGCGCGAGGCTGCCATCGCCAAACGCCTCGATCAGCAGGACCGGCGCCTGGCGCGGCTCGAGCGCGACGTCGGCATCGCCGTCGAGACGCTCGCCCTGTTCATCCGCTTCTGGCTCACCACGACACCGGCGCTTCCTGAACCGGCTGCCAAGGCGGCGCGGGCGCAGGCTGGACCTCGCTACGACAACTTCGTCGCCGCGCTTGGCCGGCGCCTCAGCCAGGGGCCAAAGCTTCGGCAAGAGATCCCCGACGATGCGCGGGAAGACCCGACTCGATCAACTGATACCGAATAGGCGGAACCCCGAATAATCGGAGCGACACCTGAGCTATCGAATCCGATATCCGCACCCAGCAAGTATTTTTTCTCTCCTCTACGCCGGGCCACTACGCCATCTGAATACTTGTTGAAGCGCCCCATTTCTTACCTCTTCTAATCGTCCCCGTTGCTAGTCGCGTGTCGCGATTGGCCAATGACGGGGACGATCGTGGCGGTCACACCACTTCATTCCGAGGCCTTCTCCCGCGGTGCGCGCATGCTGCGCACCGCGCTCGGTCCCGCCATCGCAGCCTTCCTCGAAGACCCCTCGATCGTCGAGGTGATGCTCAACCCCGACGGCCGGCTCTGGATCGACCGGCTGTCGGGCGGCCTCGAAGATACTGGTCGCACCCTCTCCGCCGCTGACGGCGAGCGGATCGTGCGTCTGGTGGCGCACCATGTCGGCGCTGAGGTCCATTCCGAAAAGCCGCGCGTCTCGGCCGAGCTGCCCGAGACGGGAGAGCGGTTCGAGGGGCTGCTGCCGCCGGTGGTCGCCGCGCCGGCCTTCGCGATCCGTAAGCCCGCCGTCGCCGTCTTCACTCTCGACGACTACGTCGCCGCCGGCATCATGCTCGCCGGCCAGGCCGCCGCGCTCCGCGCCGCCGTCGCAGCCCGCAAGAACATCCTCGTTGCCGGCGGCACCTCGACCGGCAAGACCACGCTCACCAACGCGCTGTTGGCCGAGATCGCCGGAACCACCGACCGGGTGGTGCTGATCGAGGACACCCGCGAGCTGCAGTGCCGCGCTCCCAACCTGGTGGCCTTGCGCACCAAGGACGGCGTCGCCTCGCTCTCCGATCTGGTCCGCTCTTCGCTCCGCCTGCGGCCCGACCGTATTCCGATCGGCGAGGTGCGCGGCGCCGAGGCGCTCGATCTCCTGAAGGCGTGGGGGACCGGCCATCCGGGCGGTATCGGCACCATACACGCCGGCACCGCGCTGGGCGCGATGCGCCGCCTCGAACAGCTCATCCAGGAAGCCGTCGTCACCGTCCCCAAGGCGCTGATCGCCGAGACCATCGATCTCGTCGCGGTCCTGCGCGGGCGCGGCAGCGAACGCCGGCTCTCCGAACTCGCCTTCGTCGCCGGTCTCGATCCCGCCACCGGCGACTACCGCGTCCAGTCCGCCGGGGCGGGCGGCGACCTCTTGCCCCTCGGAGACCCATCATGATCCGCGTTCTCGCTATCGCCCATTCTTCGCGTCGCCGCTTGGCCGAACTGGTCACCCTCGCGACCCTGACGCTCGCCTTCGCTCCAGCGGCTTACGCCTCGGGCTCCTCGATGCCTTGGGAGACCCCGCTCAACTCCATACTGGAGTCGGTGCAGGGGCCCGTCGCCAAGATCATCTCGGTGATCATCATCACGGTCACCGGCCTGACGCTGGCTTTCGGCGACACGTCGGGCGGCTTTCGCCGCCTGATCCAGATCGTGTTCGGCCTGTCGATCGCCTTTGCCGCGTCGAGCTTCTTCCTGTCCTTCTTCTCCTTCTCCGGCGGAGCGCTGGTCTGATGGCTGCGATCGTCGATCCTGACATGCCCGGCTTCTTCGCGCCGGTCCATCGCGCGCTCACCGACCCGATCCTGATGGGGGGCGCACCGCGGACCGTCGCGATAGCCAACGGGACGCTCGCGGCGGCGATCGCCCTCGGCCTCCGGCTCTGGATCCCCGGCGCGCTGATCTGGGCGGTGGGTCACGCCGCCGCCGTCTGGGCGGCGAAGCGCGATCCGCAGTTCGTCGACGTGGTGCGCCGGCACCTCCGCTATCCCGCCCATCTCGGCTTGTGAGATCGCCATGCTCAATCTCGCCGAATATCGCAATCGCCCCGCCGGCCTCGCCGACTTCCTACCCTGGGCGGCCCTAGTCGAAGAGGGCGTCGTCCTCAACAAGGACGGCTCCTTCCAGCGCACGGCCCGCTTCCGCGGACCGGACCTCGATAGCGCCACGCCGGCAGAGCTGGTGGGCGTTACCGCCCGACTCAATAATGCGCTGCGACGCCTCGGCTCCGGCTGGGCGATCTTCGTCGAGGCGCAGCGGATCGCCGCCCAGACCTATCCGCACAGCAGCTTTCCCGATCCGGCCTCAGCGTTGGTCGATCTCGAGCGCCAGGACGCTTTCGAGGAAGCCGGCGCGCATTTCGAGAGCCGCTACTACCTGACCTTCGTCTGGCTGCCGCCGGCCGAGGACGCCTCACGCGTCGAGGGCTGGCTTTACGAGGGCCGCGCACAGACCGGCGTCGATCCGTGGGAGCTCCTGCGCGGCTTCGTCGATCGGACCAACCGCGTCATCCAATTGGTCGAGGGCTTCATGCCCGAGGTGGCCTGGCTCGACGACAGCGACATGCTGACTTACCTGCACTCGACCATCTCGACCCGTCATCAGCGCATCCGCGTCCCCGAGACGCCGATGCACCTCGACGCGCTGCTCGCGGACGAGCCGCTTGCTGGCGGCCTCGAGCCGCGCCTCGGCGCCCATCATCTTCGCACGCTCTCCGTGGTTGGATTCCCGACCGCGACCCATCCGGGCATCCTCGACGAGCTGAACCGGCTCGCCTTCCCCTACCGCTGGTCCACCCGCGCGATCCTGCTCGACAAGACCGAAGCGGTGAAGCTGCTGACCAAGATCCGGCGGCAGTGGTTCGCCAAGCGCAAGTCGATCGCCGCCATCGTCAAGGAGGTGATGACCAACGAGGCATCGACCCTCGTGGATTCCGACGCAGCCAACAAGGCGGCCGACGCGGACATGGCGCTGCAGGAGCTGGGCTCGGACGATGTCGGCCAAGCTTACGTCACCGCGACCGTAACCGTCTGGGATGAGGACCCTGGTCTCGCCGGCGAGAAACTCCGCCTGGTGGAGAAGGTGATCCAGGGCCGCGATTTCACCTGCATGCCGGAAGGGGTGAATGCGCTGGAGGCCTGGCTCGGGTCCATCCCCGGCCACGCCTACGCCAACGTCCGCCAGCCGCCGGTCTCGACGTTGAATCTGGCGCACATGATCCCGCTCTCGGCGGTCTGGGCCGGCCCGGCAAGAGATGAGCATTTCAAGGCGCCGCCGCTGCTCTACGGCAAGACCGAAGGCTCGACGCCGTTTCGGCTCAGCCTCCATGTCGGCGACGTCGGCCACACGCTGATCGTCGGTCCCACCGGCGCCGGCAAATCGGTGCTGCTGGCGCTGATGGCGATGCAGTTCCGCCGTTACCGGAACAGCCAGATCTTCGCCTTCGACTTCGGCGGCTCCATCCGCACCGCGGCGATCGCCATGGGCGGCGACTGGCACGATCTCGGCGGTAGCCTGTCCGCCGGCTCGGAGCATTCGGTGTCGCTGCAACCGCTGGCGCGAATCGACGATCAGGCCGAGCGCGCCTGGGCGGCGGAGTGGGTCGCCGCGATCCTTGCGAAGGAAGGCGTCACCATCGATCCGACCGCGAAGGACCACGTCTGGTCGGCGCTGACCTCCCTGGCATCATCGCCGGCGCAGGAGCGCACGATCACCGGCCTCGCGGTGCTACTGCAATCGACAGCGTTGAAGCAAGCGCTGCAACCGTACTGCGTCGGCGGCGCTTCAGGCCGGCTGCTCGACGCCGAGACCGAGCAGCTCGGCTCCGCACCTGTCCAGGCCTTCGAGACCGAGGGCCTGATCGGGGCCGGGGCAGCGCCCGCCGTGCTGACCTACCTGTTCCATCGCATCGAGGGCCGCCTCGATGGCCGGCCGACGCTCCTCATCATCGACGAGGGCTGGTTGGTGCTCGACGATCCGGCCTTCGCACAGCAGCTCCGCGAATGGCTGAAGACGCTGCGCAAGAAGAACGCCTCCGTCGTCTTCGCCACGCAGTCGCTGTCCGACATCGACGGCAGCAACATCGCGCCGGCCATCGTCGAGAGCTGTCCGACGCGTATCTTCCTGCCGAATGAGCGCGCGATCGAGCCGCAGATCACCGCGATCTATCGCCGCTTCGGCTTGAACGATCGCCAGATCGAGATCCTCGCCCGCGCCACGCCGAAGCGCGACTACTACTGCCAATCCCGTCGTGGCAACCGTCTGTTCGAGCTGGGTCTTGGCCCGGTCGCGCTCGCGTTCTGCGCCGCCTCTTCGAAGGCCGACCACGCGGCGATCGAACGCGTCGTCGCCGAATACGGCCGCGATGCTTTTACGCCGGCTTGGCTTGCGGACCACGAACTCCTGTGGGCCGCCGATCTCATCCCCGACCTGACCAACCTGGAGACGTCATCATGATCAAGCTGCGCCATCTGGCGGCGGCAAGCGCCGTCGTGCTCACCCTGGCCGTCGGCGCGCCCCCCGCATCGGCGCAGTGGATCGTCTATGACCCGACGAACTTCAGCCAGAACGTGCTGACCGCTGCGCGCGAGCTGCAGCAGATCACCAACCAGATCACGATGTTGAACAACCAGGCCACGAGCCTGGTCAATCAGGCGCGCAACCTCGCCAACCTGCCGATGTCGACGCTCAGCCAGCTCCAGTCGTCGCTCGCCCAGACCCAATCGCTGCTCAGCCAAGCACAGAACATCTCGTTCAATGTCCAGCGCGTCCAGACGGCCTACTCTACGAGCTACGGGACTGCGGCCGGAACGGGGTCGACCGCCACCATGATCGCCAATGCCCAGACCCGTTGGCAGAATTCCGTCGCGGCCTTCGAGGACAGCCTTAAGATCCAGGCGGGCGTGGTCGGCAACATCCCGACGTACTCCAGTGCGATGACCTCGCTGGTCACGGCCAGCCAGAGCGCCACAGGCGCCTTGCAGGCCGCCCAGGCCGGCAACCAGCTCCTGGCGCTGCAATCCCAGCAGCTCTCCGACCTGGTGGCGGTGCTGTCGGCTAAAGGCCGGGCCGATGCGCTCGAGCAGGCGCGCAGCGCCTCCGCCGAAGCGCAGGGCCAGCAGAACTACAAGACCTTCTCGACGCGCACCGGCTATCAGCCCGGCAACGTCACCATGTTCAGCGGCAACTGAGGCGCCGCGATGCTGGGACGTTCGGAGATCTTCCGCGCGGCCGCGATCGTCGCCTTGATCGCGGTGTTCATCGCGACCCTCGTCGCGGTCAATCGGCGTCCCGCGGCGCCCGCCGTCGAGGCGTCTCCGACCATCAATCCAGCATCCGATGAGCTCTCGGCCGAGCTGCGCCGCTGCAGCGCGCTCGGTCCTCAGGATGCCGAAGACCCGCATTGCGTCGCGGTCTGGGAGGAGAACCGCCAGCGCTTCTTCGGCAGGCCGGCGCGGCCGCGGTCGCCACAAACGCCCCCAGGCGCCGCCGCGCCGGCCACCCCTTCTACGGGAGGTGCGCGATGAACAACGTCGGCGTCATCGACACCTTCCTCAACACCTTCACCACCTACATCGATTCCGGCTTCGGCCTGATCAAGGGTGAGGTCGGCTATCTCTCGTCCACGCTGATCGTGATCGACATCACGCTCGCCGGCCTGTTTTGGGCCTGGGGCGCTGATGAGGACATCCTCCAGCGGCTGTTGAAGAAGACCCTCTACATCGGCTTCTTCGCTTTCATCATCAACAACTTCAACAATCTCTCGGCCATCGTCTTCAACAGCTTCGCCGGCCTCGGCCTGCAGGCGGGCGGCTCCTCAATCTCCACCGCCGACTTCCTGCGGCCGGGCAAGCTCGCCCAGGTCGGGCTCGACGCCGGTCAGCCGCTTCTCGACGCGGCAAACCAGATGATGGGCTTCACCAGCTTCTTCGCGAACTTCGTCCAGATCGCGGTTCTGATGGTCTCGTGGATCCTGGTGCTGATCGCCTTCTTCATCCTGGCGGTGCAGCTTTTCGTCACCCTGATCGAATTCAAGCTGACGACGCTCGCGGGCTTCATCCTCATTCCGTTCGCCCTCTTCAACAAGACCGCCTTCCTCGCCGAGAAGGTGCTCGGCAATATCGTCGCCTCTGGCGTCAAGGTGATGGTACTGGCGGTCGTCGTCGGCATCGGCACCGGGCTCTTCTCGCAGTTCACACAGACCTACGCCGGTGGCCAGCCGACGGTCGAGCAAGCGCTGTCCGTAGTGCTGGCTGCGCTCGCCATGCTGGGCCTCGGCATCTTCGGTCCCGGGATCGCCACCGGCCTGGTCTCCGGCGCGCCCCAGCTCGGCGCAGGCGCCGCTGTCGGCACCGGCCTCGCTGTCGCGGGCACGGCAATGGCCGGCGCCGGTGCGCTCGGCCTGGCCGGGAGGGGAGCGATGGCGGCCGCCTCTGGCACGGCCGCCGCCGCGCGCGGTGGGGCGGCAATGGCCGGCGGCGCGTCCTCCGCCTACAGCCTGGCTTCAGCCGGCCGGTCCGGCGCGTCAGGCGTCGCGGCCGGACTCGGCGGGGTTGGGCGAGCGGCCGCTTCAGCCGCCGCGGCTCCTGTGCGGCGCGCCGCCGCTCAAGCCGGCAGTTCGATGCGGGAAAGCTTCGCCGCCGGCGCTCGGTCCAGTTTCGCCGCAACCGGCGGCTCGTCGACCGGAGGGACGGTCGGCGGCAATTCACCAAGCACGCCCGCGGCGCCCACGGGCGGATCGGAGGGTTCCGGCCCACCCGCCTGGGCCCAGCGCATGAAGCGCAACCAGTCGATGGTCCACGGGGCGCAGACCGCCGCGCAGGTCCTCAGGTCCGGCGACAGCCATGGCGGCGGCCATTCCGTCGATCTCTCAGGAGGAGAATAAGACATGGCGCTGTTCCGCCGCCCCACGGTTCGCTACGGCCGGACGCCCGAGCCTGAGACCCCCTATCAGCGCGCCGCCCAGGTTTGGGACGACCGCATCGGTTCGGCCCGGGTGCAGGCGAAGAACTGGCGGCTGATGGCCTTCGGCTCGCTCGCGCTGTCAATGGGTCTCGCCGGCGGTCTCGTCTGGCAATCCACCCACGGCACCATCGTCCCCTGGGTCGTGCAGGTCGACAAGCTCGGCCAGGCGCAGGCCGTCGCGCCCGCCGCCGCCGACTACACGCCCAGCGACCCGCAAATCGCCTGGTATCTCGCCCACTTTGTCCAGATGGTCCGCGCGCTGCCGGCCGATCCGATCATCGTGCGGCAGAACTGGCTGCAGGCGTACGACTTCACCACCACCTCGGGCTCCCAAGCGCTCAACGACTACGCCCGCGCGAACGACCCTTTCGCCAAGCTTGGCAAGCAGCAGATCGCCATCGACGTCTCGAGCGTGATCCGCGCCTCGCCCTCGAGCTTCCGCGTCGAGTGGGTGGAGCATCGCTACCAGGACGGCGCACTCGCCGACAACACGCGCTGGACCGCGATTCTCACCATCGCCATCCAGACGCCAACCTCCGCCGACGTGCTCCGCAAGAACCCGCTCGGCATCTACGTCACCGCCATCAACTGGTCGAAGGAGCTAGGACAATGACCTCGCCGATTTCCATGGAAGCCGGCGGTCCGGCTTCGCGTTTCTCCGTCATTCAGCAAAGCCGGAAGGGAGCAAATGCGGCTTTCCGTAAAGTCGGCCTCGCGGCTTTGATGATGTCCGTGACCGCACTCGGCGGCTGCGCGCACAACTTCATTCCGCCCGACATCAATTACGACAGCGCGGCGCCGGCAAAGCTCGCCGTCGATCCGCCAGCGCCCATCAAGATCGTTGAGCTGCCGAAGCTGCTTCCGCTGCCCGGGCAACTGAAGCCGATCGATGGTGGGAAGCCGATACCCGAAGCTGCCGACCCGACCGTGCGCGTCAACCAGGCCAACGCTGCCGCGCGGATTCAGCCGGTGCGCAACGGCTTCATCAACGCGGTCCAGGTCTATCCGTTCTCCGGCGGGGCGCTCTACCAAGTCTATACGGCGCCCGGCGAGATTACCGACATCGCGCTGCAGGACGGCGAGCAGCTCGTCGGCTCCGGCCCCGTCGCCGCCGGCGACACCGTGCGCTGGATTATCGGCGATACCGAGAGCGGCACGGGCGCCACCAAGAAAGTTCACATCCTGGTCAAGCCGACGAGACCCGAGCTGCTCACCAATCTGGTCATCAACACGGATCGGCGGACCTACCTCCTCGAGCTGCGCTCGACCGAGAAGACCTACATGGCCTCGGTCTCCTGGCAGTATCCCGAAGACCAGCTCATCGCGCTTCGGCGGCAAAACCAGGTGGCCGACGCAGCCGCGCCGATTGCCAGCGGCGTCGATCTCGCCTCGATCAACTTCCGTTATGCAATCCAGGGCGACAACCCGGCCTGGCGTCCGCTGCGTGCCTTCGACGACGGGCACAAGGTCTACATCGAGTTCCCGAGCGGCATTGCCCAGGGCGAGATGCCGCCACTGTTCGTCATCGGACCGGCCGGCGGCTCCGAGCTGGTGAACTACCGGGTCAACCGCAACTATTACATCGTCGACCGCCTGTTCGCCGCCGCTGAATTGCGTCTCGGCGACAAGGATAGCGAGCGGCGCGTGCGCATCGTCCGCACTGACGGGAGGCCGCGGTCATGACGGCGGAAGGTCCTGAAGAACAGCCGCCGTCGCCGACGCCCGTCGTACCGCCTGACCTTCGGCTTCGGGGCGAGCGGCCGCGCGTCACGCGCTTGTCGCGCAGGGTGCTGATTGGCCTGGGCACCGTGTCGGCGCTCGCCGTTGCCGGCGCGCTCGGCTACGCGCTCCAGACTCGCAACGCGGCGCAGACCGGCCAGGAGCTGCTCAGCACGCAGAACCGTCCCTCCGCCGAAGGCCTCGCTGGCCTACCGAAGGACTACACCGGCCTGCCGCGCCAGGCGCCCCCGCTCGGGCCGCCGCTGCCCGGCGATCTCGGCAAGCCGATCCTCAATGCCGGGGCTGCGCCCAATACCGTGACTCCCGGGACGACGCCTGATCCGGAGGCACAGCGCAGGGCGCAAGAGATCGAGGCGGCGCGGCTCAGCCGTCTCTTCGCCCAGACCAATCAGCAGCCGCAGCCGGTCGGGCTCGCCACGCCGGCTGCGACGGGGACCACGGTGGGTCCGACGCCCACACCGCCGGTCGACGCCGGCGCTGCGCAGAACATGCAGGACCGCAAGACGGCATTTCTCAATGCTTCTACCGACAAGCGTACAGTGAGTCCGGATCGGATCGAAGCTAAAGCCTCGCCCTACGTGGTTCAGGCGGGAACGGTTATTCCCGCGGCGCTCATCACCGGCATCCGCTCAGACCTCCCCGGACAGATCACCGCCCAGGTGACGGAGGCGGTCTACGATAGCCCTACGGGCCAATATCTGCTGATCCCGCAGGGTGCGAAGCTGATCGGCCAGTACGACAGCTCCGTCGCCTTCGGTCAGAGCCGCATCCTGCTGGTCTGGACCCGCATCATCATGCCGGACGGCACGTCGATCGTGCTTGAGCGCCAACCTGGCGCCGACACGGAAGGCTATGCCGGGCTCGAGGACGCGGTCGACAACCATTGGGGTATGCTGTTCAAGGCCGCCGTGCTGTCGACGCTACTCAGTGTCGGCGCCGAAGCCGGCATCAGCCAGAACGAGAATAATCTCGTGCAGGCGATCCGCAGCGGCGCCTCGAACAGCATCAGCCAGACCGGCCAGCAGATCGTTCAGCGCCAGCTCAATATCCAGCCGACGCTGACCATCCGCCCGGGCTTCCCGGTCCGTGTCATCGTCACCCGCGATCTGGTTTTGACGCCCTACGGACACGGAGGGAATCCATGACGAAGCTCAAGCTTGGGCCGCTGGCCGACGACAAGCCAGTCAAAATCAACATCGAATTGCCCGCTGCCGTGCATCGGGATCTTGTCGCTTATGCTCAAGTGCTCGGCCGGACGACTGGCCAAACGGCTCCCGATCCTTCGAAGCTCATCGTGCCGATGATCGAGCGATTCATGGCGACCGACCGCGCCTTTGCCAAGGCACGTCGCGATCGGAGCGCTCAGGTCGCTGGCGGTTCGGCCGAGAAATCGGGGTAGTGTTCACGCAACATTGCCAGAAACGACCGCAAGGCCGGGTTACTGTTCGCGTCTCTCCAATACGCCATGAATTTGACTTGAGTCGGACCGTCATCGTCCCAGACTTCCCGGTAAACGACGCCTTCGTGGCGGACCCCCGTCGCGCCTTCGAACATCAAGAGCGTGCCATAGTTCGCACTGACCAGGCTCAGCAGCCTGTCCAGTGACGAGTCCTGATGGACGATCTGCTGGGAGCCGACGGCATGACGAAGCTTCGCCGCGAGCAACCCCTCCAATTCCGGCCCTGGGCCTTGCTGCGGGACGAGAAACTTTTCGTTTGCAAGATCTGCCCAGCGAATCCTCGAATTCTGGCCAAGCGGATGATGCTGCGGGAAAGACACGATCACGCGTTCGCTCCAAAGCGGAAGCATACGGCCGTCCCATGCTGTCGCTTGGCCGGTCATGATCGCGACATCGACGGCGTTGCCCGCGAGGGCACAAAGCAGCCGATCATGGCTCCCATCAACCGTGCGTACATCCACATCCGGAAAACGCCGATGGTATTCGACAAGCGTCGCGTGCATGTGCCCGGCCGACGGCGAGGCATGAACGCCGATCGTCAAGAGGCCGAGTTCGCCGCGGCTTCTGCTCCTGAGCCGCCGGAGTTCCGTGTCCACATCATCAAGAATCCGATTGGCGCTCGCGACGAACTCCAGACCCACCTTGGTGAGATGGGTGCCCCCATTCGTCCTTTTGAACAACACCACGCCAAGCTGGCGCTCGATCTCGTGCAGCCGGCGGCTCAAGGTCGATTGGCGTATGTTCAGAGCTTCCGCCGCCTGTCTCAGACTGCGGTGTTGCGACGTTACGACAGCCAAACGCAAATCACGAAGCTCTATATCCACGCTGCTCACATCGTCGCCCTGAACGCGCGGCGACGCCTCTTACAAGTTTTCCCTGCCCCTCTCTCTGGTCGCCTCCCTCTGACGATATACGAAGTGCTTGGTTTCGATCTCTACCTACGCGTCAGACCGGAAATGGATCGGTGCCGCGATCGAGCAAGGCCAGATAGTCCGAATAGGCGTAGATCCGGCCGCGCTGCCGTCCCGTGGTTTCGCGCACGACCCCTATCTTGGCGAGATTTTCCAACGCCGTGTTGGCTGTGGGGAAGGAGACGGCGAGTTTCGCGGAGACAGTCTGGATGGTGACGATCGGGCTGGCTTGCATCAGTTCGTGGACTCGCAGCGCCGACGGGGCCGCTCGGCCGAGGCCGGCGATCTCCTGGCGATGGGCGTCGAACATGGCGATCAGATCGCGCGCGGTCGCGGCGGCCTGTTCGGCGGTCTCCGCCACGCCGGTCAGGAAGAACTCCATCCAGGTCTCCCATGCCCCGGCCTGCCGGACCTCCTGCAGGAGCCGGTAATAGTCGTCGCGACGGGATTTCAGGAACAGGCTGAGATAGAGGATCGGCTCCCGCAACACCCCGGCCTCACACAGGATCAGCGTGATGAGCAGCCGGCCCAGGCGTCCGTTGCCGTCGAGAAAGGGATGGATCGTCTCGAACTGGACGTGGGCCAAGGCCGCCCGGATGAGCGGGGGCAGCGCCGCGTCCTCGCTGTGCAGGAAGCGTTCGAGCGCATCGAGGCATTCGTCCAGCCGGTTCGGGGGCGGCGGCACGAACAGGGCGTTGCCGGGCCGGGTTCCGCCGATCCAGTTCTGCGAGCGGCGGAACTCGCCCGGTTGCTTCGCAGCGCCCCGGCCGGACTTGAGCAAGATGGCGTGCATCTCGCGGATCAGCCGGAGCGACAGGGGAAATCCGCCCCGCATTCGGGAGACGCCATGCTCAATCGCCGCGACGTAGTTGGAAACCTCGGTCACGTCGTCGAGTTCGACCGTTGGCGCCTCGTGATTTTCGAACAGCAACAGATCGGACAACGAGGATTGCGTCCCCTCGATCTGCGAGGACAGGAGGGCTTCCTTGCGGACGTACATGTAGAGGAACAAAGGCGTCGAGGGCAGGATCGTCGTCACGCCATCGAGGCGCCCGACCGCGGCGATGGCGCGTTCGTAGACGCGCATGAACCGTCCCAGGTCGAGCGGCGGCTTCGGCGGCAGCGGGGCTGGCACATAGGCGCGCACGCGCTCGCCTCCCGCGCTCGTTTCGACATAGGTGCCGAGCCTTTGGTTCTCTCCGTCCGCCACGCGCGATCCTTTAATTAGCTTGGCCCGCTATTAAAGCTTATTGCGGTATATCTTAATAGGGCGTGGGGCTAATTCAAGGCTGCCGGCGTGACGCGACATCCGCACGGGCGGCGATTGGGAGCACGACAGGAGAGGATGTGGTGAACGAAACCGTTAGCGTGTCCTGCTCTGTCCACGGCTTCCTTCCATGCTCATATTGCCGAAGTACGCTTGCGACAGGACGGATCAGCAGCAAGCCAGACGGCACGTGGTAGCAAACGTAAATGCTGTAGGGTTGCATTAGTAGGTAATTCAGGTTGGTGCGGCGCACCTCGACGCTGAGCGATCCGTCTGCATTCAGGGCTCGCTGGGTTCCCTTAAGCTGAACGTGGACCCTGCGTTGGTCGCCTGCCCATCGGCAATCACCTCGATCTGGCAGTCGGTCCCGTAGTCCTTGCGATCTGCACCTTGCAGAATAAAGACGCCGCTCTCCGCGAGCTTTGTCTGGAACGCGACGATCGCCGCTTCCTCTAGTTCGTGGGTTCCGTCACGCTGCGGCAGGTCGTCGAAGTGGCTCATAGCACCAATTTTTGCAGGCTCGGGTGGCTTCTGCCATCCATGTGCGATGCGTGCCGGCTTTACGTTCGATGATGGCCAAGCAAGCCCGGCCCCGGGGGCCGCCGATGGGCGAGAAGCTGAATTCGCCCGATGCAGCACGCTGGAGCCACCCTGCGTTTTCTCTCAACTGCTTACATAATGCTTACATTTTTTTCATCGCCAAAATGTAAGCACCAAAAGCGAAGGGCCGCCTTGCGGCGGCCCTGTCATAACGCTCTGATTTCCTTGAGGGAAATTTGGAGCGGGCGAAGGGATTCGAACCCTCGACCCCAACCTTGGCAAGGTTGTGCTCTACCCCTGAGCTACACCCGCATCCGTCTCGCGACGAGAATCTTATGACGTAGCTGGACGCCGATTGCAACAGGCGCGTGCCAAGCTGAAGGTAGCTATCGACACAAGCGCCCGCCCAGCGCCGCATTGAGGCCCGGGAGCATCGTGTTCGGTCGAGACCTGGACCGTTCCATCTTGCCCGCATCCAGGCGGGCGGTGGCGCCCGCCGTGGGTTGCCGGCGTGACCGGGCAGGGGCGGCGCCTCGGAGCGCTCGGCGCCGGCCTATTCAGCCGCGAGGCCCAGCGCCCGGTCCCGTATCGCGGCGCGTCCGACGCCGACGTACGTGAAGCCGAGCCGGGTCGCCTCCTCGGGCCTGTACACGTTGCGCAGGTCGACCAGGACGGGGGTCCGCAGCAGGGTCTTCACCCGCGCGAGGTCGAGCGCCCGGAAGGCGTCCCATTCCGTCACGATGACGAGCGCGTCGGCTCCCTCCGCGCAGGCGTAGGGGTCGGCCGCGTACTGAACCTCGTCGAGCAGCGCCCGAGCGCCCGCCATGCCGGCGGGGTCGAACGCCCGGACGCTGGCGCCAGCCTCGATCAGCGCCGCTATGATCGACAAGGACGGCGCGTCGCGAAGGTCGTCGGTGTTGGGCTTGAAGGTCAGCCCGAGCACGGCGATCAGCTTGCCCCGCACGCTGCCCCCGCAGGCGGTGACGACCTTGCGCGCCACCGTCCGCCGGCGCTGCTCGTTGATCGCCACGACGGTTTCGACGATGCGGACCGGGGCGCCGTGGTCCTGCGCGGTCTTCATCAGGGCGAGCGTATCCTTGGGGAAACACGAGCCGCCGTAGCCTGGCCCCGCGTGCAGGAACTTGGAGCCGATGCGGTTGTCGAGGCCGATGCCGCGGGACACGTCCTGCACGTCGGCACCGACGCGTTCGCAGAGGTCCGCGATCTCGTTGATGAAGGTGATCTTGGTCGCCAGGAACGCGTTGGCGGCGTATTTGATGAGTTCCGCCGTCCGCCGCGCGGTGACGATGATCGGCGCCTCGTTCAAGTAGAGCGGGCGATAGATGGCCCGCATGGCGGCTTCGGCGCGGGCGTCCTCCGTACCGAGCACGATGCGGTCCGGCCGCTTGAAATCCGCGATCGCGGCCCCTTCCCTCAGGAACTCGGGGTTGGAAACGACCGCGAAGGACGCGTCGGGCGCGCATTCGCGGATGATGCGCTCGACCTCGTCGCCGGTCCCGACCGGCACCGTGGATTTCGTCACCACCACGGTGAAACCCTGGAGCGCGGCGGCGATCTCGCGCGCCGCCCCGTAGACGAACGACAGGTCGGCGTGCCCGTCCCCGCGCCGTGACGGCGTGCCGACCGCGATGAACACCACGTCGGCGTCGCGGACGGCCGCCGCGAGATCCGTCGAGAACCGCAGTCGCCCGGTTGCCCGGTTCGACGCCACGAGTTCGGCGAGGCCCGGCTCGAAGATCGGGATGACGCCGCCGTTCAACGCGGCGATCCTCTCGGCGGCATTGTCGATGCACGCGACGTCGTGGCCGAAATCTGCGAAACACGCCCCGGACACGAGACCGACATACCCCGCCCCAATCATTGCGACACGCATCGACGACACCATTCAACGTTTGACGGACCGTCCCACGGGGACGCGTCGGCGCGGACCCGGGCCTTCGATCTTAAACGATCCGGACCATAAGTCGGCCGCATTTCGGCGCGGCCGCCGGCCGTGGTCCCGGTGCCAGCCCCGCGCGAGGTCGAGCCTTCCATGGCGATGCGAGAACCACGGTCGTCCGCGGACAGCGACAGCGGGGCCGCACCCGAGAGCGAGGGCCGCCATGTCATGCGCGCCATGGCGCGCGGGGTTTCGTCGCGGTGCCCGGCGTGCGGCCGGGGATCGTTGTTCCGCGCCTACCTCAAGCCTCGCGACGCATGCCCGGCCTGTGGCGAGGCGCTCCACCATCAGCGCGCCGACGACGCGCCGCCCTATGTGACCATTCTCGTCGTCGGCCACCTCGTCGTCGCCTTGGCGGTCGCGATCGACCTCGCGCTGGCTTGGCCGTCCTGGGTCAACGTCCTCGTGTGTCTCGCGGTGACGGCCGGCTTGTCGCTCGTTCTCCTTCCCCGGATCAAGGGTGCGCTGATCGGGCTGCAGTGGGCGTTGCGGATGCACGGGTTCGGCGTGCGACCGGACGCGCCGGCGCGCTTGTGAGGGCCTGGTCAGGCCCGCAGCGCGCCCCCGGTCCTCTTCGCCACGGCGGCCACGATGTTTCCGCCGATCGCGTCGAGATCGGCGTCCGTCAGCGTCTTTTCGCGCGGCTGCAGCGTGACGGCGAGTGCCACGGATTTCTTGCCCTCCGGTACGCCAGGACCCTGGTAGACGTCGAACACCGCCACCTTGGCGACGAACGCGCGCTCGGCCGAACGCGCCGCGTCGAGAAGGTCGGCCGTGGGCGTCGCCGCGTCGACCAGAAAGGCGAAATCGCGCTCGACCGGCATCAGGTCCGAAAGGACGAGCTTCGGTTTGGCGCGCGTCGGTTTCGCCTTGGGTTGCGGCAGCGCGTCGAGGATGATCTCGAAACACGCGATCGGCCCGGCCACGTCGAGCGCAGTCAGGGCGTCCGGGTGGAGTTCCCCGCAGCAGCCGACCGTGGTCTTTGGTCCGATCTTGAACGTGAGCGACCGGCCGGGATGCAGGAACGCGGACCCGCCCGCCGCCGCCTGGACGGCACCCGCCGCGATGCCGAGCGATGCCAGCAACGTCAGGGCGTCGGCCTTGGCGTCGTAGATGTCGACCGCGCCGGACGCCCCCGCCCAATGCCGCCCCGCGCCGGCCGTCTTGGCGGTGCCCCGCCGCAGGCCGGCGGCCGCCACGCGCTGATCGCCCTCGCGGTCGCCGAGGAAGATCTGGCCCACTTCGAACAGGCCGATGTCGCCGATGCCCCGTGCGGCGTTGCGCCCGGCCGCCGCGATCAGGCCCGGAAGCAGGCTCGGCCGCATGGTCGACAGGTCGGGGGCGATCGGGTTCGCGAGCTGGAGTTCGGCGGCCCCTCCGCCGAACATTACAGCCTGTTCGCGCGACACGAAGCTCCACGTCACGACCTCGGTAAGGCCGCTGCCGGCGAGGGTGCGCTTGGCGAGCCGCGTGCGCTTCTGCAAGAGCGTGAGAACGGGGCGCGGCACGCCCGGCGGGCGCCCGAGCGGTTGCGCTTCGATCCGGTCGAGTCCGGCGATGCGCACCACCTCCTCGACGAGGTCGGCCTTGCCGTCCACGTCCGGGCGCCACGACGGCACCCGCACCTCGGCCTCCGCCGCCCCCCGATCCGACACGGCGAAGCCGAGCGCGCCGAGCGTCCGGCGGATCTCCTCCCGGGGAAGGTCGAGGCCGGTCAAACGCCTGGTTTCCCCCCACGGGAAGGCGATGCGCCGGTCGAAACCGGGGATCGCGCCCGTCAGCAACACGTCCGAGGCGGTGCCGCCGCAGATTTCGATGACCATCGCGGTCGCGGCTTCGAGCCCCGGCAGGCAATCGGCGGGGTCGACGCCGCGCTCGAAGCGGTAGCGTGCGTCGGTATTGACGCCGAGCCTGCGGCCGGCTCTCGCGGTGGCGAGCGGGTCCCAGAGCGCGGATTCGATCAGCACGTCGGTGGTGGCCGCGTCGCAGCCCGACGTTTCGCCGCCGATGACGCCGGCGATCGACTCGGGGCCGTTGGCGTCCGCGATCACCACCATGGCGGGATCGAGCGCGTAAGTGCGCCCGTTGAGGGCGTGCAGGCTCTCGCCCGCCCGTGCGCGACGAACCTCGAGCGCGCCATGCACCTTGCGGGCATCGAACACGTGCAGGGGCCGCCCGCGGTCGTAGGTGAGGTAGTTGGTGACGTCGACGAGCGCGTTGATGGGCCGCAGGCCGATCGCCGCGAGGCGGCGGCGCATCCATGCGGGCGAGGTGCCGTTCGCCACGCCACGAACGAGGCGGACCGCGAAGGCCGGGCAAAGGTGCGCGTCGGCCGGATCGAGTTCGAGCGTCACGCCGATCGGGCACGCGAAGCGCCCGGGCACGGGCGCGGACGCCATCGGTTTCAGGCGCCCGAGGCCTGCCGCCGCGAGGTCGCGCGCGATGCCCCGCACACTGGCGGCGTCCGGCCGGTTCGGCGTCAGAGCCACGTCGATCACCGGATCGTCGAGGCCCGCGTAGGCCGCGTAGGGCGCCCCGACGGGCGCGTCGGCGGGCAGGTCGATGATGCCGTCGTGCTCGTCCGACAGTTCGAGTTCGGCCTCCGAGCACAGCATCCCGTTCGACACCACGCCGCGGATGACGCCGGCGGCGAGCGTGATGTTCTTGCCGGGGATGAACGCGCCGGGGGGCGAGAACACGGAAAGCATGCCGGTGCGCGCGTTGGGCGCCCCGCACACGACCTGGACCGGCGCGCCCGTTCCCGCGTCGACGAGGCATACGCGCAGCCGGTCGGCGTTCGGGTGGGGGTCCGCCGCGATCACGCGCGCGACGGTGAAACCCGCGAGTCTCGCGGCGGGGTCGACCACCGCCTCCACTTCGAGGCCGACGCGGGTCAGCGTGTCGACGATGGCGCCGAGTGCGGCGTCCGTTTCGAGGTGATCCTTGAGCCAGGATAGCGTGAATTTCATGGTTGTTGATCGACACCCGAGCGGCCTTTGACGACAAGCATGACCGCCAGTTCCAGTTTCACCTCGGGACCGAGAAGCCCGAGCATGTCGACCGCCCGCGTCGCGATTGCGCTGAGCTTTGTCGTGTCGCCACGGTTGAGCCGGAAAGGCTCCGTGTTGCAGTCCGCGTCCTGCCGCGCATCGTGCAGAGCGGCGAATGCGCTGGCGATCGTTTCAGCGCTGGATCCGCCGTTCTGTCGTTCCGAGTCGCTTTCATAGCGACCCGCGACCGGCGATGATCCACCGCACGGTAGATCGGTGTGAACGCCGGCCATGGCTTCGACCAACCGACACGTTGATCGGCGCACGAACCAGCCGAAGCATGAAACAGGGCATGGTAGGCTGTAGAGACGGCCAGCCGTAGCGAAGCCGATTTCGAACGATGAGGATCGCGCCGAGCGATTTCGTTTGCGCGTTCAAGCAATCCGAAGTCATCGCCGCATGCTCGCGAGGCGTTCACCCTCATCCGCATCCGGCTCTCCGGTGTGATGCAGACGGACATAGGGAATGCGCCCATCCCCGGCATCGACGAGGATGTCGCTGACCGCCGCCATCGCGTCCATATACCTTCGGCCTCCCGCGAGAGGGCTTCGTGGCGGCACCATGACCGGGATGAAGAGAGCCCCCTCAGCGTAATCATCGTGCCCGTGTTCGATGGCGACCGACCGGAAAGGCACCGGCGCGAGCGAGGTCCTGACGGCTTGCTCGATCGAAGCCTGCAACGTGTCACTTGCCGTGGACATGTGTCCCCTCATCCGGACAACCCGCCGGCGAGGGTCGGCATGTCGAGCGGGCGGAAGCCGTAGTGTTCGAGCCAGCGCACGTCGGCGTCGAAGAACGCGCGCAGGTCGGCCATGCCGTATTTGAGCATGGCGATACGGTCGATGCCCAGGCCCCAGGCGAAACCCTGGTGCGTGTCGGGATCGATGCCGCAATGGCGGAGCACGTTCGGGTGGACCATGCCGCAGCCGAGGATTTCGAGCCAGTCGTCGCCCTCTCCGAACCGGATCTCGTCGCCGGAGCGGGCGCACTGGATGTCGACCTCCATCGAGGGTTCCGTGAACGGGAAGAAGGAGGGGCGGAAGCGCATCTTCACCTGGTCAACCTCGAAGAACGCGCGGCAGAATTCCCGCAGCACCCACTTCAGGTTGGCGAGGTTCGCCCGATCGTCGACGACGAGGCCTTCGACCTGATGGAACATCGGCGTGTGGGTCTGGTCGGAATCGCAGCGGTAGGTGCGGCCGGGGCAGATCACCCGGATCGGCGGCTTCCGCGCCAGCATCGTGCGCACCTGCACGGGGCTCGTGTGGGTACGCAGCAACCGCCGTTCGCCGTCCTTCTCGGGGAAGAAGAACGTGTCGTGCATGTCGCGCGCGGGATGGCCGGGGGGGAAGTTCAAGGCCGTGAAATTGTAGAAGTCGGTCTCGATGTCGGGTCCTTCCGCGACCGCGAAACCCATGTCGGCGAACAGCGCCGTGACCTCGTCGGTCACCTGGCTGATCGGGTGGATACGCCCCCTCGCGACGGCTTCGTCGCGAACCGGCAGCGTGACGTCGACGGATTCCGCGGACAGGCGGGCGGCGAGCGCCGCGCGGCCCAGCACCTCGCGGCGGCCCGCGAGCGCCTCCGATACCCGATCCCGCAAGGCGTTGAGCGCGGCGCCCTTCGCCTTGCGGGCGTCGGGCGCCATGCGCCCCAGCGTCGACAGCAGGGCGGAAATCGAACCCTTCTTGCCGAGGGCGGACACCCGGAGCAGTTCGAGCGCAGCCTCGCTCTCGGCGGCGGAGATGCCGGCCAGGACCCGGCGCTCGATATCGGCTTCGGCGGCCGTGACGTTCGCCCCGGGGTCGGTGCGAAGCGCATCGGTCATGGCAAGCTCCAGCCCTTGGTCGTTCCGCGCGCGATGAGCCGGCGCCCGGCGCTAGGCCGCGACCGTCCCCGGCAGCGCGCTCCTGGCCTTTTCCACGACGGCCTTGAAGGCCTCGGGCTCGTGGATGGCGAGGTCTGAGAGAACCTTGCGATCCATCTCGATGCCGGCCTTGTTGAGCCCGTCGATGAAGCGGCTATAGGTGAGCCCCAGTTCCCGCACCGCCGCGTTCAGCCGCTGGATCCACAGGGCGCGGATGGTCCGCTTCCGGTTCTTCCGGTCGCGATAGGCGTATTGCATCGACTTCTCGACCGCCTGTTTGGCGATGCGGATCGTGTTCTTGCGACGGCCGTAAAACCCCTTGGCGGCCTCGAGGGTCTTTTTGTGCTTGGCGTGGGAGGTCACGCCGCGCTTGACGCGGGACATGGCTGATTTTTCCTAACGGTGGAGGACGAGGAGGCGGAGCGCGTTCAGCTGTTGGGCAAGAAGTATTTCTTGATGTTGTCGCCGTCGCTCTTGAACAGCACGTTCGTTCCGCGCAGGTTACGGATCTGCTTGTTCGTCCTCTTGATCATGCCGTGCCGCTTGCCGGCGTGGGTGTAGAGCACCTTGCCGGTGCCGGTTACCTTGAAGCGCTTCTTTGCGCCCGACTTGCTCTTCAATTTGGGCATTTGGCTCTCGATGAGGTCGGAACCGTCGGAAAACCAGTCCCGGCGGATCACTCGCATGACAGGGTACGAGCACGAACGCCGCCACGGCAGCCCTTGGAGGCCGGGCGGTTCGAAGGGGGCCTTTAAGCGCAGATCGAGGTCTGACGCAACCTTTTTGAATGCGGGGGCGCCCGAGGGCGTTGACGGGCGAACCCCGCCCCCGCTATGACGTGCGCTTCGCGGCGTTCCGACGCCGGCTTACCCATGCTTCGGGGGTCCCGCGCGACCCCTCTCGTTCGTAGCCCCGCACCGGGCCGCGGATCGTAACAGGATCAACCGAGAAATGGCGAATACCTCTTCGGCGAAGAAGGCCGTGCGTCAGATCGAACGCCGCACGCGCGTCAACCGCATGCGTCGGAGCGCGCTGCGCACCCAGATTCGCAAGGCGGAGGAAGCGATCGCGAGGGGAGACGCAGGCGCCGCCGCGACGGTACTCAAGCAAACGGAAGCCATGGTGATGCGCTCCGCGCAGAAGGGCGTCATCCACAAGAACACCGCATCCCGCAAGGTGTCGCGCTTGAGCGCGCGCGTGAAGTCGATCGCGGCGTCTGCCGGTTGAGCCGTTTCGCCTAACGCCGGCCCCTATCCACGCGCCGACACGTGGTCGGGCAGTGGCACCCTTCCGACAGGCTGTCATGCGAAAGCCCGGCCGCGAGCCGACCGGGCACGTCGGCGACGCGTCGCGCAGGGGGACGCATGGGCGTCCGCCTCGCCTTCCGGGCTCGGGGGCAATGATCCGCCGGCGATCGGCCGTGGGGCCTCAGGCAACAAAGGCCGCGGCCGTCACTCCGCCGCCAGCGCGGTCGCGGTGGCGCGCAGCGCGTCGCACACGTCGTCGACGACGCCCTCGACGAGCGCGCGGTCGTCGCCTTCGCCCATGACGCGGATCACGGGCTCGGTGCCCGACGGGCGGATCACGAGGCGCCCGGAGGCGCCGAGTCGCGCCCGCGCGGCGTCGATCACGGCCGCGACCCCGTCCTGGGCCAATGTCCGCCCGGTCGCGAACCGCACGTTCTTGAGCACTTGCGGCAGCGGCTCGAAACGCCGGCACACCTCGCTCGCCGGCCGCCCGCTCCGCTGGATGACGGCCAGAACCTGAAGGGCCGCGACGAGCCCGTCGCCGGTCGTCGTGAAGTCCGACAGGATGATGTGCCCGGACTGCTCGCCGCCGAGGTTGAAACCGTGCTCGCGCATGTGTTCGAGCACATACCGGTCCCCGACCGCGGTGCGGACGAGGCCGAGGCCGAGTTTGCCGAGGTAGCGCTCGAGCCCGAGGTTCGACATCACCGTCGCGACGACGCCGGGCTTCGAGAGCCGCCCGTCCTCCATCCAGCTCTGCGCGATGACGGCCATCAACTGGTCGCCGTCGACCATTGTGCCCTTCTCGTCGACCATCAGCAGCCGGTCGGCGTCGCCGTCGAGCGCGAGCCCCACGTCGGCGCGCATTTCGCGCACCTTTTTGACGAGCGCCTCGGGGGCGGTCGAACCCACCCGGTGGTTGATGTTGAACCCGTCGGGCTCGACGCCGATCGAGAACACTTCGGCGCCAAGCTCCCACAGCGCCTCGGGGGCGACCTTGTAGGCGGCGCCGTTGGCGCAATCGACGACGATGCGCAGGCCCTCGAGCGACAATTGCCGCGGCAGCGTGCGCTTGGCGAACTCGATGTAGCGCGCGTGCGCGCTGTCGACCCGCATGGCGCGGCCGAGGTCGGGCGACTTCGACAGCCGGCCGCCGAGGTCGCCATCGAGCAGCGCCTCGATTTCGCTTTCGACGTCGTCGCTGAGCTTGAACCCGTCGGGCCCGAACAGCTTGATGCCGTTGTCCTCGTAGGCGTTGTGCGAGGCCGAGATCATCACCCCGATGTCGGCCCGCATCGAGCGCGTCAGCATGGCGATGGCGGGCGTCGGCATGGGACCCAGCAGCATGACGTCCATGCCGACGGAGGTGAACCCCGCCACCATGGCGTTCTCGATCATGTAGCCCGACAACCGCGTGTCCTTGCCGATCACGGCGCGGTGGCGGTAGTGGCCGCGCTGGAAGATGAGGCCCGTGGCCTGGCCGACCCTCATGGCGAGGTCGGGCGTGATAAGGCCGTTGGCCCGCCCGCGGATGCCGTCCGTCCCGAAATACCTGCGGCCCATCGTCTGCTTCCGAACGTCGTTCTTCGAACCCCGTCGCGGGTTATAGGTCAAATTACGTGCATAAGCGTTCACGTTTCGTGACGGATCGTGACGGGGGCCGTGAAGCGAAGGTCGCGGCGCTCCCGCCGGCATCCGTGCGGCAAGCCGTCTTCCCGCGATGTCGATCGCTCAGCGGCGCTCGCGACGACGACCTTGCGCGTGTTGCGCGGGGGGCGCACTTAGGGCCTACAGCATCCCGAGGCTTGCCCATGCCCGCGCCCACCCTGCATCGCCTGTTCGGCGGCTCGCCACCCGCCGTGCTGGTCCGGCTCGCGTTGGTGTCCGTCCTCGTCGGCGCCGGCCTGACGTGGCTCGGAATCGACCCCGTGGATCTGTTCCGCGCCCTCGGACGTCTCGCGCGGGAGATCTGGGCTTCCGGCTTCGGCGCCCTGCATGGATTTTGGCACGACCTCGTGACGGGCGCCGCCGTCGTGGTGCCGGTTTGGCTGTTGGCGCGGCTGTTCGACCTCGGCGGCAGCTCCCGCCGGGCGGCCGCCTTCGACCCGCTGCCCGGCTCCGCTCCCGATGCGGTCAGAAGCCGATCGATAGATTGGCGCCGGCGAAATGGTCCCACTGCTTCTGCGTCGTGAATTCGGGCGAACGCTCGATATAGGTGAAGTCGAGCTTGGCCCAATCCTTGTAGAAGATCGACGCCCCCGCGGTGAAATCCGCGACCACGATCTCCTTGTCGACCGAGCGGCTGTTGGCGAACGAATTGCCGTCGAGGAAGATGTTGCGCGCGACGGCGCGGCCTTGGACGCCGCCGTAAAGGTACCAGCCGAACGGACTCGTCATGCGCGAGCCGTCGAACCACGACGTGCCGGACAGGGCGGGGCGGATGCGCGGCACGCCGTAATCCGCCTGCAGGTTATGCCCGATGCGGAACTGCCCTCCGATCTGCCCGTAGGTCATCACGTTGCCCACCGTGACGCCGGCCTCGGGGATGACCTCGGCCTCGACTCCGTAGAACGAGGTCTGGAACATCCGCACCTTGCGCTCGTAGGTGAGCATGATGCCGGGCTCGTCCTTGAGCTGGTATTTCCAGGTCGCGTCGAGGTTCCGGTTGTTGAACCCTGCCGCCGCGTGGAACGCTTCCTGCGCGTCCTTGCCGAGCGAGGACGGGCCGACCACGCCGGCCAGGAGTTCGAAGTTCTCGAGCGTCCGGCCGCCGGTTTCCTGCAACAGACTGCCGCCGGAGAACAGCCAGCCCGCGAAGGGTCGGTCGCGCGGGTCGGGCGGCGCGTCGTGATAGCGCGTGGGCGTGAAGATGCTCTGCCCGAGCACCACGTCGAACCGGCGTTGCACGGACGGACCCGGCTGGAAGATCGGCAACGGCCCGGACAGGACGCTATAGAACTGCTGGGCGAAAGCGGCGGAGCCGAGCATCGGGGACAGGTAGGTCAGTTCGCCGCCCTGCGTGTAGTGACGGTCGCGGTGATCGGGCAGGAGGCCGTCGTTTTCCTCGATGATCGTGACGCGGCCATGGTCCTCGGCGCGAGCTTGCGGCGCCGCCCAGAAACACGCCAGCGCGAGCGCACCGCCGACGGCCGCAAGCACCGAGAACCTGGCTGTCAGCCGACCGGTCGCGCGCCGCTTGCGCCGCATTTTGCCCCCGCTTGCGCGTTCTTCAGCCGCATACTTACCGCAATGGGTGGTAACGCGGCCTTGTTTTTTCCGCAATGGCGGGTTTCAGGCCGCTTTACAGGGGTTTGTCGTTTTCGGGCAACAATCCGCGCTCTCAACAGGACGGGAAAACGTGCCGGCCGTCAGGGCCGAGCGGCAACGGCGTGACCCGGGAAACGGCCCGCATGGGCAGCGGTCCGTAAAGGTGGGGGAACAGGGCGCCGCCGCGCGACGGCTCCCACCGGAGGCCGGCGCCGAGCGCCGCGCCGTCGACGGCGACCAGCACGAGGTCGCCCGCGCCCGCGAAGTGCTTCGCGGCCGTTTCCGGCGCCTGGGCGGCTGTCGAGAAATGGATGAAACCGTCGGCAATATCGACCGGGGCTCCCGCGAACACCCCGGCGGCTTGCGCCTGACGCCACATCGCCGCAGGCACGATCTTGTAGATGACGTCCAAGTCGTCCGCCTTTGCCGTCCAAACGGCCGAAGTGCCGATGCCCGATCACCGACGGGCCTGAACTCGCGTCGACGACATCGACCGCGACGCACCCACCGCGGGCGCATCAGGATCCGGTTGCCGTCGGAATCGAAACTGCGACCGTCGCGGAAACGTTTGCCGCATCATACCGTCGCGCTCGCGCCGCGCGCCGCGCGGGCACACGGGCTCAGCCTTTGGCTTGTCCCGAGGCGAAGGCGGCCTTCGCCTCGGCCGGCGCCTCGCGCTGATGCAGGGCCTTCCAGTCGGCGTAGGGCATGCCGTAGACCCGCTCGCGGCCCTCGTCCCGCGTCATCGGAAGACCGCGTTCGACGGCCGCTTCCGCGTACCAATCGCCGAGGCAGTTCCGGCAGAAGCCCGCGAGGTTCATGAGGTCGATGTTCTGCACGTCGGCGCGGGCGCGCAGGTGTTCGACGAGGCGCCGGAACGCCGCAGCTTCGAGTTCCGCGCGGGCCGGGGGATCAACGGTCGTCATGGCGTCCTCATAGGGCGGCGAGCCGCCGGCTTCCGCCCGTGCGGGCCGGATGGAATGTCACGGCGTGCATCTCCGGCCGCGACAGGACGGGGGCGAGGAGGCGCGCGAGGCGGGCGCCCCAGGCGCGGGCGTCGCGTCCGGTCGCCATCAGGTCCTGGCGGACCTCGATCAGGACGTTCGCCAGGCCGTGCCGCGTGGCGTGCCTGTCGATCGTGTCGTCGGGAAGCGCCCCGTCGTAGGGCTCGTTGTCGCCGACCTTGGTGGCCGCGGGCTGAAGGTCGGGTTCGGCCGCGAGCGCGTGAA
This sequence comes from uncultured Lichenihabitans sp., assembly GCA_964244255.1. GTDB lineage: Bacteria > Pseudomonadota > Alphaproteobacteria > Rhizobiales > Beijerinckiaceae > Lichenihabitans. Next base: position 13,673 of record CAXTIC010000008.1, on the reverse strand, counting down.
GTAGCGCCTTGGCCAGCCGGGGGTCGTTGTCCCACAGCAGGCCGACGTGCCAGGGCCGCGGCACCCCCTTCCAGCACGGCGTGAACGAATGGATCGCCACGATCGCGGGCACCACGCCGGAAGCGTTCATGGCGCGCAGGGTGGCTTCGACGCGCTCGTGATAGGGCTGCCAATACGTGACCCGGCGGTGCTCGATCTCCGCGTCCCCGATCCGCGCGTTGCCCGGCACGATGGCGCCGTCCGACAAACGCATCACCAGCGTAGGGTCGTCCGGGCCCCGGTTCGGGTCGATCAACAGTCGCGAATAGGTCGTCAGGACCGCCGGCGCGCCGAGCGCTTCCGCCAACGCCTCCGTCGCCGCCGCGGCGCCGATGTCGTAGGCGATATGGCGCTCCAGCTCGGCCGCCGGGAGCCCGAGCCGCCCGTAGGCTGGGGGCAGGGTGTTCGACGCGTGATCGCACACCAGCAGGACGCCGGCGTCGACCCGGCCGGCGACGACGCGGACGGGATCGAAGGGGGCGGACGAAGCCGGGGCGGGGTCCGAACGGTCGGGGCTGGCGGTGGGCATGGCGTATCCGGGAGGCCGCTCAGCCGGGGGCGCGATGGCCGTCGTGGTCTCGGCTTCGAGCGTGGCGAGTTCGTCGTCGACCGCGTTGGCGGCCCGCATCGTCTGCAGTTCATGCCGCGTGGCGCTGCGGTCGTCGAACGGGTCGGTCAACACGCCGCTCGCGAGGAGGTCGCGCATGCCGTCGACCTCGTCGCCGGCGCGCCGCAAGGCGTCCCCGATGCCGCTCAGCCTGTCGCCGAGCCCAGTCGGCGATTCGGTCACCTGCGCCTGCGCCTGCGCCGCCGTGAAGGTCGTTTTCATGACCTCCTTCTGTGTGCGGAACTGTTCGATGCGGTCGGCGAGCTTGCGTTCGTATTCCACGAGCTTCGCCGCTCGGGGCGCGATGGTGGCCGGCGCGGAATCGAGCACCTCGCGCTTGTGCATCGCGTCCCGCTTGTGAACCAGGGCGGCCCGCGCGAGGTGGTCCCGCCCGGAGCCGACGGCCAGCTGCTCCTCCGCCTCGGCTCCGGCGATCTCGGCGTCGGTCTTGTCGATCTGGCGGCGCGGGTTGCGCCACGACGTCGGCCGGGTGGTGCCTGGCGTCCGCAGACCCGTCAACATCTTTTCGTGGGAGTTCATGCACACAGCCTTGCACGAAACGGCGAACGGGCCGCAAGCCTTTGTCCCGAGGCACGGCGACAAGCCGGACGACCGTGAACCATAGCCGCATCAGCCCTCGGGCTGCCCGAGAGGGAACGTCACGCGGACCCGCGCCCCGTCGTCGCTCTCGCGGGTAAGGGTCGCCCGCGCGCGGCGCGCGAGCACGTCGACGATGCCGCGCCCCCGCGCGCCACCCGATGTGCCATCCGGAACTTGGCCGCTGAACCCCGGCCCAGTATCGCGGACCGTGATTTCCGCGGTGTTCCCGTCGAGTCTCGCGATGTTGAGCGCGACCGTTCCCCCCTTGCCGCCCCCGTGCTTGACGGCGTTCGTCACGAGTTCGTTCACGATCAGACCGAGGTTCGAAGCCTGAAAAAGCGGAACGAGGATCGACTGCGTTTCCACGGCCAAAACGGCCGTGCCCTCCGATTGGGCGTCCAGGATGGTCCGTGCCAGAGCTGGCAGGTACTCACCGAGGTCGGCCATGCCGCCGAGATCGCCGCGGAGCTGCTCCTGCACGGCGCCGATGCCATAGATGCGGCCGATGGAGTCCTGCAGCAAGTTCTTCGCTTCCTCGCCCTTCGCCTTGTTCTTGGAAAGCTGAAGAAACGATATGGTGAGCTGAAGGTTGTTCTTTGCCCGGTGGTTCACCTCGGCCAGCTGCGCCCTTTGGTGATCCTCCGACGCGCGCTGCTCCGTGACGTCGACGCAGCTCCCGAAATAGCCGGCGAACCTGCCGTCCCGCCAAAACGGCGCCCCGTTGTCCAGAAACCAACGGTATTCGCCGTCGTGTCGCTTCAGCCGGTAGGGCATCGTGAAAGGCTCGCGGCCGTCGAAAGCCGTCTCGTAGACCGCCACGCGCCGCTGAAGGTCCGCCGAATGCACGTCCTCGGACCAGCCGGATCCGACCAACTGCTCGATCGTCTTTCCGGAAAAATCACGCCACGGCTTGTTGAACCAATCGCACAGCTTGTCCGGCCGGGCGCGCCAGATCATCACCGGGGCGTTGTCGGCAACCTCGCGGAACTCCCGCTCTCCCGGGTCGCTCGCGGGCGTCAGCGGACCGGCGGCCGGCTTTTCCATGTCGGTGCACCCGCGAACCAAATCAGGCAAACACGTCGAACGCGTTCGAGGGCGCGGGCGGTGGCCGGGTGCGGCCGGCCCGCCAGACCACCGCGATCTCGGCCGCGCCGGCAAGCACCCCGCGCATCGAGGCGCCTCCGCAATGGTACCCGGCGAGGTTGCGGCCGACAAGCGTCACGTCCGGCATCCGCGATGCCGCGCGTTTCCGCGCTTCCGCAACACAAAGCCGACCTCGAGACCAGGTGACCGCGAGCGCGCGAGGTTTCCGCGGCCGTCGAGGCCAGGACCGGATCGTCTTCGACGAGCGGGATGCGCATACGGGAGCCGACAACGCGAGTGTTCCCTCGAACGAACCGAGACTTTGCCAGAACGTGCCGCAGGGCGTAAGCATTCGCCGCGGCCCAGGGTCGTCGTCGAACCCGTCCCAAGGTACGCCGCGTCCCGGCCGAAGGCACGCCGCGCCGGCCCCGCCATGAGCACCGAGCCGGCCATGCGTCGCCCGTCGCCTTCACCGTCCGCGCTCGCCGGCGATCGCGCTTCCGCGCGGGCGGACGGCGGTTTCGCCCTCGGGTTCGCGGCCCTGGTCGGGGCGGCGCTCGCCATGAGCGTGTCGCCGACCCTTGTCAGGCTCGCCGACGTGGGGCCTTTCGCCAGTGCCTTCTGGCGCGTCGCGCTCGCCTTGCCGGTGCTCTGGTTGTGGGTGCGGCGGGCGGAAGGAGGCGGCGGAACGCCGGCCCGCGCGTCCTTCGGGCGCGCCACGATCTTCGCCGGGCTCGCGTTCAGCGGCGATCTGTTCTTCTGGCACCTGTCGGTGATGCGCACCACGGTCGCCAACGCGACCTTCTTCGCCACCACGGCGCCGATTTGGGTCGTGGTGTTCGGCTGGCTCCTCCTGCGGCAGCGGGTGAGCCGCGCCGTGCTCGCCGGGCTCGCGCTCTGCCTGATCGGCGGGGGCGCCCTGGTGGCCCAAAGCTTCGCGTTCGCGCCCGGGCGCGTCGCCGGGGACGCGATGGGCATCGCCACCGGGGTCTTTTTCGGCCTGTATTTCCTCGCCGTGCGGGCGGCGCGCGCGGACGCGGGCGCCGCCCGCGTCACCTTCGAGATGAGCGTGCTGACGGCCGTCATCCTGTTCGCCGTGGCCATCGCGGCGGAGCCGCGCGTGCTGCCCCGCGGACTTGGCGGATGGGCGGTGCTGCTGGCCTTGGGGCTCGTGAGCCACGTCGGCGGGCAGGGGCTCTTGTCGGTCGCGCTCGGCCGCTTGCCCGCGGCGTTCTCCTCCCTCGTCATCTTCCTCGAGGCGATCTCGGCGGCGGCGGTCGCCTGGGGGGTGCTCGGCGAACCGGTGACGATGATCCAGGCGTTCGGCGGGCTCGCCATCATCGCGGGCATCTGGGTGGCGCGACCGCGGTGAGCGGCACCCGCGCGAACCCTCGCGCGGGTGCCCGGCGTATAAAAGCGCCATGATCCTGGTATTCATAGGTCCCGTCCGAGCCCCCGGTCCCGATCTGCCTTGCGCGACAGCCTGACCGTCCTGGCCATCCTGGTGATCGTCTGCCTCACGGCGGCGCTCGTGGGGCCGTATTTCGTCGACTGGAACGCGCAGCGCGCGTTGATCGAGCGCAAGCTGTCCGCGGCGGTCGGGGTCCCGGTGGTCATCGCGGGGCCGATCCACGTCCAGCTCCTTCCCCAGCCGGTGTTCAAGCTCGCCGAGGTGACGATCGGGGGCGGCGACGGCCGGCAGCGCATCGCGGCCGCCGAGGTCGACGTGGAGATCGCGCTGACCTCCCTGATGCGGGGCGACGTCGATGTCGACGAGACGCGGCTCGTATCGCCCCGTATCGATCTCACCGCGGCGGCCGACGGCGGACTGCACGTTTCCCTTCCCGCTGCCGTCGAAGCCGATCGCGTGCGCTTCCGGCACGTCGTGATCCGCGACGGTGCGCTCACGATCGCGCAGCCGGGCCGCGAACCGACCGCCTTGTCGGGGATCGACCTCGAGGGGGAGGCCAGTTCCCTGTTCGGGCCGTTCAAGGCGGTCGGGCGCTTTCGGGCGGCGGAAGGGACGCACCCGTTCCGCCTGGCGACGGGCGCCTTCGACGGGTCGAAGCTGCGCGTCAAGCTCGGCCTGGAAGGGGAAGGCGGCCGCCCCACGATCGACATCGACGGCAGCCTGTCGACGGCGGGCGCGGGCAAGCCCGACCGCACGGTTGCCGAAGCGAGGCGTGCCGGACCCGGTTTCGACGGAACGGTCACGATCGCCGGAAGCCTGCCGCTGCCGGGGCTCGTGGCGGCCGTGCCCTGGCGTGCGGTGGGTCGCGTCACGGCCGACCGCGACGGGGCGGCGGCGACGGGCATCGAGCTCCGCGCGGGCACGGACATGCGGGCGCTCGTCGTGACGGGGGAGGGCGACCTCGCCTTTGGCGGCGCGTCGGCCGCGCGCCTCAACTTGCACGGCTCGCAGCTCGATCTCGACAACCTCGCGGTCGTCCCCGCGAACAGTTCGATCGCGCCCCCGAAGGGCTTCGACCTTCTGCCGCGCCTCGCCGCCCTGGTGCCCGGAACGGTGGCCGGGGCGCCGCTTCCGGTCGCGCTCGACCTCGACGCCGGCTTCACGACCGTGATGATCTCGGGAGAAACCCTGACCGGACTGTCCGCGCATGTCGGCCTCGGCGCCGAGTCCACCGCCAAGGTCCGTCTGGCCGGAGCGGGGCCGGACGGCGCGCGCGTGGCGCTCGACGGAACGCTCGAACTCGGCCCCGCCCCGGTGTTCCGCGGCCACGCGGACGCGGCCTTGCGCGACGCTTCCCGGTTCGCCCAACGCGTCGCGCCCGCCTTCCCGGCGGCCGCCGCCGCGATGAGGCGGTTCCTGCCCGCGGGCGCCGTGAGCGTCTCGGCCGTGGCGGAACTGTCGGGGGTGGGCGGGACGGGACGGGACGCGACGCTGACCCTCGACCGGTCCGTCCTGTCCGGTACGCTGTCCTACACCGCCCGGGTGGGCGCCGACCGGCCGCGGCTGTTCGCCGACCTCACCTCCGACGCGCTCGACCTCGACGGCCTGCCCGACCTGTCGGACGCGATCGCGGCGGCGGGCGACCTCGACCTGGCGCTGGCGTTTTCGGCGCGCGCCGTGAAGGTCGCGACCGGCCCGCTGGCGGCGCTCGACACGGGCCATGTCACGCTGCGCGTCAACAAGACCGGGTCGGACCTCCGCCTCGACGAAGCGTCGGGCGATGTCGGCGGCGCCTCGGTCAGCGCCTCGGGCCGGATCGAGGGTGGCCATGCGAGCTTGGAGGCGCGCCTCGACGCCCCGCGGCTCGACGGGCTCGCGGCCGTCGCGTCGCGCCTGGCGCCGGGCACCTGGTCGTCTTTGTTCCGGGCGCGTGCGGCCGTGCTGTCGCCGGCCCGGGTGTCGCTGCGCCTCGAAGGGTCGGCGGCAACCGACGGGACCATCGTTCCCACCGTCGCGACGCTCGCCGGCACGTTCGATGGGACCCGCGTCGAGGGGAAGCTCAAGCCCGAGCGGCCGGACCGCGCGCTCGACCCCGCGACCGCGCCCGTCTCTGCCTCGCTCGCGATCGTGGCGTCCGATGACGCCGCGACGCTGCTGCGCCAGTTCGGGCTCGCGGTGACGCCCGGCGCCGCTCTCGGCACGGGTACGATCCGGGGATCGGCGACGGGCTCCTTCGCGACGGGCTTCGACGCCGCCGTCGACGCCGGCTTCGGGGACACGGCGTTGAGCTTCAAGGGGCGGGCGCAGACGCTTCTCGGCAACGGCCACCTCACGGCCACATCCGCCGATGCGGCGCCGCTCGTGCGCGCCGCGGGGCTGATTCCCGCCGCCCTCGCGGGCGCCGAAAAAGGGGCGCCCGTGCCCGCGGACGCCCAGGCCGACCTGTCCTGGCACGAGGGAACGCTCGACGTGCGCCAATTGGCCGGGCACTGGTCCGGCCTCGCGTTCGGCGGCACCTTGAACGCGGACCTCGAGCCGCGGGCGGGCGCGCCTTCGGACTCGCCCTCGCTCGTGGGGGCGCTCACGCTCGACCGTCTGCCCGCCTCGGCCCTGTTCGGCCTGGCATTGGGCTGGCCGCGCGCGCGCCCCGCCGGAGGCGTCTGGCCGGACGAGCCGTTCGGGCCCCCCATCGCGGCGCTTCCTCAGACGAAACTGTCCCTGAAAGTCGGGATATTGGATCTCCGCGACGCTGCCGAACTTCGCAACGCGTCACTGACGTTGCGGGTCGCGAAGGGCGTCGTCACGCTTGCCGACATCACCGGCGCGCTCGGCACTGGCACCGCCGGCGGCACGCTGACGTTGCGCCGCGACGGGCCTCTCGCGGGCCTCGCGGGCCAGGTGTCCTGGAACAACGTCGCCGTCCCGGTGCCGGGCATCGCGGGGCGCGTCGGGGGGACGCTCGATGTCGCGGCGGCGGGTACCTCGGCGGCGTCGCTCGCCGGCGGCATGGCCGGGGCCGGCACCCTGACCTTCACGGGCGCGAGCATCGCGCGCTCCGATCCGGGCGCCCTCGCCCGGACGGCGAGCGCGATCGACCTCAAGGCGAGCCTGGATCCGGACGCACCGCTCGCGGACGCCGACGAGGTCACCCGCACGCTCGAGGCCGCGCTCGACCGCGCCGCGCTGCCGCTCGGCGACGTCACCGGCGCGGCGACCCTCGCGGCGGGCACGCTGCGGACGGAGCCGCTGCACGTGGAGAACCCGCGTTGGGTCGCCGACACGGAAGCGACGGTCGACCTCAGATCCTTCAGCGTGGCCGCGAGGACGACGCTGCGCGCCCGCCAAGCGGCCCCGGGCGCGCGGGATGAGGTGCCGCAGGTGACCCTTACGGAAGTCGGACCGCTCGGCGCCCCGACGCGGGCCGTCGACGCGAGCGCCTTCGTGAACGCGGTAACGGCGCGGGTCATCGCGCGCGCCCAGGCGCGAATCCAGGCGTTCGAGCAGGACGTTCGCGAGCGCGCTTCCTTCAGCCGGCGTCTGAAGGGCATCCAGGCGGAGCAGCAGGCCCTCGAGGAAGCCATCGCCCGCGACAGGGCGCGGGCCGCGGACGAGGCGGCCCGGGCCGCGCTCGACGCCGAGATACAGAGGGCCGTCGACGCCCAGACGAGGGCCGAAGCCGTCAAGGCGGAAGCCGCCAGGGCGGAAGCCGCCAAGGCCGACGCGGCAAAGACGGATGCGGCAAAAACGGACGTCGGCCGCACAGGTCCCCCGCGTCCCGGGCCGCGCCTCGGCGGCGTCCCTCGCGCCGGCGCGAGCGGAAGGGCGCCCGCCACCAAGGCGCCGGTCGACGCGGGGACGCCGAGCATCCTGGCCGACCCGAGTGCGGCGGGCCGGTATTGAGGGCCGTCGCTCGCCCGCGCTCAGGCGGCCGTCCAGCCCCCGTCGATCGGCAGGGTCGCGCCCGTGATGGAGCGGGCGCCTTCCGAACACAGGAAGGTCGCCAAGGCCGCGACCTCCTCGACCGTGACGAATTGCTTGCTCGGCTGCGCCTTCAGCAGGACGTCGTCGACGACCTGTTCCCGCGTGAGCTTTCGCGCCTGCATCGTGTCGGGGATCTGTTTCTCGACCAGCGGCGTCCACACGTAGCCCGGGCAGATGGCGTTGACCGTGACGCCGCTCGTCGCGGCTTCCAGCGCCACGGTCTTCGTGAGACCGGCGATGCCGTGCTTGGCCGCCACGTAGGCCGACTTGAACGGGGACGCCACCAGGGCGTGGGCCGAGGCCGTGTTGATGATGCGCCCCCAGCGGCGGGCCTTCATCCCCGGCAGCGCCGCCCGGATGGCGTGGAAGGCCGCGGACAGGTTGACGGCGATGACGCGATCCCACGCCTCGATGGGGAACGCCTCGATCGGCGACACGAACTGAACCCCGGCGTTGTTCACGAGGATGTCGACCGAACCCGTGGCCGCCTCGGTCTCGGCGATCATGGCGGCGATGTCGCCGCCCTTGGCCATGTCGGCTCCGGAATAGCGGACCGTGACGCCGAACTCCCGCGCGATCGCGGCCCGCGCGTTCTCGATGTCCTGGGGGTCGCCGAAGCCGTTGAGGACGACGTTCGCGCCCTCGCGGGCGAGGCCCCGTGCGATCGCCAAACCGATGCCGCTGGTCGATCCCGTGACGACGGCGGTCTTGCCTTGCAACATGCGCCCGGCCTTTCAACACGAATGAGGGTGGCAACCGCCGGTGTCATCCGAACGGGCCGGCGTGATCCGAGGCGGACGGGCGGACAACGCCGTCATCGACGTTGCAGGAGAACAGCGGCAGGCCCGGCGTGAGATCACGCCGTCGGCGCCGCCGGCATTTCCGCGGCGGAACCGAACGAGGGCGGGACGGCCGTATGCGCTTCGCGCATGGCCTCGCGTGGGACAGCGTTCGCAACGTCGGCCGTGAACGGCAGGATCCCGTCGCGTGCGACGCGCGTCAGCGTGAGGCGGATCGCATCGGCCGCGCTCGGTCCCCATGCCGGCCCGGACAGGGGCGGCATCCTCCTCGCCCTGTGCGTCGATCCGCGCGCGCACGATGGCGTCGGTTGTCATCGGCGTCTCGTGTTCCCGCAAGGTCGTCAACGTGGTACTGCTTATAGCCTTGCCGTCGCCGCCCGTCGACGAGGGCGCGCGCCCGGACGGTGTGGACCGAATCGGTACCGGCGACCGCGACGGCATGGCGCCGCGATCCACCCGCGCGCCTCACGCCGCCGCGTCGGCGAGCGCTTGGGCGAGCGGGCCTCGCGACGCGGCGCCGGGGATGTCCGTCGTCACCGCGCTGTCCGGCACGCTCCAGCCGGGCGGGGTCGGGCCGCCCCGCGCCCAATCGAGCAGTTCGACCGTATGCACGATCGGGATCGCCGTGCCGCCGCCGATCTGCGTCATGCAGCCGATGTTGCCCGTGGCGATCAGCACCGGGCGCAGCCGCTCGATATTGGCGACCTTGCGCGCCCGTAGCCGCCGGGCGAGCTCGGGCTGCAGCAGGTTGTAGGTGCCGGCCGAGCCGCAGCAGATATGCCCCTCGGGCACGTCGCGCACCGTGAAGCCGCCCGCGGCAAGCAGCGTCTTCGGCAGCTCCGTGATCTTCTGGCCGTGCTGCATCGAGCAGGCGGAGTGATAGGCGACCGGCCCCTCGAGCGTGCGGATCGGTGGATCGAGGCCCAGGCGCCCCAGGTATTCGGTGATGTCGCAGGCGAGTTCGGCGACGCGACGCGCCTTTTCGGCATAGGCGGGGTCGCGGCGCAGCATGAAGCCGTAGTCCTTGATCGCGGTGCCGCAGCCCGACGTCGTGATGACGATCGCGTCGAGGCCACCGGTCTCGAGCTCCCGGGTCCATGCGTCGATGTTGGCGCGGGCGTGGCGCAGCGCGTCGGCCTCGCGGCCCATGTGATGGACGAGCGCGCCGCAACAGCCCTCGCCGGGCGGCGACACGACCGCGATCTGTTGCCGGCCGAGGATGCGCGCCGCGGAAGCGTTGATCGAGGGTCTCAGCACCGCCTGCGCGCAGCCGGCGAGAAGTGCCACGCGACGACGGGGCACGCCCGGGGTCGGGAGCGGCGCGTCGCGCCCGCCCGGGCGGGGCAGCGGCCCCGCCGGCGCGAGATCGAGCGCCGCCGCGAGCCGCGTGCCCACGGCGGGCAGGCGGGCGAGAGCGCCGCGCAGCGGTTTCGCCAGCCGGGCGGCCCGGAGCGCCCACCGGAACAGGTCCCGGCGGGGAAGCACGGCCGCGTAGAGCGCGGGCAACAGCCGGTCCGCCGCGGGGCGCCGATAGGTGTCCTCGATGTGACGGCGGGCATGGTCGACGAGGTGCATGTAATGCACGCCCGAGGGGCACGTCGTCATGCAGGCCAGGCACGACAGGCAGCGGTCGATATGCGTGACGACCGGCGCGGTCGCGGCCTTGCCGCCTTCCAGCATCTCCTTGATCAGGTAGATGCGGCCCCGCGGCGAGTCGCGTTCGTCCCCGAGCAGCAGATAGGTCGGACAGGTCGCCGTGCAGAAGCCGCAATGCACGCAGGAGCGCAGGATTTTCTCGGCCTCCGCCATGTGCGGGTCGGCGAGCTGCGCGAGGCTGAAGCTGGTTCGCATGGGGATTCGCCGGAACGCTCGACCGCGATCATCGAGTTTAGCCCGCTTCGCGTCCGGGAGGGAACATCGACGCCGGGCGGTCACGCCGGAGCGAACGGCCGGCCGACTCGCGCGCGGATCATGGCCTTCGCGTCGAGGGCCTCGAAACGAGCGAACCTGTTGCCCGCGAAAGGCCGAGCATTGCCGACCACCCGGTCATAACATATCCGCCTCGGGGGCGCGCCCATGCCGAAACCTGTTCTGATCGTGGGCGCCGGCCCGACCGGACTGACGCTGGCCCTCTGGTTGGCGCGGCTCGGGGCGCCCGTGCGCATCATCGACGAGGATGCGGGGCCCGGCGAAACCTCGCGCGCCATGGGCGTCCACGCGCGGACGCTCGAATTCCACCGCCAGCTCGGCTTCGCCGACGAGGTCGTGGCTCAGGGCATCGTGCTCGCGCGCGTCGCCATCCGCGAAGCCGGGCGGCTCGAGGGAAGCGCCGCCTTCGGGCGGTTCGGCGAGGGCCTCAGTCCTTTCCCCTTCATGCTCTCGTTTCCGCAGGACGCGCACGAGCGGGTCCTCATCGCGCACCTCGAACGGGCAGGCGTGACGGTCGATCGACACACCGAACTCACCGGATTCGTGCAGGACGGCGCCGGCGTGCGAGCCGCGCTGCGCACGCACGCCGGCGCCGAAACGTTCGAGGCCAGCTATCTCGCGGGTTGCGACGGCGCCCGCAGCACCGTGCGCGAACGCGCGGGCATCGGCTTCCCGGGCGGCACCTACGCGCACCGCTTCTTCGTGGCCGACGCGACGGCGAGCGGCGACGCCATGGACGACGCGATGAACGTCTGCATGACCGGACAGGACTTCTGCCTGGCGATGCCGCTGCGCCGCCCCGGCTCGGCGCGCCTGATCGGCATCGTGCCGGACGGGATCGACCCGGAGCACGTCGCGTTCGCCGACGTCGAGCCCTCGGTCAGGCGCAACACGGGGCTCACGGTCGAACACGTGGCGTGGTTCTCGACCTATCGCGTCCATCATCGGGTCTCCGACCGCTTCAGGGAGGGGCGGGCGTTCCTGCTGGGGGATGCCGCCCACGTGCACAGTCCCGTCGGCGGGCAGGGGATGAACACCGGCATCGGCGACGCCGTGAACCTCGCCTGGAAGATCGCGGCCGTGCTGGACGGCCGCGGCTCGCCGGCGATCCTCGACAGTTTCGAGCCCGAGCGCATCGCCTTCGCGCGCCGCCTCGTCCGCACGACCGATCGCATGTTCCAGCTCATCACGGACCCCGGCCTTCTGGGAAAGGGCTGGCGGACGATCGTGATGGCCCACGTCCTCCCGCTCGCGTTCCGGATCCCGGTCGTGCCCCGCGCGGCGTTCCGGGCCATGTCGCAGATCGATATCGCCTACCGCGACGGTCCCCTCGGCGCGGGCTCGGCCGGCACGATCCACGCGGGCGACCGCCTGCCGTGGGTGGCGGACGCCGGCCACGACAACTTCGCGCCGCTCCGCGCCCTCGACTGGCAGGTGCACGTGTACGGGACCGCGTCGCCGGCGCTTCGCGAGGCCCTCTCGGCGCGGGGGCTGCCGCTGCACCTGTTCGCTTGGGGCGACGACGCCCGCGGCAAAGGGCTCGCACGCGACGCCACGTATCTCGTGCGACCCGACGGCTACGTCGGCCTCGCCAACGCCGACCCCGATCCGGCGGCGCTCGCGGATTATCTCGCGCGCTGGGGCATCGCACCGAGGGCGGCGGCCTGATGCCCGGAACACGAGTCCGTGTCCGATCACCCGCTCGGAGCGGGCGTCAAAGGGGGGATGGTGGTTCCGTTCGCCGTGAAAGGCGTCCGGCGTGATGTTGATGGCGCCATTTCTCGATCCGACACGACGATGCCCTTCCGACAGGCACTGGCGTCGAGTTCGCAGCGCACGGTGCGCCTGGTGTCGGTCGTCGTGGCGCCACAGCGAGCGTGAGCGACTATGCCGCCGCGCCGGTTCGTCCGCGCGACGCTGCCGGGCCAGCGTTTTCGACGTGGCGCGAATGTGATCTAAGCGGGCGCGCGGCGCAGCGGGACGGATATGCAGGCGGAACATCAAACGGTCGGCCTCGTTTGGGGCCTGCCCTTCGCCGGGCTCATTGCCTCGATCGCGCTGCTGCCGCTCGCGGCACCCCGATGGTGGGAGCATCATTTCGGCCGGGCGACGCTGGCCTGGGCCCTGTTGTTCCTCGTCCCCTTCGGGGTCCTACAGGGCTGGCGGACCGCGGCCGCGACCGTGATCGCGCTCGCGGCGCACGACTATGTCCCTTTCGTCATCCTGCTGTTCGCGCTGTTCGTCGTCGCCGGCGGCATTCGCGTCGCGGGAAACCTCGTCGGCACGCCGCTGACGAACACCGCGATCCTGGCGCTCGGGACCGCCTTCGCGAGCCTGCTCGGCACCACGGGCGCCTCGATGCTGCTCATCCGGCCGCTGATCCGCGCCAACGCCGACCGCCGGCACAAGACGCACGTGTTCGTGTTCTTCATCTTCCTCGTCGCCAACATCGGCGGATCGCTGACCCCTTTGGGCGACCCGCCCCTGTTCCTCGGCTTCCTGCACGGGGTGGATTTCCGCTGGACCTTGACCGCGATGGCGGGTCCCGTCGGGGTCGCTGTGCTCGTCCTTCTCGGGCTGTTTTTCGCCATCGACACCTTGCAATGGCGGAAGGACAAGGGCGATTGGCCGATGAGCCGCGTGCCGCGACGCATCGGCATCGAGGGACGCCACAACCTCGTCCTCCTGGCCGCGATCGTCGGTACGGTGCTCGCGAGCGGCACCCTTGCGACGTCGCGCGTGCTGCCGCTCGGCCTCGGCGTCACCGTCTCGCTCCCGGGCGCGCTCGGCGACGCGGCGCTCCTCGCCATCGCGGCCGCGTCCTGGTTCACGACGCGCCCGGCGATCCGCATCGAGAACGCCTTCACCTGGACCCCGATCCGCGAGGTCGCGACCCTCTTCGCGGGCATTTTCGTGACCCTGGTGCCCGTGCTCGCCGCCTTGCGCACCGGGCCTGGCGGCCCGTTCGGGTTCCTGTTCGCCCTCGTGTCGCGGCCGGACGGCGCCCCGGTCGACGCGGCTTATTTCTGGGCCACCGGCACCCTGTCGAGCGTGCTCGACAACGCGCCGACCTATCTCGTGTTCTTCGACCTCGCTGGCGGCGACCCGGGGCGGCTGACCGGACCCTTGTCGCGCACCCTGCTCGCCACATCGGAGGGCGCGGTGTTCATAGGCGCCAACACCTATATCGGCAACGCGCCGAACTTCATGGTCAAGGCTATCT
>CAXTIC010000007.1:0-100340 GCA_964244255.1 uncultured Lichenihabitans sp. | reverse complement strand
CAGACGTGATGCCGGTGTCGAGCCGGATGTGCGGACGCAGGCCGAACCTGTCGACCACGTGATCGAGGTAGGCCCGCAGATCGCGATGTCCGACATGGGTGCGGGCCCAGTCGAACGGTGCGAAGGAATAGCTGTAGAGATGCGAGGCCGCGTCGGTCGCGGCACCGGGATAGCGGTTGTGCCACCAGGTGCCGCCTATCCCGCCCGACTTCTCGAACAGCGTGACGTCGGTGAAGCCGTGCCGGCGCAGCGTGACCGCGGCCGCGATCCCGCCGAACCCGGCGCCGATGACGGCGACGCGCAGCGGCGACCTTGGATCGCGTCTTACTGTATCGTGTTCCACGCCATATCCTTCGTCGCTTGGTCGGCTGAATGGCCTCTGTGGCCGCCGACCTTGCCGTAACGGGCCTGAGGTCGGCGGCTCACGCCGCGTCGGGTTCTTCGAGCAGATGGCTGAGGAACCGCCGGGTCCGCTCCTCCCGCGGGCGGACGAGGATCTCGTCCGGCCGACCTTCCTCGACGACCTGCCCGTCGGCCATGAAGACGATGCGGTCGGCCACGTCGCGGGCGAACCGGAGTTCGTGCGTCACCACGATCATGGTCATACCCGCCTCCGCGAGCCGGCGCATGACCTGCAGCACCTCGCCGACGAGTTCCGGATCGAGCGCGGACGTCGGCTCGTCGAACAGCATGAGGCGTGGGGAAATGGCGAGGGCTCGCGCGATGGCGACGCGCTGCTGCTGCCCGCCCGAGAGCCGATGCGGCATGTGGTCGACGTGCTGGCCGAGCCCGACATCCTGGAGGAGCGCCACCGCGCGGCGGCGCGCCTCGTCCGGCGCTTCCTTGAAAACGTGAATGGGTGCGATCGCGACATTGTCGACGACCGGGAGGTGGTCGAAGAGGTTGAAGTGCTGGAACACCATGCCGATCCGGGCCTCGGCCCGGGCACGGGCCACGTCGCGGACGGGCTTGAGTTCACCCTCGACCCGGCGGTATCCGACATGCCGGCCCGCGACCAGGATTTCGCCCCCGTCGATCGGCTCGAGATGGTTGATCAGGCGCAGAAGGGTGCTCTTTCCCGATCCGCTCGGGCCCATCAGCACGAGGACTTCGCCGCGCCTGACGGACAGGTCGACGCCTTTGAGGATGTCGGCGGCGCCGTAGCTCTTTCGCACCCCAAGCAGCTGGACGAACGGTCCCTCTCCCGCTTCAGGGACTTCTGGTGGCGGGACAAATGCGGTCATCCCGATGGCTGTTCGTGGGTACCGGGCCGGACCGGCCGCCGGTAGGGGCTTCCTGGGCGCGCTGGCGTCGTCGCCTCCCTCTCGCGGCGCCACGATGCCAAGGGGGTTCCCCGCGCCCAGCATTGCGGCGAGCCTCGGCCAGGCCCGCCGGCCGCCACCGGCCGTTGGCCGATCGAGCTGCAACCGCCGCTCGAGTCGCGACTGCCCCAGGCTCATCAGGGTCGTGACGGCGAGGTACATGACACCCGCGGCGCAGAAGACCTCGAAGAACAGGAAGTTCTGCGACACTATCGTCTGGCTTCGCAGCATCAGTTCATCGACCGCGATGACCGAAGCCAGCGAGGTGGATTTCAGCATGGAGATGGCGTCGTTGCCGAGCGAGGGCAGAATGGCCCGCAGCGCCTGCGGAAGGATGATGCGGCGCAGGGCAAGGATCGGCCCCATGCCGAGCGAGGCGGCCGCGACGCTCTGGCTGCGGTTCACCGACCGCATGCCGCCCCGGATGATCTCGCCCGCGAAGGCCGCCTCGTTGAGGGAAAAACCCACGATTGCGGTCGCGACCGAACCGATCGTTATCCCGATCGTCGGGAGTGCATTGTAGAGGAAGACGAGCTGCAGGAGCAGCGGCGTTCCTCGAACGAACCAGATGTATACGAGGGCAGGCGTGCGAATCACGGCGCTCGTCGAGTCCCGCATCACGGCGAGGCCAAGACCCAGGATCAGCGCCAGGGTCATTGCCACGACGGTGATCTCCACCGAGATCACCATGCCGTTCCACAGATAGTGCGTCGCGAGGTATTTGAAGAACGAGTCCATGTCGTGGTCCGTGTTTGCGTCCGCGGCCACCGCACACTGTGTCCGCGCCGTCTCTCGACGTGCGCTACTGCGACCTGACGCTCGGCTCGTGGAACTGTCCGTCGGCGAAGCCCCATTTCTTCATCGAAGCCTTGAGATCGCCCGCCTGAGACTGCGCCTTGAAGCTCGCGAGCAGCCCGTCCCGCAACGCCTGCTCCTTCTTGCTGATCCCGAAGCCGAACACGAAATCCGTCGGAATCGCGAAGCCGACCTGCACCTTGTCGGGCGTCGTCGCGGCCAGAAAGGACGCGACACCCGCATCCGTCATGAAGATGTCCGCGCGCCCCTGCGCGAGCGCACTGTAGGCGCGATCGTTGCTGGGGAACTGGAGCGGGCCGATAGCGGCCTTGCCGGTCGCCGTACAGGCTTCGCTCTGCTTGTCCAGGATCGCGTTCTCGACCGTGCCGACCACCTCGGCCGCCGTCGCACCACAGAGATCGCCGAGGCCTTTTAGCTTCTTGGGGTTGCCGGCTGCGACGAGGGACGCTTCGCCCGCCATCATGTATTCGACGAAGTCGATCTGCTTGGCGCGTTCCGCGGACGCATACATGCCGGCGGCGATTATCTGAATGCGGCCGGACTGCATTGCGGGGATCAGCCCGGCGAAGTCGAGCTTCGAATACGAGAACGTGAACCCGAGACAGTCCGCCGCGGACTTCAGCAGGTCGGGCTCGATACCGATGACGTTGGCAGGATCGTTCGGATCCGTGGCCGAGTAGTTTCCGGGCGCCGGCGAAATCCCAACCATGAGCGCACGGCCCTTCAGGCTGGGGTACTGCTGGGCCAGAGCCTGGCATGTGCTGGATTGTGCAAGCGCCACGGAGCTTGAACCGATGCAGGTCAATAAGATTGTCGTGGCCGCAACCAGTTCAGATATTCGATACCCACCGGACATATCGTTTCTCCCGACTTCGAGACCATCAGGTTAAGCGAAGCGGGCGACAGGGTTACGCAAAGTGCGCGAATTTTCGGGTATTTTCCGGCAGAAAAACGTCGTCGGGGACGTTTTTTGGCAGGCCATCGACGCAACTCCGCTTCAAGCGAACCGCGACCACGAGGTCGTTGCCTACAGCGGGCAACGGGCCGGCAATCACTCGCCTACCGTAGGCCGACCCCTCGAGCCCACGGTCGTGGCCGGCCTCGCGGCCGCCGAACTGCCCGACTTTATTGCGGCCGACCACCGCGCGGCGGACGGACATCCGTGAGCTCGATGATCGCCAAGGTGTCGCCCGCCCGGACCGTTTGTCCGGGGGCCGCACGGATTTCACGGAGCCTGCCGCCGGCGGGGGCGATCACGACCATTTCCATCTTCATCGACTCAATGATCGCGATGGTGGTCCCGGCCTCGACGGAGTCGCCGAGGCCGGCCTCGTATTTCCAGATGTTGCCCGGCACTGTGCTTGCGACCGCGACGCAGCCCGGCGGAACGTCGTCACCGGCGGACGACGGCACCTCGTCCACGTGGAACGTGTCGAGGCCCTCCCTTCGCCACCGGGTTCGCTCGGCCTCGAAGGAGGCCTGCTGCCTGGCCTTGAAGGCCGCTATGCTGTCCTGGTTTCGCGCGAGGTCGGCCGTATAGTCGGCCAGGGAAAACGCGGTCTCCTCGATGCGGAGCGGATAGGCGCCATGCGGGAACGCCGCGCGGGCCTCGGTGAGTTCGGCAGCGCTGACCGGAAAGAAGCGGATCTGATCGAAGCAGCGGAGCAGCCAGGGCCTCCCGGGTTGATACGCGGAGGGCTGGCGCCATGTGTTCCACACCTGGATCGTTCGCCCGAACAGCTGATAGCCGCCCGGACCCTCCATGCCGTAGATGCACATGTAGGCGCCGCCGATCCCCACGGCGTTCTCCGGCGTCCAGGTTCGGGCCGGGTTGTACTTCGTGGTGACCAGCCGGTGACGCGGGTCGAGCGGGGTGGCGACCGGCGCGCCGAGATAGACGTCGCCCAGGCCGAGAACCAGATAGCGCGCGTCGAAGACGATCCGACGGACCGCCGCCTCGTCGGGCAGCCCATTGATGCGGCGGATGAATTCGATGTTGTCGGGACACCAGGGCGCGTCCGGTCTCACGAGGTCCTGGTACCTGCGCATCGCCAGCACGGCCTCGGGGTCATTCCAGGACAGCGGAAGATGCACGATGCGACTCGGGACCGTGATGCTCGCCGGGTCGGGCAGGCCAGCCTCGATCGCTTGGAGCTGGGAAATCAGTATCGTTCGCGCAAGCATCGATCCGTCGTAGTGGACCTGCAGAGAGCGGATACCGGGTGTCAGTTCGATCAGGCCGGGCAGACCGGCCTGCTTCACCGCCTCCGCGAGAAGGTGGACGCGGAGCCGCAGCGCGATGTCGAGCGTCATGGGCCCGTATTCGACGAGCAGGTTGTCGTCGCCCTGTCGCCGGTAGACGACCTCGACCGGGCCATCCGTGCACAGCCCCACGATCGCGGTGCCGGCATCGTGTCGGGACGCGGAAGGGCCAGCCACGGGGTCGAGGGGCCGCGGCACAGGCCGGAAGCGGACGCGATCGCCCGGCTTCAGCTGGCCCATCTTCCATTGCTCGTCGCGCGCGATTACGGCCGGGCACACGAAGCCCCCGAGGCTCGGCCCATCCGGCCCGAGGATGATCGGCATGTCGCCGGTGAAGTCGATGGCTCCCACCGCATAGGGATTGTCGTGCAGGTTGGACGGGTGGAGTCCCGCCTCTCCGCCGTCGAGCCGCGCCCAACGGGGCGTCGGGCCGATCAGCCGCACACCCGTGCGAGCGCTGTTGAAATGGACCTCGTATCTGGCCGAGAAAAGGTCGTCGATGTCGGCCGGCTGGAAGAAGTCCGGTGCGCCATGGGGTCCGTAGACGACACCGATGAGCCACTCGTCGGTCAGATCTGCCGAGGGCACGGGAGAGGGGTCGGATTCTACCTGCGCACCGTCGGACAGGTGAAGCACGTCTCCCGCTTTGAGGTTGCCGACCGCGTGGCCCCCGAAACCACCCAGTCCGAAGGCGGCGCGCGATCCGAGAACGACCGGCGCGGCGAAGCCGCCACGCAGGGCGAGATAGGCCCGCTGTCCGGGTCCCGTAATCGCCCCGACGCTCAGCGTCTGGCCAGCCTTGATCGGAAATGCCGCGCCGTGGGGCACCGAGACCCCATCCAGCTCCGAAACCATATGGGCCCCGGCCAGGGCCGCGGTCGCATCCGTGTTGAAGCGGAGCGTCGGCCCTCTCACCGTCATCTCCAAGGATGCGGTTTGCGGAGCGTTGGCCACCAGCCGGTTGGCGGCCCTGAACGACCGGTCGTCCATCGGGCCGCTCGGCGGCACGCCCACATTCCAGAAACCCTGCCGGCCGGGCAGTTCCTGAAGGCTCGATTGCGCACCGGGCGCGAGCACCGCCACGGTGCGGGGCTGAAAAGCGAAATCGCGCAGAGCCGTGGTCGCGACCCGCCCGGTCGAGAGCAGGTCGGAGGCCGCGATGGCGCGCAGATAGGCGAGATTGGTTTCGATCCCCGCGATCGCCGTGTCGGCCAAGGCTTCCCGCAAGGCCACGAGGGCAGCGGCCCGATCCGTGCCGTGGACGATGATCTTGGCCAGCATGGGATCGTAGAACGGGGTGACTTCGGTCCCCGTCTCGATCCAGCTGTCCACCCGGGCAGCCGAAGGGAAGCGGACCTCGGTCAGGAGCCCGGCACTCGGTCGAAAGTCGTGAGCCGGGTCCTCGGCATAGACCCGCGCCTCGATAGCGGCTCCGACCGGCACGGGCACTCCGGTGCCCAGCACGTCCTCGCCGGCGGCCTGACGGATCATCCATTCAACGAGATCAATGTCCAAGACCGCCTCGGTGACGGGATGCTCGACCTGCAGCCGGGTGTTCACTTCGAGAAAGGCGAAATCGTCGCGCGCCGGATCGTAGATGAACTCGACGGTGCCGGCCGAGGCGTAGTTCACATGGGACCCCAGCGCGACAGCCGCGGCGTGCAGCCTGGCGCGCGTCGGCGCCGACAGACCCGGCGCCGGGGTCTCCTCGACGACCTTCTGGTTGCGCCGCTGAAGCGAGCAGTCGCGCTCGCCGAGCGCCACGACACGGCCTCGGCCATCGCCGAAGATCTGCACCTCGATGTGGCGCGCGCCCGACACGAACCGCTCCAGGAACACGCGGGCGTCGCCGAAGCTCGCCTGCGCGATGCGCTGCACAGCGGCGAACCGCTCGCGCAGTTCGTCCGGCGTCGAGCAGAGCTGCATGCCGATGCCCCCGCCGCCGGCGCTGCTCTTCAGCATCAAGGGGTAGCCGATGCGGTCCGCTTCGTGCAGCGCCTCCGCCAGATCTGCGATCACTCCCGTGCCCGGCAGCAGCGGTACCCCGCTTGCGACGGCGACTTCGCGCGCCGTGTGCTTCAACCCGAAGGCCCGCAAGTGGTCGGGATGCGGGCCGATGAAGGTGATGCCCACCCTCTCGAGGCGTTCCGCGAAGCCGACATTCTCCGACAGGAAGCCGTAGCCGGGATGGACGGCCTCGGCGCCGGTCGCGCGACACGCCGCGATCACCGCGTCGACGTCGAGGTAACTGGACGACGCCGGCGCCGGACCGAGCCGAACAGCCTCGTCGGCGTCGAGCACGGGCCGCGTGAAGCGGTCCGCGTCCGAATAGACCACGACGGAGCGGATGCCGAGGCGTCGAAGCGTCCGGCACACGCGGCCCGCGATCTCGCCCCGGTTGGCGACTAGGATCTTGGTGAACATGGGATCAGGCCTCGGCGTCCCAGATCAGCACCCGGATCGGGGTCGGGTTGAAGCCGTTGCAGGGATTGTTGATCTGCGGGCAGTTGGAGATGACGCACAGCACGTCCATCTCGGCCCGGAGCTCGACGTAGTCGCCGGGCTTCGACACGCCGTCCACGATGGCGAGGGCGCCGCCCGGCTCGATCGGCACGTTCATGAAGAAGTTGATGTTGGGAACGATGTCGCGCTTGTTCATGCCATGGCGGCCGACCTCCAGCACGAAGTTCTCCCGGCAGGCGTGTAGATACTTCGTGGCGTGGCCGAAGCGCACCGTGTTGCTTTCGCACGAGCAGGCGCCGGCCGATGTATCGTGTCGGCCGCAGCTGTCCGCCGTGACGGTCAGCATGACGTTCCCCTCGTTTGAGATGAGTTGCGTCCCGGTGGTGACATAGGCCGCGCCCTGCTGACGCACCGTATCCTGCGACGAGTAGCGTTCCGCGAAGTCGTGGGCGTTGTAGAACAACGTATCGACGGCCTGCTGGCCGTCGAGGTCGACGATGCGGATGCTCTGTCCGCGACCGACGAAACCGGACCATGGCGCCTGCGCCGGTACGAGATGATCCTGCACCGCCCGGGCGGGGTCGAGCGGGCGAAGCCTCGATACGTCGATGGTGTTCATGACAGCGCCCCGATGCCGACGAACAGTTCGTCCGTGTTCTCGAAGCCGCGTGCCGCCTCGGCGGTCGCGGTCCGGCACGGGTCGTCGGCCGAAGCGGGCGGCCCACGGAACCGGGTGGCCTGCACGGCGGGCGGATCGCATGCGTCGGGATCGAGCGGATGCGGACAGTTCGACAGCGCGATCAGCAGGTCCATCTCGGCCCGGAGGTCGACGAAATCGTCGGTGTGGCGCTTGCCCCCGCTCCAGCGGAGCCGACCGTCCGGGTCGGTGACCAGGGGCGCGAAGAAGCTGACGCATGGCGGGACGTCGCGCGGCGAGAGCCCGAGCTTTCCGGCCGCCAGCCTGAAATTGTCCCGCGTGTTCCGCCGAGGAGAATTGCCGCCGCGCGCCGCGACGGAGCTCGGCGTCGAGCCGCCCGCGATGCAGTCATGGGCGCCGCAGCTATCCTCGACGATGGAGAGCATCACCCGGCCCATGTCGGAGAACAGCACCCGTCCCTTGCCGAGCGCCGTCGTCCACTGGATCTTGATCGTATCGGCATAGTTGAGCCGCTCGCTGGTGTCGGGGGAGGCCCAGGCCACCATGGCCACCGCGGCCGGGCCGTTCGGGGTCGCGATGCGCAGCACCTCGCCCCGGCGAAGCACCGTCGACCAGTACCATTGGCTCGGGACAGTCTCCGTGTGCAGCACGTCGTCTGCTCGCACGACAGGTGCCGGACGTGGGCTTGGCCCGGGCAGGACTCGTGGCGCATGGGTCTGGCCGTCTCGCTTCAGCGCCTCGTAGCGCCGCCTATTGGCCGCGATGGCGGCCTCGATATCCTCTATGCTCATCACGATGACCTTAAGTAAAAAAGGAACTGCGATCCTGCCGCCGAAGGACCCCACGGAGATCAGTGCTTCGACCTTCGCGCTGACCCGAGGGAGGAGCGCTTCTCGATCGAAGCACTCATCTGCGTGGGAGCCCTGAGTCACTTCAGGCCACCGCGAGCCGCGGGTCGAGCCAGCCTTGCAAGAGGTCGATCCCCGTGTTCAGGACGATGTAGATGATCGCGAAGATCAGCGAGACGCCGAGCACGGCGGGAAGGTCGCTGCCGCCTGTCGCCTGGACGGCGTAGAGGCCGACGCCGGGCCAGGCGAAGATGCGTTCGACGATCAGCAGATTGGCGCTGACGAGGCCGATCTGCAGACCGACCATCGCAAGCGGCGCCTGGGCGGCGTTGCGCAGCACGTGGCGAAACACGATGCCTCGCTCGCTCAGCCCTTTTGATCGCGCGGTCCGGATATAGAGCTGCCGTGAGACCGTCACCATGGACGATCGGAGGGTTCGGCCGACGGCGGCGCCCATGGGCAACGCGAGGGTCAGGGCCGGGAGGACGAGGTGCTTCAGGGCGTCGGCCGTGAGGTCCAGTCGACCCGCAAGCAACCCGTCCAGCACCGCGAACCCCGTCGGCCCGATGCTGCCGGCGGCCGAGCGTCCGCTCCCCGGCAGCCAGCCGAGCCGGAACCAGAAGAGGACGACCAACAGCATGCCGGTCAGGAACACGGGCGAGGACGCACTCCCGATGAGAAGCGTCCGCACCAGGGTCCCCCAGCCGGCGAGATCGTAGGAAAAGGCTAGGATGAAGCCGATCAGAACGCCGAGAACGAGACCGGCGGCAAGAAGTTCCAGCGATGCGGGGAGCGCGGCAGCGATGTCGACCGCCACAGGGCGGCGGGTCCGGATCGACGTGCCGAGATCACCGTTCATCAGGCGCGCGAGGTATCGGCCGAAACGGAGCAGGACCGGCTTGTCGAGGCCGAGTTCGATCCGCTTGGCCTCGACCTGGGATCGGGGCGCGTTCGGTCCGACGGTGGCCCGCGCCGGGTCGGCGGGAACGACCTCCTGAAGGAGGAACACGATCAGGACCATCATGAAGAGGATCGCTACGAGACCACCCAGCCGCTTCAGGAGGAACAGCATCGCGCGGGCCTTATTCTGCCGGACGGATCGTCGAGAAGTCGACGGTCCAGGGGTAGGCCGGCCTTGTGCCGAGGTCCGTCAGCCCGGCCTTGGCGACGATCACCTCCTGCACGTCGGCCAAGGGGAGGGTCAGGACGCGATCGTAGAGGAGCTTGCCGGCCTGCGCGTAAAGCGGATCGCGCTCGGCCCGGAGCGGCAGGCCGCGCGCCTTTTCCAGCAACGCATCCACCTCGGGATCGGACGATCCAAGGATGTTCAACGCACCGCTCTTGGCATAGAACAGGTCGGCGAGTGTCGCCGGGTCGGCTGCATCCGGGTAGTTCTGCGCGAGATAGAGGTCGGGCGCGGCGGCGAGGTCTGTGGCTAGGTTCGAGACTTGCGCCGTGGGAAATGAGCGCGAGGTGGCGGTGATGCCGATCGCTTGGAGCTGCGCGACCAGAAGGTCGGCGACACGCTGTTGCACGCCGGCTTCTTCCGTGGAGTAGCCGATCTCGACCGTGGTCGGCCCGGCGGCGCTGACCGCGGCCGTCGCCGCACCGAGGTCGGTCGGGTACGCGATGGGCGTCGCCGGATGCAGCATGGCCACGGGATAGACCGAGAGCGCCGGGGTCGCGAAAGCTCCGAACGCGTCCTTGATCCAGGTGCCCGGGCTGGCCGCCGTGAGCACGGCCTGGCGCACGGCGGGGTTCTTCAGGGCCTTTGTGGTGTTCACGTAAGCCATTTCCAGGCTCAGGGTGTTGCTGGCATGGACTTTCAGCGAGGCCTGGACGTCGCCGAGCTGACTGTAGGGATAACCATGCATGACAAGGTCTAGGTCGCCGGCCTCGAGCTGGAGAATCTGCTGCCCGATGTCCGGCGTCACCGAGATCTGCACCTTGTCGTAGAACGGCTTGGTACCCCAATAAGCGGCGTTCTTCGTCAGCACGTAGCGCTGGCCCCGGCTCGCCTGGGTCAGTGTGTAGGGGCCGCTGCCGACCGCGTGGTCGTTGAGCCAGGCCGCCGCCAGGTCCGAGCCGGCGTGGTCGACGAGTGCGCCGGGCGAGATCACCTTGGGACCCCAGGCGCTGGCCATCGTGTCGAGAAAGGACGGCTGCGGCGCCGACAGTCGGATGACGAAGGTCTGCGGGTCCGGTGCGCTCATGTCGGCAACGCCGGCCAGGAAGTAGGACGTCGCCATGGCGGGGGCTCGTCGTCGCTCGAACGAGGCCTTGACGGCCGCGGCGTCCAGCGGCTTGCCGTCCTGGAACGTCACCCCCTTGTGCAGCTTGAACGTGTACGTCAGGAAGTCGGGCGAGATCGTCCAGCTTTCGGCGAGCTGTCCGATGATCCGCGTGGAATCGGAGGCATATTGGACGAGACCTTCATAGACCGCCCGCAGCAACCCGCGTGCCGACGCGTCGAAGCCATTGTCGGGGTCCAGGGTCGAGATGTCGTCCTGAATCGCGGTTTTCAAAACGGTCTCGGCGCGGGCCGCGATCGGCGCCATGCCGGCGGCGGCCGCGACATGGCCGAGCAGGGCAAGGGTGAGGGTGCGGCCGGACAGGCGGAGACAAGCGGGCATGGGTGAACTCCTCGATGACAGGAAACGACCGGGGTCGATCAGACCCCCCGGAGAATGCGGCGGAGCGCGTCCCCGAACAGGTTGGCGGCGAGCGCCATGACGAAGATGACCCAAGCCGGCAGGATCGGCAGCCACCAATGGCCGGTGAGTTCGGACAGGTTGCGGGCCACCATGGCCCCGAGTTCAGGCGCGGGGGCCGGCGCACCCAGCCCGAGAAACGAGAGCATGGCGACGACCAGGACCACGTTGGCGACGTCGAGCGAGGCCGTGACGATCACGGCCGGCAGCGCGCCGGGCAGCAGGTAGACGAGCAGGAACCGCAGGCCCTTGACGCCGGACAGGCGGGCGGCTTCCGCATGCGGCTGGGCCGCCAGCACGCGAACCTCCGCGCGAACGATGCGGGCGTACCAGGGCCACCAGAACAGGGCGAGGGCCAGCATGACGTTGGCGGTCCCGGGGCCGAGCGCCGCCACGATGGCCAACACGATCACGGTCGACGGTGTGACCAGGAAAAGGTCGGTGATCCTTTGGATGACGAGATCGGTCCAGCCGCCGGCTGCGCCCGCGACAAGACCGACCAGACCCCCGATGGCCGTGCTGACCGCGATGATGGCCAGGCACGGCAGCCAAGTCAGCCGGAGCCCCAGGACGACCCGGGACAGCAGATCGCGGCCGATCTCGTCGGTGCCGAAGAGATGGTTCCAGGACGGCTCGGCGAAGGCCGGGCCGACACGCAGGAGCGGGTTGTATGGCACCAGGACTGGCGCCAGGACGGCGATGAGCGTGACGCCCACGAGAGCCAGCGCCGCGCCGCGCTCGGCAATGTTCAATCGGCGCCACAGAGAGACGGTCCCGGCGCGCAGCCATCTTGGCCTCGCGCGCAGTCCCGCCGCCATCACCGGCGCCTCGACCGCGCTCATGCGAAGGATCCTCGGCTCATGCGCTCGGGCATGGCGGCGAGCAGGCGTCGTGTGTAGGCGGCGGCCGGGGCGGTTACGACGGTCTCGGCATCGCCGATCTCCTCGATGCAGCCGTCCCGCAGCACCACCATGCGATCGGCGACGAAACGAGCGGCCGCGAGATCGTGGGTGACGAAGATCAGGCCCATACCATGCTGACGGCGAAGCCTGCCGATCAAGTTGAGGATTCCGGCTGCGAGCGTGACATCCATGGCGCTGACCGCCTCGTCGCAGAGCAGCAGACGAGGCGGCACGATGACGGCGCGGGCGATGGCGGCCCGCTGGCACTGACCGCCGGACAGCTCGGCAGGGCGCGCGTCGGCGAGGTCCGCAGGCAAACCGCAGGCGTCCAGCGTGGCGCCGACACGCAGGCGAGTCTCGGCCGCCGACAGCCGCAAGGGACGCAGGCGTTCGGTGATCTGCACGCCGACGGAAAGCCAAGGCGTGAAGGAGGCCGAGGCGTCCTGGTAGACGAGTTGCGGGGGGGCGCCGTCGCCGTACCATCGATCGCCGGATGTCTGTTGAACGAGATCCGCGATGATGCGGATGAGCGTCGACTTGCCGGAGCCGCTCTCGCCAACGATCGACAAGGCCTCCCCGGCGCCGAGTCGGAGATTGATATCCTGCAGCACCAGGCGCGGCGGCCGCCGGCCCCATCGATCCCGGTGCTTGCCCGGATAGCTCTTGCTGATACGGAACAGCTCGAGGAGGGGGCCTTCCTGCAAGCTCTGCTGCGGCGGCCACGTTCCGCCGCCAGGCGCCCTGTCGCCATCACGGTCGGGAACGGGCAACGGCCGGGTGCGGTCGGCGTCGAGGCCGAAGCGCGCGCCGAGCAGCATGCGGCTATAGGCATGCCGCGGTCGGGCGATGATCGCCTCCGCGGGTCCCTCTTCGACGATCCTGCCGCGATTGAGCACGATCATGCGATCCGCGATGACGGCCGCGATCGCCAGATCATGGGTAATGAACAGGAAACCCGTGCGTTCGTCGCGCGCGAGCCTCGCCATGAGCCGCAGGATGTCGGCCTGCACGGTCACGTCCAGCGCGGTCGTTGGTTCGTCGCAGATCACGAGGCTCGGCTTGCGCGCCATCGCGATGGCGATCATCACACGCTGGCGCTGCCCGCCCGACAATTGGTGGGGGTAAGCCCCGAGCATCCGCTCGGCGTCCACCAGCCCCACACGCCCCATCCAGGCAGCCGGGTTCGTGCCGTCGAGAATCGCTTCCGCGAGCTGGTGCCGAATCCGCATCGTCGGGTTCAGGGCCGTCATGGGGTCCTGGAACACCACGCCGACCAGATGACGGGCGACCGATCGGCGCTGATCCTCCCCAAGCCCGAGCACCGCCTGACCGGCGACATGGATCGCGCCCGACACCGAAGCTTCAGCCTCCGCCGCGAGCAGGCCTGCGACCGTCAGGCCGAGCGTCGACTTGCCCGACCCACTCTCGCCCACCAGGGCCACGATCTCGCCGGGCGCCAATCTCAGAGACACGCCGGACAGCACCGTGTTGGGCGCGCCGTCGCGATGCAGCGCGACCGTCAGGTCGGCGACCACGAGGGCGTCGGGGGCCGGTGCGGACTCAGTCATAATAAGCCGGCGCCAGCTTGATGGACTGGATGAAGACCGGGTCGTGGCCGAGGAAGAGCGTTGCGTTCGGCCGCGATGCGAACGCCTTGAGCCGTCGGATGGAGTCTAGCGAGATGGCTTCCCCGATCGAGGCTCCCGGCTCGATCTCCTCGTCGAAGTTCTCCCGTAGATCTCCAGCGTCGGCGGTCAGGACGAGGGTTTGCCCGCTCGGCAAGGTGACCAGGGCCGATTGGTGGCCGGGGGTATGTCCCGGGGTCGCGATCATCGACAGCCCTGGCAGCACGTCCCAGTCACCGTCGGTGAGGTGCCAGTCGAGGCCGGGAAGGTCGTAGTCTTCACGAATCCACCCCGCGTCACGACCCGACGCGAAGGCATGTTCGTATTCGGCGCGTTGCACCGAGACGCGGGCGTGCGGAAAATACTTTAGATTGCCGGTGTGGTCGGCATGCATGTGGGACAGGATCACGTGTCGGACCTGCTCTGTCCCGACACCGATCTGGTCGAGCTGGGTGCGTAACCGGTGCAGCGGCAGGATCACCGGTGGGGGCGTCCAGCCACGATCGACGAAAAAGCGATTGGCCAGGACAGGATCGTCGGTTCGGGCCTCGTCGAGGCCCGTGTCGAACAAGATCCAGCCGGCCTCGGTGTCCAGGAGGTAAGCCGAGATCGGTTCGCTCATTATGAAGCGTTCGCCGCGCCCCATCGTGGATATCGTCTTGGGGATGATCTCGAAGCCGCAGAGCAGCACGAACAGGCGACGAACCTGCGTCTTGCCCGGCGGGCTAACGGGCGCGCGGTGAACACCGGCGCTCATCGACCGGTTCCAGCATTCGTATCCGAACTGTCGGTGCTCATCGTCTTCAACGGCGGACCCTCACGTCGAGGGATGGACAAACGCGAGAGCGTGACCATCCCTGGTCAACAGGCCTCCCGGGCTTTTGTCCCGCCGTGTATCGCCCGGATGTCTCCCGAACGACTGCCGCTCTCGGACCAGCACCGACACCGCGAGGAAAGTGTCGGCCGGAACCCTAGCGGCTCACAACAACAGAAAGCAAATTTGCTGCTGCCGCAAGTCGAAATTATGGGCAGTCGAAATTATGGTCGTGCCGGTAGCACACCATATGTCCGGTTCAGGTAGCGCACGATCTGTCCGTTAGGCCCGGCCCTTTGGTTTGGCGGTCGGATGCGCCGGACGGAAGCCCTCCAGGGGTGTGCGGATGATCAAGTTCTTGGTCGCGGGCCTTGCGCCAGAGGGCGTCGGCGAGGTCGGCGACGGTGTGGCAGGCGAAGGCCGAAAGGTTGAAGAAGACCAGCACTGCGGCGAGGTTGTCCTTGCCATGGCCGAAATTGTGCTCAAGATTTTATCCCTTGGTCTCGAGCGTGTCGAAGATTTCGTTCTCGATCTTCCAGCGGGCTCGCCCGCAAATGGCGAGTTCGACGACATTGTCGCGGTCGACGGCGAGGTCGGCGACGAAGCCGCTGGTGTAGGTGATCTTGCGCTTGGGATCGGCGATCTCGATCGAGAGCCAGTTGACGCGCAGAGCCTCGTCGCCGTCACGCAGCGGCAGATCGTTCATCCAGCGGTAGGTATAGCGGAAGCGTTGCTTGCCGCGCTTGACCGTCTCGACCCGCTCGTCAGGCACGATGCCGGTAAGATATTCGATCACTGGTGGGGTGCGGGTCGGGCTTGCACACGAACAGAAAATGCCCTTCCGTGTCCAGCACCGCCTCGCAGATCGGCTGACAGGCGTAGAGATCGTCACCCAGATAGATCGGCCTGAGATGTGCGTAGGCTCTGCCGTGCGCGGCCAGCCAGCGGCGGCAGGCACGGCTCTCGCAATCCTGTTTGGCCGATCCATCCTGAGGCGCGATGAACTCGGGGGCGAGCGGCACGGCACGGTTGTGGCCGGGCGCGACGATGGGCGGCCTGGACCATGGCGTGGAAATATTCGGTTTTGACGGCCCGGGTGACGGTCGAGCAGCGCTTGCAATGAACCTTGGCGGAGCGGTGATATTGGGTGCCGTCGAGAGCGACAAGAAGTTGGTCGCCGAGGCAGGCGCGGCGCGGCCAAGCCGCCACCGGCTTCAAGGGTCCGCACCGCTTCGTCGAACGGCGGATGAAACAGGCTGGGCTCGACCGGATCGAGCATGGCGCGGACGTGATCGTCGCTGGGGATGTCGGTCATCTTGAACAGCGTGTGGCCGTTTGAACGGCCTTGTCCTTCGAGCAACCGGCGCTGATGGGCGGGGCTGGCCAGGGGCCACGACAGGCGAAGCCTGACGGGGTGGCCAGCGGAAGGGGGAAACGACGGGCTCTGCATGAAGAAGACGGGAAAAGCGGCCATGCCGATATCAGCCATGGTGAAACGGCAATTGCCGCCGCGCCGTCCATCCGGCAGCGCGGCGCAGACATCACGGGCCGCTTCGATGAGCGATTCGAGCCTTTCCACGCCCTTGTAGAGCCAACTTTTCCCGGTCCTCGGCCGGGCCCAAACCGCGACGTTAACTCCGCTGCGCGGGTCAGGAACCGTGCGCGTTAGGGATTCATCAGCTTGATGAGCACACCACATGAAACTAAGGGTCCTCTCGTGCGTAACCCCGTCCTTTTGCTGATGCTCCTTATCGGACTGGTCGCCGTCTCTTTTGAACTCGCTCCCGCCAAGGAACCGGTGGCCTTCGCCCGCTGGGAGAACGGAAGGTCACATTTGCATGATCACGCGCCGATCATTGGGGAATCGCCAGGGTTCGAATGACCGGCTAAGCGTGCGCGTCGAACATCGCGGGGACCTGGAAATCGAGGGTCCGGGACATGGTGGACACCACCCCCACCCGTAACCGTGGCCACCGAACCCACCCTATCGTCGCCATAACCCTATCCGTACCTCCCACCCGTCGTAAGCGTATGAACGTGCGACGGGAACGGTGCGGATCGCGCGATCCTTCGGTCTTCACGCGGCTCGAAGTGCTGGATCGCCGCCTCAAACACCCGCGATCAATCGACGCGCGGCGAGGCATAAGGCGTGTCGGGCGAGGCTCGCCCGGGCTCGGCGACGCGCGAGCGAACGTCGCAACCGGTCACGAACGCGCTGATCCTGGCGATCGTCGGCGCGTCTGTCAGCAGCGGCGCGTGGCCCTGGCCCTCGACCACGTGCAGCGCCGCATCGGGATGGCGGCGCACCATGCCGGCGGCGGTCTCGGGCGACAGCAGGTCGGAATTGCCGCCCCGGACGACCAGCAGGGGCGCATGCCGCAGGGCTTCGAACTGCGGCCAGAGTACCGGCAGGGTGTCGAGATCGAGGGCGCGCAGCGCTTCCGTCAGCGCGGGATCGTACCTCGGCGCGAAGACGCCCTCCTTTTCCTCGAAGGTCGTGCGGGCGTAGTGGAGCCAGTCGTCGTCGGACAATCCCGTGAACTGCCGACTCGCGAACCATTTCAATGCCGCGACCGCATCGGCCCACGACTTCGGCTGAGGCATTTTTCCGACATAGCTGCGGATGCGGGCCAAGCCCTGCGGTTCGAGGACGGGTCCGATGTCGTTCAGCACCACGCCCTTGATCATCGCGGGCCGAAGCACCGCGAGGACCATGGTGACGAGGCCCCCGCGCGAGGTCCCCACGAACACGGCATCCTCGACGCCCGCGGCGGTCAGGACCGCGAGCGTGTCGGCCCCTTCGACGCGTACGTCGTATCGCTTGGGGTCCGGATCGCGCCCGGACAGTCCGCGGCCCCGGTAGTCGAGGGCCAGGACACGGCGCGGTTCCGCCGCGCTCCCTGCCGCGAGCGCCGTGGCGAGGGCTTCGAAATCGGCGCTCGTCCGCGCCAGCCCCGGCAGGCAGACGACGGGCAGCGCGGTTCCCCCCCATCGGCCGTAATCGCGGTAATGGAGCTTGAGCCCGTCCGGCGCGGAAATGAAGCGGCTCGCGACCTCCCCGCGTCCGCTCATCCGAGGCTCCCGCACGGCGCCTCCCGTGTCCCGCGTCACGGCGCGTTGACGCCGACGAGGATCGGCGCCGGCCGGCCGAGGCGGGCGCGGTAGACCTGCAGGTTCTCCATCACGCGCTGCACGTAGTTGCGCGTTTCCGTGAACGGGATGCGCTCGATCCAGTCGACCTGGTCGACACCGGGTTTGCGGGGATCGCCGTAAGCGTCGATCCAATCCTTCACGTTCTTGGCGCCGGCGTTGTACGCCGCGAACGTCAGGATCGGCGACCCGCCGTTCTCCTCGAGCAGCGCCGCAAGGTGTGCCGCGCCGAGTTGCGCGTTGAACGCGCCGTCACTCGACAGGCGCGTGTCGTCGTAGGGGATCCCGTTTCGGTCGGCCGTTCGCTTCGCGGTCGCGGGCATCATTTGCATCAGCCCCTTGGCGCCCGCGGGCGACGACGACCGGGGATCGAACTCGCTTTCCTGGCGGGCGATCGCGTAAACGATCGCGAGTTCGGCCGAATGCGTCAAAGGCTCGAACCGGGGAACGCCGAACGTGGGGAAGGCGGTCTCGTCGAGCGCCATGCCGCGCTGGGCCGCGGCCTTTCCCACCGCGAGCGTGGCGTAGGCGTCGCGCGTCTGTTCGACCGCCGCCGCCATCGCGCCGACCTGCGCTTCCGAAGCCTCGTTCCGCGCGACGTCGACGGCGAGCGGCAGCGCGATGTCGCGGGCGCCGAGCCCGAACAGGAAGTCCGCGACCTTGACGGCCTCGCTGCGGGCGTCCCCCCGCGCGGGCGGGACGGGGGTGCGCAGGGCTGGGCCGTCGAGCCCGATCTTCGCCGCCGCCAGCTGGCCGTAGAAGCTCGTGGTTTGCTGCGCGGCTGCGGCGAAGAAGGCCCTGGCTTCATCCCCATGACCGATCGCCTCGGCGGCGCGCCCCTGCCAATACGCGGCCCGAGCCTTCGAGATCGGCGTTTCCGCAAGTCCCGCGGCGCGGGCGAAGTGGCCGCCGGCGAGGGTCGGATCGTCGAGGAACCGCAGCGCGATCCAACCGGCGTGGAACTCGGCCTCGATCCGCGATGCCGTGCTGCTGGCGGCGTGATCGGCGCATATGCGGTAGGCCTTGCGGGTCTCGCCCGCGTCGAGGAGTTTGCGCGCCACGAGGCGGCGCTCGATCCACCATTGGTCGCCGTCGAGGATCTTCTCCGGTTCGCGCGGCGCCGACGCCATGAGGTCGGCGGCCTCCACGATGCGGTTCGCGCGACGCGCCTTCTGGATGCGCGAGAAGATGAGGCCCGGGTCCGTCCGCAAGGCTTTCGGCACCGCCGCGATAGCGGCGTCGGAGGAGCCTTTGGCGATCACCGCCGCGCGTGCCTTCGCGAGCAGCACGATGTCCGGCCCCGCGAGGGCAGCCTCCTGCAACGCCGCCGGCACATCCTCCTTGTAGAGGAGCCTTTCGGCCCGAATCCAGTGGTCCTCGCGTCCGACGAGGACACCGAGGTCGCGCAAGATCGCGCCCGCCTGGGCGCCTGACAGGTCGTCCTCGCGCCACACCTTCCGCACGATCGCGGTCGCGTGATCCGCGTGGCCGAGGGCGCGTTCGGCACGGGCGAGGGCGATCTTCCCGGCGACCGTCTGCGGGGGCTCCCGCCCAAGCCGGCCCTCGACCATGACGCCGTCGTTCGAGCCCGCCACCGCCTCCTCGATCCGCCGCTTCAGCCAGGACGACGCCGGCCAATCCGGGTGCGCGGCGAGGAAGGCGTCCATGCGGGCGAGACCGGCGTCGCGCGACGACAGGCGGAGCGCCGCCCACGCGATCGTCGTGCGGGCGAGCGTGCCCGAGACGCCCGCGGCGGCGGCATCCCCGCCGGCGAGATCGCCGCGGCGATACGCGTCGAGGGCGCGGCGGACGAGCGGGGCATCGGGATCCTTGTTCGCGACGGTCGGACCCGGAGGTGCGTCGACTTCGGTCGCCGTACCCTTGGCTATCGGCGACGCCGCCGCCTCCGGTGGCGCTCTCACCGCGCCAGCGTCGCGCGGCCCCGGCTGCCCCGTCGTGGACTCGC
This sequence comes from uncultured Lichenihabitans sp., assembly GCA_964244255.1. GTDB lineage: Bacteria > Pseudomonadota > Alphaproteobacteria > Rhizobiales > Beijerinckiaceae > Lichenihabitans. The sequence continues at coordinate 80,803 of CAXTIC010000007.1, read as the reverse complement.
GCGGCGGCGCGGCTTGCCTATCCGCCACGATCCGTGGCCCTCGAGCGTCGCCATGATCGGGCATCCCCGACCGCACAGGGCGCATGGGCGGCACCAACCACGCGGCGACGCAGAACAGCGCGGTCCCGCCCACCGCCACGAGAGCCAAGCGCTTCTTCGACATGCGTCACCTTGGCTGCGTCGAAACCCTCGGAACCCCGATGGTGCGGCACGCGCGTTCATGAACCGTGAACCAACGTCGGTCGATGCGTTGCGGACGGCGAGGCTGCGAAAACCCCTTGTCCAGCGGGGCGGCATCGCGATAAACCTCGCGATCGTTTCAGCCAGCCATCGAAATGCGGCGCGTCTTTGTCCGCGTCCCTGGGTTCGGCTCCCCTTCCCTGAGCCAGGCAAGCCCGCGATGACACGATTGTTCGGCTCCATCACCGCGCTGGTCACGCCGTTCAAGGACGGCGCGGTCGATGAAGAGGGTTTTCGCGCCCACGTCGATTGGCAGATCGCCGAGGGGACGCACGGGCTCGCACCCTGCGGGACGACAGGCGAAAGCGCCACGTTGAGCAAGGCGGAACATAGGCGGGTCGTCGACATCTGCGTCGCGGAAGCCAGGGGCCGCGTCCCCGTCGTCGCCGGCGCGGGGTCGAACAACACCGCCGAGGCGGCCGATCTCGCGAGGCATGCGGAGCAGGCGGGTGCCGACGCGGTGCTCGTGGTCACGCCCTATTACAACAAGCCGAGCCAGGAGGGTCTCTTCCGGCACTTCAAGGCGGTCGACGAGGCGGTCGGCATACCCATCATCATCTACAACATCCCGTCCCGTTCGGTGGTCGACATGTCGATCGATACGATGAAGCGGCTTTACGAACTCAAGAACATCGTCGGCGTCAAGGACGCGACCGGAAACGTGGCGCGCGTGTCCTTGCAACGCCAGGTGCTCGGGCCGGATTTCATCCAGCTATCGGGCGAGGACATGACCGCCCTGGCGTTCAACGCCGCAGGCGGGACGGGCTGCATTTCGGTCACCTCGAATGTCGCGCCCCGGGCCTGCGCGACCCTGCAGGAGGCGTCGCGCGCGGGTGATTATCGGACGGCCCTGGGTCTTCACGACCGTCTCGTGCCGCTCCACGGCGCCCTGTTCCTGGAGCCCAACCCGGCCGGGCCGAAAGCCGCGTTGGCGGCGCTCGGGCGCATGGGCGACGAGGTGCGGCTACCCATGGTGCCGGTGACGGACGGAACGCGACGCGCGATCCGGGACGCCTTGGCCCATGCCGGCCTGCTCAACGCCTGAATCGAGCGACGCTTGGCCAAGGACGACCCGACCATCAAAATCGTTTCCGACAATCGTCGGGCGCGCTACAATTACGAGATCGGGGACACCTACGAGGCCGGCCTCGTGCTGACCGGCACCGAGGTCAAATCGCTGCGCACCGGGAAGGCGACCATCGCGGAAAGCTACGCGTCGGCCGAGAAGGGCGAGTTGTTCCTGATCAACGCCACCATCCCCGAATACGGCGCCGGAAACCGTTTCAACCACGAGCCCAAACGACCCCGCAAGCTCCTGATGAAGGCGCGGGAGATCGCCAAGCTCGCCGCGGGGGTCGAGCGCGAGGGCATGACCATCGTCCCCTTGAAGGTGTATTTCAACGAGCGTGGACGCGCGAAGCTGCAGGTCGCCCTCGGGCGCGGCAAGAAGCTCCACGACAAGCGCGAAACCGAGAAGCTGCGGGACTGGAACCGCGAAAAGTCGCGGCTGATGCGCGACAAGGGCTGACGCTCACGCGCCGAGTTCGGCGCGGGCTTGCGCGAAAACGGACCGGAACATCGCGGGAGTGAGCACGCCAGTGTTCGTGTTGTAACGCGAACAATGATAGCTGTCCAAGAGGCCGATCGGGCGTCCAGCGACGCTGGTCCTGTGCGATCGGCCGTGGCCGAAGGGAAGGGCGCTTTGGCGCGCACCGCAAGCCCGCACCACGCTTTCGTGCGCGATGCGGCCGAGGGCCACCACGGCGCGCAGCCGCGTAAGGCGCGCGAGCGTCGCCCCGAGATAGTCCCGGCAGGTCGCGATTTCCAACGGCGACGGCTTGTTCGCCGGCGGCACGCAGCGGACCGCGTTGGTAATGACGCAATCGACCAGCCGCAAGCCGTCGTCGGACCTCTCGTCGTAGCGTCCGGCGGTGAAGCCGAACTCGCCCAGCACCTCGTAGAGCAGGTCTCCCGCCCAGTCCCCCGTGAAGGGGCGCCCCGTGCGATTGGCGCCGTCGCGGCCCGGCGCGAGGCCGACGACGAGGAGGCGGGCATCCGCGGCGCCCCACGACGGGACCGGCGCGTTGTGCCCGCCGGGCGCCCGCACGCGGTTTTCGCCCCGGAAAGCGACGAGTCGCGGACATCGTGGGCAGTCGACCGGAGGCTCCGAGGCCGCCTCCGCGTCGCTCTTCACGCTTACGCCTGCCCCTCGTCGTCGTGATGGCCCGCGTAGCTCGGGGCGGCCACCCTGCGGTCGACCATCCTGGGCGCGCGCTCGGGGCGGTCGGAATCCCGGCCGATCTTGCCGATCAGGTGGACCAGGTCGACGAACTCGTCGGCCTGCCGACGCAGTTCGTCCGCGACCATCGGCGGCTGCGTGGTGACGGTCGACACGACCGACACCCGGACCCCTCGCCGCTGCACGGCTTCGACCAGCGAGCGGAAGTCGCCGTCCCCTGAAAACAGCACCATATGATCGAGGTGCTCGGCCATTTCCATGGCGTCGACCGCCAGTTCGATGTCCATATTGCCCTTGATCTTGCGTCGCCCCATCGAGTCGACGAACTCTTTGGTCGGCTTCGTCACCACCGCATAGCCGTTATAGTCCAGCCAATCGATCAGGGGCCTGATCGATGAATATTCCTGATCCTCCACTAGAGCAGTATAATAAAATGCCCGGACCAGTCGACCCCTACCCTGAAATTCGCGCAACAGGCGTTTATAATCGATATCGAAGCCCAGGGTTTTAGCGGTCGCATAAAGATTGGCGCCGTCGATAAACAGTGCGATACGCTCTATCTCAGCCATACTTTAAATACTCTTGCGTTGAGGCGCTGCGGGTAGATCGATGCCGACCGCTATGGTCGCCGTCATCCGTCGCCACGTGTGGGGGCAGGGTAGCCAAGACCGAGCGGAATAGGCCGGAATAGACCTTGGCCCGGAGCAAACGAACGGATCGATATCCGTCCAAGATTTGTGGAACATTATCCGAACGGGCGCCTGCAGCACAACCGATGATTTCGCGCGTCGCACGCGAACAAAGGAGGTGGGCGGCGCCGGGCCGAGGCGCAAGGTCGGTGTCGGGTCGCTTCACCCGCGGGTGTCAGGCGTCGGCCGGGTCGAGCAACCGCCGGGACGCCCGTCATGGCGACCTCCGGTCCGAGAGGCCGCACGCATTCACGGTCGAAGGCTTGCATTGCGACGCCTATCGCTATACCGGCAGAGTGATTCCGAACGGCATAGGAAGAATTGAAATGGCGCGTGTCACCGTCGAGGATTGCATCGACAAAGTGGAAAATCGCTTCGACCTCGTGCTCCTGGCCAGCCACCGGGCACGGATGATCGCGGCCGGGGCCGCCATTACGATCGACCGCGACAACGACAAAAACCCCGTCGTGGCTTTGCGCGAGATCGCCGACGCACGCTTCTCGCCCGAAGACATGACGGAGGACCTGATCCACTCGCTGCAAAAGCACGTCGAGGTCGATGAACCCGAACTTGAAGCCGTGCCGACGCTCGTTCCCACCGGCGAAGGCGCTCGGGAAGGCTCCCCCGACGTTCAGTTCGACCGCATGACCGAGGAAGACCTCCTCCGCGGTCTCGAAGGACTGGTGCCTCCGGCCGAGGTCGAAGAAGAAGGCGAATGATCGCCGCCCGCATTTGATCGCCGGCGCCGCGGCCGGGCTCCCGATCGAGGCGGCGGCAACCGCCTTGCCCAGCCGCTGCCGCCCTTCGATATTAGGCGGATGAGTCCCGTCGATACCGCCGTTCGTCGTGCCGGTCCCGCGAAAATCCTGCGGCAGTACGAGCTCGTCGATCGGGTTCGAAGCTATAATCCGGCGGCGAACGAGGATCTCCTCAACCGCGCCTACGTCTATGCCATGCAGGCCCACGGCGCCCAGAAGCGGGCGTCTGGCGACCCGTACTTTTCGCACCCGCTCGAAGTCGCCGCGATCCTGACGGAACTGAAGCTCGACGACGCCACCATCGTGGCCGCGGTGCTGCACGACACGATCGAGGACACCGCGTCGACGCGCGACGATATCGACCGCTTGTTCGGCGTCGAGATCGGCAGCTTGGTCGACGGCCTGACCAAGATCAAGCGCCTCGACCTCGTGTCGAAACAGGCCGCGCAAGCCGAGAACCTGCGCAAGCTGCTGCTCGCGGTCGCGGACGACATCCGCGTCCTGCTGGTTAAGCTCGCCGACCGCCTGCACAACATGCGCACGCTCCACTTCGTGCCGACGGAGAAGCGCGCCCGGGTGGCGCAGGAGACGCTCGACATCTATGCCCCGCTCAGCGGGCGCATGGGCATGCAGAGCATGCGCAACGAGCTCGAAAGCCTCGCGTTCGCGGAACTCATGCCGGATGCCCACGCCATGATCGTCGCCCGGCTCGACGCCATGCAGGCCAAGCATTCGACGCTCATCACCCGGATCGAGACCGAACTGTCCGAGCGCCTCGCCGGGCAGGGCATCCGCGCCGAGGTCATGGGGCGACAGAAGCAGCCTTATTCGGTTTGGCACAAGATGGAGCAGAAGTCCCTCGCTTTGGAACAACTCTCCGACATCTTCGGCTTTCGCGTCATCGTCGACGATGTGGCGGATTGCTATCGGGTGCTCGGCGTGATTCACACGCAGTGGGCGAGCGTCCCGGGTCGTTTCAAGGACTATATTTCGACGCCGAAGCAAAACGATTATCGCTCGATCCACACCACGGTCGTCGGCCCGGGCCAGCAGCGGGTCGAACTGCAAATCCGAACGGAGACGATGCACGATCTCGCGGAGAACGGCGTCGCGGCGCACGCCCTCTACAAGGATGGCGCGCTCGGCGTGGGAATGCGTGCCGGGGAAAGCCGGGCCTACAGCGGGCTCAAGCGCACCATCGCGATGCTCGCCGACGCGGACAACCCCGAAGAATTCCTGGAGCATACCAAGCTCGAACTGTTCCACGACCAGGTGTTTTGCTTCACCCCGAAGGGCCGGCTGATCGCCTTGCCGAAAGGCGCGACGCCGATCGATTTCGCCTACGCGGTTCACACCAAGATCGGCAACACCGCGGTGGGAGCCAAGATCGACGGACGTATCGCGCCGCTGTTGTCCGAGCTGAAGAACGGGGACGAGGTCGAGATCGCGTGCGCCGAAGGTCAGGTTCCGCCGCCGGCTTGGGAAGCCCTGGTCGCCACCGGCAAGGCGCGGGCCGCGATCCGCCGCGCGACGCGCGACGCGAGCCGGGCGCAGTACGCCGGGCTCGGGCGCCAGATCCTCATCCTCGCGTTCGAGCGGAACGGCAAGACCTATGCGGACGAAAAGCTCCGCAGCGCGCTGCCGCGCCTGGCGCGGCCTGCCGTCGATGACGTGCTCGCGGCCGTTGGGCGCGGCGAGATGTTCTCCGGGGACGTGCTCGAAGCCGTTCACCCCGGCTCGGTCGCGCCGCGCAAGCCCGGCCTCGATCCCACGACCGGGGAAGCCGGCTGGTTCGGTCTCGACAAGGCCGAGAATTTCCGGTTCAAGGTCCCGCAGGCCACGGGCGACCCCGCCAACGCCATCCCGATCCGCGGTCTCGGCGGCGACCTGCCGGTCAAATTCGCCCCGAACGGCGGCGCCGTGCCGGGCGACCGGATCGTCGGCATTCACACCCCGGGCGAGGGCATCACGATCTATCCGATCCAGTCGCCGGCGCTGACCGCCTTCGACGACCAGCCGGATCGATGGCTCGACGTTCGCTGGGACGTCGACGCGGCGCGCAAGGCGCTGTTCCCGGCGCAGATCGCCGTGACGGCGATCAACGAGCCCGGCGCCCTGGCCGGCATCACGGCCGCGATCAGCGACCACGGCGCCAACATCGACGACCTGCGTGTCACCTCCCGATCCCGCGATTGTCGCGACATCGTCGTCGACGTCCAGGTGTGGAACCTCAAGCAGCTCAACGCCATCGTGTCGCAGCTGCGCACCCATCGCACGGTGTCCAAAGCCGAGCGGGTGAACGGGTGAGCCGGTTGGACAGCGCCGACGCGCGGTCCCGCCCCACGCGGGCACGCGCCGCGCGTGCGGCCGCTCGGGCGCCAGCGCGATGATCGTCGGAATCGGCAGCGACCTGTGCGACATACGACGGCTCGAACGCGTCCTCGATCGGTTCGGCTCACGGTTCGTCGATCGCTGCTTCACGGACATCGAGCGGGCGAGGGCGGAAGGCCGCGCCAACCGCGCGGCATCCTATGCCAAGCGGTTCGCGGCGAAGGAGGCCTGCGCCAAGGCGCTCGGGACGGGACTGCGCCTCGGCGTGTTCTGGCGGGACATGGGGGTGGTCAACCGGCCCGGCGGGCAACCCACGATGCGGCTGACGGGCGGTGCCGCCCATCGCCTCGCCAACATCGTGCCGCGCGGTTGGGAGCCCGTCGTGCATGTAAGCCTCACGGACGAACATCCCTTCGCGCTGGCCCACGTCCTGATCGAGGCGCGCGCGCCCGGCGCGCCGGGCGACCTTCCGTGATGGCCCACGCCGCGCAAATTGCCGGCCGGGCTTGGCGCGGCTGGGGCAGGCCGTTATATGCGTCCCGTCGGGCGGGGCCAGCCGTCGATCGCGCGGGCGACCTGGCCGAACCTGCCGGCTTCGATCCCCCATCCTACGGCGATCAAGTCAGACGATCATTGACGGGAAGGGCGGCATACTCCGTGAGTTTCAAGAGCAAGGACGCCGATGTTTCGGCGGTATTGTCGCCAGACAGCGGCATCTGGGAATTCAGCAAGGTCGTGATCCAGGCGCTGATCATCGCCGCGATCGTGCGTACCTTCCTGTTCCAGCCCTTCAACATCCCGTCCGGGTCGTTGATCCCGACGCTGCTGATCGGCGATTACCTGTTCGTGTCGAAATACTCCTACGGGTATTCCAAGTTCTCCATCCCGTTCGGGTTCAATCTGTTCTCCGGGCGCATCCTGGGGTCGTCGCCCAAGCGCGGCGATGTCGCGGTGTTCAAGCTGCCGCTCGACACCTCGCAGGATTATATCAAGCGGGTGATCGGGTTGCCGGGCGATCACATCAAGCTCATCAACGCCCGTCTTTTCATCAACGGCGAGATGGTTCCCCGCGAACCCACGCAGAAGATCACCACGCGGGACCAGTTCGGCAACGACGTCGAGGTCCCAACGTACAAGGAAACCCTGCCCGGCGGCGTGACGCACCTGATCATCCAGCGTGACGGCGACAATGGATTCTATTCGAACACCCAGGGGGAGTTCGAGGTGCCGCCCGGCCATTATTTCATGATGGGCGACAATCGGGACAATTCGACCGATTCGCGGGTGCCCCCCGAACAGGGAGGGGTCGGCTACGTGCCGTTCGAGAACTTCGTCGGGCGGGCGGAGGTGATCTTCTTCTCGCTCAAGGAGGATACCTCCATTTTCCAGGTCTGGAAATGGCCGGAGGGCATACGCTGGAACCGCATCTTCCAGCCGGTACGATGAAGGGCTGCCTGCCCGGCGTCGACTTGTCGAGTCTCGAGCATCGCCTTGGCTATGCCTTCGCCGATCGGGATCTCGCCTTCTGCGCGCTGACGCATATCAGCGCCGGGAGCGGGACAGCCGCACGGGCGGAAAACTATCAGCGCCTCGAGTTCCTGGGCGACAAGGTTTTGGGGCTCGTGATCGCCGACATGCTCTACGCGGCCTTCCCCCGTGCCGACGAGGGCGAGCTGTCGCGCCGCTTGGCCGATCTCGTGCGCAAGGAAACCTGTGCCGAGGTGGCGGCGGAACTCGATGTCGGGGATCACCTGCGCCTTGGTCCCGGCGAGCTGCAGAACGGCGGACGGTCGCGCCCGGCGATCCTGGCCGACGTCTGCGAGGCGCTGATCGGGGCGATGTTCGTCGACGCGGGGTTCCCCGCCGCGGCCGCCGCGGTGGACCGTCTGTGGCGGGCGCGGATGATCGCGCCGCGGCGGGCGCTGCGCGACCCCAAGACGATTTTGCAGGAATGGGCGCAAGCGCGCGGCCAAACCACGCCGGCCTACCGCGAGGTCGACCGCAGCGGGCCGGCCCACGAGCCGAACTTCGTCGTTTCGGTCGCCGTGCCGGGCTTTGCCCCGGCGCAAGGCTCCGGCTCGTCCAAGCGCGGCGCCGAGCAGGCCGCGGCCGATGTCTTCCTGGCGCGGGAGGGGCTGCGGCATGCCGACGCGGAGGGGAGCGCATGACCGGAGTCGGGACGCGCTGCGGCTTCACGGCGCTGATCGGCGCCCCTAACGCCGGCAAGTCCACCCTGCTCAACGCCCTCGTCGGCACCAAGGTGTCGATCGTGTCGCGCAAGGTCCAGACCACGCGCGCGCCCGTGCGCGGCATCGTCGTCGAGAGCGAGGCGCAGATCATCTTCGTCGACACGCCGGGCATCTTCGAGCCCAGGCGGCGGCTCGATCAGGCGATGGTCGCGGCAGCCTGGGGCGGCGCGGGCGACGCCGATGTGGTCGCGCTGCTCGTCGATGCCCGCAAAGGACTCGACGTCGACAACGACGCCATCCTGGCGCGGATGGCCGAGGGCACCCGCGCGCGCTTCCTGCTGCTCAACAAGATCGACACCGTCGAGCACGGCGCCCTGCTGGGTCTCGCCGAGGCCTGCAACGATAAGCTCCGGTTCGACGAAACCTTCATGATCTCGGCGCTGCGTAGCCACGGGCTCGACAAGCTGCGCCAGCGGCTCGGGGCCGCGATGCCGCCCGGGCCGTGGCTCTACCCGGAGGACCAGATCGCCGACGCGCCGCTGCGGTTCTTCGCGGCCGAGATCACGCGCGAAAAGATGTTCGAGCGGCTGCATGACGAGCTGCCGTACCAGACGACGGTCGAAACCGACGATTGGAAGACTCTGCCGGACGGCTCCGCCCGGATCGAGCAGACGATCTACGTCACCCGCCCGGGGCACAAGAAGATCGTGATCGGGGAAGAGGGCCGCACGATCAAGTCGATCGGGAAGGCGGCCCGGCTCGATATCGCGGAAGCCGCGGAAACGCCCGTTCACTTGTTCCTGCACGTGAAAGTGCGGGAAAACTGGCTCGAGGACCCCGAGCGGTTCCGGGAAATGGGGCTTGAGTTCCCGCGGCGGCGGTAGGTCGTCGGGTCGAGACGGGGGATCGCTGCGTGGACTGGCGGGACGAGGGCGTGGTGATCGGGGTGCGCCGGCACGGCGAAACCAGCGTCATCCTCGAACTGCTCACCGAGAGCCACGGGCGCCATCTCGGTGTCGTGCGGGGCGGTCGCTCTCGGCGGCTCCGCGCCACGCTGCAGCCCGGCAACGGCGTGCTGGCCAGCTGGTATGCCCGGCTCGACGAACACCTGGGCAGCTACACGGTCGAGGCTTGCACCATGCGGGCGGGCCAGATCATGGGGCAGGCGGCGCGCCTGCACGCGCTGAACCACCTTTGCGGTCTGTCCCGGCTGCTTCCCGAACGTGATCCCCACCCCGGGCTGTACCGAGCGGCCGGGGCTGTTCTCGACGCCATGGACGACCAGGCGCTGCTGCCCGTGCTGCTCGTCCGCCTCGAACTGGCGATGTTGGCTGAACTGGGCTTCGGACTCGATCTCGACCGCTGCGCGGTGACCGCGAGCCAGGTCGACCTGGCTTTCGTTTCGCCCCGGACGGGACGTGCGGTGTCACGGGCCGCGGGGGAAGCCTACCGGGACCGCATCCTTCGATTGCCGCGCTTTCTGGCGCATGGGTCGGCGGAAGGGATCACCGACGAGGACCTGCGCGATGCGTTCCGCGTGACGGAACACTTCCTGAACCGCGACGTGTTCGCGGCGCGGGGTCTGGCGCCCCCGGTCGCGCGTCAGGCCTATTTGGCGGCGGTTCTCCCGGCTTCCACCGGCGCCTCGGCGCAGACGGGCCGCAGCGCCGTCCGGCTCACGCCATAGCCCTGGTCGAGGTTCACTTCGGCGAGCGGGCAGGGACCCAGCGCTCCCCCGGCGACGGCGGCATCGGCGCGATGGGGGACATTACCCCAAGCGATGCCGACAAGGGTCGCCACCACGAGGACGATCCCCGAAGAAAGGCCAAGCGCGGTGCGGGTCATGATGCTCCGATGTCGAACAATGCCGATCCGCGGGGGCGGGCGCGATCGTGGTGCCTAAGACCTCGCGCCGCGCCGCCGCGCCGCCGGCGATGTCGATTAACCCTGCTATATAAGGATCGACGTGAACGGCGTTGGGCAACGATTCGTTCCAGCCGAAGGGCTGCTGCCGTCGGGACCTGGGCTAGCTTGACAATGGCGGCACCGCTCTAGGCTTTCGGTGTCGCCGTTGCTAGTGCAGCGGCGACACAGTCGCGCCCGAGATGGCGAGGTCGTGAAGGCTCGTGCCCGGCTGAAGGCACGGCCTTTGTCCGCCATCCTCGCAAAGGAAGAACCACCAGGATGGCCAGAACCGCCGCCGCCCCGCCTCCACCGCCGCCCGCCGACGCCGTCGTCGTCGAGCTCCGTCAGGCGCTGGAGGAACGCTATCTCGCCTACGCGCTGTCCACCATCATGGGACGCGCGCTGCCCGACGCGCGCGACGGGCTGAAGCCGGTGCATCGGCGTATCCTCTACGGCATGCAGGTGCTGCGGCTCGATCCCGCGACGGCTTTCAAGAAGTGCGCCAAGATCGTCGGGGACGTCATGGGGGATTTCCATCCCCATGGCGATCAGGCGATCTATGACGCCCTCGTGCGGCTCGCCCAGGATTTTTCGTCGCGCTACCCGCTTGTCGACGGCCAAGGCAATTTCGGCAATATCGACGGCGATCCGGCAGCGGCCTACCGCTATACCGAAGCCCGGTTGACGGAGGTCGCGAAGCTCCTCCTCGAAGGTATAGACGATGACGCGGTAGACTTCCGCGACAATTATTCGGGCGACAAGCAGGAACCCGTGGTCCTGCCCTCGGCCTTTCCGAACCTGCTCGCCAACGGCGCCCAGGGCATCGCGGTCGGCATGGCGACCTCGATCCCGCCGCACAATGTCGCGGAGCTCTGCGACGCCGCGCTGCACCTGATCGCCCATCCGGGGGCGGACGCCGCATCGCTCGTGGGGTTCGTGCGAGGCCCGGATTTTCCTACCGGCGGCGTGATCGTCGAAGATGCCGCATCGATCGCCGAGAGCTATCGTACGGGCCGGGGCTCGTTCCGCCTGCGCGCGCGCTGGCACCGGGAGGATGGCGAGCGCGGGGCCTGGGTGATCGTTGTCGACGAGGTCCCCTACGGCATCCAGAAGTCGCGCCTGGTGGAGAAGCTCGCTGAGGTCATCACGGAAAAGAAGAGCCCCCACATCGCGGACGTCCGGGATGAGTCGACCGAGGACGTGCGTCTGGTCATCGAGCCGCGAACGCGGGCCACGAACCCGAACCTCCTGATGGAGCACCTGTTCCGGCTGACCGAACTCGAGGTCCGCATCCCGCTGAACCTGAACGTCCTCGTGGATGGCGTGGTGCCGCGCGTCATCGGCCTTGGCGAGGCGCTGCGGCAATGGCTCGACCATCGACGCGTCGTCCTGCTGCGCCGATCGCGCCACCGGCTCGGCGCGATCGAACGCCGGATCGAAGTCCTCGCCGGGATGCTGATCGTCTTCCTGAACCTCGACGCGGTGATCCGCCTGATCCGCGAACAGGACGAGCCCAAACCGGCGCTCAAGGCCGCGTTCGGACTGAGCGACCCGCAGGCCGACTATGTGCTCGATACCCGGCTCCGAAGCCTGCGTCGGCTCGAGGAAATGCAGCTGCGCAGGGAGCACGAGGCGCTCAGCCGCGAGAGGAGCGGTCTCGAAGCCCTCCTGGCCAGCGACGGGGCGCAATGGAAGGCGATCGCGTCCCAGATCCGCGAAACCAGGCGCAAGTACGGACCCGCCACGCCGCTCGGACGTCGGCGCACGATGTTCGAAGAGACGCCCGCGATCGCCGACGCGGCAACGGCCGAGGCGTTGATCGAGCGTGAGCCCGTGACGGTCGTGGTATCGGAAAAGGGCTGGATTCGCGCTCTGAGGGGCCACGTCGCGGATACCGTTTCCCTGCCGTTCAAGGGCGACGATCGTCTGGCCCTTGCGTTTTTCACCGACTCGACCGCGAAGCTCGCGGTGCTGGCCGGCGACGGGAAAGTGTTCACGCTCGAAGCCGGCAAGCTGCCGGGCGGCAGGGGGCCGGGGGAGCCGATCCGGCTCATGGTCGACCTTGCCGAAGACGAGGAGGTGATCGGCGTGCTGCCCGTCGAGGACGGTGCCAAAGTCCTTCTCGTTTCGACCGACGGGCGCGGATTCCTGGCTCCCATGCGCGAACTCGTCGGCGGCACGAGGAAAGGCAAGGTCGTGATGGCGCTCGACAAGCCGATCAGGGCCGCTTTCATGATCCCGGCTCGCGGGGATCACGTCGCACTCGTCAGCAACCATCGGCATCTGCTTGTCTTTCCGCTGGCCGACGTGCCCGAACTCGCGCGCGGCAAGGGCGTGATCCTGCAACGCTCGCCCAAGGGATTGTCCGACGCCAAAGTCTTTGCCTGGGCCGAAGGCCTGCGCTGGGACGACGGCCAAGGCCGCCCGGGTGTTCTAGCCGCGAAGGAAGGCCAGGCGTGGCTCGCGAAGCGCGGGGAAACGGGACGGCTCGCCCCGCGCGGCTTTCCGCGCAACAATCGGTTCGGTGCCTAGCCGGCGGCCCCGGCGCGCTATTCGAAGGTTTCCCAGCCGTTCAGCCCGAGCCGTTGCTGCGGCCTGAAGCGGGCCTTGTAGGCCATCTTCCGCGAACCCTCGACCCAATAGCCGAGGTACACGTGCGGCAGGCAGAGGACCCGCGCCCGCGCGATGTGATCGAGGATCATGAACGTCCCGAGCGAGCGGTCCGCGATTTCGGGGTCGTAGAAGGAATAGACCATCGACAAACCATCTGCGAGGACGTCCGTGAGGCACATGGCGAGAAGGGGACCCTGGCCGCGCTTGGTGATGGCGGTGTCCGGTCCGTGCCGGCGATACTCGACCAGGCGGGTGGTCACGTGCGAATCCTCGACCATCATCGCATAATCGAGGATGCTCATGTCGGCCATGCCGCCCTCGCCGTGGCGCGACGCGAGGTAGGACCGGAACAGGCCGTATTGTTCCGCGCTGGGCTTCGCCTCGACGGCGTAGCCGACGAGATCGTCGTTGCGCTGCATCACGCGCCGGAGGTTCTTGCCGATTCGGAATTCAGGAACGCAGACGCGCACCGAAACGCAGGCTCTGCAGCTTTCGCACGCGGGACGGTAGGCTATCGTTTGCGATCGCCGGAAGCCCGACTGCGTCAGCGCGTCGTTGATGGCGCCGGCGCGCCTGCCGACGAGGTGCGTGAAGACCTTACGTTCGATGCGGTTCGGCAGATACGGGCAGACAGAAGGCGCCGTCAAATAGAATTGGGGGGCGTCGCGAGGCTCGCGTGTCACGCCGCCGAGCCCATCCGGTGGATCGAAAGGACGATTCTCCGGCGCAAGGACGTCAAACCCGCCCGAGGGTCGTGCTTTCCACGCCGCGCCTCAAAGCCTGCGCACAAAGATCACACCGGAGAAGACGTCGTGCAGGCACCGCTTGTCCTCCGTGAACAGGGCGACCAGGAACACGGCCGGAAACATCCAGCTCAGGTAGAACAGCACGGCGTGCACGGCGGCGTTGATGAAGGGGACGCGCGCGCCCGTCGCGTCGAGCCGCAGCTGCAGCCCGGCGAGCCGCATCCCCAAGGTGGCCATCGATGGGCCAGACACCGACAACCCATTGTAGAAGAAGGCGATCGCCGGGAACAACGGCGGCAGGATGAAGAGCGACAAGCCCAGCGTCAAAACCATGAGCGCGAACCAGAGGATCAAGCTCAGGACCGAGACGATGAACAGGTCGACCGACACCGCGACGATGCGCCGGCGCCGCACGCCGTCGAGGGTGCCGACGCGCAGACCAGCCCGGCCGTAGACCGGCGACGGCGGCAATGCGGCGGTGAGCGTCATGACGGCCTCCGAACCCGCCCCTGCGGGCTGCGACGCGGGCGCCGGGAGTGGCCCGGCGCGAATGGAAAATCTGGGACGCGCCGGTGCTTCGCGCAAGGGTGGACAGTGGTTCATACGCGGCGGGGCAGGAGGTCCCGGTATCCGAAGAGGCCCCCGGGACGGAAAACCAGCATGATCACCAGCAGCGCGTCGATGACGAGGTCGCGATCGCCGATCGGCAGGTACGCCGACCAGAAGGCCTCGATCAGCGCGATGGCGAAGCCGCCCAGCACCGCGCCCGAAACGGAGCCGATCCCGCCCACGACGGCGCCGATCAGGGCCTTCAGTCCCAAGGTGGTGGTGTAGATCGCCCCGAGACCGCCGAAATACACGGTCACGCCGGCACCGGCCAGCCCGACGAAGGCCGACGCCAGCATGAACGTCGCAAGCGACAAGCGCTTCGGGTCGACCCCGAACAGCGCGGCCGCGCCCGCGTCGTCGGCCGTCGCGCGCCATTCCCGGCCGAAGCGGCTCCAGCGCAGCAGCGCCAGCAGGGCGAACGTCGCCAGCGCCGCGGCGGCCGCCAGCGCGAGGGCGAGCGGCGTCGTCGTCACGACGAAGACGCCGGCCCGGGCGAGCGCGACGGGGGAGTTCAGGGGCGCGTCCGCCCATTTCGGCTGGCTGCCCTGGCTCAGGCGCAGATATTCCTGGAGGAAGAGGGCGGCGCCGACCGAGGCGACGAGGCCTTGCTGGCCGGCGGCTCCGCGCAGCGGCCAAACCGTGAGCTTTTCGACCGCCGCGCCGTGCCATGCGGCGGTCCAGGCCCCGACTATGGCCGCCGTGGCCAGAGCGGCCACGAGGGGGGCGCCACTTCCCAACAAGGCGGCCCCTGTCAGGGCCGCATAGCCGCCGGTCGCGGCCAGTTCGCCGAAGGCGAGGTTGATTCGCCCGGACAGACCGTAGATCAGGGCGTAGGCGGCGGCGAGGAGCCCGTAGAGCGCCGCATTCGGCAGGGCGTTCAGCGCTTGCTGGACGGCGTAAGCCGCGGCCGGCGGAAGAACCGGAAGCGGGGAGCCCTCGTCCGGCATGGGATCGACCGTGGCCGCGTCGGGCTTATCGAGCCAGTACCGCTTCAGCACGAACAGCCGGGATGCCGGCAGCACGCCCGCGGGGGAGCGGATCTGGGCCAGATCGGAGGTGCCCTCGGCGTTCGGGGCCGCGAACCGGCATTCGAGCCATGCCCAAGCCGGATCCGTCGCCTTCAGCTCCAGGCGTATGCCGATACCGCCCGGGCCGATCGGGGTTAGGGCGCTCTGCCGAACGATGCCGACGACCGCGCCCTCCGAGAGCGCCACGGCGGCGAGCCGGCACACGCGCGTCTGCCGCCGCAAAGCCAGATCGTCGCAGCCCGCGAGTGCGAGGACCGACAGCGTGAGAAGAAAGCGGAGCACCCCCGTCATCGTCGCAACATAGCGTCGCGGCGGCGCGCGCTGGAAGCCGCCAGGCGTCGCCCCGATTCACCCGGCGATCAGCAACTCCGCCATCCTGGGCGCGAAATAGGTCATCACGCCGTCCGCACCCGCCCGCTTGAAGGCGGTCAGGCTTTCGACCATGGCCCGATCCCCGTCGATCCACGCGTTCCCGGCGGCGGCCATCAGCATCGCGTACTCCCCCGACACCTGATAGGCGAAGGTCGGCACGCCGAAGCGCGCCTTAACGCGGTGCACGATGTCGAGGTAGGGCAGGCCCGGCTTGACGAGGATCATGTCGGCACCCTGTTCGAGGTCGAGGGCGACCTCCCGGAGCGCCTCGGCCCCATTGGCCGGATCCATCTGATAGGTCCTCTTGTCGCCGACGAGGGCGGCAGCCGTGCCGATCGCGTCCCGGAACGGGCCGTAGAAGGCCGAGGCGTATTTGGCGGCGTAGCTCATGATCTGGACATCCTCGAAGCCTTCCGCGTCGAGTCCCGCCCGGATCGCGCCGACGCGCCCGTCCATCATGTCCGAAGGCGCGATGATGTCGGCACCCGCCCGCGCCTGATTCAAAGCCTGCGCCACCAGGACGTGCACGGTTGCGTCGTTGAGGATGCGATGGCCGTGCAGGATCCCGTCATGGCCGTGGACGGTGTAGGGGTCGAGCGCGACATCGGTGAGGAGGCCGAGTTCTGGACGTTCCGCCTTGATGGCCCGGCAGGCGCGGCACACGAGATTGTTGCCCTCGAGTGCTTCGGAACCGTGCGCGTCCTTCAACTTCGGGTCGGTGAACGGGAACAAGGCCAGCACGGGGATGCGCAACGTTGCCGCCCGGCCGGCGTCCCGCACGGCCTCGTCGACGGACACGCGCTCGACACCGGGCATCGAGGGCACGGGTTCGCGCCGGCCCTGGCCTTCGACGAGAAACAACGGCCAGATCAAGTCGTCCGCCGTGACGACGCATTCCCGGACGAGCCGGCGTGCCCAATCGGCCTTCCGGTTGCGCCGCGGACGATGCACAAGGCCGAGGCTCCGTGCACGCCCCTCCGATTGCGATGCATCCGCTTCCGACCCCCTCGTCGCCGCATCCTCTATGGTCATGTCACGACGCATCCGAACGGCCTCCGCCTCGGCGCCGGGGCGCTTCGGCCCGCGATCACGTGGCCCCTGCGCCCATCCTATGCCGGCCGCGCATGTCGCGCCAACATGGCTGTTGACGCCGACGCGCCGTCTTGACCTATGCGGTGGGGCAGGCGTCCGGCTCACGAGGGAGGCAGCGTTCCCATGCAACGAACAACGGCGAAGCGCCGCATCGGCACGACCGCGCCGGTGCCGGCCATCGTGATCACGGGGGCTTCCGTCGCGGACGCCGGCAGTCGATTCGGGATGGTGCTCACCGTTTTCATGCGGGTGATCGCGGCCTTCTGGATGTTCGAAGGCTTGATGCAGTGGAGCGCCGTCCTCGTTCCAGGGTCGGGCGGGCTCGGTGGCTGGGCGCAACTGACCGACCCCGCGATGGTCGCGGTCATCTTCTTCGCGGCCGTCGACCTCATCGCCGCGGTGGGGCTCTGGCTCGCCGCCCCGTGGGGCGGTGTGATCTGGCTCGTGACGGCGGGCGTTCAACTGCTGGTCAGCATCGTCCTGCCGGGGTTTTTCGAGCACCCCCTCCTCATGGGCTCACTCAATCTTTGTCTCATCGCTCTTTATCTCGGCCTGACCTGGCTCGCCGCCCGTCCCCCGCACCTCGCGCCCTTCCGCTCATGACCGATAGGTTACCAATGATCCTTAACAACCGGCAGGTGATCGCTAGCGGCGGGAAGTCGTCTTTCCGTACCATTAGGATAAACAGCATTTGAATCGAATGCATTCGATCGCAACATGAGCACAACTGGATTCAGTTTCGATTCATATCTGAAAGTAAACCGCCCATTGAGCTTCTCGCTTAAACTCGTCTTCATCCGCTCGGGTTAGCTTGCACCCATCGAGGCGATGGCCGGGCAGCGGACGCGACCGCGACGGGCGAAAGGGGCATCGAATGAACGTGATATCCAAGTCAGAAGCCGCGCATGACCGCAACAGCCGGCTCAAGGAAGTGCGGCCCGCTTATCTCGAGGCGCTGACGCTCGTCGAGCGGCTGCATCGCCGGCTGCTCGACGTCATCAAGGACGAGTTCGACCGCCGCGGCCGCAGCGACGTCAACGCCGTCCAGGCGCTGCTGCTCTACAATATCGGCGACAAGGAGCTGACCGCGGGGGAACTGCGCACCCGGGGGTATTACCTCGGATCGAACGTTTCCTATAACGTGAAAAAGCTCGTCGAGGCAGGCTATCTCCACCACGCCCGGTCCCGCATCGACCGCCGCTCGGTGCGGATCAGCCTCACCGACAAGGGCCAGGCGGTGCACGCCATCGTGGCGGCGCTCTACGACAAGCACGTCATGACGGTCGAACAGATCGGTGGCGTGACGGTCGAGGAATTCGGGCGGCTCAACCAGGCGCTGACCCGCCTGGAACGCTTTTGGACGGACCAGATCAAATACCGGCTTTGACGCATCCGCGAGACCCGGCCGCGCCTGCCGGAGCGCATCTGCTTCTTGTCTTTGCGGATGACGGAGCATAGGTTCCCTCCAACGATCGCATGAGCCGGTGTCCTTCAGCCGGCCCCCCTGGAGGTTTGCTATGATGGGATTGAGTTTCCCGCACCTAATCGTCGCGGGCGCGGTCATACTGCTTCTGTTCGGGGGCAAGGGGAAGATTTCCGACATCATGGGCGATTTCGCCAAGGGTATCAAATCGTTCAAGAAGGGCATGTCCGACGACGACGCCGTCGAGACCAAGCCCGGAGTCGGCGAGCCGGTGCGGACGCTCGACCATCGTTCGGTCGGGACGGCGGACGTCACCACGGAATCGCGTCGCGTAGGCTGAGCCTTCCCGCCACAGCGCGGTCCGCGGTCGGGCCGTGCTCGCGCGTGTCCGTCTCGAGCGCTCGGGGCCGGGCCGGGCATGACGTGATTTTCTCGCAAGCCATCGGTTCATGCTGGATTTCGACGCGGGCAAGCTTCTCATCGTGGGTATGGTCGCCCTGGTGGTGATCGGCCCGAAGGATCTTCCGCGCGTTCTGCGCCAGTTCGGCCAAGCCGTGGGCAAGCTGCGTCGCATGGCGGGCGAGTTCCAGGGCCAGTTCATGGAAGCCGTTCGGGAAGCCGACCTCCAGGATCTGCGGCAGGAGGTGGCGAAGCTCAAGGACACGGCCTCGCTCGACGTCCATTTCGATCCGGCCCGCGACGTCAAGAACGAGCTCACGCGGGCGATCAACCAGCCGGTTTCACGCGACCCCATCGCCCTCGCCGCCGCATCCGAGCCCGTGGTCGAAGCGAGTTCGTCGGGCGCTTCCGCCGAGCACGAAATTTCGGGGGCGCTCGCCAGCCTCGACCGCGATCCCGTTCCGCTTGCGGCGCCGGTCATCTCGGAACCGTTCGCCATACCTCCCCAACCCGCCATCGACGACGCGGCGCCACGAGAACCGCCGGAGACGCCGCGGCGCAAGATCGCCCCGTCCCGCCGCCGTGACGGCTCGCGGATCGACCCTGTCGCGACCCGCGAGCGCGGCGCCGGCTTCGCCCCGCCGCGACCAAGGCCGCCGCGCGACCGCGATCACCTCGACCGATGAATCAGCACGTCGACGACATCGAGGCCTCGAAAGCGCCGCTGCTCGATCACCTGATCGAGTTGCGCTCGCGCCTGATCAAGGCGCTCGCCGCCTTCCTCGTCGCCTTCCTTTTCTGTTTCTACTTCTCGCACCAGATCTACAACGTGTTGACGCAGCCCTACGTCGGCGTCGTCGGGGCCGTGAACGCCAAGCTCATCGCGACGCATTTCCTCGAGCAGTTTTTCACCAATCTCAAGCTGTCGATGTTCGGCGCCGGCCTCGTGGCCTTTCCGGTCATCGCCACCCAGATCTACATGTTCGTCGCCCCGGGGTTGTACCGCAAAGAACGGCGAGCCTTCCTGCCCTATCTGATCGCCACGCCGGTGTTTTTCGTTCTCGGCAGCGTGCTCGTCTATTTCGTGGTGATGCCGCTGCTGAT
Organism: uncultured Lichenihabitans sp.; assembly: GCA_964244255.1. Lineage (GTDB taxonomy): Bacteria > Pseudomonadota > Alphaproteobacteria > Rhizobiales > Beijerinckiaceae > Lichenihabitans. The sequence continues at coordinate 61,066 of CAXTIC010000007.1, read as the reverse complement.
CCGCTTTTCCGTGCATCAGTTGCAGCCGCCGGAGCCGGGGCAGGCGACGATCGAGCTCCTGCCGAAGGTCAGCGAGTACCTGTCGCTCATCATGACGCTGATCTTCGCGTTCGGCATCGCTTTTCAGCTCCCGGTCGTGTTGACGCTCCTCGGCCACATCGGGGTGGTCGACTCCGCGTTCCTGCGTAGCAAGCGGCGCTATGCCATCGTCGCCGTGGTGGTCGCGGCCGCGATCCTCACGCCTCCCGACGTCATCTCGATGTGCTCCCTTGCGCTCCCCATGCTGCTTCTCTACGAGGGTGCCGTCTTCGCCGTGCGCGCGCTGGAGAAGAGCCGCGCCCGCCAGGCGTCCACCGGGGCGTCCGTGTGACACGGGCTCCTGTGGCGGGGCGGGACGGCCCCCGAGCCGCCCGAACGATCGCGGGGCTTCATGTTCGACATCCGCTGGATCCGCGACAACGCCGCCGCGTTCGACGACCGGCGTGCCGCGCGCGGTCTGCCGCCGGCCAGCGCCGCCCTCCTCGCGTCCGACGACCGGCGCCGCAGCGCCATCGCGCGCCTCCAAGCCGCCCAGGAGCGGCGTAACGCCGCCGCCAAGGATATCGGGCAGGCGATGGCGCGCAAGGACGCGGCCGCTGCCGAGCGCCTGAAAGCGGAGGTTGCCGCCCTCAAAACCGAACTCGCCGGCCTCGAAGCGGAACAACGCTCCGCCATAGCGGCCCTGGACGAGGCCCTGGCCGAGCTCCCGAATCTGCCGCTCGACGACGTCCCGCCCGGCCGGGACGAGCACGACAACGTGGAGGTGCGCCGGTGGGGGGCACCGGCCACCTTCCCGCCGGGCTTCATGCCGCTCGAACACTTCGCGCTCGGGGAGGCCATGGGCACCATGGATTTCGAAGCCGCGGCCAAGATGTCGGGGGCCCGCTTCGTGGTCCTGCGCGGCGCCCTGGCGCGCCTTCATCGGGCGCTTGGGCAGTTCATGCTCGACCTCCATACGTCCGTGCACGGCTACGAGGAGATCGAGCCGCCGGCCCTCGTGCGCGACGCCGCGGTGTTCGGCACGGCGCAGCTGCCCAAGGCCCGCGAGGACATGTTCGCCGCCGGCGATGGCTTCTGGTTGATCCCGACCGCCGAGGTGCCGCTGACGAACCTCGTTCGAGAACGCGTACTCGACGAGGCGCGCCTGCCGCTGCGCTTCGCCGCGCTCACGCCGAGCTTCCGCGCGGAAGCGGGCGCGGCGGGCCGCGATACGCGCGGGATGATCCGGCAGCATCAATTCAGCAAGGTCGAACTGGTGTCGATCGTCACCCCCGAGGCGGCCGCGGCCGAGCACGAGCGCATGACGGCCTGCGCCGAGGCCGTCTTGCGACGCTTGGGGCTACACCATCGCGTCATGCTGTTGTGCGCGGGCGACATGGGCTTCGCGGCGCGCAAGACCTACGACCTCGAGGTCTGGCTGCCGGGGCAGAACCGCTTCCGCGAAATCTCCTCCTGTTCGCTCTGCGGGGACTTCCAGGCCCGGCGCATGGACGCGCGGTATCGCCCGGTCGGGGGCAAGGCGACCCGCCATGTCCACACACTCAACGGTTCGGGCGTCGCCGTCGGCCGCGCCCTCGTCGCCGTCCTCGAAACCTATCAGCGCGAGGACGGATCGATCACGGTACCGGACGCCCTGGTGCCCTATATGGGTGGCGTGCGCGCCATCGGCGGCGGCGGCGGCGAGGGTTGACATGCGCGTTCTGGTAACGAACGACGACGGCATCCACGCACCCGGCCTCGCGGTCCTGGAACGGGTCGCGGCATCGTTGTCGGACGACGTCGTCGTGGTTGCGCCGGAAACCGACCAGTCCGGGGTCGCGCATTCCCTGTCGCTCAACGATCCCCTGCGCCTGCGGGAAATCTCGCCCCGTCATTTCGCCGTCAAGGGCACGCCGACCGATTGCGTCATCATGGGCATTCGGTCGATCTTCATCGATTCGAGGCCCGATCTCGTCCTGTCCGGCGTCAACCGCGGGCAGAACGTCGCCGAAGACGTCACCTATTCCGGAACGGTCGCGGCCGCCATCGAGGGCACGCTGCTGGGCGTCCCCTCGATCGCGCTGAGCCAGGCCTACGGTGCCGTCACGGGGCGTCGCACGTTGCACTGGGACTGCGCCGAGGCGCACGCCGCGGGGCTGATCCGCAAGCTTCTCGATGCGGGGATTCCGCGCGACGTGCTGGTCAACATCAACTTCCCCGATTGTCCGGCCGATAAGGTCGGCGGCATCGAGGTGACGCGCCAGGGCAAGCGCGACACGGCCCTGATCAAGGTCGACGAGCGCGAAGACGGCCGCGGCAACCCGTATTTCTGGATCGGCTTCGTCCGCGGCGGCTTCACGCCCGAGAACGGGACCGATCTCGCGGCCTTGTCGCAAGCCCGGATCTCCGTGACGCCGCTTCGCCTCGACCTGACCTGTTTCGAGACGCGGGCGCGATACGCCCAGGCGCTGGGATAAGGGCGCGCGCCGTGGGTGCGACGCCGCAGGCGAGCGGCGCCTCCGAGACGAAGGCCGGGTTCCTCCTCCGCCTCAGGGCCAAGGGGGTCCGCGATCTCAGCGTCCTCAAGGCGTTGGAGACGATGTCCCGGGACCATTTCGTGCCGCACCGCTACGCCGACCTCGCGGCGCGCGACATCGCACTGCCGATCGGGTGCGGACAGATCCTGCCCGAGCCGTTCTTCGTGGCGCGTGCCGTCGAAGCGCTGTCGCCGTCCGCGTCCGCCCGCGTTCTCGAGGTCGGCTGCGGCTCGGGCTACACCGCCGCGATTCTGGCTCGGCTGTTTCGCGACGTGCTGGCCCTCGAACGCTATCGCACCCTGGCCGACCACGCACGCGCCCGGCTGCAGGCGCTCGGCGTGGGCAATGCCGCCGTGGTCTGGGGCGATGGCCTCGATGTACCCGCGGCCGCCGGTAGCTTCGACCGCATCATCGTTCACGCGGCGCTCGCGGGACTGCCCACGGCCCTCGCCGACCGCCTCGCGCCCGATGGCGTGGCCGTGTTCGCGTACACCGACCCGAGCGAGCCGGCTCGGAAACAGCACCTCGTGCGCGCGACCCGCGACGCCAACGGCGCTTGGACGCGCTCCCCGGTCTGCCCGTCGCGGCTGCGTCCCCTCGTGCCCGGACTATCGCGGGCCTTGTAGACGTCCGCACTGATGCCGGCGCGCAACGACGCGACCATAATGCTTAAGTTGCGGGGCGATCCGTACAAACTCGATTCACCTAAACCGGGCCTTAACTCGGATCCGTTCTGATGGGCGCGTTGAGGCCCGCGTGAAACGGATGAGCCGCCAATGAGTAAGCTGATGACGTCGGGGCAGTGCCGGACGGGGGTCCAAATCTGCGTCGCGGGCGCCGTGGCCGCGCTGCTGAGCGGTTGTTCGTCCGACACGACCCGGTTCTCCGACCCGTTCGGCAACCCGTTCTCCCTGGCGACCAACACGACGGTGAAGCCGCAGCACACGGCGGCACTGACCAGGACCATCCCGGCCGGACGCACCCCGCCGGTCGTGGCCCAGGCACTGCCGACCCGGCAGACGGTCGTCGCCGCGGCGGCCCCGGTGCACGTCCCGGGACCCGTCGCCGTCAGCCAGGTGTCCGGCGAGACGACCGGGTCGATCGAGCCTCGGACGGTTCCCGGCGCGTCCTTCGGCGGCTGGAGCGGGGCCGGCGGGGCCGCGATCGTCGTGGCGCAAGGCGAAACGGCCGACGTTCTCGCCAAACGGTACGGGGTACCCGAACACGCTTTCCTGCAGGTCAACGGCTTGAGCGGCGCGGGGCAGGTGCAGCCTGGCGCCCGGCTCGTGGTTCCGATCTACAACGCCGTCGCCACCGGCCCTGCGGTCGCCGCATCGCTGGCGCATCCCCTGTCGCATCCGCCGATCAGGATAGCGCGAGCCGCGGGTCCGGTCCCGCCGCGTGCGGCCGCGACCATCGTCGCCGTGTCGCCCCGCCTGGCGGCCGGCACCCCGGGCCGCGGGACCAGGATCGTCAAGGGCCCGCTCGGCAAAACCTCCGTGGCGGCCGTCCAGCCCAAAACCGGGGTGCGGCAAGCCCTGATCTCCCCGGCGCGGCAGATGAAAGGTGCGGTCCTTCCGAGGACGGCGGGACTCGTGGCGCAACCCTCGAAGGTGCCCGGCGCGCCCCCGATCGGAAAGACGGGGTCGAAAAACCCGCAGCCGAGGGTCGCGGGGCCGGCGCCCTCGGACGCGGTTCGGGGCGACCAGGTCGCGGCCGTCGAAAGAAAGGCCGTCGACCCCATGCCGACGGCAAGCGTCGCGCCGCAGATCGCGGCGACGCCGCCGGCCGGAGCGGCAGCGGGCGAGGGGGGTGGCAACGCGGAGTTCCGGTGGCCGGCCCGGGGGCGCATCATCCAGAGCTTCAAGGGCGGTGCGGGGGGTAATGACGGGATCAACATCGCCGTCCCCGAGGGCACGGCGGTCAAGGCCGCGGAGGGCGGGGTCGTCGCATATGCCGGCAGCGAACTGAAGGGCTACGGCAACCTCGTTCTCATCCGGCACCCGAACGGGTTCGTCTCGGCCTACGCGAACAACGGCGAGATCGACGTCAAGCGGGGCGACACGGTGAAACGCGGGCAAACGATCGCCAAGTCCGGCCAGACCGGCAACGTATCCTCGCCGCAGCTCCACTTCGAGCTTCGCAAGGGTTCGCAACCCGTCGATCCGACGGGCTATCTGGCAGGTCTCTAGGCACACAAACGTCCTGCCCCGGCCAGGCGAACGGTTCCTTTTTTCCCGACGCGAGGATGGCCGGCACGCCACCGGCAAGATGTCCGGATTTGTTTTTGGGGAATTCGTCCGGCCGCGTAGCCGACCGGGCGTGCGTCAGGGGGCGGTGGGTCCCAAGAAAGGCCCGCCGCTTCTGGCGTTTACCGCGCGGAAACGCCGGCGTGCGAGCGAGATCCGCCGCACGCTCATGGTCAGACACGGACATTATCTCCGCGAATGGCGGGACACGCCGGCCCGCAAGCAATCAAAGCGCTGGATAGATCTTGCGGACGCCTGGCACCAGGCGCTTGGTCTCATCCACGAGAGCGCGGCATGCGCGGGCCGCTCGAAAGCGGTGCCGCGCCCGGGCGCGGCCGAAACAACGAGGCTACATCCACATGGCAACCGGACAACGGCAGGCGCCGAAGCGGAACGGTGCGCGAGGCCTTCGCACCTTGTCGATCGACGTGGGCGGCACGGGCGTCAAATGCTCGGTGCTGGACGCTTCGGGGGCGATGCTGCACGAAAAGGTTCGCCGGCCAACGCCCGACCCGTGCCCGCCCGATGTCCTTCTGCGCCAGATCGGCGAAATGACGACGACGCTGCCGCCGTTCGACCGCGTGTCGCTGGGCTTCCCGGGTGCGGTGCGACGCGGACGCGTCATCACCGCCCCCCACTTTCCCGCGCTCGAATGGGCGGGCTACGATCTCGCAGCGGCGCTCGAACACGCGCTCGATCGTCCCGCGCGCGTCCTCAACGACGCGGAAGTCCAAGGCTTCGGCGTGATTTCCGGCAAGGGACTGGAGCTCGTCCTCACCCTCGGAACCGGCGCCGGAACCGCGCTGTTCGATGAAGGCGCGCTCACGCCGCATCTCGAACTCGCCCAACATCCGATCCGCGGCAAGATGACATACAACGGATATGTCGGGCGCGAGGCCCTCGCCGCGGTCGGGCCGAAACGCTGGAACCGGAGGGTCGGCAAAACGATCGCGATCCTCGAGAGCCTGATCCATTTCGACCACCTCTACGTCGGCGGAGGAAACAGCGAGCGGGTCACCGTCGATCTTCCCTCGTCCGTGACGCTGGTTTCGAACGACGCCGGCATAACTGGCGGCATCGCGCTGTGGAAGGACCCGTACAAGCCGCGCGGCCGAAGTGTTTCCGCCCGCGACGGTCAGGCCGCTCCGGCGTAGGTATCCATGATGCGCCCGAGGAGCTTCAGCGAATCGGCGCGCGTACGCTGGAACGAGTTCCGCCCGATGATGGAGCCGAAGCCGCCGCCGGCGTGGACGGCGCGGACCTCCTCGAGGAGCGCGTCGTCCTCCGCGTGCTCCCCGCCGGAGAAGATCACGATCCGTCGCCCGTCGAAGGTGCACTTGACGACGTGGCTTACCCGCTCGGTCAAGGTCCCGATCGCGATCTTCTGCGCGTCGTAAACCTTTTTGGCGGCGGGCTGCTCGACATGGTCGGAGGGCAGCTTCACCTTGATGATGTTGGCCCCGAGTTGGGCCGCGAGGTGGGCCGCGTAGCCGATGATGTCGATGGCGGTCTGCCCCTCCTTGGAGAGGGCCGACCCCCGCGCGTAGGACCAGATGATCACCGCGAGGCCGTGCCGCTTCGCCTCGGCCGCGATCGCCCGGATCTGCCCGTACATGGCGAGGCGCTGCGTCGAGCCGGGATAGATCGTGAAGCCGATCGCGCAGCAGCCGAGCCGCAGCGCGTCGGCGACCGAGCCCGTCGACGCCTGGGTCGGATCGTCCTCGTCGACCGTCAGGTCGTGGTCGTTGACCTTGAGGATCAGGGGAACCTTGCCGGCGAACTCGCGCGCGCCGGCTTCGAGGAAGCCCAGCGGCGCCGCGTAGGCGTTGCAGCCGGCGTCGATCGCGAGTTGGTAGTGATAGAGCGGGTTATAGGCGGGCGGGTTAGGGGCGAACGAGCGGGCCGGGCCGTGCTCGAACCCCTGGTCCACGGGCAGGATCACGAATTTTCCCGTGCCGGCGAGACGGCCGTGGTTCATGATCCGCGACAGGTTGGTCAGGACACCGGGATTTTCCGCACCGTACCAGGACAGGATCTCGTCGACGCGTGTCGTGCTCATGGGATCGCCCTCCGAAGCCGGGTCAAGAAGTTTCCCGGAGCGTTTCGTCCGCGTCGCCGGCGGCCGCGCGGTCGACGAACCAATGGGCTTCCGCGCGCGACCGGAGCCGCGCGGCCGGGACGGCCGATGTTCCCGACCGAACTTCGGCCAGCATGGACGCCTTGTCGGCTCCGGTGACCAGGAACGCGATCGCGACGCTGCTTTCGAGCGCCGGATAGGTCAAGGTGATCCGCACCTCGGGCCTTCCGAGACCCACGACCGCTACCCAACGGGTGCGCTCCTCGAGCACCGGCTGGTCCGGAATCAGGGAAGCGGTGTGGCCGTCGGGACCAAGGCCGAGCAGCGTGACGTCGAACAAGGCACGACGGCCGTCCAACGCGTCGGCCCCGTAAAACTCGCGAAGGGTACGCTCATAGGCTTGCGCCGCGGCCGCCGCGTCCGGCAGCTCGGTTTCGACCCGATGGATGTTTTCGGGCGGAACCGGCGCCTTTGACAGCATCGCCTCCCGCGCCATGCGGAAATTGCTGTCCTTGTGATCCGGCGGGACGAAACGCTCGTCGCCCCAGAACCAATGCGTCGTCCGCCACGGGAACCGTTCGATGAAACCGGGACCGACCAAGCGCTCGTAGAGGCGCTTGGGCGTGGAGCCGCCCGAGAGCGACACCGCGAAGCGTTCCTTGCCCGCAGCCCTGCTCATCAGCCAATCGGCGACCGTGCCGGCCAGGGCATCGGGATCCTTGTAGACCGTCAAGGGAGCGGCGCTGATGCTCGGCGCGATCATGGCGTCGTCTCCGTGTGCCGTCGCGCGGCATGGCCGCGCTCTCGCAGACCTCGGATCGCCGCGCCGTAATCCTGCGCACCGAACACGAAGGAGCCCGCCACGCAAACATCGGCGCCGGCCTCGACGGCGGGTCCGATGGTCTCGAGGTTGATGCCGCCGTCGACCTCGATGGAGGGGTTGAGACCAAGCTCTCGGCACATCCCCTTCAGCACGCGTATTTTCGGCAGCATCCCGGCGAGGAAGTTCTGGCCGCCGAAGCCGGGGTCGACGGTCATCACCAGAACGATGTCGAGCAAAGGCAGCACATATTCGACGGCCGACGGCGGCGTGGCCGGGTTCAGCGCCACGCCGGCCTGCTTGCCCGCGTCCTTGATCCGCGACAGCACGCGGTGAAGGTGGATGGTTGACGAAGGCTCGGCCTGAACGACGATGCTGTCCGCCCCGCTCTTCACGAAAGCGTCGATGAACCGCTCGGGCTCGACGATCATGAGATGGGCGTTGAGCGGCTTCGCGGTGGCACGCCGGACGGCGCTCACCACATCGGGCCCGAACGTGATGGTCGGGACGAAGCGCCCGTCCATCACGTCGATATGGATCCAGTCGGCACCCGCGGCGTCGACCGCCCGCACCTCGTCGGCGAACCGCCCGAAGTCGGCGGACAGGATCGACGGCGCGATCAGGGGAGCTGCCATGACGGTCAAACCTTCTCGGGGGAGGACGCGTCGACGCGCAGCAGGTAGCGTTCGACGGCCTTGGCGAAGCCCTCGTCGTTGTAGCCGTCGGTGACGGCGCCGGCCTGATGCTTCACGTCGTCGCCGGCATTGCCCATGGCGATGCTGAACCCGCTCTTCTTGAACATGAGCACGTCGTTCGGCATGTCGCCGATCGTGACGATCGCGTTCGGGTCGATCGCGAGCATGCGCGACAGCGTTTCCACGACGGTGCCCTTGTTCGCGTCCGGATGCGTCACGTCGATGTAGTAGGGCTGCGACCGCGCCGCGGAGGCCTTGCTGCCGAGCGCCGCCCGGACATCCGCTTCGCACCGCTCGACCAGCGGACGGTCGTCGCTGATGCCGACGATCTTGACCGCGCGGGCGAGGTCGGCATCCGAGAACGACGTGACCACGGTCGGCTCGAACTTGACCGTCCAGGCTTCCCGATCGACGTGGGGCGCCTTGCGGTCGGTCACGAACCAATCGTCCGCCGTGTAGAGCCACGCGTCCATGTCGTGTCGCCGGATGAGATCGATCGCGGTGCGGGCCACGTCGGACGGCAGGGTCTTCTCCTCGATGACGCTCATGTCCGGCCTGACCAGGGCGCCGCCGTTGAAGCCCGCGATGGCGGTGTCGATGCCGAGCGGCTCGATCAGCATCGCCATGCCGCGCGGCGGACGCCCGCTCGTGATGGCGAAAAGGATGCCCTGTTCCCTGAGGGCGTGCACGGCCCGACACGCGCGATCGGTGAGCACCTTCTGCTCGGTGACCAGCGTCCCGTCCACGTCGGCGAGGAGGAGCGAGAAGCGCGGCGGGGATGCGTCGGGCATTGGCGGGCTCCGGAATGGTTCGGCCGGCGTTCGGCGTCACGCGGCTGACGAAGGCGCCGAGAGCCGGCCCGGCTCCGTCAGGACATAACGCGCGATGGCCCGCGCGAACCCGTCGTGCTCGCAATCCTCGGTCACGGTCGTGGCCGCCATCTTGACCGCGTCGGACGCGTTGCCCATCGCGACGCTGAAACCGCTTCTCCCGAACATCGGCACGTCGTTGGCGCCGTCCCCGATCGTCAGGATCGCGCTCGCGGGCACATCGAGCACCCTGGCGAGGCTCGCGACGGCTTCGCCCTTGTTGGCTTTGGGGTGCGTGACGTCGAGGTAGTAGACCTGCGAGCGCGTCGCCAGCGCCGTCCCGCCTAGAGCGGATTGAAGGATGCCCTCGCAATGGGCGAGACGCGGGTGGTCGTGGCTCGCGCCGACGATCTTCAGGACGCGCGCGACATCGACCGCGTCGAACCCCTCGACGACGGTCGGCGGCTGGCCGATGGTGCGCGCCTCGTGGTCGACGTGGTCGCCGGCGGGATCGCGGATGAACCACGCTTCGGGCGTGAAGAGCCAGGCGTCGATGCCCTGTTCGCGCAGCAGCCGGATCGAGAGCCGCGCCGCATCCGGGCCGAGGAACGTCTCTTCGATAATAGTGAGGTCCGGCCGCACGATCGCACCGCCGTTGACGGCCGCGACGGGCACTTCGAGCCCCAGGGCGTCGATGATGCTCCGCAGACCGACGGGCGGCCGCGCGCTCACGACCGTGAAGCCGATCCCCAGTTCTTGAAGGCGGAGGATCGCGTGCTTCGTCGCCGACGTGAGGAGCTTGGCGTGCGTGACGAGCGTTCCGTCGATGTCGGATATGACCAAGCGAATGCGTTCGGCGGGCGCGGGCATGCCGGTCATTTCGCGGCCAGGGATGCCGGGGCTTTCGGCCCCGCATCGACCTTCACGGGCCGCCAGGCCCGGCCGCCGTCATGGGCGAGCAGGATGTCCGCGGCGGCCGGCCCCGCCGTTCCCGCGATGTAGTTCGGAAAGTCGGACGGCGCCGTCCTCGCCCATTCCTCGAGGATCGGCTGAACGATCCGCCACCCTTCGTCAACCTGATCGGCGCGCTGGAACAGCGTCTGGTCGCCGATCATCACATCGTAAAGCAGCGTCTCGTAGCCGACGTTCTGCTGCTCGATGAACCAGTCCTTGTAGGCGAAATTCATCCTCACCGACTGAAGATCGACGAGCGGCCCGGGACGCTTCACCTCGAACTGGAGGGAGATGCCCTCGTCGGGCTGGATTTGCATGACGAGCCAGTTCGCCTGCAGGCGCTGCGTCTCCGTATCCTCGAACAGCGCCATCGGGGCCTGCTTGAAGCGGATGGCGATCTCGGTCGTGCGACGCGTCATGTACTTGCCGGTCCGCAGATAGAACGGGACACCCGCCCAGCGCCAATTGTCGATCGCGAGCCGGAGGGCGACGAAGGTTTCGACGCTGGAACGCGCGTCGACATCGGGCTCGTTGCGGTAAGCGCGCGCCGCCTTGCCGAGGACGGTCCCGGCATCGTATTGGCCCCGGACGGCATGGTCGGGCGTCAGCGACTTGATCGCCGCGAACACATCCACCTTCTTCGAGCGGATGGCGTCGGCGTCGAACGACACGGGCGGCTCCATGGCGGTCATCGCCAGCAGCTGGAACACATGGTTGGGCACCATGTCGCGGAGCGCACCGGTCGCCTCGTAGAATTTGCCCCTCGCTTCGACGCCGACCGTTTCGGCCACCGTGATCTGGACATGGTCGATGTGGTCGCGATTCCACAGCGGCTCGAACATGCCGTTGGCGAAGCGGAACGCCATGATGTTCTGGACGGTCTCCTTACCCAGAAAGTGATCGATCCGGTAGGTCTGGTCTTCGCGCAGGATCTTGAGCACGCGCGCATTGAGATCCCGGGCGGATTGCAGGTCGTGACCGAACGGCTTCTCGATCACGACCCGTCGCCAGGGCGCCTCCGGGTTGTCCGGATCCGTCTTGGTCAGACCCGCCGCGCCGAGTTCGTCCACCACCTTTCCGAAAAAGCGGTCCGCTACGGCGAGATAGAACAACGCGTTGCCGCCCGTTTCGAATTGCGCGTCGAGCGCCGCGATCCGATCCCGGATCGCGGCGTAGGTGCTCGCCTCCTCGAAATCGCCCTTGAGGTAGAACATCCGGCTGGTCAGCCAGTCCCACGCCTTCGCGTCGATCTGAGAGGGATCGAACTCGCCCGTCCCGCCGACGAAGCTCTGCATCGTTTGCGTCAGGTATTGGCGGAAGCTGTCGTCCGTCGAGTCATTGTGATCGATGCCGAGGATGGCGAAATGCTCGGGCAGCAGGCCGGTGCATCGGAGATTGTAGAGTGCCGGCGTGACGAGGCGCTTCGTCAGGTCCCCGCCGGCCCCGAAGATCACCATGACGCAGGGTCCCGGCGGCAACGCTGTACGGGGTTGGCCGGCGACGATCGGGGCTTGTTGCGTGTTCATGGATCACTCGGCCGCCTTGGCTTGCCCTTCCGGGACTTCCGGGACCTCGACGTGCCCGCCGAAGCCGAAGCGCATCGCCGAAAGCACTTTCTCCCCGAACGTGTGCGTCTCGCGCGACCGGAAGCGCGTGTACAAGGATGCGGTCAGCACGTTGGCCGATACGGCCTCTTCGAGCGCCGCCTCGATGGTCCAGCGCCCTTCGCCGGAATCGGCCACGTGACCGGAGAAATGGGCGAGGTCGGGGCTGCCCGCCAAGGCCGAGGCCGTAAGGTCGAGGAGCCATGACGACACGACGCTGCCGCGACGCCAGACCTCCGCGATGTCGGTGAGGTTGAGCTCGTAGCGTTGGTCCTCGGGCAGTTCCGAGGAGTTCTTCTTCTTCAGGATGTCGAAGCCTTCGGCATAGGCCTGCATGAGGCCGTATTCGATGCCGTTGTGCACCATCTTGACGAAATGACCGGCGCCGGTCGGCCCGGCGTGAATGTACCCTTGTTCCGCGCGGTTGTCGGTCAGCTTCTCGCGCCCCGGCGTGCGAGGGATGCCGCCCATGCCGGGGGCAAGGGTCGACAAGATGGGATCGAGCGCGTCGACCGCCACCTTGTCGCCACCGACCATCATGCAATAGCCGCGCTCGAGCCCCCAGACACCGCCCGACGTGCCGACATCGACATAATGGATGCCCCGCGCCTCGAGGGCCTTCGCGCGCCGGATGTCGTCCTTGTAGAAGGAATTGCCGCCGTCGATGATGATGTCGCCGGGTCCGAGCAGGTCCGCCAAGCGGTCGACCGTTTGCTCGGTGATCGCGCCCGCCGGCAGCATGACCCAGACCACGCGCGGCTTGTCCGCAAGCCCGGCGACGAGGGCCTCGACGCTGTCGGCGCCCTTCGAACCGTCGGTTCGCAGCTTGTCGACAGCCGCCTTCGCCTGGTCGTACCCGATGCAATGGTGGCCGCCGCGTTCCAGGCGCCGCACGATATTGCCGCCCATCCGGCCGAGGCCGATCATCCCGAGTTGCATCGTCGATGCCTTTCCTCACGGCGCCAAAAACGACACGCGCCGCCACTGGGCCAGCGCGCAGCCTAACCTACCCCGTTGGCCCGGGCGTCTCACGACGGCACACTCGACAGACTTCGGAGCCAAGTCGAGCCTCGGCGCGCCTGGCCGGAGACTCCGGCGCCGCCCGAGCGACCCGCCGTCGCCGAGATCTTCCCTCAAGCGGCCTTGTGCTGCCCCGACGCGGCTGCGAGCTCCGAACGCCGCTTGGCGACCCCCTGGAGCAGGTGGTCGAAAGCTGTCGAGAACTTTTTCACGCCATCCACGACGAGTTCGGAAGTGACCTGGTCAAGGGACACGCCGAGCTTGGCGAGGCTCGTCAGCGACGCCTCCGCCGCGGCGACGTCCTGCTCGATCGCGCCCGCATTCGCATGTCCGTGATCCCGGAAGGCGTGCATGGTTTCCGGCGGCATGGTGTTGACCGTGTCGACGCCGATGAGGTTGTCGACGTAGTAGGTGTCCGGCAGCGCCGGCGTTTTCGTGCCGGTGGAGGCCCATAGCAGCCGCTGCCTGTTGGCCCCGCGGTTGGCGAGGTCGGCCCACCCCTGACCGGCGTAGATGTTCTTGTACTTGCCATAGGCCATCTTGGCGTTGGCGATGGCGATCTGGCCACGCGCTCGAGAGACGAGGCCCGCGTCCGCACCCTTCAGCTCATCGAGTTTTTTGTCGACCGCGGTGTCGATGCGGCTCAGGAAGAAGCTCGCGACACTGGCGACGCCCGACGGATCGCCACCGTTGCGCGTGAACTCCAGCAGCCCGTCGATGTAGGCGCGGGCCACCTTCTCGTAGGCGCCCACGGAGAACAGCAGCGTCACGTTGACGTTGATGCCTTCGGCGATGACGGCCCGGATCGCAGGGGTTCCGGCCTCCGTGCCGGGGATCTTGATCATGAGGTTCGGGCGGTCCACGGCTTTCCAGAGCCGCTTGGCCTCCGCGATCGTCTTCGCCGTGTCGTTCGCGATGTACGGCGAAACTTCGAGGCTGACGAACCCGTCGTTGCGATGAGCCGTGTCGTAAACAGGGCGGAACAGGTCGGCGGCGCTGCGGATGTCGGCGATCGCGATCGTCTCGTAGACCGTCATGTCGTCCGCTTCGCCCTTGGACAACATGTCCTTCAGGACGTCCTTGTAGTCGTCCGTGTCGCCGATCGCCTTCTCGAAAATCGCCGGATTGGAGGTCAAGCCCTTCAGCCCGTCCTTTTCGATGAGGCCCTTCAATTCGCCGCTCGTGATGAGCGAGCGGTGGAGATCGTCGAGCCAGGGCGACTGCCGACATTGTTCCAGTTGCTTGAGCGCGTTCATGACCGTTTCCCCTCCGAGCCCGCTCACTCCGCGGCCTGCCGCATACCCTTCGCGTGGGCATGTTTCGCCACCTGTTCCTTGGCGACTTCCACGATCCGCTCGGGCGTGAAACCGAACTTCGTCAACAGATCCTTCAGGGGCGCCGAGGCACCGAAGGAGTGCATGCCGATAACGGCACCGAGCCGGCCGACATAGCGCTCCCAGCCCATCGTCGATGCCTGCTCGATCGCCACCCGGGCCGAGACCTCGGCCGGGAAAACCTCATCCTTATAGGCCTGGTCCTGCTGTTCGAACAGTTCCCAACTCGGCATCGACACAACGCGCGCCGCGATATCCTCTTTCGCCAGCGCGTCGCGGCCCTCGATCGCCAGGGACAGCTCGCTGCCCGTGCCGATCAGGATGACATCCGCGGTCTTCCCCTCCGGGGCGTCGGCGAGGACGTAGGCGCCGCGTGCCAACCCGGCGGCGGGCGCGAACCTCGTCCGGTCGAGCGTCGGCATGGCCTGCCGGCTCAGGATCAGGCAGCACGGCTGATGTTTAAGGCCCAACACGACCCGCCACGCCTCGGACGCCTCGTTGGCGTCCCCTGGCCGGATCGTGATCAGCCCGGGGATCGCCCGCAAGCTCGCGATCTGCTCGACGGGCTGATGCGTCGGCCCGTCCTCGCCGACGCCGATCGAGTCATGGGTATAGATCCAGACCGTCGGCAGTTCCATGAGCGCGGACAATCGGATCGTCGGGCGCATGTAGTCCGAGAAGATCAGGAAGGTCGCCCCGTAGGCCCTGATCTTCGAGAGCGCCAGCCCGTTGCAGATGGCCCCCATCGCGTGTTCGCGAACGCCGAAATGGAGGTTGCGCCCCGAGCGGTTTTCCGCCGTGAAGGCACCCGCCTCGGGGGCGAGCTGCCGGGTTTTGGTCGACTCGTCGAGGTCGGCCGAGCCGCCGAGCAGCCAGGGCAGGAGGGGTGCCGCCGCGTTTTCCGCCTTTCCGGCCGAATCGCGCGTCGCCAGCCCCTTCTCGTCGGCGGGGAACGTCGGCAGGGCCGCCAAGGCCGCCTCGGGCGTCTCGCGCCGCTCCATCATTTCGAACTCGCGCGCCAAATCCGGGAAGCGCTCCCGGTAGGCGGCGAACAGTTTGTGCCAGGCGTCGTGCCGATCGGCCCCGCGCCGTCCGAAGCGCGACGCGAAACGCTCGTAAACGCCATCGGGCACGAGGAACTGCGCATCCTCCGGCCAGCCGTAGGCCCGCTTGGTCAATTTCACTTCATCGGCGCCGAGCGGGCTGCCGTGAGACTTGGAACTGTCCTGCTTGTGGGGCGAGCCGAAACCGATGTGGCTCTTCACGACGATCAACGTCGGGCGCGAGCGCTCTTCGACAAACTTATCAAGTGCGAGCCCGACCTCACTGATATCATTGGCGTCGCGGACGTGGATAACGTTCCAGCCGTAGCCCAGGAAGCGGGTCCCGACATCCTCGCTGAACGAGGCGGACGCCGGGCCGTCGAGCGTCACGTCGTTCGAATCGTAGATCCAGCACAGCTTGTCGAGCTTGAGGTGGGCGGCCAGCGACGCCGCTTCGCTGGCTATTCCTTCCATCATCTCGCCATCGCTGCAAAGCGCATACACGTTATGATCGACGAGGGGGAAGCCGGGCTTGTTGTAGCGCGTCGCGAGCCATTTTTCCGCGATCGCCATGCCGACACTCATCGACACGCCCTGGCCGAGCGGCCCCGTCGTCGCCTCGACGCCGGTCGTCAGGTGGTATTCGGGATGTCCGGGGGTGGTGCTGCCCGGCTGGCGGAAATGCTTGATGTCGTCGAGCGACACCGAAACCTTGTTCAACGGTTCGTAATCGGCGTTCACCGCCTCGACCTTGGTCAAATGCAGCAGCGAATAGAGCAGCATCGAGGCGTGGCCGGCGGACAGCAGGAAGCGGTCTCGGTTGGGCCATAGCGGATGTTTCGGGTCGTAGCGGAGATGTTCCTGCCACAACGTGTACGCCGTGGCGGCCATGCCCATGGGCGCGCCCGGATGGCCTGAATTCGCCTTCTGGACCGCGTCGATCGAAAGCGTGCGGATCGTGTTGATGCACAACAGATCGATGTCGTCCATGATGTCCTTCCGCCGACTGCGCGGCTTGTGACGCCCGCCGTACCGGTCCTGAGGTGGCGAGGTCGATCGCCATCGACCGGCCGAAAGCCGAATTCGGAGCTGGTCAAGCTCAAGAACGGCCAAGCGCGCAATAGGTTCATCGCTTGGACGCTCCCCGGATGAAGCTGTCATGACACCGGGCGTCGAACGAGTGCCGTGACACCGGATCGCGGAGGCTTGACAGCCGTCCGGCGGATCAACCATCTCGGAAGAAACACCAAAGGGAGGGCGGCACATGGAGATCCGAACGCTCAGGACCCGGCGCGGCGAGGATCTGCGGTTCAGCGCCATCGGTTTCGGTACGGCGCCGCTCGGCGACCTGTTCCGCAAGCTCGGCGACGCGGAGTCGATGGCGACCGTTCGCGCCGCTTACTCAGCCGGCGTTCGCGTTTTCGATTCCTCGCCGCACTACGGCAACGGACTGGCCGAGGCACGCTGCGGGGGGGCGCTCCGCGATGTCCCGCGCGACGATATCGTGTTCTCGACCAAGGTGGGACGCTGGATGGACCCGTTCACGGCGCCCGCCGAACGGCGCGCGGACGTGTTCTCCCCGGGCTTCGCGGGCGGCTTCCCGCATCGCTCGCGGTTCGATTACAGCTATGACGGCACCATGCGGTCGGTCGAGCAGTCGCTGCTTCGGACCGGCTTCGGTCGCCTCGACATCCTGCTGATCCACGATTGCGACGTGTGGACCCACGGGGTCGAAGACGTCGAGCTGCGCTTTTCCGAGGCCATGCAAGGCGCGTACAAAGCCTTGGACCGCCTTCGGGGCGACGGAACCGTCAAGGCCATCGGGGTCGGGCTCAACGAAGCCGACATGTGCGAGCGGTTCGTCAGGGCCGGCGATTTCGACGTGGTCCTGCTGGCGGGTCGCTATTCGTTGCTCGAACAGCCGGCGCTCGCATCCTTTCTTCCGCTGGTTCAAGAGAGGAACATTGGCGTTCTGCTGGCCGGGGTGTTCAATTCCGGCATCCTGGCCACGGGGGCCGTGGCCGGCGCCAAATACAACTACGTCGCGGCGACGCCGGAGATCATGTCGCGCGTCGAGCGCATCGAGGCCGTCTGCCGCCGGCATGGGGTGTCGATCCGCGAGGCGGCGCTGAAATTCGCGACCTTCCATCCCGCCGTGGTATCGGTCGTACTGGGCGGCGAAGCTGCGGCGGAGATCAAGGCGAACGTCGCGGACATGGACGCGCTCGTTCCGGCCGACCTGTGGGTCGACCTGAAGCGGGAAGGGCTGGTCGCGGCGGAGGCCCCGACCGGCTGACCGCCGGGACGGCCCGGCGGGTCGCGCGGCGCAATCTGCGGAGGCGGCATGTTGGCCAGGCGGTTCGCGATGGCGATCGGGCTCATGGGGGCGCTGGCCGCCTCCCAGCTGCCGGAGTTCAGTCAGCAATATCGGCAGCGGCTCGGCGGCGCGGTGGACGAGCTGAAGACGATGGTCGCCGAATTCGACGCGGAAGCGGCCAAGCTGTCGCTCGGCCGCGACGAGGGTATCGCGCGGCTTCTCGCGAATGCGGACCCGCTCGCGCGGGCGCGGGGCGCGGATCTGCGCACGGCCGTCGACCGCGAGGCGCGCTTGGCGCGCCAGCAGGACGCCTTGGCTCAAGCGGGGCCGGTCGCCCGGTATTGGGTGCTGTTCGAGGACCTGGACCCGCGGGTCGCCGAGCAGGCCTACGCCTCCTACCAGCCGGCCGTACCCGTCACCAGCGCGGGGTTTCTCAGCGGGGCCGCCGGCTTGGCGGCGGGCTGGGCCCTGACGCATGCCGTCGCGTGGCCGTTCCGGCGGCGGCGGACGTCCGGGCACGGACGGCAATGGCAGGCTTGAGGGTGGCCTTCGACGGACCGGCACCGCCGCATTTGACGGCGACGGTGCGGGTTTCTATCTCGGTGCTTCGAGCCCCAAGGTAAGCCATGGCCGTCCGCCCGATCATCACCCTTCCCGAACCGCTGTTGCGGCAGCCGTCCGAAACGGTCGCGGCCGTGGATGGGACCACGCGGGCGCTTCTCGACGACATGATCGAGACGATGTACGACGCCCCGGGGATCGGGCTGGCGGCGGTGCAGGTCGGCGAGCTCCGGCGTCTCGTCGTGCTCGACACGGCGCGGGACGGCGAGACGCCGCGGCCCTTGTTCCTCGTCAACCCGACGATCGTGCACGCGTCGCCCGAGCGCCTGGTCTACGAGGAGGGCTGCCTGTCCATCCCGGACTATTACGAGGATGTCGAACGGGCGGAAAAGGTGCGCGTGCGCTTCCTCGACCGGGATGGCGCGGAGGCCGAGCTCGATGCGGACGGGCTGCTGGCCATCGCGTTGCAGCACGAGATCGATCACCTGAACGGGGTCCTGTTCATCGATCACATCTCTCGCCTCAAGCGCGAGCGCGTGACGCGGAAGTTCGCGAAGGCGGCGCGGATCGCCGCGGAGGAGGGTCGCCCGTTCAAGCCGAGGGACGGAGAGCGTGCCGCGCGCGAGCGGCAGTCGCCCAGACCGGCCGACCCCGCGCCGTAAACGAAGGAACGGATCGGCCCTTGCGCATCGTCTTCATGGGAACGCCGGCCTTCGCGGTGGCGACCTTGCGCGGGCTCGCCGGGGCGGGGCACGCTGTCGCCGCGGCTTACACGCGGCCGCCCGCGCAAGGCGGGCGCGGGCTGCGGCGTCGGCTTTCTCCCGTCCATGCCGCCGCCGCGGACCTCGGCATTCCGGTCCTGCATCCGCGCACCTTGCGGGGCGAAGAGGCGGCCCTGGCCTTCCGCGAGCACCGCGCCGACGTGGCGATCGTCGTGGCCTACGGCCTCATCCTGCCGCTGGCGATCCTCGAAGCGCCCCCCCTGGGCTGCTTGAACCTGCACGCATCCCTGCTGCCGCGATGGCGCGGTGCCGCCCCGATGCAACGCGCCGTGATGGCGGGCGACCCGGAAGCCGGCGTCGCCGTGATGCGGATGGAGGAGGGGCTCGACACCGGCCCGGTCGCGATGGAGGCCCGGATCGCGCTGACACCCGGCATGACGTCGGGCGACCTGCATGACCGGCTGGCGCCGGTCGGTGCGGGCCTGATGACCCGCGCGGTCGACGCCCTCGCGCGCGGCGCTCTCGATTTCGAGCCGCAGTCCGCGGTGGGCGTCACCTACGCGCACAAGATCGACAAGGCCGAATGCCGCATCACCTGGAACGCGCCCGCCGAGCGGGTCGTCCGCCAGATCCAGGGATTGTCGCCCTCCCCGGGCGCGTTCTTCGAGGCTGAGTTCGCGCACGGGCGCGAGCGGATCAAGGCGCTGCGCGCCGAGTGTCGCGACGGGGCGGGGCCGCCCGGCGCGGTGCTCGACGACGCGCTCACGGTGGCGTGCGGGACGGGCGCCGTAGGGCTGACCCTGGTCCAGCGCCCCGGCCGCGGGCCGCTCGTGGCGGTGGACTTTCTCCGCGGCGCCCGGATCGACGCCGGCATGCGGGTCGATTGAGCGGGATGGCACGCTACAAGCTGACGATCGAGTACGATGGCACGGATTTTGTCGGGTGGCAGCGCCAGGCGAACGGGCTGTCCGTCCAGGAAGCCATCGAGATCGCCGCCTCGCCGCTCGGCGCCATGGCGGGCGGCCTACGCGGGGCCGGACGCACCGATTCGGGCGTTCACGCGACCGGGCAGGTGGCCCATCTCGATCTGCCGAAAGCGTACCGCGAGGACAGCGTCCGCGACGCGATCAACAGCGGCTTGCGTCCGCGTGCCATCGCGGTCGTCGACGTCGCGCGGGTCGGCGAGGGATTCGACGCGCGGTTTTCGGCGACGCGGCGGCACTACCGCTACGCGATCGTCAACCGCCGGGCGCCGCCGACGCTCGACCTCGGGCGCGTTTGGCTCGTCAAGCCTACCCTCGATGCGGATCGCATGCGGGCCGCCGCCCAGTCGCTGCTTGGACGCCACGATTTTTCGACGTTCCGGGACAGCGAATGCCAAGCCGCGAGCCCCGTCCGTACGCTGGAAGGCTTCGACGTGTCGCGAGCGGGCGATCGGGTCGAGATGCGCGTGTGGGCGCGCTCCTTCCTCCACCGTCAGGTACGCTCGATGGTGGGCTCGCTCGCGGCGGTCGGCCTCGGACGCTGGAGCGCCGACGATCTCCGTGCGGCTCTCGTGGCGCGCGACCGCGCGCGCTGCGGGCCGGTGGCGCCGGCCGCGGGGCTCTGTCTCGTGCGGGTCGACTACGAAGCCGACGCCACCGTAGCGAACGGGTCGCCAGCGAAGGCCCCGGACGCCTAGCCAGGGGCATGTTGCAGCCGGCGCGACGCTCAGATCGTTTCGAACATGCCGTCGGACCCCTCGGACGATCCGAGCGACGGGAACGACCCCCTGTCGAATTCGCCATCCGGAAAGTCAGGCACGCCGATCCGCGACGCGTCCGCTCGCGGATCCCCGTAGCCGAACATGGTGCCGAGGATGTCTCGGCTGGCGCGCAGGGCCATGAGGGCGCTGCGGGCGTCGAACGCGGTCCGGATCAGACCGGGCAGTTCGCCGGGCCGCCGGCTCAAGGAGCGCAGCACCGCGCCGACATCGGCCGTCCCGTTCGGGCGCATTCCGACCGCGGCCGACACCGGCACGACGCGCTCGGCGGGGTCGGCGACGATCCGCAACGCCGCGAACGGCAGCCGGTGCAGGGCCGCGAGGCGCGCCACGACGTGCGATTCCATGTCGACCGCGGCGGCACCGGTGCGCTGGTGCAGCGCCGCCTTGCCGGCGGGGTGGCAAATGGCCCCATCCACGCCGGCGATGTCGACCGTCCAAGCGTGCGGCAGGGCTTCGGCGAGGCGCGCGACCCAGTCGGCATCGGCCGGGCTGCGGGTGTCCCCGTCGTGCACCGCGTGCCCGATCAGCGCGGCTCCCGGTTTCAACCCGGGTTCGAGCCCGCCCGCGATCCCGAAACTGATGACCGCCGCCGCGCCGCCCGACAGCGCGGCCTGGAGGAGAAGCGACAAGCGCGCGACATCGCCGCCGCCGCACACCGTGATGACCCCGGAACCGCACGCGATCCGCGCTTCCGCGGCAAGGCCGGTGACGGCCAGAACGGGTCGGTAGAGCGCTGCCATCGACCTAGATCCCTGCCATGACGGATTTCGAATTGCCGGCCTTCAGGTTCCGGTACCGCGCCATGGCCCAGAGCGGGAAGAACTTGGGATAGCCGTGGTAGCGGAGGTAGAAGACGCGCGGGAAACCCGTGGCCGTGTAGATTTCCTCGGGCCAGAACCCGTCGCCTCCCTGGCGTTCGGCAAGGTATTCCATGCCGCGCGCGACGGACCGGTGGTCGACGGCGCCCGCCGCCATGAGGCCCAGCAGCGCCCAGGCGGTTTGCGACGCCGTGCTCGGCGCCGGCGAGTAGCCGCGGTAACCGAGGACGTAGCTGCGGTCGTCTTCGCCCCACCCGCCGTCGTCGTTCTGGATGGCTTCGAGCCAGGCGACCGCGCGAGCCACGGCGGGCGTGTCGGAGCCGATCCCGACGGCGTTGAAGGCGCAGAGCACCGACCACGTCCCGTAGATGAAATTCATCCCCCAGCGCCCGTACCAGCTGCCTTCGGGCTCCTGTTCCTTGAGCAGGTAGTCGAGCCCGCGCCGAAGCGGCGTACAGGTTTCGCGCCGTTCGCCGAGTTGAGCCAGCATCGAGACGCAGCGCGCCGTGACGTCGGCGGTCGGCGGGTCGAGCAGTGCCCCGTGGTCGGCGAAGGGGATGTAGTTCAGGTAATAGGAGGTGTTGTCGGCGTCGAACGCGGCCCAGCCGCCGTTCCGGCTTTGCAGCCCGACCACCCATTCCCGCGCGCGGGCGATCGCTTCGTCGTAGCGCGCCGTCCCGGTCTTAGCGCGCGTCCGATCCATGGCCATGACCACCACGGCCGTATCGTCGAGATCGGGATAATGGGCGTTGTTGTACTGGAAGGCCCACCCTCCCGGGCGCACGTCCGGCTTCTGGAAGGCCCAGTCGCCCTTGACGTCCAGCACCTGGAGGGGTTGCAGCCAGGCCAAACCACGATCGGCCTCGCGGACGGGGCCGTTTTCCACTTCCATCAGCGCGTGCACGGAAAGCGCCGTATCCCATACCGGCGACAGGCAGGGCTGGCAGTAGGCCTCCTCCCCCGAAAACGTCATCAGCTTTTCGAGGGCCGACTTGGCGGTCACCATGTCGGGATGGTCGTCGGGGTAGCCCAACGTGTCGAACATCATGATCGTGTTGGCGATCGACGGGTAGATGGCGCCGAGGCCGTCCTCGCCGTTCAGCCGTTCGGTGACGAACGCAACGGCCTTGGCGATGGCGCTATCGCGGGAGCGCTTGGGGAAGAAGGGTTGAACGGCCCTGAGGGTCGCGTCGAGCGCGCCGAACGCCGCGCCCCAAAGCCCGACCTGATTGTTTCCCCGCGGCCAGTGCCGGACCTTGTCGGGCGGGGTGACGAAAAGCTCGTCCAGCGCGACCCCGCGCGGGTTGCGCGCCCGCGGTTTCAACGTGGCGAGCACCACGAGCGGCACGATGGTGTCCCGCGCCCAGTACGATACCCTGTAGATGTGAAAAGGAAACCAGCGCGGCGCATGCAGGAGTTCGACCGGCATCACCGGGACCGCGCGCCAGGGCACGATGCCGAACAGGGCCAAGGTGTAACGGGTGAACACGTTGATGTTCACGGCGCCGCCATGGGCCAGGATCGCTTCCCGGGCACGCCGCATATGCGGCGCATCGGGCGAATCCCCGACCACTTTCAGCGCGAAATAGGCCTTCACGCTGGCCGACATGTTGAACTCGCCGTAGCGGAGCATGGGCCAGCCCCCATGGCCCTCCTGCACGCGCCGGAGATAGTTCGCGACCTTCGCTTCCGTCTCAGCGTCGGGCGTGCCCAGGAAGTGCTTCAGCAGCACGTATTCGGCGGGAATGGTGGCGTCCGCCTCGAGGTCGAAGGCGAAATGACCGTCCTCCCGTTGCGCGTTGCGCAGCGCATCCGAGGCACGGGCGATGGCGGCGTCGAGTGCGGACGTTTTGGGGCCCGTCCCGGCCGGGACCGGTCGTGAGGCGACGGCGGCAAAAGTCATGGACGGCGGGTTCTCGACGCTCAACCCGAAGGCACGCGGGCCTCCAGGACTTCCACGGCCGGGGCGGCCCGACAAGACGCAAAGGCGCCAGGCGACCGGAAAGGCGCGCCGCGTGGTTTTGAAGTGACATCGCTTCCCGCACCGGGAACCGGGCGGAGCCGGCACCCCGTCCCGTCGGCATCAACCTCGGCGGCGACCCGCGCGGCGCGCGCCCGCGTCGGTGGCCGGCGCCGGCGGCGCGACCAGGCTGCCGAGTTCGCGCGTGATCGCGTCACGGTCCGGCATGGGTCCGGGGACGTGCCGGTCGATGGCGCGGCGCATGGCGCTCAGATGGATGGCGCTCGTGCCGCAGCAGCCGCCGACGATGGACGCGCCCGCGTCGATCGCGAGCCCGGCATAGGTGGCCATCAGGTCCGGCGTTCCCGAATAGTGCACGTGGTCGCCGTGCCATTCGGGGATGCCGCAATTGGCTTTCGCGATGAGGGGGCGATCCGAGTGGCCGTTCATGGCGACGATGGAGGCGACGAGGTCCGCCGCCCCAACGCCGCAATTCGCCCCGAGCGCGATCGGGGCGCCCTCCAGACCGGCCGCGAACACGCTCATGTCCGCTGGGCTCAGGCCCATCATCGTGCGGCCCGCCGTGTCGAAACTAGCCGTCAGCGTGCAAGGAAGGCCGACCCGCTTCGCCGCCGCGACGGCCGCCCGCATTTCCTCGAGCGCCGACATCGTCTCGATCCAGACCACGTCGGCGCCGCCTTCGGCGAGCCCTTCGATCTGTTCCACGAAAACCTCGACCGCCTCGGCTTCCGTGATCGGACCGAGCGGCGCGAACAGATCCCCGGTCGGGCCGACCGAGCCCGCGACGACGACCGGCTTTCCGGCCGCATCCGCCACGGCGCGGGCGATCCGGGCCGCGCGGGCGTTCAGTTCGCGCGTGCGCTCCTCGAGCTTGTGCAGCATCAACCGACGCCGGTTGCCGCCGAACGTGTTGGTGAGGATGATGTCCGCGCCGGCGTCCACGAACTCCCGATGCAATTGGCCGATCCGCTCGGGATGCAGGACGTTCCAGGTCTCAGGCGTCTCGCCGGCGACGAGACCCATGGCGAAGAGCGTGGTTCCGGTCGCGCCGTCCGCGAGCAGCGGACGACCTTCGGCAAGGAGCGGGGCCAATGTCACGGACGGCTTTCCTTACGCGATCCCGGTATCGAGCGGATCTAGTCGCTCCGGATCCGCGCCGCAACGGCGCGACCGTCGAGCCGCGGGCGTTCTCCGCTGCATGGCTGGCCTGCGCGCGCGAAACCCTGGCGGTTAAGGGGGCAGGTCACCTACATGAAGGCGGCAAGGTGCGAGATCTTTGGGCGTCTCGCGATCGGACAGGTGTGATGACGGCTACGTCGGCGGCAGGGGATGGAGCGGCGGACGGCTCCCGCCCGAGCCGGGCGGTGTCCCTCGATTCGGGCGGCGCCTTGATCGTGCTCGGCGCCATCAGCCTGTCGCACGGGCTGAACGACGTCATCCAATCGCTCGTGCCGGCCACCTACCCGATGCTGCAGGCCAAATTCGCACTGAGCTATGGGCAGATCGGATTGATCACGCTGGCTTTCCAGCTGACGGCCTCGCTGCTGCAGCCCGCCGTGGGCTTCTACACGGACCACCATCCCAAGCCCTACTCCCTCGCGGTCGGCATGTGCGCGACGTTGCTGGGACTGCTCGTATTCTCCGTGGCGCAAAGTTATGGGTTGCTGCTCGCGGCGGCGGCGCTCGTCGGGATAGGGTCGTCCGTGTTCCACCCCGAAGCCTCCCGCGTCGCCCGGCTCGCGTCGGGAGGGCGCCACGGTTTCGCGCAATCCTTCTTCCAGCTCGGCGGAAACGTCGGCACGGCACTCGGACCCTTGCTCGCGGCGTTCGTCGTCGTATCGCGGGGTCAGGCGAGCATTGCCTATTTCTCCGTCGTCGCGCTGCTCGCCATCGTCATTCTCACGTTCATCGGTGGCTGGTACAAGAACCGGCTGGCCCGACCGCGGAAAGTCCCGGTCGAGGGGCATGTCCTGCCGTTTTCCCGGCGGAAGGTCGGCATCGCCCTCACGGTGCTCATGCTTCTGGTGTTTTCGAAGCATTTCTATCTGGCCAGCATCGGCAGCTACTACCCGCTCTACCTGATCCACAAATTCGGGATCGACCAGCATACGGCGCTGGTGCACCTGTTCGTGTTCCTGGGCGCCGTCGCGGCGGGCACGATCGCGGGCGGCCCCATCGGCGACCGGTTCGGACGCCGGCTCGTGATCTGGGTGTCGATCCTGGGCGTGCTGCCGTTCACCCTGATGCTGCCCTACGCCGATCTGACATGGACCACGATCCTGTCGGTGGTCATCGGCGTCACCCTGGCATCGGCGTTTTCCGCGATCCTGGTGTTCGCGACCGAACTCGTGCCCGGCAAGGTGGGCATGATCGCGGGCCTCTTCTTCGGTCTCGCCTTCGGCATGGGCGGGCTCGGCGCGGCGGTGCTGGGCGGGCTCGCCGACATCAAGGGCATCGATTTCGTGTACCACCTGTGCTCGTTTCTGCCTGCGCTGGGGCTCCTTGCCTATTTCCTGCCGAACATCGAAAAGCGCGCCGATTGATCCGGCGCGTCGCAGGCTCTTCGGCGTTCGGCGTTCGAGCGGTTCCAGAGCGCGTCCTGGCAGAGCGTGACGCTGCTCCCGATCTGCGCGCGGAGGCCCGCGGCCTGAAAGACGATCCTGTTCGACTGCCCGGGCAACAGATCGAAATAGCTCTGGCACGTGTGCAGCCCGGTATCGGTCCGCAGGGTCCAATTGTAGGTGCAAAGCTGCTCGGGCGCGTTGGGCATCGTGTGGGACGGTCGGGCTGTTCTTCATCTTCCTGGTCGGGCTCATCCTGCTCGGCGTGCTGTCGCTGCTGACCCCCTACCTGCAGACGACGATGAACTTCCCCGTGTTCACGGCGGGGCTCATCTTGGCGCCGCGCGGGATCGGCACGATGGCGGCGATGTTCCTGGTCGGGCGCGTCATCAACCGCGTGGATCCGCGCTTGCTTGTGCTGCTCGGGCTCGGGCTCACGGCCTTCGTGCTGTGGCAGATGACCGGCTACACGCCCGACGTGTCGCAGCCGACGCTGATCTGGAACAGCGTCGTGCAGGGCATGGGCCTCGGCTTCATGTTCGTGCCCTTGTCGACCATCACGTTCGCGACCCTGGCGCCGGAATACCGCACGCAGGGCACCTCGCTGTGCAGCCTCCCCCGCAACCTCGGGTCCAGCATCGGCATCTCGTTCCTGAGCTTCCTGCTGGAGCGTGACACCCAGACCATGCACGCCAACCTCGCCGAACGCATCACGCCCTTCGACGACGCCATGCGCCACGGCGCCGTCGCCCTCCATCGGGACATGGCGACGCTCGCGGGCCGCACGGCGCTGAACGCTGTCATCGACCGGCAATCCGAGATTGTGGCCTACAACGACGATTTCAGGCTGATGATGATCATCTCCGCCGCCGCCGTCCCGTTTCTCTTCCTGCTCCGGGGCGCGCGCAAGGGCGGGCCGGCGGCCGAAGCGATCCTGCACTGACGCCGGTCTCACCGGCCGGCATGGGGGAGGGCTCGGGACCGACGGTCGGACATGGAAGGCGCGCGTCCCGCCCCTCCTGGGTCGCGGCTTTCGCCTGAATGACCGCTGGATGTCGATCCTCTCGCTGGTCCCGATCGATGGCCACCCGGCGAGAGCCGGGATCCCGAGCGAGACTTCCGCAGCCACCCCGCGCTATTCCGCCGCCTGCACGTGCGGCAGCGGTGCCGCGGGCTCCGCTTCGGCCTCGATCGCCTCGGGAACGGGCGGTCGGCGGCCGCTCAGCCATTCCGAGAGCCGATCGAGATAGATGTAGATGACGGGCGTCGTGAACAGCGTCAGCGCCTGGCTGACGATGAGCCCGCCGACCATGGCGTAGCCCAAGGGTTGGCGGATTTCAGCCCCGGTTCCCGTCCCGAGCATAAGGGGCAGGCCGCCCAGGAGCGCCGCCATCGTGGTCATCATGATGGGGCGGAAGCGCAACAGCGCCGCCTTGCGGATCGCCTGTTCGGCGGGAAGATGCTCGTCGCGCTCGGCCACGATGGCGAAGTCGACCATCATGATCCCGTTCTTCTTGACGATGCCGATCAGCAGGATCACGCCGATGAGGGCGATCAGGCTGAAGTCGAAGCCGAACACCATCAGCATGAGCAGCGCCCCCACACCCGCCGAGGGCAGGGTGGACAGGATGGTCAATGGGTGGATGAAGCTTTCGTAGAGGATGCCGAGGATGATGTAGACGACGACCAGGGCGGCGAGGATCAGGAGCGGCACCGTGCCGAGCGATTGCTGAAAGGCTTGCGCGGTACCCTGGAACGAGCCCTGCACCGTCGATGGCAGGTTCAGCTCGGTTTGGGCTCGCGCTATGGCCGTCGTGGCGTCGCTCAACGCCTTGCCGGACGCCAGGTTGAAGCTGATCGTCACCGCCGGGAATTGCCCCTGGTGGCTGATCGACAAGGGCTGCACCGGCGCGGTCGACCACGCGGCGATGGCCGACATCGGCACCTGCCCGCCGGTGGCGGGCGCGTGGATGAAGATCTTGTCGAGCGAGTCGACGGCACCCTGCATCTCCGGCAGGATCTCCATGACGACGTGATAGCTGTTCACCTGGGTGAAATATTGCGCCACCTGGCGCTGCCCGAAGGCGTCGTAGAGCGTGTCGTCGACGAGTTGCGCCGAGATGCCGTAGCGCGCCGCCTGGTCGCGGTTGATGGAAAGCGTGAGCGTGGTGCCGGCCGACTGCTGGTCGGTCGCGACGTCCCGCAGTTCGGGCAGGCTTTTCATCTTGTCGAGGAGCTTCGGCGCCCAGGCGTTGAGCTCATCCCCGTCGGCGTCCTGCAGCGTGTACTGGAACTCGGTGCGGGACGCGCGCCCGCCCATCCTCACGTCCTGCGCCGCCTGCAAGAACAGCCGGGCGCCCTCGACGGCTTCCAGCTTCGGCCGCAGCCGGGCGATGATCCGCTGGGCGGACGCGTCGCGCTCGTCACGCGGTTTCAGCGTCACGAACATCCGCGCGTTGTTGAGCGCGCCCTGTCCACCGAGCGCCATCGCCACCGTGGCGACGCCCGGGTCCTTCTGCACGATGGCGCCCAATTCCTCGTTCTTGCGCGACATCTCGGCGAAGGAAATATCCTGCGCGCCCTCCGTGGTGCCGAACAGGAGGCCCGTGTCCTGGCTCGGGAAGAACCCCTTGGGGATGATATCGAACAGGTAGACCGTGAGCCCGATGGTCGCGAAGAACACCAGCAGGGTGGCGAAGCGGAACCGGATGCAGACGTCGAGCGCGCGCTCGTAGCCATGCAGCATCGCGTCGAAGAACCGCTCGCTCGCCATGTACAGGCGCCCATGCCGGACATGGGATCGTTCCTTCAGGAACCGCGATGCCATCATCGGCGTGAGCGTCAGCGACACGAAGGCCGACATGAGGATGGTCATCGCGAGGGTGACGGAGAACTCGCGAAACAGGCGGCCGATGATGCCGCTCATGAGCAGAAGGGGGATCAGCACGGCGATGAGCGAGATGCTGATCGACAGGATGGTGAAGCCGACCTCGCGCGCCCCCTTCAGCGCAGCCTCGTAGGGCTTCTCGCCATCCTCGATATGCCGGGAAATGTTTTCGAGCATGACGATCGCGTCGTCGACCACGAAACCGACCGAGATCGTGAGCGCCATCAGCGAGAGGTTGTCCAGGCTGTAGCCCGCGGCCCACATGAGCGCGACGGCGCCCAGAAGGGCGAGCGGGACCGTGATCGAGGGAATCACCGTCGCCCAGAAACTGCGCAGGAACGCGAAGATCACCATGACGACGAGCGCGATCGTCAGGATCAGCGTGAATTGAACGTCCGACACCGACGCCCGGATGGTGGTCGTGCGGTCGCTCAGGACTTCGAGCTTGATCGACGGCGGGATCGACGCCTGCAGACGGGGCAGCGCCTCCTTGATCCTGGAGACGATCTGGATGACGTTGGCTCCCGGCTGCTTGAAGATGATCAGGAACACGCCGCGCTTGCCGTTGGCCCACGCGGCCTTCTTCACGTCTTCCGGCCCGGTGACCGCGCTGCCGATGTCGCCGATCCGGATCGGCGCGCCGTTGCGGTAGGCGATCACCGTGTCGTTCCACGAAGCGCTGTCGGCGAGCTGGTCGTTGGCGTAGATCGTGAACGACTGTCTGGTGCCGTCGATGTTCCCCTTGGGATTGTTGACGGTGGTGACCGCGATGGCGTTACGGACGTCTTCCAGCGACAGCCCCTTCGTAACGAGCTTCGCGGGATCGATCTGGATGCGGATCGCGGGCTTCTGCTCGCCGCCGATGGAAACCTGCGACACGCCCGAGATCTGGCTGATCTGCTGGGCGATCTTGGTATCGGCATTGTCGTCGACGGTCGTCAGCGGCAGCGTGTCGGAGGTGGCCGACAGCAGCATGATGGGCGAGTCGGCGGGGTTGACCTTGCGATAGGTCGGCGGGCTCGGAAGGTTTTTCGGCAGCTGGCCACCGGCGGCGTTGATGGCCGCCTGCACGTCGTTGGCGGCGCCGTCGATGCTGCGGTCGAGGTCGAACTGGATCGTGATGGCGGTCGTGCCGAGCGAACTCGTCGAGGTCAGCTGGGCGACCCCCGGGATCTGGGCGAACTGGCGCTCGAGCGGCTGGGCGACGGACGACGCCATCGTGTCGGGGCTGCCCCCGGGAAGGGAGGCCGAGACCTGGACCGTCGGAAAATCCACCTGCGGCAGCGGGGCCACCGGCAACAGGGGATACGCGACGAGCCCGATGCACAGGATGCCGAGCATCAGGAGCGTGGTCGCGATCGGGAACCGGATGAACGGTCCGGAGATGCCGCCGCCCATCATCAACTGTCCCGCTGGGATGTTTGCTCGGCGCCGGCCGGCGTCGTCTTCACCAGCGTGTTCTGCTGCAAGCGGTACTGACCGCCCGTCACGATCCGCTCGCCGGCTTTGACCCCGTCTTCCACGATCGTCCGATCGTCCGTCGTCGCCCCGACCTTCACGGACCGTTGGTCGACCTTGTCGTCGGAACGGATCACGAACACGAAAAGTCCGTTCTGGCTCCTCTGGATCGCGGATGCGGGGACCAGCACGACGTTCTTGCGGATCGCGACCGTGAGCTTCGTCGCCACGGACAAGCCGGGCCAAAGATCGTGGTTCTTGTTGTCGAAGGCCGCCTTGAGGCGGATCGTGCCGCTGGCGGTGTCGATCTCGTTGTTGATGAACGTGAGCTTGCCGTCCGCAAGGCGGCGGCGCCCGTCCGAGCTGAAAGCGGAAACGTCGAGCGGCCCGGTGTCGAGCCCCGACTTGATCTCCGGCAGGCTGCCTTCCGGCGCCGTGAACACGACCGCGATCGGCTCGATCTCGGCGATGGAGACGATGCCGCTCGTGCCTGCCGCATTGACGATGTTGCCCTGGTCGACGAGGCGGAAACCCGTGCGACCGGTCAGCGGCGCCTTGATGCGCGTGTAGTCGAGCTGGGTGCGGGCATTCAAGATCGATGCCTCGTCCGATGCGAGTTGCGCCGTCAGCTGGGCCACGGTGGCGGTCTGCGTGTCGAGCTGCTGGCGGGTCGCGAAATCACTCTTCGCCAACGCCTGATAGCGGCCGAGATCGCGCTTCGCGTTATCGATACTGGCCTGATCCTGCTGCTTTTTGGCCAGCACCTGGTCGAGCGCCGCCTGGAAGGGCCGGGCGTCGATCTCCGCCAGCGGATCACCCTCGTGGACGAGGTCGCCCTCCCCGAAATGGATCTTCACGATCTGGCCGTCGACGCGGGTGCGCACGACGACGGTGTTGAAAGGCTGCACGTTGCCGAGGCCCGTCAACACCACCGGCAGATCGCCCGCCTTGGCCTGCGCCGCGGTCACCGGAACGGCGGGCGCCCGCTGCGGCACCGTAGGGGCACCTACCGTTTCGGCCTTCGTGGTCAGGCGGCCGAACAGCGCCTTCACCTCCGGCTGAAGCTGGTTCCAGTCGACGGCAACGCCCACGGCAACGATCGCCAGCGCGATCGCTCCCAGCTTCAAAGATCCTCGACCGGTTCGTCTCGACATTCGGTTCCTTGCGGCGCCCACGGACGAAGCCTGCTCCAGGGTCCGATCGCGCCATGACGATCAGGCTGGAAGCTGCGGGTCGGCGCGATGATCCGGACGTTTCCGAGCTATCGCGCTTCCGGAAGCACGGCATCCTGGAAACCGCAGGCCAACGCCGGTCAAACCGGCTTGCAAGCCATGAGTTCCGATAATGTCGCGAGTTTGAACGATCCTGCCAGGGGTGTCACTTCGCCACAGCTTGCGACCTATGCGTTGCGCTCATGGGCGGGCGCCGACGGACCGTGCCGCTCCCGGAAGCAGGCGAAGTGCCGCGCTGACGGGAACGAGATCGAACCCGCGCCCGGGCGCGGCAGCGGCGTAGCGGGTCAATACGGCGAGCGAGCTTGCGACCGCGCTGGCGCTTCCCACCGCCACGCCGCGCTCCCGCGCCAACGCTTCGAGTCGCGACAACGCCTCGGCGATGGCCGTCGGGTCGGCTTTGACATCCAGCACGACATCGGCTCGGACGATGGGCAAACCGAGGTCCGCGCCCGACGCGGTCGCCAAGCTGCGCCGCGCCGTGCCGTCGTCGAAAAAATACAGCCCCCGGATCGCGACCTCGCGCAACACCGGCAGCAGCGCCCCTTCGTCCGCGAGAAAGCGGCCTCCGAGATGATTGCCGACGCCGGCGTAACCGGCGAACCGCCCCAGCAGCCACCGGAGCCGCTCCCCGTTGTTCGGTGCTTCCACCGCGAGGGCGCGCGCTTTCGCGTCGACGGCTTGTCCGTAGTCTTCCATCGGCAGTTGCAGGACCACCTCGTGCCCGGCGTCGCGCACCCGCCGCGCCTGCCCGTCGAGATCATCGCCAAAAGGCGCGAAACCGAAAGTCACGGGTCCGGGAAGGCCCGTCGCGGCCTCCGCCGTCGCACGGGCGTCGAGCCCCATGCCGCCGATCAGGATGGCGAGTTTCGGCCGGCCCGCGGCGGAGGCGTCGAGCCCTTCCGGGCGCGCGTAGACCGTCGCGGGGCGGCTGCCGTCCGGCCCGATCTTGGGCAACAAACCATACGAGGTCGCCTCCAACAGCCGCGGATCCGGGGCGGCGAGAGCAGGGGAGTCGGCCGAGGGCACGTGCAGCACGAGGCTGCCGCCCGCGCCTTTGCCCTTGGGTCGAACGATCCTGACGCCGTTCTGGATCTCGACCTCGCCGTCGCCCAACCGCGGAGCCGCGGCCTCGCCCGTCGCATCCGCCGCCGCGATGGCAGGCGCCTGCGGCGGCGGCGGCGCTCGCGTCGGCGTTGGGCGGCCGATGGTCGCGACCGCGACGGGCTCTCCACCCGATAAGGGGTCGCGCACGAGGAAAACGCCCGCCGGCACGACGGCGATCAATGCGACGACACCGACCCACGCGAGCGCCGGTGAGCGCCGGACTCGCTTTCCTTCGCGTCCGGTTCCCAACGGATCGAACAGCCCGAAATCCGCCATCGCCCCGCGCGGTCCTTGCATCCCGGCCGCATACTGCGCCGCTCGGAGCCGCCGAACCAAGCGAAGGCGCAAGGTTCGCCTGGGTACCGAACCTACCGCGGCCTACGGCGGGGGCGGCCCGCCGACGCCGTGTCGACGCCTCCCCGGAACCCGTCAGTTCGGCTGATCGGTCTTGCCCGTATCGGACGCGTTCGACGCCTTGGCGTTGACGCCGCGCAGAAGATTGAGGGCGGCGATCAGCTGCTTGTCGTTCTTCTGGTCCGGCGGCACGTAGGCCTGGGAGCCTTGCTTCTCATCGTCGCCGTTCTTGAGGTGCCCCTTGAGGGACGCCTCGCCCTTGGTATCGTCCTTGCCCTTGAGGTCGTCCGGCACGTCCTCGAGCACGACATTGTCGGGTTCGATGCCCTTCGCCTGGATGGAACGGCCGGACGGCGTGTAGTACCGCGCGGTCGTCAGGCGCAATGAGCCGTTCTGCCCGAGCGGGATGATGGTCTGCACCGACCCTTTCCCGAACGAGCGCGTACCGAGGATGGTGGCGCGCTTATGGTCCTGCAGCGCCCCCGCGACGATCTCCGAAGCGGAGGCCGAGCCGCCGTTGACGAGGACCACCAGAGGCTTCCCGTGCGACAGGTCGTTGCCCGGCCGCGCGTTGTAACGCTGCGTCTCGTCGGCGTTGCGGCCCCGCGTCGACACGATCTCGCCGTGGTCGATGAAGGCGTTCGAAACCTCGATCGACTGGTCGAGCAAGCCGCCGGGGTTGTTGCGCAAGTCGACGATATAACCCTTGAGCTTGTCGGCCGGGATATCGGCCTGGAACTTGGTCAGCGCCTGCTTCAGGCCGTCGAAGGTCAGCTCGTTGAACTGGGTGATGCGCACGTAGCCCACATCGTCCTTCTCCTCGAACTTCACCGACTTGATCTGGATCACGGCGCGCGTCAGCTTGAAGTCCTGCCCCTCCTTGTTGGCGCCGCGCAGCACCTTGAGGGTGACCGCGGTGCCGACGGCGCCACGCATCTTGTCGACGGCTTGGTTGAGCGTCAGGCCAGAAACGTTTTCCCCGTCGATGGCAACGATGAAATCGCCCGAAAGGATACCGGCCTTGGTCGCGGGCGTGTCGTCGATCGGCGCCACCACCTTGATGACGCCGTCCTCCTGCGTCACCTCGATGCCCAGTCCGCCGAACTCGCCGCGGGTCTGCACCTGCATGTCGCGGGTGCCCTTGGCGTCCATGTAGCTCGAATGCGGATCGAGCGAGGACAGCATGCCGTTGATCGCCGCCTCGACGAGCTTGGTCTCGTCGGGCTTCTCGACGTAGTCGGTCTGGATTTTGTCGAACACGTCGCCGAACAGTTTGAGATCCCGGTAGGTGTCGGCCGCCGCCGCAAGGGCGGGGCTACCGCCCAAAAGCTTCGTGTGAAGCGTGAGGGTGGCGGCCGTCGCGCCGAGGGCAACGCCTGCCATGACCAGGGAAACCTTGCGCATCATCCACGAGCCTTTGCCAATTCCGACTTCGCCCACCATGGGCTCGGGTCGATCGCCGTCCCGTCTTTTCGAAACTCAACATAAAGAACAGGCTCGGCCCCGCCAAGGGCGATGGCGGTCGCGGCGCGCGCCGACCCATCGCCCATCGTGCCGACCGGTTCGCCCGCGACGACGAACTGTCCGGGGGTGACGTTCGTTCGTTCCATTCCGGTCAGCACGATATAATAGCCGCCGCCCGCGTTGATAATTAACAATTGTCCATAGGACCGGTACGGGCCGGAAAAAGACACCCATCCGTCCGCCGGCGTCGACACGACCGCTTGCGCCCGCGTCGCGAGCGAAAGCCCGTGCTCCGTACTCCCGAAACCGTCGCTCGCCCCGAACCGCTTCACGATCGTACCCGCGGCCGGGAGCGGCAAGGAGCCTTTCACGTCCGCGAAAGCGACCGCCGGAGCGAGCCGCGCCACATCCTTGCCGTCCCCCGCCGAGGCACGGGCATTGACGCTCTCCGCCTCGGCCTCGGCCGTTCTGCGCGCCACGGCCGCGTCGCCCTCCAAACGCGCGATCAAGTCCTTGAGGCTGCCCGCTTCGCGCGCGAGGCCGGCAGCCTCACGCTGTTCGGTCGCGAGCGACCCTTCCGCCACGGCCTGCGCGGTCCGGCGCGCTTCGATGAGCGCGCCGAGGCTCGCCTGTTCCGCCGTCAAGTCGCGTCGCTTTTGCGATAACGTGTCGCGCTGCGCGGTAACGGATTGCCGCACGCGCGACAATTCCTCGAGGTCCGACGCGAGCGCTTCCGTTTCCGCCCGCAGGTCCGGTACGAGCGAGCCGAGCAGCATCGAGGTGCGGATCGCGAGCAGCATGTCTTCCGGTCGCGCCAGGATGGCCGGCAGAGGCTTGCGCCCCATCCTTTGCAGCACAGCCAGGACCTCGCCGATGACCGCGCGTCGGGACGCCAGCGATCGGTTGATCGCTTCCTCGCTGCCGGTGAGCGTGTCGAGCCTTTCCTCGATCCCCGCGACCCCCGTCTCCGCCTCGCGGACGTGGTTCGTGGCGTCGATCAACGCCGCGGTCAGGCGTGCGCGGTCGCCCCGCAGGCTTTCGATCTCGGCCTCGGTCTCGCGACGCCGGCGGTCCGCCGCGCTCAACCCTTCCTCGACATCGCGCAAGCGTTCGCGTTCGCGTTCGGTTTCGACGGAACCTTCCGGCTGCCTTTTCTCGGCGCCTATGTCGGACCGTCCGGGGAGCGTCGCGGCGACCGGCGCTTGCTGCGCCGACACGCCAGCGACCGCAGGCAAGGCGGCCGCGAAAGCGAGCAGCGCCACCGCGAGACGCGGCGATCCGTCGCGGTGTCTCGGTGCGCCACCTGTTACCGCCATGGGACGATCGCGCTCGGCATACGGGTCTGGGGCGGACGCCTTGAATCGGGGCCGCCGCGCGGGGATTGTATGAGAGCGCGGCGCGTCGCGCCACGCCGTCGCGTTCGGTGGCGTCCTTCCCGGCCGCTCAGCCGAGCGTACCCGGCACCCTGTCGAGCCCGAGCAGGGCCTCGTAGCCGAGCCGCGGCCTGATGACGTCGAAGGTCGCCCCGTCGACGAGCACCTCGGGCACCAGCAGCCGCGAATTGTAGGTCCCCGCTTGCACCGCGCCGTAAGCGCCCGCCGAAAGGACCGCCAGCCGATCCCCGGCGCCCACCTCGGGCAGGTCGCGCCCCGTCGCGAGGTAATCGCCGGTTTCGCAAACCGGCCCGACCACGTCGACACTCCGGGTTTCGGTGCCGGGCGGCGGTTCGCGCAGGGGAACGATCGCGTGATGCGCCTCGTAGAGCGTCGGGCGGATCAGGTCGTTCATCGCGGCGTCGACGACGACGAAGGTCTTGTCGGCCCCGTGCTTGACGAGCACGACCGTGGTGAGAAGGGCGCCGGCGTTGCCCACCAGGAAGCGGCCCGGTTCGCACACGACCGTGAGGTCGAGCGTCGAGAAATGCTCCTTGAGCAGGGCCGCATACGGCGGCAGCCTTTCGCGCTCCGCGGGTTCGCCCGGGCGATAGGCGATACCGAGCCCGCCTCCCACGTCGGCGTGGTCGATGGCGTGCCCATCGGCCCGGAGCGCGCGAACGAGGCCCGCCAGCGCCGCGAACGCCGCACGGTAGGGGGCGAGATCCGTGATCTGCGACCCGATATGCATGTCCACGCCCGTCACCCGAATCCCGGGGAGCGACGCCGCCCGCCCGAAAAGCGCACGCGCGCGCGATAGCGGAACTCCGAACTTGTTGTCCGCCTTGCCGGTCGAGATCTTGGCGTGGGTCCTCGCGTCGATGTCCGGATTGACCCGGACCGCGACCCTCGCCGCGATCCCCTTAGCCGAGGCGAGCGACGACAAGCCCTCGAGTTCCGCTTCCGACTCGACATTGAAACACAGGATGTCCTCGTCGAGCGCGTAGGCCATCTCGCGTTCGGTCTTGCCGACGCCCGAAAAGGTGATGCGCTGGCCGGGCACCCCCGCGGTCCGGGCCCGACGCAGTTCCCCTTCGGACACGACATCCATGCCGGCGCCGAGACGCGCGAGCACGCGCAGCACCGCCTGGTTCGAATTGGCCTTGACGGCGTAGCAGACGAGCGAAGGCAGGGGCGCGAGCTGGCCGAGGAAAGCGCGATAGCGCGACTCGATGGCGGCCCGCGAATAGCAATATACGGGCGTGCCCACCTCGGACGCGACGAGCGAAAGGTCGACGGCTTCGGCGTGGAGCGTGCCGCCGCGATAGGTGAACGGGTCCATCATCGCTCCCGTCAGAGCAGGGGGTCGAGGATGAAGGGCTCGTTGGGAGGCCGGATCGGTGGGTTCTTCGGGCGCCGGGGCAAGCCTGTCTTCGTGGCGTCAGCCTTGGTAACCGGGGCGTTCGGGTCGGGCGGCGGTTCGAGACGGCCGCGCCGTCCGCACCCGCCCGCGAGCGACACGAGGAGAAGGGCTGCGCCCGCGGCGGCCAGCGATTTGCGAAGGCGGGTGGGCGCCACGAGGGGGACTCCGGTCCTGTTCGGGCACGACCATACCGGAAAGCGCGGTCCCGGCGAAGCGAAACCGCGCGCCGCCCGCGCCCCCGCTGTGTTCGCGGCGGCCGCCGGACTTCGCTGCGGCGGCGCCGCCGTGAATGCGCCGGCGAGAACCGCTGCCGGTCCCCGTCGCGATCAGGCCTTCGTGGCCGTATCGCCCGCCGCCTTGAGCGCCTTGGCGACATGGGTCACGCGGCGACCCTGAAAGCGCGCGACCGCGAGGTCGTCCTCGGAGGGCGGCTGGGCGGTCTGCCCCGAAACGGAGGATGCCCCGTAGGGGGTGCCGGCCTTGAACATGGCCGGATCGGCGTAACCGAGCGGCACGATGACGAGGCCGAGGTGAGCCATGAAATTGTACATCGTGATCGCGGTCGATTCGTTGCCGCCGTGCGGGGACGACGTGCTCGCGAAAGCCGAGCCGACCTTGCCGTTGAGCTTGCCCTGGAACCACAAGCCCCCGAGGCCGTCGACAAAGGCCTTGAGTTCGGAGGACACGTTCCCGAACCGCGTCGGCGTCCCGAACACGATGGCGTCGGCCCATTCGGCGTCGGCTTCGGTCGGCGCCTCGTAGAGGGCGTTCATGCGATCGGCCCCCTCGGCCCAGCCCGCCGCCTTGGCCATGACGTCGCGGCCGACGAACTCCCGCGCCCGGCGCAGACGCACCTCGGCCCCCGCGGCCTTGGCACCTTCCGCGATGCCCTTGGCCAGAGCCTCCGTGACGCCGGAGCGGGAATAGAAGGCAATCAGCACGTTGACGTTGCTCATGAACGGTCTCCTCGACGCATCGGGCTCAGGCGGGGCGAATGGTAAGGCGCAGCCGGGTCGCGTAAAGACCGAATGTTTGGATAGCAAGCAACGAAACGGTCGATATGCCCACCATCGGAACGCCGTCGCTGGAGCAGCTCCGCGTTTTTCTGGCCGTGGCCGAGGCGGGGAGCTTTTCAGCCGCGGCACGCCAGCTCAACCGACGGCAATCGGTGGTCAGCTACACCATCGCCAACCTCGAGGATCAACTCGGCGGCCTGAAGTTGTTCGACCGCCGCACGCGGCGGCCTTCGCTGACCGACGCCGGGCGCGCCATGCTTGGCGAAGCGCGCAAGCTCGCGGCCGGCGTCGACGGGCTGCGCGCCCGCGCCCGAGGGCTCGTCGCGGGAATAGAGCCCGAGCTCGCGGTGGCCGTCGACGTGATGATGCCGACCGAGCGTCTGATCGCGACCTTGACCGCCTTCCGAGCCGTGTTTCCGACCGTGACCCTCAGGCTGTACGTCGAAGCGCTCGGTTCCGTGACCAAACTCGTGCTCGACCGGGTTTGCGCGATCGGGGCGAGCGGCCCGGTGCTCCAAAAGCTCGACGGGCTCGAACGGCGCCCGATCGGTATCGTCAAGCTGGTGCCGGTGGCCTCGCCGCGCCATCCGCTCGGAGCCATGGCCGGCGCCATCTCGGAAGCGGAAACGCGGCAGCACGTGCAACTGGTGCTCACCGACAGGTCCGATCTCACGCGGGGTCAGGACTTCGGCGTGATCAGCCACGAAACGTGGCGTTTGGCCGACCTCGGCGCCAAGCACGCGCTTCTGCTCGCCGGGCTCGGGTGGGGGAATATGCCCGAAGCCATGGTGCGCGACGATATCGCGGCGGGGCGGCTCGCGCGCCTCGACGTCGCCACGCTGGCCGTGACCTATGCGCTGTTCGCCGTCAGCCGCACGGACGCGCCGCCCGGACCGGCCGGCCGGTGGTTCATCGAACACCTGGCCGGGCGGGACGCCGAAGACGACCTGGCCAGTCCAGTCGCCATCAACGCGAGTGCCG
The DNA here is from genome assembly GCA_964244255.1 of uncultured Lichenihabitans sp. Taxonomy (GTDB): domain Bacteria; phylum Pseudomonadota; class Alphaproteobacteria; order Rhizobiales; family Beijerinckiaceae; genus Lichenihabitans. The sequence continues at coordinate 21,886 of CAXTIC010000007.1, read as the reverse complement.
CTCCTCGGTGAGCCGACGCAGCCACCCTTCCGCTTCCCGGCGCACGTTCGCGGGCGATGTCCCGCCCGGACTCGTGCGGCTTGCCACGGACTTGTCCACACCGAGAACCTCGAACACGGCCGCCGTGATCCCCGCCTCGATCTCCTGCATCGCGGCGAGCGGGAGATCGTCCAGCGGCACGCCACGTTCGACGGCCAGCGCCACGATCCGCCCGGTCACGTGATGCGCCTGCCGGAACGGCAGGCCGAGATGGCGCACGAGCCAGTCCGCGAGATCGGTGGCCGTGCTGTACCCGGCCCCGGCCGCGGCCCGCATGCGCGCGAGATCGGGCTTGAGGTCGCGCACCATCCCGGCCATGGCGGCCGTCGAAAGCGCCAACGCGTCGAGCGCGTCGAACGTCCCTTCCTTGTCCTCCTGCATGTCCTTCGAATAGGCGAGCGGCAGACCCTTCATCACGGTCAGCAAGCCCATGAGCGCGCCGACAACGCGGCCGCTCTTGCCCCTCACCAGTTCCGCCGCATCGGGGTTGCGTTTCTGCGGCATGATGGACGAGCCCGTCGAGAACCGGTCGGACAGCGCCGCGAAACCGAACTGCGGGGTCGCCCAGAGCACGATCTCTTCGGCGAAGCGGGACAGGTGCACCGCGCAGATGGCCGCGGCGCCGAGCGTTTCGAGCACGAAGTCGCGATCGGACACGGTGTCGAGCGAGTTCGCGGTCGGGCGGTCGAAACCCAAGGCTTGCGCGGTCGCGTCCCGGTCGATGGGGAAGGACGTGCCCGCGAGCGCCGCGGCGCCGAGCGGGCACTCGTTGAGCCGCTTGCGCGCGTCGGCGAAGCGTCCGCGGTCGCGCCCGAGCATTTCGACATACGCCATGAGGTGGTGGCCGAGGGTCACCGGCTGCGCGGATTGCAAATGCGTGAACCCGGGCATCACCGCGTCGGCATGGGCGAAGGCCTTCTCGGCGAACGCCACCTGCAGGTCGCGCAAGCCGGCATCGATCGCGCCGATGGTTTCGCGCACCCACAGCTTGAAATCGAGGGCCACCTGGTCGTTGCGCGAGCGCGCGGTGTGCAGCCGCCCCGCCGCCTCACCGACGAGTTCTGCGAGCCGCGCCTCCACGTTCATGTGGATGTCCTCGAGAGCACGCGAGAAGGTGAAGGTGCCCGCCTCGATTTCGCCCGCCACCCGGTCTAGACCGTCACGGATCGCGGTCGCATCCTCCACCGCGATGATCCCCGTCGCGGCCAGCATGGCGGCGTGGGCCTTCGAACCCGCGATGTCCTGCGCGGCGAGGCGTCGGTCGAAGTCGACGGACGCGTTGATCTCCGCCATCAGGGCGTCGGGGCCGCTCGAGAATCGGCCCCCCCACATCACATTGCTCATCGTAAGCCCCGGACTCCGCCCATGACCGACCGCAACGACCCGGCGAGCGCGGGAGAGACGCACCGGCGCCGGTGGAAGCCCCTCTTCGCCGTCGCAGGGGCGGTGATCGTGGCCGGCGTTGCGGTCCTATACGGGGCCGGGTTCCCCGGCAAGGAAGGGGGACGACGCTGCCCCGGCGCCGCCATCGTGGCCGCGAAGCTGCAACCTTTGGTGCGCGGCGAGGTCGCGGCGCTCGCAATGCGCAAGGATCCCGTGTTCGCGCCCGACCTTCGGTTCCTGAAGGCGGACGGCACCCCGACGGATCTCGCCGCGTTCCGCGGCCGCACGCTGCTGGTCAATCTCTGGGCCACGTGGTGCGTGCCATGCCGCCAGGAGATGCCGGACTTGGATCGTATGCAGGACAAGCTCGGCGGCCCGGACTTCGAAGTGGTGGCCGTGAACGTCGACACCGCCAAGCTCGATCGCCCGAAAGCCTTCCTCAGGGACAACGCCATCGCCCATCTCGCGTTCTATGCCGACCCGACGGCGGGCATACTGCGGACCATGAAAGAGGAGGGTGGGCTGCTCGGCCTGCCGACGACGCTCCTCGTGGACCGCAACGGATGCGCCCTCGGCGTCCTGGCAGGCCCGGCGGATTGGTCGTCGGCCGACGCGGAACGCCTCATCGAGGCGGTGAGGGGCTGATCCGTCCCGCGAACATCGGCCCCCGCTAGTCCGGGCGCACCGGATCGTCGGCGACCGAAGGCGCGTTTTCCGCCCGGACGGATGCGGGAGGTTCCGGCACCGCGGGCTCGGACCACCGATCGGCGGCCGCGGCGTCGGTGTCGGCCCCGGCGATCCAATCGCCCGCCGTTCCGTCGCGGCGCCGGTTGCGCTTCCAGAACGGAGCGCGGGTCTTCAGGTAATCCATCAGGAACTCAGCGGCCGCGAATGCCGCCGCGCGATGCGCCGAGGCGGTGGCGACGAAAACGATGTTTTCGCCGGGCGCGATCGCCCCGAACCGGTGGATGATCCGGCAGCCCGCCAGCGGCCAGCGGCTTTCGGCGGCCGCCGCGACGCGCGCGATCTCGGCTTCCGCCATGCCGGGGTAGTGTTCGATGTCGAGCGCCGCCAGCGTGCCGCCCTCGTCCCGGCAGAGGCCCGTGAAGGTGACCAACGCGCCGAGGTCGGTGCGGCCCCGCGCAAGGGCCGCGACCTCGGATGCGATGTCGAAGTCCCGGGCCTGCACGGCGACGCTGGCCATTGTCAGCCGCCCGTCATGGGCGGGAAGAAGGCGATCTCGCGCGCCCCGGCGATCGGCGCGTCGGGCTTGGCATGCACGCGGTCGAGCGCCGCGCGGATCACGCCCGGCGTCTCGAACGCGTGGGCGTAGTTCTCGCCGCGGCCGCTCAGCCACGCGATGAGGTCGGCTACGGTCCGCACGGAGACCGGGGGGTCGATGGCTTCCTCCGCGGTGCCGATCCGCTCCCGCACCCAGGCGAAATAGAGGCACTTCATTCAGTCGCTCACCCGCATGAACCCGGCCTTCATATAGTCCCACCCGGTGTAGAGCGTCAGGAGCGCCGCGACCCACAGGAGGACGAGCCCGGCGTCGGTGGCGTGCGGCAGGAGGGCGTCCCCCGCCGGGCCCGCGATGAGGAAGCCGACGGCGACGAGCTGGAGCGTCGTCTTCCACTTGGCGATCGTGCTGACGGGGACGGGCACGCGCAACTCGGCCAGGAATTCCCGCAAGCCCGACACCAGGATTTCCCGGCACAGGATCACGATCGCGGCCCATATCGACCATCCGGCGATCGTCCGGTCGGCGACCAGCATGAGCAGCGAGGCCGCGACCAGCAGCTTGTCGGCGATCGGATCGAGCATGCGCCCAAGAGCGGATTGCTGCGACCAAACCCGGGCCAGGTAACCGTCGAGGAAGTCGGTGATACCCGCCGCGATGAAAACGACGAGCGCCACGATCCTGATAAGGAGGCTGTCCGGCGCGAACAGGCAGCCGGCGACGACCGGGACGGCCGCGACGCGGGCATACGTCAGCAGGTTCGGCAACTGCCATTGCCGTTCGCGTTCGAGGGTCGGCAGGGCCATGCCGGGAGGGAACATCGGCGTGGCGACCCCGTCAAGCCGGGTTCCCGCGACCCGGCGCCGGCTTCGATCGATCCGACCCTCCACGGAAGGCCGGCGTTTCGGAAATGGTAATCAATCCTGCCGATAGTTCGCGGAATGGGGTTCGCCGCGGGCCGGAAGGGAACGCTTCGGAAATGTTCGGACGACGCGCGACGATCGGTGGCGGGGCAACCCCGCTTCCAGCGCCCGCAAGGGCGGGAAACGACGCGCGAACCCCGGCTCCCGCGGGCGGCCAGATGCTCGCGGCCGTGCCCGCGCCGTCGGAGGCGCGCCGTTCGGACGGTTATTACGTCACGAAGAGCACCATCTTCGGCGCGCTGATCGAGGCGATCGACCTGTCGCAATTGTCGCAGCTCGATCCCGACAGCGCGCGGGAGGAAATCCGCGACATCGTCAACGAGATCATCTCGATCAAGAACGTCGTGATGTCGATCTCCGAGCAGGAGGACCTGCTCGACGACATCTGCAACGACGTGCTGGGCTACGGACCGCTCGAGCCGCTGCTCGCCAGGGACGACATCGCCGACATCATGGTCAACGGCGCCGCCAAGACCTACATCGAGGTCGGCGGCAAAATCCAGCTCACGAACGTCCGCTTCCGCGACAACGCGCAGCTGATGAACATTTGCCAGCGCATCGTGAGCCAGATCGGCCGGCGTGTCGACGAGTCGTCGCCCATCTGCGACGCCCGTCTTATGGACGGCTCCCGCGTCAACGTCATCGCCCCCCCGCTGGCCCTCGACGGCCCGGCGTTGACCATCCGGAAGTTCAAAAGGGACAAGCTCACGCTCGACCAGCTCGTCCGTTACGGGTCCATTTCGAACGACGGCGCCGAGGTGCTGAAGGTCATCGGCCGGGTGCGCTGCAACGTCCTCATCTCGGGCGGCACGGGCTCGGGCAAGACGACCCTGCTGAACTGCCTCACCAATTACATCGACCACGACGAGCGCATCATCACCTGCGAGGACGCGGCCGAACTGCAGTTGCAGCAGCCACACACCGTCCGGCTCGAAACCCGGCCGCCGAACCTCGAAGGGTCCGGCGCGATCACCATGCGCGATCTCGTGCGCAACTGCCTGCGGATGCGTCCCGAACGGATCATCGTGGGCGAGGTGCGCGGGCCGGAGGCTTTCGACCTGCTTCAGGCCATGAACACGGGCCACGACGGATCGATGGGTACGCTGCACGCCAACTCGCCGCGCGAGGCGTTGAGCCGCCTCGAGTCGATGATCACCATGGGCGGCTTCTCGCTACCGTCCCGAACCATCCGCGAGATGATCGTCACCTCGATCGACGTGATCATCCAGGCCGCGCGGTTGCGCGACGGCTCCCGCCGCATCACCCACGTCACGGAAGTGCTCGGCCTCGAAGGCGAGGTCGTGATCACCCAGGACCTGATCGTCTACGACATCACCGGCGAGGACGCGCAGGGTAAGCTCAAGGGTCGCCACCGGTCGACCGGCATCGGCCAGCCGCGGTTCTGGGAACGTGCCCGCTATTACGGCGAGGAGGAGCGTCTGGCCAAGGCCCTCGACAGGGCCGAAGCCGCCGAGGGCGTTCGGGGATGACCGCCGGCACGCCGCGGCCGGGTCGCGACCGGTCGACGCCCCATGGATAGTTCCATCCTCCTGACCTACGGCCTCGGCGTGTTCGCGGCCGCCGCGGTCCTGTTGGCCGTGCTTCCCTACCTGTCCGGGGACATCAAGGCGGAAAAGCGCAAGGCGGCGCTTCAGGAGGCCCGGCCGAAGCGGATGGGGGAGCGTACGGTCGACGCCGCCGCTCGCCGCAAGCAGGTCGCCGAGAGCCTGAAGGACCTCGAAAAGCGGGGCAAGTTCAAGAAGGTCACCCTCGAAGCCAAGCTGATGCAGGCCGGCTTCGAAGCGAAGCCCCGCGCCTACTACATCGTCTGCGCGGCCTTGGGGACGGTGTGCGGGCTCGCGTTGTTCCTGCTCGAGAACAGCCTGCCGATCGCCGCGGCGGCCGCCGGGGTCGGCGCCTTCGGCATCCCGGCGTGGACGCTCGGCTTTTTCCGCAAGCGACGGATCGCGCGGTTCGTGAACGAGTTCCCCAACGCGGTCGACATCATCATCCGCGGCGTCAAGGCCGGCTTGCCGCTCGGCGATTGTTTGCGCGTCATCGCCACCGAATCGCCAGAGCCGCTGCGGACCGAGTTCCGGCGCGTCGTGGAAGCCCAGACGGTCGGGCTCTCGGTCTCGGAAGCGGTCGATCGCATGCCCGAGCGCGTGCCGGTGACGGAAGCCAAGTTCTTCTCCATCGTCATCGGCATCCAGCAGAAAGCGGGCGGCAACCTCGCCGAGACGCTCGCCAATTTGTCCCGGGTGATTCGAGAACGTAAGAAAATGCAGGCGAAGGTCAAGGCCGTATCTTCGGAAGCCAAGACCTCAGCAGGCATTATCGGTTCCCTACCGTTCTTCGTGGGGTTCTTCGTTTATCTGACCACGCCGAAATACATGGAGTTGTTGTGGACCACGACGTCTGGACAGATCGTGTGCGGCTGCTGCGCCTTGTGGATGTTCATCGGCGTCATGGTGATGAAAAAAATGATCAATTTCGATATCTGAGGACCTGATGTTCGAAGCGATCTACGATCGTCTGTCCGACCGAGGGTTCATGGTCGGCCTCCTCGTGGCGGTTGCCGCGGGCGCGACCGTGTTGACCGCTGCGGCGCCGCTCCTCGAAACCGATAGGCTCGGGCGAAGGATGAAGGCGGTCTCGTCCGAGCGCGAGCGCATCCGGGCGCGCGAACGCGAGCGTCTTTCAAAAACCGGAAAGGCCAGTTTGCGCCCCGAAGCCAAGGCCTTCATGACGCGCATCGTCGAAAGCTTCAGCGCGTCGAAGTGGCTCGGCACGGAGAAAGCCAAAGGTCAGCTCGCCCGGGCCGGCTACCGCGGGCCACAAGCCGAGATCGCCTTCCTGTTCTTCCGGCTGGTGGCCCCGGTCGCATTCTTCTTGGTCTGCGCGATCTACCTGTTCCTGATCGCGGACTTCGGCCTGTCGTTCGGCATCCGGGTGTGCATCGCCGTGTTCGCGGCATACCTCGGCCTCAAGATGCCCGAAATATCGCTGACGAACACCATCTCGAAGCGGCAGAAATCGATGCGGATGGCGTTCCCCGATACTCTCGACCTGCTGCTGATCTGCGTCGAGTCGGGCATGTCGGTCGAACACGCCTGTCGCAAGGTCGCGAGCGAAATCGGCACGCAATCGATCCCCCTCGCGGAGGAACTCACGCTGACCACGGCCGAGTTGTCCTACCTCCAGGATCGGCGCGCCGCCTTCGAGAATCTCGCGACCCGTACGGGGCTCGACAGCATCCGGGCGCTATCGACCGTCTTGATCCAGTCCGAACGGTACGGCACGCCGCTCGGGGTTGCCCTGCGGGTGCTGTCGCAGGAAGGTCGGGACCACCGCATGATGGAGGCGGAGAAGAAGGCGGCGTCGCTGCCGCCCAAGCTCACCGTTCCGATGATCATCTTTTTCCTGCCCGTCCTGTTCGCCATCATCGCCACCCCGGCGGTGATGCAGATCATGGACTCGCAGGTCAGCAAATAAAGCCGTTCGAACATCGAGCGCGCACACACCGGCTCCCTTCGATGGTGAGCGGTCTCGCGACGTCGGAGACGTTCGGTGGCGCGCGCCGCGGCCGAGCGAATGAGGGCGGGCTGGCGTCAGACATCCGGATGACGCGCAGCAGGGTCCGATAACCCCTCGCGACGACGGCCAGGTTGGCCGTTGGCGGCCCGGATGCCGGCGGCCGCCGAGGCGGACGGGGCGGCTAGGGAGCGAACGACCGCCCGTCTCGGGCCTGGTCTTCAGCCGTTCGCGCACCCGTCATGTCGCTCGGACGTACCCAGGCGTCGAAGTCTTCGCCGCCGATCCCGTGATGAGCCGCCGCCTCCCGCAGACTCACGTCCTCTCGATGCGCGTGGAGCGCGATCTTGGCGGCCTTTTCGTAGCCGATGTGCGGATTGAGCGCGGTGACGACCATCAGCGAACGCTCGAGGTTTTCAGCGATGCGCTTGCGGTTCGGCTCGATGCCCCGCGCGCAGAAGCGTTCGAACGCGTTCACCCCGTCCGACAACAGCGCGATCGATTCGAGGATATTGTGCAGCATGACCGGCTTGAAAACGTTCAGCTGAAAATTGCCCTGGCTGCCGGCGAACGCCACCGCGTGGTCGTTGCCGAACACTTGGACAGCCACCATCGTCAGGGCCTCGCATTGCGTGGGATTGATCTTGCCCGGCATGATCGAGGAGCCCGGCTCGTTTTCGGGGATCAGCAGCTCGTTGAATCCGGCGCGCGGGCCGCAGGCGTGCCAACGCACGTCGTTGGCGATCTTCATGAGCGCGCCGGCCAGCACGCGCAGCGCGCCGCTCGCGCCCACGATGGCGTCGTGGGCCGAGAGCGCCGCGAACTTGTTCGGCGCACCGACGAAGGGCAGGCCGGTTTCGGCCGCGATCGCCGCCGCCGCGACCGCGCCGAAGCGCGGGTGGGTGTTGAGCCCGGTGCCGACCGCGGTGCCGCCGAGCGCCAACCCGTAGCAGGGGATGAGCGCGCGACGGATGCCGTCGAGCGCTTCGTCGAGCTGCGCCGTCCAGCCGGACACGATCTGCTCGAACGTGATCGGGGTCGCGTCCTGCAGGTGCGTGCGGCCCACCATGACGACATCCCGCCCCATCTCGCCCTTTTCGGCGAGGCTGTCGCGCAGCGCCAGCACGGCCGGGATCAGATCGTTCTCCACGGCCTCGACGGTGGCGATGTGCATCACGGTCGGGAAGGCGTCGTTCGAGGACTGCCCGTGGTTCACGTCGTCGTTCGGGTGAATGGGATGTTTCGAGCCGAGGACGCCGCCCGCCTGCCGGATCGCGAGGTTGGCGATCACCTCGTTGGCGTTCATGTTGGTCTGCGTCCCCGATCCGGTCTGGAAGACGACGAGGGGGAATTCCGCGTCCCAGCGGCCGTCGATCACCTGCTGGGCGGCGGCCGAGATCAGCGCGACCTTGGCGGGCGGAAGCGCGCCCAGTTCGCCGTTTGCCAGCGCCGCGCATTTCTTGAGAATACCGAGGGCGCGGATGACCGTCCGCCCCCACGCGAAGCGCCCGACGCCGATCGGGAAGAAGGTGAGCGAGCGCTGCGTTTGCGCGCCCCACAGGTGGTCGGCGGGCACCGGAACGTCGCCCAACGAATCGCGCTCGACGCGGATCGTGTCGGGGAGTGGGGAGGAGGTCATGGTGGGCGCTTCCGGGGCAGGGGGGCAAGGCCGGGGTCTATCGCGGTTCGCGAGCCCGATCCAGACGGTCCGAGGTCGGCCCGCGCCGCGTCGCGATGCCGGTGGAACAGCGCCACCGCCGCGATCACGCCGCCGATCTGGAGCGCCGCGCCGCACGATTCGGCCGCGCTCGGCCAGCGCCCTTCGTAAAGGAAGCCATAGATCAGGCCGAACACGGTCTCGCCGACGATGAGCTGCGCCGCGAGCGCGAGCGGCAGGCGGCGCGAGGCCACCACCCAGCACCAGGTGGCGAGCCACGAGCCGCCGAGCCCCATCACGGCGGCCCAGGCGAGGAAGCGCGGGCCACCGGGCGAGGACACGAGCGCCACGATGTCCCCGGGCGCGCGGATCGACGTCAACGGCCCGAGCAGCACGAGGCTGCCGAGCGCGGCGCCGAGGCCCTGCACGCCGGTCCAGCGCAGCGCCTCGGGCGCGCCCGGCTCGCGCATAACGGAGGCGTTCACCGTCGCGTAGACCACCCAGACGACCAACGACATCACGGCGCATCCGACGCCGGACAGGATGGCGGCGCGATTCGCGAGATCGGCCGAGGCCAGCGCCGACGCGTTCACGAGCGCGAGCCCGCCCGCGATCAACGCGAGCGGAACGGCGAGTCCGGCCCAGGGGACCGCCGCGCGCCTGTTCCCCACGAGCGCGAGAAGGATCGGTGCCAGGCCGATGACGAGCGGGGGGATCGCGACCCCGGCGAGCCTCACCGAAAAGAAGATGCCGGCGACGTAGCCCGTGTAGCCGAGGCCGCCGAGGCACAGGCCCACGAGCATCCGTCGGAACCCGATCCCGGTCGGCCGGAACCGGGGGAGGATCATCAGCAGCGCCGAGGCCAGCCCGAAGACGCCGTAGCGCGCGACGGTGAGGTCCCAGGCCGACACGGGCGCGACCGCCAGCGGCGCGACGAACGTCAGCCCCCAGAGCGCGCCGGTGGCGATCCCCGCCAGAATGCCGATGAGCATGGGACGTCCGGGTTGCCCGGCGCGGATCCTCCGGCCGTCGCCTATCTTACAGCAGGTCCGCGGCGGACGGCACCCCGGGACCTCCCCCCGGCCCGGCCGCGGGCGGCAACGCCGCTCGGAGGGCCACGGTACCGATGTCCGGTGTGGCCCGGAACCGCCGACACGGGTAACATCCCCGCCGGGGTCGCCGTCGAAAGATCATCAGCGTGGGGCGTACGAAGGGCAAGCGGATCGTCGGAGCCCCACTGCGGCGGGCGATCGCCGCCGCGCTTTTGACGCTCGCGGGCGCGGGCGCGGGCACGCGGGCGCAGCCCCCCGAGGTGCCCAAGGCGGAAAAGCGCCCCGGCCCCACGCGCAACGGAACCGGCCCGATGCCGAGGGAAATACCGGACGGCGGCACTACCTTGCCGTCCGCCGCGGGCGCTATGCGCCTGGTTCCGTTCGAACATTCGCCGTTCCCCTACGACGGCGTCATTCCGGACACCGGCAAGCCGTTCCTCGACGCCAAGGAGGGGGAGCGGCGCGGACACACGTCCCCCCGCGGCGGCGTGCTGTGGGAGGACCAGACCTACAAGGACCGCCGGTCGCTCGTCTTCATCCCCAAGACGTTCGATCTCGGCCGGCCGGCCGTCATCGTGCTCTACCTGCACGGTAACCTCGCGACGCTGGCCCGCGACGTCGTCGAGCGCCAGCGGGTGCCCCTTCAACTCGCGCAGTCGCGGCTCAACGCCGTTCTGCTCGCCCCCCAACTGGCGTCGAACGCGCTCGATTCGAGCGCCGGCCATTTCTGGCTGCATGGCGTCTTGGGCCAGTATCTCGACGAAGCCTCGAAGCATTTGGCCGAGCTTTATGGCGACAAGGACGCGCGGGCCCACTTCGCCAACCTGCCGGTCATCATCGTGGCCTACAGCGGCGGCTATCTCCCCTCCGCCTATTCGCTGCAGTGGGGCGGCGTCGAGAACCGGATCAAGGGCGTCATCCTGCTCGACGCGCTGTTCGGGGAAGTCGACAAGTTCTCGGCATGGATCGCGCGGCGGCATGGGCTGGCGTTTTTCGTCAGCGCCTATTCGGACGGGTCGAGGGAACAGAACGCGGCCTTGCAACAAGACCTCGCCGCGCGTGGCATAGGCTTCAGCGTCGGCGAGCCAGGCCGACTTCAGGACGGCGTCACGGCATTCGTTTTCGCCGGAGGGGTCGACCACAACAGCTTCGTATCGCGCGCCTGGATCGCGGAACCGTTGCGGGCACTGTTGGCGAAGGTCGGGGTCGGGAGCCCGGCCGCGCCAGATGCGCCGATGCCTCCCGTCCGGCCCGATGCCGGCGAGGGTTCGCTGCCAGGGGCGGGCGGCGATGTCTCCGAACCGCCGGGTGGGGACTCGCCCCCGCCCCGGTCGCCCTATGGAGCGCTGAAGGGTGGTTGAGCGTCCCGGCCGCCCGCAAGCACGAGCGCGGCCCGGAATCTCGGCCGTCATCGAAGCGGGGCACCCCGCGACCGCGCGGCTCACGCCGTCGTGAAAAACCGATCGAGTTCGCGGTTGACCACATCCGGCTCCTGCAGACGCACCGGCCCGGCCTCGACCACATCGAGCGCGACCCCGTTCACCCGCCGCCACCCCCGCGACCAGCCGCGCGGGAGCGGACCGCCCGCCGGGTCGCCCGGCGCCGGCCGCCGCTCTTAAGAGTTTCGCTCATGGGTGGTCACCGGGGGTGAAACGTCGGCGTTCCGCGCCCGTATCTAGAACGAAAGCACCCGGGCGCGGGATCGGCCCGGGTTGCGGAACGAACCGGGATGGGACGGACATGGAAACGACACGACGCGACCTGCTGTGCGGCTCGGCCGCGGTCGCCGCTTTGGCTGGAGCCGTCGCCTGGGGGCTGAGGCCCGCGCCCGCCCGCGCGGCCGGGGGCGCCTTTTCCGTCAGCCTGACCGACGCGGAATGGCGCAAGCGCCTGACGCGCGCGCAATACGACATCCTGCGCCAGGACGGCACCGAGCGGGCCGGCTCGAGTCCGCTCAATCGCGAACACCGCGCGGGTCTCTTCGCCTGCGCGGGCTGCGACCAGGACGCGTTCTCATCCGCCGCGAAGTTCGACAGCGGCACCGGCTGGCCGAGCTTCTATCAACCGCTGCCTGGCGCGGTGGCCGAGGGGACGGACGCGTCGTTCGGCATGGCGCGCACCGCCGTGTCCTGTTCGCGCTGCGGCGGCCACCTTGGTCACGTGTTCAACGACGGGCCGCAGCCGACGGGGTTACGCTACTGCATGAACGGCGTCGCGTTGCGCTTCAAACCCGGCGCGGCCTGATCGACGGCGGCGCCCGTCAGCGTGCCGGAGAGCGGCCCACGACAGCCCACAGCGGGTCGCCGCCGCGCCCAGGCGGAACGGGCGCGAGTGTTTCGAGAGTGGCGAAGCAGGCGCGTTCGAGGAAAAGCGACACAAGGCGGACGCGCTCGGCATGACCGAGCGCCGACCAGATCGCGACGGCCTTGGTCGGAAAGCAGCGATTTGAAAATGTGATGACGAGCGGCGCCCCTGGCCGCAGCACGCGCGCGACCTCGCGCAACACCGGCACGGGCCGCTGCAGGTATTGGATCGACACGCAGAGTCCGGCGCCGTCGAACGCGGCATCGCCGAAGGGCAGGGACGGATCGGCGTTGAGGTCCCGAACCGCGCGCCGCGACAGGCGCGGATTGGCGTCGAGTTCCGCCGCGTTCATCCCGAGGCCCGCCACCTCGCGGTAGGTCACGTCGTCCGGAAGATGGGTGACCCAGCTCGACATGAGGTCGAGGATCGCCCCACCCGGCGGGAACAGGTCACGGTAGAGCGCCGTGACGGCCGCGATGGCGCCATCGTCGATATGGGTGACGAACCGCGGCGCGGCGTAGAACCGGGCGTCGGGCGAGGAATCGGGCTTGCCGAAAGCGCCCGGAGGCAATTCGGGCAGGTCGGCGGTGACGGCGGGGTCGTGGCGCATGCGCCGACAACGATCGGCCGCGCGTCGCCGCGCTGCGCGACGATGTCGCCCCCACCCGGGATCGAACCATGCCGCGCGTCGGCCGTTTAACCCCCCATGACCGACCCCGCACCCCGACACCGTCGCGGTCGATATCGCCGCCGCCCGCCGCCGCGAGACGGCTGTGGGGCGCGCCCGCTTCGGCGCCCCGCGCCTCGTGGCCGCCGGCCATCCGGAGTCTGTCCGCGAAGGGGTGGCGGGACCTCTCGCGGGACGAGCCCAAGAGCGCACCCGCGACGATGAGCCGTCCGCGACGTCGCGGGTCGCGATGCCCCGAGCTCCCCCGTCAGCGACACGACGCTCGGCGGTGCCGACCAAGGTGAAGATCGCGGAAGGGCTTCGATGACCTGAACCGGGCATCGAAGTGCGCGCGTCCGGCGGACGCTCCTACCATTGCTATGCTCGAGGCGCACGGACGCGCGACGCGGAGTGGTTTTTCCGGCCTTCGACAACAAACAGGCGCATCGATGCAAGCGGACATCCTCTTCGATCTGGCCAAGATCACCGCCGTCTTCCTCCTTGTCCTGGCAAACGGCTTCTTTGTCGCGGCCGAGTTTTCGCTCGTGGGCATCCGACGCAGCCGTGTGGGGGAACTGGTCGCGGAAGGGTCCGCGACGGCTCGGGCGCTGCAGAGCGCCGTGGCCGACTTGGACTTCAACCTCGCCGCCACCCAGCTCGGCGTCACGCTGTCCTCCTTGGCACTGGGCTGGATCGGCGAACCCGCGATCGCCGACCTGATCGAGCCGGCGCTCGCGGGCTTGCCCGGTGCGAGCGCGGCGGCTCACGCCATCGCGGTCGTGATCGCGTTCGCGACCATCACGACCTTGCACATCGTGCTCGGCGAGCTCGCGCCGAAGAGCCTCGCCTTGCAGAGAACCGAACGGACGGCGCTCGTCATCGTCCGGCCCCTGAGCCTTTTCCGGCAGGTGTTCCGTCCGGCGATCTATGTCCTCGACGCGCTCGGCGCCGCCGTGCTCAGGCTTTTCGGCCTCGAGCCGGGAAGCGCCGAAGAAGCGCTTCACTCGACCGAGGAGCTGAAGCTTCTGGTTGCCGCCAGCAAGGAAGGCGGCCTGATCGAGACCGCCCAGCAGGAGGTCGTCGAGCGCGCCTTCAGCCTGTCCGAGTTTCGCGTTCGCTCGATCATGACGCCTCGCCGCAAGGTCGTGTGGGTCAACACGGAGGACGACCTCCACGCACAGATGGCCACGGTGCGCGGCAACAAGCACGAGATGGCCATCGTGGCGCGGGGCAAGCTCGACACGCTGCTCGGCGTCGTTCGCAAACAGGATCTGCTCGACGCTCACCTGGACGGACGGACGCTCGATCCGCTGGCGGTGCTGCGCGACCCCGTCGTCGTCCACGACGGTGCTACGGTGCTGCACGTTCTCGAACTGTTCAAGAACCGTCCCGTCCAGATGGCGGTCGTCATCGATGAACACGCGGTCGTGCAGGGCATCGTCACGCAAACCGACCTGCTGGAAGCCATGGCGGGCGACATACCCGAGGAGGACGAAACGCAATCGATCGTCGAGCGCGCGGACGGCTCCCTGCACATCGAGGGAACGACACCCGTCCTCGCCGTCATGCAACGACTCGGCCTGTCCAAGGCATCGTTCACGGGCGAGTACCACACCCTGGCGGGCTTCTGCCTTCACCGGCTCGGGGATGTCCCGGTGACCGGCGTCCGCTTCGCGTGGGAAGGCTGGCGCTTCGAGGTCATGGGGATGGACGGCTTGCGGATCGACAAGGTGTCGGCCGTTCGCGCGATCGAGGAGGACGCGCTTCCGCCGGCCGGCGGCGGCTAAAACAGAAAGTACCGCTGCGCCATGGGCAGCACGTCGGCGGGGGCGCAGGTCAAGAGCTCGCCGTCGGCCTTGACCGCGTAGGTTTCCGGGTCGATCTCCAGCACCGGCGTCGCACCGTTGTGGATCATCGAGGATTTCCGCAGGCCCCCGCGCGTATTCTCCACCGCGACCAGCGGCTTGCGCACGCGAAGCCGCTCGGCGAGGCCGCTCGCGAGCGCCGTCCCCGACACGAAGGTCAGCGACGTCGACGCGACCGCGCCGCCATAGGCGCCGAACATCGGCCGGTAATGTACCGGCTGCGGCGTCGGGATGGAGGCGTTCGGGTCGCCCATGGGGGCGGCGGCGATCATGCCGCCCTTGATGACGAGGTCGGGCTTCACGCCGAAAAAGGCCGGCGTCCACAGCACGAGGTCGGCGAGCTTCCCGGGTTCGATCGAACCGATGTGCCGCGACACGCCGTGGGCGATGGCCGGGTTGATCGTGTATTTGGCGACGTAGCGCTTCACGCGCGCGTTGTCGTCGCCGGCGCCATCGCCCGGCAGGGCGCCGCGCTGCCGCTTCATCTTGTCCGCCGTCTGCCACGTGCGGATGATCACCTCGCCGACCCGGCCCATGGCCTGGCTGTCCGACGACATCATCGACAGCGCGCCGAGGTCGTGGAGGATGTCCTCGGCGGCGATGGTCTCCTTGCGGATGCGGCTTTCGGCGAAGGCGAGGTCCTCGGGGATGGAGCCGTCGAGGTGATGGCACACCATCAGCATGTCGAGGTGCTCGTCGAGCGTGTTCACGGTGAACGGCCGCGTCGGGTTGGTCGAGGACGGCAGCACGTTGTCGAGCCCGGCCACCTTCATGATGTCGGGCGCGTGGCCGCCGCCGGCGCCCTCCGTGTGGAAGGCGTGGATGGTGCGGCCCCTGAAGGCCGCGATCGTGTCCTCGACGAAGCCCGACTCGTTCAGCGTGTCGGTGTGGATCATAACCTGTACGTCATGGTCGTCGGCGACCGACAAGCAGTTGTCGATCGCGGCCGGCGTGGTGCCCCAGTCCTCGTGGAGCTTCAGCGCGCAGGCGCCGGCCGCCACCTGCTCGACGAGCCCCGCGGGCGTCGAGGCGTTGCCCTTGCCGGCGAAGCCAAGGTTCATCGGAAAGGCGTCGGCCGCCTCGATCATGCGGGCGATGTGCCAGGGGCCGGGCGTGCAGGTGGTGGCGAAGGTGCCCGTGGCCGGTCCGGTGCCGCCGCCGAGCATGGAGGTCATGCCCGACATCAGCGCCTCCTCGATCTGCTGCGGGCAGATGAAGTGGATGTGGGTGTCGAAACCGCCGGCCGTGAGGATTTTGCCCTCGCCGGCGATCACCTCGGTGCCGGGCCCGATGACGATGGTGACGCCGGGCTGGATCTCGGGGTTGCCCGCCTTGCCGATGGCGGCGATGCGGCCGTCCTTCAGGCCGACGTCGGCCTTGACGATCCCCCAATGGTCGAGGACCACCGCGTTGGTGATGACGGTGTCGACGGCACCCTGCGCCCGCGAACGCTGCGACTGCCCCATGCCGTCGCGGATCACCTTGCCGCCGCCGAACTTCACCTCCTCCCCGTAGGTGGTGAAATCGCGCTCGATGGCGATGGTCAGCACGGTGTCGGCGAGGCGCAGCCTGTCGCCCGTGGTCGGCCCGAACATGTCGCCATAGGCGGAGCGGGGCAACGAAACTGGCATGATACACCTCCTCGCCGGCATCCTAGCCGCAAGCGGAGGCGTGACTGAAGCAACATTCTTGGGCAGCCGGCCCGCGTGGAGCCGGCAGTCCAGCCCTCAAACCTTCGGCACCAGCATGCCGCGCTGCACGGCCGGGCGGTTGCCGACCTCGGTCAGCCAGCGGTCTATGTGGGGCACCTTGGCGAGCTGGTCCCGCAAGGGCTCCTTCAGGAACGTCGTGGCGGCGAGCGTCCAGGCGTAGCAGGCGATGTCGGCGATCGAATAATCCTCGCCCGCGAGGTAGCGCGCCTCGCCCAAACGATGGTCCATGACGCCGAGCAGCCGTCCGGACTCGGTCGTGAACCGCTCGATGGCGAGGGGCGCCTTTTCGGGCGAACGGACCGCGAAGAAGCTCAACTGGCCCAGCATGGGGCCGAGCCCGCCCATCTGCCAGTTCAGCCATTCGAGGGCGCGATACCGTTCCGGCCCGGTCTGCGCCAGGAGCTTGCCGGTCTTCTCGGCCAGGTAGGTGAGGATGGCGCCCGACTCGAAGATCGACAGCGGGCCGCCGGGCGCATCCTCGTCGACGATCGCCGGGATCTTGTTGTTGGGGGCGATCGCCAAGAAGTCCGGCGCGAACTGCTCGTCCTTGCCGATGTTCACCGGATGCACGGAATAGGGCAGCCCGAGCTCTTCGAGCGCGATCGATGCTTTGCGCCCGTTGGGCGTCGTCCAGGTGTAGAGCCGGATCATGGGTTTGCCTCAGCGACGGCGGGGAGCCGGGGAAACGGAGCCCTCGACCCGCACATCATAGCCCATGCGGGCGAGGCCGGAATGGTCCATCAGGTCGTCCCGGGCAACGACCGACCCTCGCGTCCCGCGCGCCCGATCACGCACCGCCGAGGCGTTCGACCTCGGTCTCGAAGTCGAGCCGCCATCGCGCGGCCTCGTCCTCGGGCAGCCACAGGGTCATCTGGGGCACGATGGTGCGATAGAGGCGCAGTTCCGCGCGGTCCCACGGCATGGCGTCGGCGGCGCGCGCCTCGGCCACGATCCGTTCGAGCCGGGCCCGCACGCGTTCGGGGTCGCCCCGGCCGACGGCCGTCGCGGCGGGCTCCGGGGCGGGGAAGAGGTCCGGCTGCTGCGGTTCGAAGAGGTCGGGGTGCTTCGGCGCCATGGGTCCAGGCCTTTCCAACATTATGGGCGCGTCGGACGGCATGATCGACCGGGCGAGCCGATGCTGCCAGCTTATCCACCGCTATCCTGGCCATCGGCAGGGGAACCGACGAGCGGAGCGGATGGAATGGCGCCGGCTTGTTGCAGCGCTTCGACAGCCAGTAGCGGGCCGGCGCAGACACGTCCGAGAAGTTCGGCTTGTCGGGGTTCGAGAGCGACAAGCCGGCCGAGCACGTTCAGGAGGTCGATGAGGTCGCTCGTGTATTCGGCCGGCCAGCTTTCGGGCTGGATCGCCTCCAGCGGCGAGGGCGGGCGGCGGTCGCCGATGATCGGGCGGGTGCGGTCGCGCCGACGATAGCTGAACCATTGCCGCAGGACGTGTTTGCCCGAAACCTCGTAGGCCAACATGGCGGGCGTGACGTTCGCCACGAGGCCCTTGCCGATCCGCAACCGGCGCGTGCCCGCGTCGTAGTCCATGGTTTCGGGCAGCGGTTCGGGCGCGCCGGGGATGGCGCCCTCGGCGGGGATATAGGGTGCTTCGGCCTTGGGCAGGCGGGGCGCGCGCTTCGGCCGGCCGGCGGCGGGGTCGGCGAAACGCTCGCCGTAGCAGTGCAGCCAGACCACCTCGCGCCCGAGCGCGACGGCTTCGGTGAACAGGCCGCCGTCGGCCGTCAGCGGCACGCGCAGGCCGGGCCGGACGAGGTCGGCGGCGAAACGCGCCGTGAAGGCCGGATGCGCCATCAACGCGGCGAGGTAGGCCATGAGGTCCTCGCCCGACACGTCGCACCCGAAGGTGTCGGCCAGGGCGGCGAGGAGCGACGGGCGGAGGTTAGGTTGCGTCGCGACGGCATCGCCCCAGAGCGGGTACACGCGGCCGCCGAACGAGCCTTTGTAATGGTCATTGTCCGGAATAAGCGGCGTGAAGCTCACCGCCGGCCCCGATGTCGGCGCTTGCGCTTCGAGAGCTGTCAGGTAGATCTGACTGGATGACCATTCGGACCACAGACGTAATCGCGCCCTGTTAATCAGCCGATGATCGGGTATCATCCATTGGCGATCGAAAGAGCGGAACGCGTAACGAACTGCTGCGACTAAAGGGCCCATGTCGCTCGCGACACTTACAGATCTGGTCGCGTGAGAACCCAAGTATACGGCTATCTTAGTGTTTAGATTCCGGTCAGGGTCTCCATGGAAAAGCTCCGATCTCCTCTCGTCGTTCTTTTCTAGTCGCAATCGGTTCCACCGCGCTTCCAATGTTGCGGCATCGGGTGCGATGACCCAAGTACGATGCGTCTTGACACCTGGACTGGACCAAAGAAACAACTCCGCTAGGCTTGGAAAGCTGCCCCATTCGACACCCTGCTCCGGAAGCAACGGGTCGCGCCAGCCCGAAGCACCCTCCGTCCAGCCCGGCCCGTCGAGGCTCAACGCCGCCAAAGCCTCGAACTTCCCTTCCCGCTGCCCGTCAGGCAGGGCGCGGAAGCGTAGCCGCGCCGGCGCGCCACCCTGCTTCCCGAGTTGGCGCGCAGCCAAAACGATACAGACCGGCTGCTGCACGCCTTGGAAGATGCGGGTCGGCACGTCGGGCTGGTGGCCTTCGGGGGAGCAGTCGACGACCCAGATGGCCGAACAGGTGCGTCGCAGGTCCTCCCGCATCCGCTGGAACCCCGGCCCGTTGAGAAAACCCGCGACCGTGATGAAACACACGATCCCGGCCTGGTCCCGGTCCGGCAAGCCGGTCGAAGCGTGATAGCCCGAGCCGAACACCTTCCAGGTCGCCCAGCGCCAGAAGTAGACGTAAAGGTTGCGCAGGTGGTGGGCATGGGCACCGACGCCCCAAGCCGCCGGCGGTTGCCACCAGTCGAGCGGCGGCCTGAGCGTCCTTGCCACGCTGCTCGACCCCGCCTCGATCCAGCCGCCCTGTCCGGCAGCCTGGTTCTTGTACGGCGGGTTGCCGATCACGACCGTGATCGGGACCTCCTTCTTGATCCGGTTCGCGTCGCGCCGCGACTTGGCCACCGCCGCGACCATGCTGGAAAAATAGTCCTCCTCGACGAAGGGGTCGCCGAGCGTGTCGGTGATGAAGAGCTGGAGGTCGGGGCTCGGCGGGGGCGGCGCGCCGGGGGCGGTCATGAGCGTCTGCATCTCGGCGAGCAGCCGAAGTTGCGCCACCGCGAAAGGACCGAACTGGAGTTCGAAGCCCACCACGCGGCGGGCGGCGGCCGCGATGGCGCCGCGCACCGCGCCCTGTCCCTGATCCTCCGCCACGGTGGCCGCGATCCGACGCAGCACCCCGAGCAGGAAGGTGCCGGTCCCGACCGCCGGATCAGCGACCGTCACGTCGCTCGCGGCCAGTCCCAAGGGCCGGTCGAATAGGGGGCCGCGCAGCGCCTCGTCAACGAGCCGCACCATGGCGCCCACCACCTCGGGCGGGGTGTAATAGGAGCCGGTGAGCCGGCGGAGCCGACGGTCGTACACGTCAAGGAAATCTTCATAGAAGTAGAGCCACGCATCCGCCTCGTCCTTGGTGATGTCGGACCAGACCACCGCGTCGAGCACGCGCGCGAGCGTGCCCAGCGACGTTTTCAGACTCTCCTGGTTGCCCGCGTCGTCGGTCAGAAGCCGGAGCGCCGTGCCTATGAGCGAGTTGGTTTTCCGCAGTTCTTGCGCGGCATCGTCGAGACCGCCGGCCAACGAAATGTTCCGGGCGCGAGCGATCAGAAGTCCGAAGGTGACGGCCTGCGCGTAGCCGTCCGCGAAGGCCGCGTCATCCGCCTCGGGAAAGAGCAGCTTGCGCCAGTCGCGGGCGAGCGCCGTGAGCCCCTCGCTGCCCAGCGCCATCTGCTCGACGACCTCGTCCCGCAGCAGGCGGCACAGGCGCGCGCTGACCTCGGCGAGGTGTTTCGCGGTCCTCGGTGGGATCGGGCTCCAGCGCAGGAAATCGCTGAACAGGGGCAGCAGGGTCGCGGGCACCGCGAGCTTGCCGCCAGCCGTTTCGAGATCGCCGTCGAGATGGACGACGCGACCGACGATTTCGCCGTCCCGCCAAAGGCTGAAGCTCCCACCGTCCGTGTAGAGCAGGTTGGGGAGCGCCTTGAGCTTGGCCCACTGGGCCTTGTCGTGCGGGTCAGCAAACGACGCGGGTCGGCGCCTTTGCCCGGGGCCTTGACCTCGATAAAGCCAACGAGGGAGCCCTGAACCGTGACGGCGTAATCGGGCCGTGTCTTCAGGTAGGCGAGCGTCGTTTCGCCGACGAGGTGGACGGCGCCCTCGGGCAGGCCGCATATCTCGCCCAAATCGCGCACCAGGGCTTCGAGCGGACCCCGAAGCTGGTCTTCCGGCGCGCCCTCAATCGCCGCGCTGGCGAGCTTGGGCCTGACGCTCGCGCCGAACTTGGAGACCGCCTCTGCAAGCTTCGTTCGCATGACGTTCGCATTCGCGTTCGAAGCGGGGCGGTGTCAAGGCGCGCCGCCCGGAACGCACCGCAACGGGCCATCTTCCCCAAACGAAAACACCCCCGGATCGCTCCGGGGGTACCCTGTTCAGCTGACAGCGAACCTGGTTAGGCCGGATCAGAAATCCATGCCGCCCATGCCGCCGCCGCCGCCGCCCATCGGCATGGCCGGCTTGTCCTTCGGGACTTCGGCGACCATGGCTTCGGTGGTGATCAGCAGGCCGGCGACCGAGGCCGCGTCCTGGAGGGCCGTGCGCACGACCTTGGCGGGATCGACGATCCCGGCCTCGATCATGTCGACGTATTCCTCGGTCTGGGCGTTGTAGCCGTAGGTCTGCGAGGAATGGTCGTTGATCTTGCCGACCACGATCGAGCCTTCGACGCCGGCGTTCTCGGCGATCTGCCGGATCGGGGCTTCGAGGGCCTTCGACACGATGTTGATGCCGGCCTGGACGTCGGCGATCGGACTTTTCAGCCGGTTCACCGCCGCTTTGGCGCGCAGCAGAGCCACGCCGCCGCCCGGCACGATGCCTTCCTCGACAGCCGCGCGGGTCGCGTTCAGCGCGTCGTCGACCCGGTCCTTCTTCTCCTTGACCTCGACCTCGGTCGAGCCGCCGACGCGGATCACCGCGACGCCGCCCGCGAGCTTGGCCAGCCGCTCCTGCAGCTTCTCCTTGTCGTAGTCCGAGGTGGTGTCCTCGATCTGCGCCTTGATCTGGGCGATGCGGCCGTCGATGTCGCCCTTCTGGCCGGCGCCGTCGATGATGGTCGTGTTCTCCTTGTCGATGCGCACCCGCTTGGCGCGGCCGAGCATCTGCAGCGTGACCGATTCGAGCTTGATGCCGAGTTCCTCGGATATCATCTGGCCCGACGTCAGGATCGCGATATCCTCGAGCATGGCCTTGCGGCGATCGCCGAAGCCCGGCGCCTTCACGGCCGCGACCTTGAGGCCGCCGCGCAGCTTGTTGACCACCAGGGTCGC